>VGOW01000020.1 GCA_016875735.1 Chloroflexota bacterium | reverse complement strand
TGCTCGGTTTTGGCGTTCCAGTGCCAGGTGTCCTCGAAGGCGGTGATCTGCGCGTCGGCTTCCCGCCCGCTTTCGTCTTTGAACAGCACGTTGTACGAGCGGTTGGAATTGAACGGCGGGTCGAGATAAATCAAATCCACCGATTCCGTTTCGATATACTCGCGCAGAATGTCGAGGTTGTCGCCGTAGAAGAGGGTGTTGCGTGGGAGGCGCATAGGGGTGAATGGTGGTTTGAGATTTGAGATTTGAGATTTGAGATTTGAGATTTGAGGTTTGAGATTTGAGATTTGAGATTTGCAGGCAGTCCAAGTGACTGTCACCTCAAAGGTGACAGTCACTTTCGTCTGACTCCTGGCTCCTGACTCCCGCCCCCTACTTCATCGCTTCCATCAACTTCGCCAGCGAGTCTTTCGAGGGCCGCAGGCTCGATTCGGGCAGATGAGCGAGCGGGGTTTCGGGCAGGCGTTCGATGTCGCGCAGGTCGGCGCGATGCTCGTCAATGTAAATCAGCCCGGTGATGAATTGCTGTTTGGCTTTGGCCTCTTCGAGCAGTTGAATGGCGGCGAGGCGATTGGTGGAATCATGCTCGCGGCCAAGTTTCTTCAACACGATGTGCGAGCCGTCGTGCAATTCCACCTCGGTGGCCACATCCGGCTCGTAATCCACCGTGATCTCTTCGTAATACGGAATGAACGTCGCGTCGATGATGCGCTCGGCGTGCGACTTGCCCCACGAATACGACTTGGTCGATTCGTCGCGGTCGTTGAAGGTGACGCACGGGCTGATGATGTCGATGACCGCCGTGCCTTTGTACGAGAGCGCCGCCTTCACCAGCGTCGTCACTTGCTTCGGGTCGCCAGCGAACGAGCGGGCCACAAAGCCGCAATTGGCGGCCAGGGCTTCGAGGCACAGATCGATGGGCGGCAGTTCGTTCACTCCGGCGTGCTTCAGTTCCTGCCCCATATCGGCGGTGGCCGAGAACTGGCCTTTGGTGAGTCCGTACACACCGTTGTTTTCGATGATGTACACCATCGGCACATTTCGGCGGATGAGGTGTTTGAACTGCCCGATGCCGATACTGCCGGTATCGCCGTCACCGCTCACGCCGATGCCGATGAGCGTGCGATTGGCCATCACCGCGCCGGTGGCCACAGCCGGCATGCGCCCGTGCAGTGAGTTGAAGCCGTGCGAGCGGCTCAAAAAGTAGGCCGGGCTTTTGCTGGAGCAACCGATGCCGCTGAATTTGGCGACTCGTTCGGAGGGGATCGAAAGTTCGAAGCAGGCGTCGATGATGCGCGAGGAAATCGAATCGTGGCCGCAGCCGTTGCACAGCGTCGATTCGAGTCCGCGATAGGCCGTCTTTTCGAGGCCGAGTTTGTTGGTCTTGCCTTTGGGCGCGCTTACGGCGGTCATGTTAGGCCTCCATCTTTTCGACGGCTTCGGTGATCCAGCGCGCGGTGAGCGGCAGGCCGTCGTTGTGGTTGAGAGCGAAGAGTCGCGTGGCGAGTTCGGGCGTGTCGAGCCGCAAAAGCTGAAGCATCTGCGCGTCGGTGTTCAGTTCGACAACATAGGTTCGATCATGGGCGCGCACGAAGTCGCCCACCGATTCGGAGAGGGGCAGAGCGCGCAGGCGAAGATACGACGTTTTGATCCCTTTGGCCGCCAACCGACTCCGCGCTTCGATGATGGCCGAATCGACCGAGCCGTAGCCGATGAAAGCGATTTCTGCGCCCTCGACTCGATCTTCGATGGGCGCCGGCGCCAACGCCCGCGCCGTCTCGAACTTGCGATTGAGGCGCTCCATGTTTGTCTCCCAATCGTCGGGGCGCTCGGTGTATTGAGCGTTTTCGTTGTGGCCCGTGCCGCGCGTGAAATAGGCGGCCAGCGGATGATCGGTGCCCGGCAGAGTCCGCCACCCGACCCCGTCGCCCTCCAAATCCCGGTACCGCCCCCACTTGCCGCCAAGTCGTTCGAGGTCTTCTTGGGTCAGCACTTTGCCGCGATCCATCGGCGCGTCGGGGTAATCGAACGGATCGCTCATCCACTGATTCATGCCGATGTCGAGATCGCTGAGCACGAACACCGGAGTCTGCACACGTTCGGCGAGATCGAATGCGCGCCAGCCAAACTCGAAACATTCTTTCACCGAGCCGGGAAGCAGCACGGGATGTTTCGTGTCGCCGTGCCCCAGCCAATACGTTTTGAGCACGTCGCCCTGCGAAACGCGAGTGGGCAGGCCGGTGCTGGGTCCCATGCGTTGCACATCCCAAATCACGGCGGGGATTTCGGCGAAGTATCCGTAGCCGGCGAACTCGGACATGAGCGAGATGCCCGGCCCGGAGGTGGAAGTCATGGCGCGGCAGCCAGCCCAGCCCGCGCCGAGCACCATGCCCAACGCCGCGAGCTCGTCTTCGGCCTGCACCACGCTGTACGTCGGCTGCTTCGTTTCGGGATCGGTGCGCAGGCGGGGCAGATAAAAGTCGAGCGCTTCGGCGAGGCTGGTGGCGGGGGTGATGGGATACCAACCGACGAACGACACGCCGCCATAGATCGCGCCGAGCGCGGCGGCGGTGTTGCCGTCGATCATGATCATACCGGTCGTTTTATCCATCCGCTCAACGCGGAAGGGATCGGCCTTGACCAGATTCTCTTTGGCCCACTCGAAGGCGGCGACGATGGTCTGATAGTTCGGCTCGACGGCTTTGGCTTTGCCTTTGAACTGCCACATCAGCGCGTTCTTCAATTCGTCCAATTCGATGCCGAGCAGAGAGGCCAGCACGCCCACATACACCATGTTCTCGGCGTACCCTTTGAGTTTGCCCTCCAGCCCCGAAGCGCTCGACAGTTTGCCGACGGGGATGGGATAGAACGTCACGTCGTCGCGCATCGGCGTGTAACCGAGCGCGTCGGAATAGATGCACACGCCGCCCGATTCGAGTTTCTGCGCGTCTTCGATGACGGTGGCTTTATTCATGGCGATGAGAATTTCGGCGCGCACGCGGCGAGCAACAAAACCGTCTTTGCTGGCGCGAATGGTGTACCACGTAGGCAAGCCTTGAATGTTCGAGGGGAACAGATTCTTGCCGCTGACCGGAATGCCCATCTTGAACAAAGCGCGCAGGACGGTGGCGTTGGCCGTTTGACTGCCCGATCCGTTTTTGGTGCCGATCGTGATCGAAAAGTCGTTCACGATGGGTTGGCCCGATCCCACAGGGGCCGGGCTGGCTTTGGATTCGACAACACTCATTTCAATGCTCCTTAATTTGATTGCAGATTTCAGATTGATGATGGCTGAACGCTGACTGCTGAAGTCTCCAACAATTTCATCAACGCGCCCGATGTGCTGAAGCCGACTCCGGCGAAGAGGGCCAGCATGATCGACAGGGCAACGAGCGAGAGCGGCGGGAAGAAAGCGAAAAGGGAAGGGACGGCGAATATCGCCGCTACAGCCATCGCCCACGCGCACAGCATGATGGCGGCGCGGCCATATTTGCCCCACACCAGCCAGCCGAGTCCCCACACAAAAAACTCGACGGCGACCGCCAGCCCGGCGCGCGGATTCTCCTGCGCCATCCTCAGCACCCGCCCCAGCCCGCGTTTGAGCCGCCACAACTGATACACAGCATAGCCGAGCATGGCCGCAGTGATGATGAACACGATGATGAGCAGTCCCACCAATAGCATCGGATCGATTTTGCTCAGCGCATACCCGATGCCCATGAGCACGAGGGAAGCGATGGCTTCATACGTTGCGAAGGCCGGAGCGGCGGCGTGCCCCGCCGTGCCGGTGGACGCGCCAATGGCCGGTTTCGCCAACCCTTTCATGGCCGTGAGCGACACCGCCGCCGCCGCGCTCGCTCCGGCCACCATCACCCCGCCCGGCCCCACACTGCCATCGCCGTTGAAGAGGCGCATAGTTTCCAACGCGGCGCTCAGTTCAGGGTTGAGGTTGACGATGACGCCGACCGAGGCCAGCGAGAGAATGGCCGACGAGATGGGCACGACGAAACCGCTGACGAAGTTGACGGCGGTGTTGATGAAGTTCATCACGCCCGGCGCAAGCAGCGAGCCGTAAGCCGGAGCCACCGTGAGAATCCATAGCACGGCCACAACGCCGATGAACCACCCATTCGTCATGAACTGCATCGGCGGCATGAGGGTCACGATTCCGAACCGGGCGGCCAGCGACACGATGAGCAAACACAGATATTGATCGGCCGCGCCCACCATTCCGCCAGCCGAGATGGCCGAGAGTATGAGTTGCATAGGTCAGCCTGTCCTTTCCGGCTCGGCGCGCGCTTGAGGCGACAGGCGATGCCGCAGCAGATTGGCGTGCTCGATCAATAACGCGCGCCCATCGTCGAGTCTGCCTTCGAGGATCGAATCGACAATGCGCTGATGATACGTCCACACTTCGCGCAAGTATTCGTAGTCGGAATAAAGATTCAACTCCACCGCTTCATACGCTTCCCAGTATGCTTCGAGCAGTCCGCGCACGAACGGGTTGTCGAGTCGGCGGAAGAGGGTGAGATGCAGTTCGCGGTGTTCGGCGTGCGGAATCTGAATCGACGGGCCGTTGAGTTTGGCCCATGCCGCGCGCATCAAATCCTGCAAGTCGCGCTTGTCTTGATCGGTGAGGCGGGGCGCCGCTTCTCCCCAAAACGCCGCTTCGATGTGGTTGCGCAGATCGCCGAACGAGTCGAACAGCGCCGGGTCTTGGGCAAGGACAAACAGCAAACTGAAGCGCACGGCGGGCAAGAAGTCGTACGGTTCGAGTCGGATGCCGGTGCGCGGGCGCACGTCAATCAAGCCGAGCGTGCGCGCCACTTCCATCTGCTCACGCAGCTTGCCGATGCTGATGCCCATCTCCGCGCTCAATTCGCTCAACGCCGGGATGCGGTCTCCGGATTGAAACTGACGGCTGACGATATAGCGCAGAAAATCAGAATCAAGCTCGTTGAGATTCATTCGGCGTCCCTTATCATCGTATTCATCGGATAAATTGGATTATAGGAATTATATCGCTCGACCCCTGAGCGTCAACGACAAAACTGCACACCAAATCACGGAGCGCGATTATTCGAGTTGCGAAACGGGGAGAAGAATGACGCCAACGTCAGCCGAACACGGGCTCGTGCGCGGCGGCGAATTGCGCCCGAAGCCGACAGCCGAGACCCGGTGCGCTTTCGATCTCCAGCGAGCCGCCCAATCGCGCCGCCCGCTCGCGCATGGATTGCAGGCCCAAATGGCCGGGATACGACCCGTCCGGATCAAAACCAACGCCGTCGTCGATCACTTCCAGCACGAGGCTGTGATCGCGGAGGCAGAGTCGCATGCCCATCGTGTTGGCTTTGGCGTGTTTGACAGCGTTGTTCAGCGACTCGATGGCAATGCGATAGATGGCTTCTTTCCGGTGGCATAAGCCTGCTCACGGAAACCGCGAATGCTCATTTGAGTTCTCGCGGTGACGGCGCACTTCTGGTCGCCGGTGTCGTGAAAGATCGGCGTGTTGTGTTCGTTGCGTTCGTTGATCAGCGATACGTATCCGGCGGTCGCCCCCAGCACGCCTTTGCAGATCTCAAATAGTTCTTTGGCCGTCTTCTCGAAGTCATTGTTAGCCAACACCGCCCGCGAGCCGGCGAGGAGCGCGGCGATCTCTTGCTCGCGTTGCTGCCGCTCGGCAATTTCGGCTTGCAGGGCTTCATTGGCCCGCGTCAAGGCCCGTGTTCGATCATGAACGCGCTGTTCCATTTCGTCGTGGGAGCGTTGGAGCGCCCTCTCGGCCTGTTTGCGTTCGGCGATTTCCAGAGACATAGGGCGCTGGAGGAAGAGGTGCAGGGTCGGGATCACGACAACGGTCAACAGCGAGGCATCCACAATGGCGCTCATTAATCGGGGCAGCGGCGGCAGAACGGCCAGCAGAATCATCACCAGCGCTTCGGCAATGAATACCGAGACCGTGACGATGACGAGAAGGCGCGAGGGCGGTGTTGCGGGATGGAGCGTCGCCGGCTGGCCCTGAGTTGTCGGTTGATCTATCATCGGATCACCTATTGATTGTTTCCAATCTGCTATCCAGCGGGCTTCTGCGATTCAGCGGACACCAAGCCGACTCGCACCGCGTATAACGCCGCCTGCGTGCGGCTGGCCACGCCCAACTTGTCGAGAATGCGCGCCACGTGAGTTTTCACTGTTTGCTCGCCAATGCTAAGGTTGTGAGCGATTTCTTTGTTCGACTTCCCTTGCGCGATTTGCCGAAGGACATCCGTTTCGCGCTCGGTGAGGGCGGCCGGCGCTTGAGTGGGCGCGGCCACTTCACGAATGAGCCGCGCGGCGGCCTGCGGCGACATTTGCACTTGCCCGGCGGCGGCGGCTCGAATGGCGCGGCGCAATTCGTGCGCCTCGGTGTCTTTAAGAAGGTAGCCAATCGCGCCGGCGCAGATCGCTTCGACGACCGACGTATCTTCGAGCACGCGGGTCACCGCCACCACTTCGGTGTCGGGCAGTTCGCGGCGAATGATGCCGATGGCCTGCACGCCGTCCATCACCGGCATCAGCAAATCCATCAGCACCACATCCGGTTTGAGACTGCGGGCCAGCTGCAAGGCTTCGCCGCCGTCGGCGGCCTCCCCGATCACTTCAAGTTCAGAATCGGCGGCCAGAAACATGCGCAGTCCCTGTCGTACAACGCTGTGGTCATCGGCAATCAATACTCGAATGGTCATATCGTACCCCTGTCATCTCTGGGGCGCATCCCCCATAAGAGTTAGAAGATTTCGCTAATCTTAGAAAGGGAGAATGCACAATGCGAGATAAAAAACTGCTCTTCATCGCAACTGCAATCGCAGTGCTCGCCATTAGCCTGGCGCTGGCCGCCACCGCGGCGGCGGCGCCGAAGGCCAACGCCCGAGCGGCGGCCACAACCATCGGGGCCGATTGCGTGGGCTGCCATGCGGCCAGCGTGACCGAGGCGGAAGCCGGAGGGCACTCCGGCCTCGAATGCGTGACCTGCCACGAGGGGGCGGCGGCGCACGTGGCCGATGCGGCATCGCCAAAGAATCCGATGCTCTACCCCAAAGTGCACTTCGATATGGAAGTGTGCAAGGGCTGTCACACCGATCAGTACAACTCCTTCATGATCGCCGCTGGGAACCGCACAGTGTACGGCGGCAGTGACGGCGGCGCTCACGCGCCCAAAGGCTGGTCGAAGACTCAAGACCTGCCTTATTGGAACGTGCTGATCGACGGCCACCCCTTCGTGCTCGAAACCTACGAAGACCGGCCCATGTCGGTGAATCAGATCGAGCATCAAGAAACGATCCGCCCCGGCTCCGAAAGTTGTATGGCCTGACATGGAACCAAACTGGCCTACTATCAAGGCATCATCTACAAAGATGCCAACGGCCAGATCAAAGCCGACCAGATGACGGAGACATCGCCCGGTGTCTTTGCGCCTCGGGTCGTGCTCATCAAAGGCGGCACGTATGTTCCTCCGGCCATCAGCACACCCGGCTACCCACAGGGCGGCACGTGGGGCAACGACCCGGCAACGGCTGGAACCGGCCACCTCATTTACGACGGCACTTCGTACAAGAATCCGAATCCTACTTCCCCAATTCCCGGCGCACCCGGCATCTGGGAAGAGGCCGTCGCCGTCACCTTCATCCCCAACGGCACAACGGTCGCCACGTATATTGACGCGCTCGATCTGGCATTCCCCTATCAAGTCAAGACACTCGTCACCCTGCCCGCCCCGGTCACGGTGACCGTGCCCAACCCGGCCAACCTCGGCGACTCGCTCGGCACAGTCACCTTCCAAACACTGGCCAGCTACCCCGAAGCGGGAGCCGACATCAACGGCGTGTCGGGATGCAAGGCCGGAAGTCTGACGTGCACTTTGACCACCGGAACGGCCAACCTGGCCCGCATCTGGATTTACGCGGCGATGGAAGCCATGGCCTTCGATGGATTGGATTATCAATTCGATCCATTGGTGGAGAACCCGGACACGAAATACATTCTGGCGAGCGGCGCGTACGAAACGCACTTCAGCGGCTCGGGACCAAACTGGCCCTCCATCCAATCGGGTGAGCTGTGCAACCAATGCCACAACTCGCACTCCGGCAAACCGCGCATCATCAAGAAGTCGCTCATCGAAGCCATTGCCGTGCGCGGCATCAACCCCTACTCGCCCACCGGCAGCCAGATTCACGGTTTCAATCAAGCCTCGCGCCAAGATCAGATCATCGCCCAGTGCGCGCAGTGCCACAGCGACTACGTCGGCGGCTACAGCGCCAACACCGCGCGCGATCCCATCTTCCGCGCCAACGAGATCATCGTCAACTCGGCCCTGCAAAGCGCCACCGGCCAAGACGGCGGCGGCAACATGTGCTTCCGCTGTCACAGCCCCAACGGCTGGTATTCGGGCCGCTTCGACCCGGCATTGAATGGATCCGGTGACGGAAGCCAAATGCTTCACTCGATCCTGCTCTCCACCGACGACGAAGGCATCCCCTGCGAAATGTGCCACCGCGCCATTGGCGCCGTCACCTACAAACGAGCCGATCTCGATCCGAACGACCCGGTGTGGAATCTCATGGCCGGAATCGACGATTGGCCGCACAGCGGCAACCCGTTCGTCGATCAAGAAGGCGACCTCACTCTGGCCGAAGGCAACCCCTACGGCAACGCCTCACTGCAATTCGCCGATGGCATGATGTATGTCGGGCGCTACCCCGGCACGGCCAACATCTACATGTCCGATCTGCCTCTCGTCGAAAACCCGACCGCCCCGGGCGGTTACAGTGTGGGCGGCGATTACACCGGCCAAACTTACGGCGTGTATCCGCCCGGCTGGATCGACATATGGGGCAACGACATCGGCGGCCAACCGGCCATCGGTCTGTTGGGCGAACTGCTCATCCAGCTCGACGTTCCCGCTGGCGTGCCGCTCAACCCCAACGGGACGCCGTGCTATCAGTGCCAATCGGTCTCGCCCGAACACTCGACGGCCATGTACCCTAACAGCCCGCCGGGCAAGGCCTTCATCCAAACCTCCGAGTTCTGCGGCGCATGCCACAAAGTGACCATCCCGATTCTCAATCACGGCATGCCCGAACAGCGCACGTACACCGAATGGAAGTACAGCGCCTACAGCGCCGGGGCCGAGGCCAAAACCTGCCAAGACTGCCACATGCCGCGCCTCTCGCATGAATACAGCGACGCTGTGACCGGCAGCTTCAACTCCGACCCCTACGGCGAGCCGGGCGGCTGGCCGTACTCGAAGACGCGCACCAACACCGCCGTCCACAAACTGGCCGGCGCCAACCGCGACCTGCCGATGATCATGAAAGAGCTGTACCCCGAAGTGGACATCGAAGTCGGCGGCGAAGGCGCTGGCGGATTCTGGGTGGGCACCGGCAACGACCCGCGCATCTTCCCCGGCATGCTCTCCAACCGCGACTCGATGTGGGATCGCAACCAGCGCAACACCGAGATCATGATGCAAGACGGCGTGGATGTGGAGATCAGCCAAGCCCCGACTTTGGTGGATGCAACCAACGGCATCTGGGAAGTCAAAGTCAAAGTGATCAACAACACCGGCCACCGCGTCCCCTCCGGCTACCCCGATGGGCGCCGCCTCTGGATCAACTTGGCGGTGAAGGATGGCAACGGCAAAGTCGTCTATCAATCCGGCTACTACGACAGCGCCACCGCCACCCTGCATACCGACGCCAGCCCCCAAGCCGGTTTGCAATTGGCGCAATCGCCGGTGATCGACGCCACCGCGACAGGCAGCAACGCCGTGATGATCTATCAGCGCATCACCGGCGCCTGCAACAACGATGATGTGACCGCCTGCACGCCCTCGCTGGATGTGCTGAACGACTTCATCCTCTTCGACAACCGCATCCCGCCTCGCGGCTTCGACTACTCCAAGTATCGCCAGTCGGGCGTCAAATTCTGGAACTACGACCCGGCCACCTTCGTTCCCTACGAGGAATACAACTCGGCCACCGGCCAATCCACGCGCTACCCCAATGGCCGCAACTGGGATGAAGTGACCTATCGGTTCACCGCCGATCCGTCAGCCACGCTCAGCGTTCGCGCCGAAGCCCTATGGCAAACTCACACCCGCGAGTTCATGGAACACCTGCGCGAAAACGATAATTCCACCGTGCGGCCCGAAGGCCCGCCGCGCCCGTGGAGCGCCAACTACCCGCTCGAACCGAACTACCTGAGCGACGAGTTCGGGCTGGCCGAAGTCTCGGCTGAGTTGGAGTTGGCCGGTTTCATCACCGAGCCTCTGCGCGATAACTGGGGCGGCCTCTCCTACGCAGTGTGGCACACCACCGGTATGGGCGCGCCCTACCCTGTGGCTGTGGCCGACACCACCGCCGCCCTGCCCGCCCAAGTGACCGGAGTCCGCGTCTCACCGGAATGCGATCCCGTCACCGGCGCATGTGTGGGCGGCATGATCAACCCCGCCACAGGCGTGATTGAAGCCTACACCCAAACCATCACATGGGATGCAGTGGCCGGCGCTGAGGGTTACCGCGTGTGGATCAGATACGGTGTTGGCGCGACCGCCGCCTCGTGGGACAAACTCGCCATCGTGTTGGGCGCGAACAACACTCAACTGGTCAACACAGCCATCAACGTCAACAAGAGCTACACCTACAAAGTGGAAGCCTTCAACGGCGCGGGCTACGGCCCGGCTTCGGTGGAAGTGATTGCCAAGACGCCGTGGGACTTGCCCCTGTTGCCAGAGAATCTGCGTTACGTGAACAGCGGCCCGAACTGGATTCAGATGTCGTGGTACGACGGCAGCGACAATGAAACCAAGTGGCTCGTCTTCCGCGCCGATGCGGCGGTGGGCGCCACTCTCACCAAGATCGCCGAATTCCCCAGCACCACCGGCTTTGGCGGCGTCTCGTTCACCGATGGCGACTTCACTCAGGTCGACGTGATCTGGGGGAACCCCACCACCCCGTACACCCCGCCGGTTCTCGGAAAATGCTACAACTACGTGGTCGAGGCGGCCAACTCGGCCGGCAGTTCCGGCTGGAACGTCAACGGGCCGGTGCAGATGTGCACGCAGGGCCCGCCGAACGATCCGACTGCGCTCTCGGCTGTTGCGGTCAACGCCTATCAAGTCGATCTGGCATGGACAGACAACGCCGGAACCGAGAACGGCTTCCGTGTGGAGCGCGCGCTCGACGCCGCCTTCACCACCGGCCTGACGACCTTCAACGTCGCGCGGAGTGTGGCGGTTGCGCCAGCCCCCATCTCGTACACCGACAACACCGTGGCTCCGGCCACCACGTATTACTACCGCGTGTTCGCCTACAACGGCGCAGGCGACTCACAGCAGACGACCATCGTGAACGTGACCACGCCCGATATTCCGCCCGCCGTGCCCTCGGCGCCCGGCCCCAACCCGCCCACTGTCACCCTCACATGGACGGACAATGCCAACAACGAGCAGGGCTTCACAGTGGAACGCGCGCCCGATAACGCAGGCGTGCCCGGAACGTTCGCCGTCATCGCCCCATCGGTGGCCGCGAACACAACGACCTATGTTGACAGTGGCGTTGCGCCGAAGGCAACTTATTGGTATCGCGTGCGAGCCTACAACGCCATCGACGCCTCGCCGTACACCCTCAGCGTGAGCGTCGTAACGCCGGGCGAAGTCCCGCAAGCGCCCTCCAACCTGCGCGTCTCCGATAGAACCCGGAACTCGATCACCATCCGCTGGCGCGACAACGCCACGAACGAGACAGGCTTCTACGTCGAACGCAGTCTCAATGGCGGCGCGACATGGATACGCATCGCCGCCCTGCCGCGCAACACCACCCGCTTCATCAACACCGGCCTGACTCGCAACACCACCTACTGGTATCGCGTGCAAGCCTACAACGCGGACGGCGTTTCGGGATACAGCGGGACAGTGGCCGGCACGACTCGAAGATAGGAGATGGATGTCATTCCTCGCGCTCTCGGCTCCGCCGGGGCGCGAGGAAACTCTGAAGCGATCCGCCTGTGGGGGGAAGCAAAACTGGCCGGGGGAAAGACTCTTCCTCCGGCCAGTGATTCACTGAGAGACTATGGAATTCCTGACCCAAGCCCAGATCATCTGTCTCGCCAAACTCATCGCCGCTTACGAAAGCGAGCGGCAGATCGATCACCCCGCCTACCAACAAGCCGTGCAAGAACTATTGCATATCCTGAAAGCCCGCGCTCGAACCAGCCCGAGCGACTCTGGCTCGCGCGAGAGGGTTGCCCAGCCGCAACCACCTCATCCCGCTCCACAACTCCCCGCCTGCCCTGCCCGCAAACTCACATACTGAGACTCACCGCAACGACTGCGCGTACGCCGTGAGACTCGGAATGATGCTGGAAGCCTCGAACGAAGCCCATGTGGGATTGCTCCCACCGGCAATGTTGAAAATTGTCGCGCCGATGACAAATGAGTCTTGCCTCAGCAAACTGTCGTACCACGCCAGCTGTTCCACGTAGAAATTGATCGAGTCGTTGCGGCCCAACTCCGCGCCCCAATAATCCCAAAAGCCCATCCACCCCTGCGCGTTGGAATAACCGGGCCTCTGTCCCGCGCCTGCGCCCCCGTCGATGCCCGTCTCCGAAATCACCAGCGGGATGTACAGCCCGCGCGGCAGAAGCATGTTGTAATACAGAAAACGATAACGCCCCATCAACGGGCCGCGATCCGGGTAGGCCGGAACGGGCGGATGCCCATAACTCTCTGGCAGGCCTTGTGACCACCACAAATACATCGTCGGCGCGCCGTACTCGTGCGTGGTGAGAATCGCGCCACAGCGAATGCCCGTCTCTATCGCCGGAATGAACGCCTCGAATTGCCACGGCTCCGGTGTGCCGGTGGAGAATCCGCCGATGGCCGCCTTCAATCCATACTTCTGCATTTCGCAAGCGCGCGCCGCCTCGAAGGCCGCGTACCACTCATAGTTTGGATACGTCACCTCGTTCCAACCCTCCCAATAATCCACATACGGCGCGGCCTGATATTTCGGCAGCCACGCGTTCACAAAATCAACCGCCCTCTGCGCCGGGTCGCCCCCGCCAATATCCGGCTGATCCACTACATATCGCCCGATGGTGATCGTGTTCGGCGAGAGCGTCTTCACATCTTTGAGGAAGCCAATATCGTCAACGCCCTTCATCACCGCCGGATGAACGGCGGCAACGTAATCAAGCACGCCGCCCGAATTGAGGGTGACATGAAAGCCGAGTTTGCTCGGGCCGCTCGCCGGAACGCGCGCCGGAAAAGAATACACTGACCATGTGGGACTCGGGCCCGGAATGGCCGCCGCGCCAAACGTGCCGCTGGCTGATTTCGTTGCAGTGGCCGCCGTCGTCGGGCGCGGCGTGGAAGTGGCGAACGTGCCCGACACGCCGAGAATGGTGAGGACCTGTCCCGGAAAAATAATGTTGCTCGTCAGCCCGTTCGCGCCTTTGATCTCTTCGACCGATACGCCGGTGCGGAGCGAGATGCCGAACAATGTGTCGCCGGGCTGAACGATGTACGTTCCGAGTTGAGTGGGAGTGACGGTGGGCGGGAGGGTGGGCGAGGCAATCGCCAGCACCGGAGTCTCGGTGGGGGCGAGAGTCGGCGTCGCATCGGTGGCGGCCAGAGTCGGCTCGGTGGGCAGAGTCGGCGGCGGCGTCCCGGTGGGTTCGGCTGTGATCGAAGGGGCCGTCGCGCTCTGAGTCGCCGCCCCAATTTCCGTGAGCGCCGTGTCCACACTGGCAGTGGGCGGCAGTGGCTCGACGGCGAAGCGCGTGATCTGCCACAGGATGAAACTGAACACCACCACCCCGCCGACGAGCACCGCGAGCATCAACCGATTTTGATTCGAGTTCATGTGGCGATTATACCGGGTTGTGCAACCCTGCTCATAAACTTCTCAGGATTTCGGGCTTGACAGTCCAACTCAGAGCGATATAATCCAGATAACTATGAGAAATATCATGCTGGCTTGTATGTGTATGGAGCGGGGGCGCTGACCCACCTTCGCTTCGTACCCTAGCCTGACCAAAACACCGAAGGCCAAATAGCGAAGAGTGGGCGCAACCCCGGAAATTCAGTTTTCCGACGGTGCTATTGCGTTCCGCTCTTTTTTTTCGCTATTTGGCCTTTTTGTTTTCCAGAGACTCGATGCCTATGCTCACCCAACCCAAACTCAACTTCCTTTACAGCGAACCGGCCACGCTCGAATCGCGGGTGGGCAACACCCCGCTCATCCGCCTGAGCCGCCTCGCCGCCGATTTGGCCCCCGCCGTGCAGGTGTTCGCCAAAGCCGAATGGTTCAACCCCAGCGGATCGGTGAAAGACCGCCCCGCCGCCAACATCCTGCGCGCCGCCTTCGAGAACGGCGACCTCGACTCATCGGGAGAGCGCCGCCTCCTCGACTCCACCTCCGGCAACATGGGCATCGCCTACGCCACCTTCGGCGCGACGCGCGGAATCGGAATCACGTTGGCCGTCCCGGCCAACGCCAGCCCCGAACGCCTTTCCATCCTGCGCGCGCTCGGCGCGGAGATTGTGCTCACCGATCCGCTCGAAGGCTCCGATGGCGCGATCCTCGAAGCCCGCCGCCTCGCCCACGAACGCCCTGACCGCTACTATTACGCCAATCAATACAGCAACCCGGCCAACTGGCAGGCGCACTATCTCAGCACCGGCCCGGAGATCATCGAGCAGACCGACGGGCAAGTGACTCACTTCGTGGCCGGACTGGGAACGAGCGGCACGCTCACCGGCACGGGGCGCCGACTCAAAGAATACAACCCGGCCATTCAACTCGTGGCCGTCCAACCCGACGCGCCGTTTCACGGACTCGAAGGCCTCAAACACATGGACACGGCGATCAAACCGGCCATTTACGATGAGACGCTGGCCGATGTAAACTTGAGCGTGAACACCGAGGAGGCTCAACGCATGACTCTGCGGCTGGCGCGCGAAGAAGGGTTGTTCGTGGGCATCTCGGCCGGCGCGGCGGCAGTGGCCGCCCTCGACGTAGCGCGCACGCTCGACGAAGGCGTCGTCGTCGCCATCTTCCCCGATGCCGGGTTCAAATACCTTTCGGAAAGATTCTGGAGCAACAAGTAGCAAGTGGCAGGTAGCGGGTGGCAGGTAGGAGAACGAGCACTTGCCACTTGCCACAGTCGACTTGCAACTTGCCGCCTGCTACTCGCCTTCATGGCCCTCATCCTCCCGTCCAACCTCTATTCTCAAATCTCCGCGCACCTCGAGGCCGCCTACCCCAACGAAGGGGCGGGCATTCTCATCGGCGCGGCCAACGGCGAAAGCAAAACCGCGCAGGCCATCAGGCCCTTCGCCAACAACTTCGAGTCCGGCGAGCAGTATCATCGCTACCTCATCACCGCGCAGGATATGCTCGACGGCGAAATGGAAGCCGAGCGGCTCGGCCTCGACGTGATCGGCGTCTTTCATTCGCACCCCGATCACCCGGCGCAGGCTTCGGAATATGATCGCGAATACGCGCTCCCGTGGTATTCGTATCTCATCGTCTCGGTGCAAAAAGGCAAAGCCGCCAACGCCCGCTCGTGGGTGTTGAGCGATGACCGAAGCAAGTTTAATGAAGAAACTTTCCAACTTGCTTCATAACGCGAAGCGCCCAAACTTGATAACCCGTTTGGAAGTTTGGAGTTTGGAATTTGAAGTTCAGAATTGAAGGAGACTTTTCTCGAATGGCAACCATCCGTATCCCCACCCCGCTCCGGCCCTACGCCGGAGGCAACGCCGAAGTTCCCGTTTCCGGCAACACCGTCGGCGCGGCGCTCAACGATCTCACCGCCCGCCACCCCGATCTGCGCAAGCACCTTTACACCGACAGCGGCGAATTGCGCGCTTTCGTCAATGTTTTTCTCGGGCAGGAAGATGTGCGGCACATGCAGGGCGAGAACACGGCGCTGAAAGAAAATGATCAGCTTCGCATCGTGCCTTCGGTGGCCGGCGGCGCGATGGGGTGAGAGCCAATGCCGAAAGAGAAGTTCGTGGTGGGCGAGAAGGCCGAAGTGAAATGCGCCCATCTCGCCAACGGAAGAGTGGTGGAAGATTGGTTGACCGGCACGGTGGTGGAAGCCGATCACCGCATGGCGGCCATTCAATTCACCGCCGACGTGTTTTCGAGCAACGGCTGGCGCATCCCCGATCGCATTCTATGGTGCGCGCACGGCTCGCCCAACATCCGCCGGCCGACGACGAAAGACGGTGGACGATAGACAATGGACGATAATTCGTCATTCGTCATTCGCCATTCGCCTCATTCCCTATGAGCATCGCACTCGCACACATTGACCCCAACTCGGTGGAGTTGAGCAACGAAGAAATCAAACGCTACTCGCGCCACCTCATCATGCCCGAAGTGGGATTGAGCGGGCAGAAGAAATTGAAAGCCGCCTCGGTTCTGCTCATTGGCACGGGCGGGCTCGGCTCGCCGCTGGCCATGTATCTCGCCGCCGCCGGAGTGGGCCGCATCGGGCTGGTGGATTACGATGTGGTGGACAACAGCAACCTGCAACGGCAAGTCGTGCACGGCACATCCACGGTGGGCAAGTTGAAAGTGGAATCGGCGCGGGATCGGATTCTCGACATCAATCCCGATATTCAAGTGGACACGTACAACGAACTGTTCACCTCGGCCACCGCCTTCGACATCGCCCGCCCCTATGACATCATCATCGACGGCACCGACAACTTCCCCACGCGCTACCTCGTCAACGATGTGTGCGTGCTGTTGGGCAAACCCAACGTGTACGGATCGATCTTCCGCTTCGAGGGGCAGGCCTCGGTGTTTTGGGCCGAACACGGGCCGTGCTATCGCTGTCTGTTCCCCGAGCCGCCGCCGCCCGGCCTCGTGCCCTCGTGCGCCGAAGGCGGAGTCTTCGGCGTCCTGCCCGGCACGGTGGGCACCATTCAAGCCACCGAAGCCATCAAACTCATCACCGGCATCGGCGAGCCGCTGGTGGGCCGTTTGCTGCTATACGACGCGCTGGCGATGACCATCGACGAAGTGAAACTGCGAAAGAATCCCAATTGCGTCGTCTGCTCCGATCATCCCACCATCACCGAACTGATCGACTACGAGCAATTCTGCGGCATGCCCATGAACGATCATCAAGAGGACGTGGGATCGGGCGAGGGTTGGGATATGACGGTGAAGGAGTTGAAGGAGCGAATCGACACCAGCGGCGGCGTCAAACACTTCCGCCTCATCGATGTGCGCGAGCCGCACGAGTGGGAGATCACTCACCTCAACGGCTCGGAGTTGATTCCGCTGGGCACGCTCCCGGCGCACATGAACGAGCTCGACTCCGCAGAGGACATTGTGCTGTTGTGCCGCACCGGCATCCGCTCGGCGCGCGCGCTCGAACTTCTGCGCGGCGCGGGCTTCCGCAAACTCAAGAACCTCAAGGGCGGCATCATGGCTTGGGCGCGCGAGATCGACCCCAAAGTGCCCATGTACTGATCACCAATTACTGATTACCCATTACCGATCACTGAATCGGCGATCGGTAATGGGTAATTGCCCGCGCCGCCACCGCCACCCAATCCCCCTGCTTCATTCGCTCGACAATCGCAAAGCCCGCCGATTGCAGTTGCGACTCGGCGGCTTGCGATTCTTTGGCTTTGATCGCCGAAGTGATCAGCGCCCCACCCGGCCTCACCGCCTCGCGCAAGCCTTGACCGAGCAGCGCGCTCACCACCGATCCGCGCTCAACGCGCACGACGCTTTCGACTCCGTTGAGCCGCACATTCTCAGTGGCGGCCTCCACCGCTTCCGAGTCAATATCCACCGCCAACACCGCGCGCGCTCCCAATCGCGCCGCCGCAATCGCCAAAATCCCGCTTCCCGTTCCAACAACACCGTCTCCGAGTCCCCGAACAGCATCTCCCGAAACTCCGGATCGACGATGGCCCGGCCAATGATCTGCGAAACACCCTCAACCGACATGGGCTCTCACCTCAGCCCCTCGAACAGATCGCGCTCCACTGCCCGCCCGCCGTTGACGAGGCTGTACGCGCGATAGAATGACGGCCTGCCCCACAGCACTTTGTGATCTTCTTCGGTGAGGGTGTGTAGTTTGTCGGCCAGCGGGGCAAGTTGGGTGCGGCGGCATTGCGCCGCGCGCCACACCGTGGGCCAGTGCGCTTCGGCGTCCACTTGAGTGGTGAGCATCCACTTCGGCCACACCAGCGCGCGGCGAACTATGCCATCCACATGCATCGTAATCTCGCCGAAGAGTCTTTCGTATAGAGCGATCATCTCCTCCGAGTCCTCGAGGAAATAGAGTTTCGATACGCGATGCCACGACGACGGCGGCAGGGTGGGATATTCGGGGTCGGCGGCGGCGAGGGCGGCCGCCGTCGTGAATTGGCTGATGGCAATGTGATCGGGGTGACCGTATGCGCCCTCCGGCCCGAAGGTGACGACAACCTGCGGCCTGCGCCGCCGGATGTGCGCCGCAATTTTGGTGATGGCCTCCACCGGATCAGCGCGGTCGAGGTCGCCGTCGATGTAATCGAGAAAGACTACTTCGCGCAGTCCCAAGATTTCCGCCGCCGCCATCAATTCGGCTTCGCGAATCTTGCCCAACGCGGTCAAGCCCGGGTTGTCCTTTTCCTCTCCCGCCCAGCCGCGTTCGCCGCGCGTGGCCATCACCAAAGACGTTTCCACTCCTTCGCTAGCATATCGCGCCAGTATTCCGCCCGCGCCGAGACTCTCGTCGTCGGGGTGGGCCAACACACACATCAGTCGTAGAGTCATTTGCGGCGCTCCTTTGGTTCGTTCCTCAATTGTAGTAAAAATGTAGTAAAAACCGCCGACATTGCACGCCGCCATTATTGACAATTGTTTTCAATAAGGCTATACTCGCGGAAATGGAATTTAGAGGGATGACCACCTCAAGCACCGACGATTGGCTCTCGCAATTGCACGCCAATGGCTATCGGCTGACCGCACCACGCCGAATCGTTATCGACATTGTGGCGCAGAGTCAGCGCGTGCTCAGCCCGGCAGAAGTGCACCGACTGGCGCGCAAACGCTACCCTGCCATAGGGTTGGTGACGGTGTATCGCACACTGGAGAAATTGGAAGAACTCAGCCTCATTCAGCGTGTGCACCAGCCGGGTGGATGTCACGCCTTCATTGCCGCCGCCGAAGGACACCAACACTTGCTCATTTGCCAACAATGCGGCCTCGCCGAATACTTCTCTGGCGACAATCTCGACCCGCTGATGGCAAACATTGGCCGCGACACTGGATATATCATCAAAGAGCATTGGCTTCAATTCTTTGGGCTGTGCGAAGATTGCCGGAAGTGACGAAGGAGATCCTTACTATGATCCAAAGGTTGGCTTTTGCGATAATGGTTGCGCTGATGATCGCCGCTTGCGGCGGCGCGGATGGCAGCCCAACGGTGGCCGGCCCACTGAAAGTCGTTGCCACGTTCAGCGTGCTGGGCGACATCGCGCAGAATGTCGGCGGCGACAAGATCGAGCTGCGCACGCTGGTGGGGCCGGGCATCGACACCCACACCTTTGCCCCCAGCCCCGCCGATAACCGCGCGCTGGCCGAAGCCGCGCTCGTTTTAGAAAACGGGTTGGGGTTCGAGGGCTGGCTCGACGATTTGTACAGCGCATCCGGATCGAAAGCGGCGCGGGTTGTCGTGACCGACGGCATCGCGCCGTTGGAAGCCGACGGCGAAACCGATCCCCATGCGTGGCACAACGTCGCCAACGCGATTCGAATGGCGGAAAACATCCGCGACGCATTGGCCGCCGCCGACCCGGCCAACGCCGCAACTTATCGATCCAACGCCGAGTCGTACATTGCCGAACTGCAAACACTGGATGCGTGGGTGTTCGATGAAGTGGAGCGCGTGCCGGAGGAACGCCGGAAACTCGTGACCACTCACGACACCTTTGGCTATTTCGCCGAGCGATACGGTTTCGAAATCGTGGGCGCGGTTCTGCCTTCGTCCACCGAAGGCGCGTCGCCCTCGGCGCAAGAGGTGGCGGCGTTGGTGGAGGCCGTCAGGAGTGTCGGAGTCCCAGCCGTGTTCGCCGAGAATGTGTCATCGAATTCACTGCTGAATCAGATCGCCGCCGAAGCCGGTATTGCCGTCGTCGCTTCACTTTACACCGACGCCCTCGGCCCTCCCGGCTCCGACAGCGACACGTATCTCAAGATGATGCAATACAATGTAGCCACCATCGTGCGCGAACTCAGCAAATAGCGACCCCACCCCGCATTCATCCTTCCTCCTTTCCGTGCCCTCCGCCCTCTCCCTCACCGACATCTCCGCCGCCTACAGCGGCAAACGCGCGCTCGACAGCGTGACGTTCATGATCTCTCGCGGCGAGCGCGCGGCCATCGTCGGGCCGAACGGCGCGGGCAAGTCCACGCTGTTCAAAGTGATCGTCGGCCTCATGCCGCACCTCACTGGTGATGTGATGGTGCACGGCCATTCGCATCACGCAGGCGATTGCCCGTCCATTGGCTACGTGCCGCAACGCGAAGAGGTGGATTGGAATTTTCCGGTGACGGTGATGGACGTGGCGTTGATGGGCCGGGTGAAAGAAATCGGTTGGCTGAGGCGTCCGGCTAAATCGGATCGCGAAGCGGCGCGCGAGGCGTTGGCGCAAGTGGGCTTGACCGATCTGGCCTCGCGCCCCATCGGCGATCTTTCCGGCGGGCAACAACAGCGCGTATTCATCGCCCGCGCCCTCACCCAACGCGCCGACGTGCTGTTGCTCGACGAGCCTTTCGGCGGCGTGGACGTGGAAGCGCAGAGCGCCATCTTCGGCATCCTCGACGATCTTCGCCAGCGCAATGTCACCGTGCTGATCTCGACTCACGATCTCGAAATGGCGACGACTCGGTTCGACCGATTGCTGTTGCTCAACCGCACCCTCTATGCCGACGGGCCCGCCGACTCGGCGCTCACGCCCGAACGACTCGCCGCCGCCTACGGGGGCCGCCTCACCTTTTGGCGCGACGGCCAACCGATGACGGTGACGGCGGACGATTGTTGCCCATGACTCAACTTCCCTCCGTTTGGCCCGTGGCCGATCTGATCATCTTCGACTGCGACAGCACCCTCACTCGCGTCGAGGGCATCGACGAACTGGCCCGTCTCACCGACAGCGTGGAAGATGTGGCCGCGCTGACGAAGAAAGCGATGGACGGCGAAATTCCGCTGGAGTCGGTGTACAGCCACCGGCTCGATATTTCCAACCCCACTCGCGCGCAGGTCAACTACATCCGGCGGGTTTATCGTGAGCACGTCATCCCCGATGCGCCGCAAGTGATCGAGGCCCTGCAGGAACTCGACTGCAAAGTGTTCATCGTCAGCGGCGGCCTCATCGAGCCGGTGCGCGACTTCGGCATGTGGCTCGGCATCCCGCGCGAAAACATTTACGCGGTGGATATGGATTACGATCAACTGTCGGGGCAGTGGTGGCGCTATTGGGAACAGCCCGGCGGCAACAACCCGAACGCCAATTATCTGGCCGTGCAGGAGAATCCGCTCACGGGCACCGGCGGCAAAAATTTGATGATCCAATCCATCCGCGCCCAACATCGGGGGCGCGCGATTCTGGTGGGCGACGGCCTCTCCGATCTCGAAGCCCGCGCCGAAGTGGAGCTGTTCGTCGGTTTCGGCGGCGCGGTGTACCGCGAGCGTGTGGCCCGCGACTCTCCGGTGTATATTCTGCGCGGCGGCCTCGCGCCGCTGTTGCCGCTGGCGCTGGGGCGGTTAGCGGCGCGGCGCGGCCAGCGCTGGGCCGAATTATATTCGGCGGGGCTGGCGCAGATCGAGCGCGGCGATGTTCACTTCAACGATTCCGATCGGCAAAAAGATTTCGCCAACACCGTTGCGCGCCAAAACACAAAATAATCTCTGCCACCCTTCCATGCTCAAGATTCTCATCTCCGATCATCTCAGCGACTCCGGTTGGGCAGTATTCCGCGCGGCAGAAGATGCGCAACTCGCCGGGCCGTTCGCCGAACGCTCAGCCATTCTCGGCGCGGCGCGCGACGCGCAGGCCATCATCGTCCGCTCCAGCACGCGAGTGGATCGGGAATTGTTGGATGGCGCGCCCACCTTGCGAGTGGCGGCGCGGGCCGGAGCCATGCTGGAGAACATCGATCTCGACGAATGCACCCGGCGCGGCATCATGGTCATCAATGTACCGGATGCCAACGTCATCGCCGTCTCCGAACACACGATCGGCATGATGCTGGCGCTGGCTCGCCACATCCCTCTCGGTTATGCCAGTCTGCGAAACGGGGAATGGCGGCGATTCGATTTGATCGGCGCACAGTTGCACGGCAAGACGCTGGGCATCATCGGCTACGGGCGGCATGGCCGCGAAGTGGCCGCTCGCGCTCAAGCGTTTGGCATGGCCACGCTGGCTTATGACCCGTACATCGATGAAGGCTACGCCCGCGCCCAACAAGTGAGCATTGTGGGCATCGACGAACTGCTGGCCCGCTCCGACTTCATCTCCCTCAACACGGCGCTCACGCCGGAGACGGCCAACCTTCTGAGTCGTGAGGCCTTCGAGAAGGTGAAAGACGGCGCGCGCATCATCAATTGCACTCACGCCGATCTGATCGACGAAGCGGCGCTGCTCGACGCGCTCGACTGCGGGAAAGTGGCCGGGGCGGCCCTCGATGTGCTCAAGGCCGAGCCGCCTCTGCCAAATCACCCTCTCGTCTGTCACCCGCGAGTCATCGTCACCCCGCATCTCAATCAGAATACAATCGACTCACAGGCGGCAACATCGCGCCAAGTGGCCGAAGATGTGCTGGCGGCATTGCGCGGCGAAGACTACCGCAACGTGGTCAACTTGCCCTTCCGCCCCGGCACCGAATACGCGTCCGCCAAACCCTATTTGCTGTTGGCCGAAAAGTTGGGTCGAGTGCAGGGGCAGCTGGCCGCGGGCGTGATCAACCGAGTGGAGATTGAGGTGCTGGGCGACGGCTTGCAGGGGTTGGTTCGCCCGGTTGCCGCCGCACTGCTCAAAGGAATGCTCCGGCCGGTGGACGAGCGCCCGGTGAATTACGTGAGCGCGCCGGTCATCGCCTACGAGCAGGGCATCCAAACGTCGCAAACCCGCGTCTTGGAGTTGGTGGATTATCCGAATCTGATTTCGTGCCGGGTGCATTGGCCCGGAGGCTCGCGCACCATGGCCGGAGTGATCTTCGCCGGGGGCGAGCCCCGATTGGTGCAGTACGACTCGTTTCGCATCGACGCCAACCCGACGGGGTTTGTGCTGGTGTTGTGCAACAACGACGTGCCGGGCGTGATCGGCAAAGTGGGCACACTGTTGGGCGCGCACCATGTCAACATCGGCGAATGGCGCTACGGGCGCGACAAACCCGGTGGCCGCGCCGTGTCCTTCATCAATTTGGATTCGCCTCCCTCATCAGCGGCGATGGAAAGCCTGCGGCAGCTGCCGCAGATCACCGACGCGAGACTGGTCAAACTATAAATGTTTTTGTTCGAGCCTCTGCAATACTCATTCATGCTTCGCGGCTTGGCCGCCGCGGCGATGGTGGGCGTGGTGTGCGCCGTGATCGGATCGTTTGTCGTTCTGCGGGGCATGGCCTTCTTCGGCGATGCGCTGGCCCACGCCATCTTGCCCGGCGTGGCCGTTGCCTATCTCGTAGGCGGATCGAGCGGCCCGTTGTTTTGGGGCGCAATGGCGGCGGCGGTCGCCACCGCGTTGGGCATCGGCGCCATCACACGGGGCGGGCGTCTGCGCGAGGACACGGCCATTGGGGTGATCTTCGCCGGAGCGTTTGCGCTGGGCATCGCTCTCATCAGCGCCATCCGCAGTTACAGCGTCGATCTCGCGCACATTCTTTTCGGCAACATTCTGGCCATCACAAATTATGATTTGCTGCTCATCGGTGGATTCGGATTGCTCGTGCTGATTGCCATCGCCGCGCTGTATAAAGAACTTGTCGTCATCTCATTCGATCCTATACACGCCGCCACCCTGCGCCTGCCCGCCGAGCCACTGCGCTATCTTTTGCTGGTGCTGGTTGCCGTCACGGTGGTGGTGTCACTGCAAACCATCGGCGCGGGGTTGATGACGGCGATGATCATCACCCCCGCCGCCACTGCCTCTCTCCTCGCCCGCCGACTCTCGCGCATGATCCTCATCGCGGCTGTCATCGGCGCGGCATCGGGCGTCGTGGGACTCTACATTTCATATTACGTTTCTGTTGCTTCGGGAGCGGCCATTGTGTTGGTGGCAACGGCCTGCTTCATCGCCGTTTGGGCCAGCGTTCAGATTCGACAGCGGCGGCGAGCATGAGTCGCTGGAAAACAACCCGGCCTCGAACGAGGCCGGGTTGTTGATTCAACTTGCCGAAGAAGCGGGCGGCGCAGTCATCGGCGGCAGTGAGAAAGCAAAGGTGCTGCCTTTGCCTTGCTGTGACTCGACCCACACGCGCCCGCCGTGCACTTCCGCCACCGACTTGACAATTGCCAGTCCGAGCCCGTGCCCCTCATTCTTTTGAGTCGCGCCCTGCCCCAGCCGCGAGAACTTTTGGAACAGTTTGGCTTGCAAGTGCGGCGGGATGCCGGGCCCGCTGTCGATCACTTTCACCGTCACTTGCCCGGCCTCGAGCGAGGCGTGAACCGTCACCGTTCCGCCCGGCGGCGTGAACTTGAGCGCGTTGCCCACCAAATTTGCCACCGCCTGCCCCAGCCTCAGCGCCGAGCCGTTCACCGGCGGCGTCGCCGGAGCCACTCTGGCCGTCAGCGCGATTTGTTTGCCGCTTGCCAGCGCCTGCATATTTTTGATCGACTCGTGCACAACCGAAGCGATGGACACCGGCTGAAACTCATTTTGGATTCCCATTTCGATTCGGCCAATGTCGAGAATGTTATCGATCAGCCCGCGCATTCGAGTGATCGAGTCGGCGATTTGTTGAACGTAGGAGTGCGCCTCGTCGTTGAGCGCGGGGTCTTCTTTGAGGAGCCAGGTGTAGCCCTGAATGACGCCGAGCGGCGCGTTGAGATCGTGAGCCACATGCGAAACGAATTCGCTTTTCAATGCGTCCAATTGTTTGAGCGGAGTGATCTCGTGCATGGTGAGCACTTTGCCCACGTTGGGCACTCTCGCCAGCGCGCAATCGAACACACGCCCGTCGTCGAAGCGCACTTCGCGCAAAGCCTGCTCGGCGTTGCCCGCCGCGTTGTAGAATTCTGCCAGCGCCGGCTCTTTAAGAGCCTCGATCAGCGGACGGCCTACCTCTTGCTCGCTGAGGCCCAAGCTGCGCTGCGCCATCGGGTTCACCAGCAGCAGCATGTCCTTCAGATCGGTGACGATGACGTTATCGCGCGCTCCGGCGATGATGGCTTGCAAAGTGGATCGCTCGTTGGAGGCATTGGTGTAGAGGGCGGCGTTTTCGATAGCCGAGGCGGCTTGCGCCGCGATAGCTTCCAGCAATTTCAGTTGGCGCTGGTTGAACCAGTTCCGTTCGGGGTGCATGAGAGTCATGACGCCGATGACGATGTCCCGGCGAATGAGCGGCACGCCGATGGCCGAGCGGGTCACGATGGCGTCGTCGGGGAAGAAGTGCCAGCGCCCATCCGCCGCTGTGTCGGCGATGATCCCGGCTTCCCGTCGTTGATACACCCATCCGGCAAATCCTTTGGTCATCGTCGTGAGCACAAGGGGGCGTTTGATGTCGGGCGGAAGGTCGCCTCGGGCAAGAATGCTGCGGATGACTCGTCCGCCGGAGTCGAGCAAAAAGATGCTCCCGGCGTCGGCCTTCACGGCCAGCACCGTGAGTCGGAGCACCTTGCCGAGAACGTCGTCCAATTCCAGCGACGAGGCGAACTGGCGAGTGACTTCATACAGCAATTCGACCCAATCGGGGGCGAGGGCCGCCGTGTTCGCCCGGGCCGACGCGGGAAGCGACAGGGGGTGGGCCATGCATGAAATTATAGGCGCTTATTTTCTTCCACGCTATCGGAATCTTTGCCACAAGTACCAATAGCCCAGTCGGCCTCGCTGGACGGCGTCAGAACTGCAATTGCGCCGCGCCTCTCTCCCCGCTATAATTCGCTCCAAGTATGACGGACTTCCGAACGCGGCAAATCACCAGCGCATTGAGCAGCGGACAACAAGTTGGAGCCACGTTGCGAGCCAGCTCCGTTTTGCAGGATCGATATGCGGTCATTGGCATTCTCGGAGTCGGCGGCATGGGCGCGGTGTATAAAGCCCGCGACCTGCGTTTCCCCAATGTCACCAAACTCGTCGCCGTCAAAGAGATGATAAATCTGGCGCCCGACCCCAGCCTGCGCCAGATGATCATCCGCAACTTCGAACGCGAAGCCAACTTGCTGGCCACCGTCAATCACCCCTCCATTCCAAAGATATACGATCTCATCAATCGCGAAGACCGCTCGTATTTGGTGATGGAATACATTGAGGGCAAAGACCTCGAAGCCGTGCTCAACGACACGCCGGGCTTCCTGCCCGAACCACAGGTGCTCACGTGGGCCATTCAGTTGTGCGATGTTCTCACGTACATTCATTCGCACGAGCCGGAGCCCATCGTCTTCCGCGACATGAAGCCCTCCAATGTCATGATCGATCAGCACGAAAACGTCCGGCTGATCGATTTCGGCATCGCCAAAGGATTTCAATCGGGGCAGAAGGGAACAATGATCGGCACCGAGGGCTACTCGCCGCCCGAGCAGTATCGCGGCGAAGCCGGCCCGGCGGGCGACATTTACGCGCTCGGCGCAACCCTTCACCATCTGCTCACCAAACGAGACCCGCGCATCGAGCCGCCGTTCTCTTTCTCCGACCGCCCCATCCGAAAACTGAACCCGGCAGTGACGCCCGAGTTCGAAATCGCCATAAACACCTCGCTCGCCTACAGCCCCACCGACCGTTTCCAATCGGCGAAGTTGATGAAGGAAGCATTGCTTGCCATTCGCCACGGCACGGCGCGGCCGGCCACGCCCGACGTGGTTCAGCGCACCGCATTGCTCACCAATCCCCTCTCGCCCGGTGATCGCCCGGCGGCGATGCCCATCGCCATGCCCACGCCCATCGCCGTCGCGCCCGAAGACAAATCGGTGAGCGCACCGGGCGGCGCGAGTATCGTGCCGCTGTGGGTGTTCAAATGCGAAGATGAAATGCGCGGCCAACCGCTCGTGGCCGGAAAGCACATTCACGTCGGCGTGTACGACAACAACGTTTACACCGTCACTCGCGCCGAAGGCAAGTTCGTGTGGAAGTACGCCGCGCAGGGCGGCTTCGCCGCCTCTCCCGTCGCCGAAGGGCAGAACATTTACATCGGCTCCGAAGATGGCAAACTCTACGCCCTCACCGGCGAAAGCGGCCGCCTCATTTGGACATACGAAACCAGCGGGCCCATTCGATGCACAGCCCGCATCTCGCAGGGGCACATCTTCTTCGGCTCCGACGACTCTCACCTCCATGCCGTCAATTTGCAGTCGGGGCGGCGCGCGTGGCGCTTCGAGGCCGTCGCCCCCATCCGCTCGCGCCCGGCCATCGTCGAAAAAGACAGCCGCGTGTACTTCGGCTGTGAGGCGGGCGAATTCTATGCTGTTGATTTCAGCAGCTCGTTGAAGTGGCGGTTCCGCGCCAAGCGGGCCATCACCGCCTCGCCGGCGCTCACCGAAGGGCTGGTCATCGTCGGCAGTTCCGATTGCAGTGTGTACGGCCTCGAGGCCAATTCGGGTTGGGCGGTGTGGAAGACACGCACCAACAAACCGGTCGTCTCGTCGCCAGCCATCAGCGACAAAGCGGCCTACGTCGGATCCGCCGACGGCAACATGTACGCCTTCGACGTCCGCTCCGGCCGAGTGCTTTGGAAATTCGAGACCGGCGATCAGGTAGCCTCCAGCCCGGCCGTTTACAAAGGCGCAATCTACTTTGGATCGGTGGATGGGTACGTGTACTGCGTGGAGGCCGCCACCGGCAAACTCCGCTGGAAATTCAAGACCGACGGCCCGGTCATCTCGTCGCCGTCTGTTGTGGACGATGCCGTGTACATTGGCTCGGCCGATCGCAATCTCTATGCTTTGCCGATCTGACGCCGCCGGCCAACAGTGGCCCGCGAGCGGCTCCAATCACAGCAGTTTAGGATCATTATCGTGTTCGATTTCATAAAACGCTTTTTTATTACACGAGCCAAAACCAAGCCCATCCCTCCGCCCGATCCTGCGGCCACAGCCCCCTTGCCGAGTCCGATCGAGGGTCGGGGGAAGGACGTGGTGGCCGGAGCCCTTCCGCTCAAAGTGGCGCATGCGCAGAGCGTGGGCCGACTCCGCGATCACAACGAAGATGTGTTGCTCACCATGACCGGCACGTTCGAAGGCGACGAACGCATCCCCACCGTCGGCATTTACATCGTGGCCGATGGTATGGGCGGCCACAACCTCGGCGAACGAGCCAGCGCAGTGGCGGCGCGGAGTGTGGCGCACAAAATCACCGGCAAAGTTTACATGAGCCTCCTCGATGAAGACGCCTCCGACGACCGCGCTCCCTTGCAGGATCTTGTGGCCGAGGCGCTCACCGGAGCCAATCAGGCAGTGGGCAAGGCCGTCGGCGAAGGCGGCACCACCGGCACCGTCGCCCTCATCTTCAACGATCAACTGATCGTCGGGCACGTCGGCGACAGCCGCGCCTACATCATCACCAACACCGGCCTCGAACAGATCACCCGCGATCACTCGCTGGTGCAACGATTGCAGGAGCTGGGGCAGCTCACCCCGCAAGAAGCCGCCGTTCACCCTCAGCGCAACGTGCTCTACCGAGCTATCGGGCAGGGCGACGGTTTGGAAGTGGATGTGAACATGTACCGCCTTGTGCCCGGCATGAAGATTCTCCTCTGCTCCGATGGCCTGTGGGGACTGGTGAACGACAAACTCATACTCGATATTGTGTGGAAATCGGCCAACCTGCAAGAAGCCTGCAACCGATTGGTGGAGGCCGCCAACATCGCTGGCGGACCCGACAACATCACAGCATTGATGGTTGAATACTCGCCGTAGCATTCAAGCGCAACAGATCGAATTGCGCCCCGGCATCCGGCGAGGGGAGCGGAAACGGTTTCATGCAGTCTGCGCAAGACCTGTACGCTTATCTCGGACTCAAGCGCACAGCCACCCCTGAAGACATCCGAGTCACATTTAGGCAAACGGCGCGGCGGTTTCACCCCGATGTCAACCCGGATCCGCAAGCGCACGAAGAATTCAAACTCCTCGCCCAAGCCTACGAAACCCTGAGCGATCCGCTGCGCCGCGCCCAATACGACGCCAGTTTCCCCGCCGACTATCGCCCTCTGTTTTCCACCGTCACTGTCAGCAGTCGGGGCAAACTCCTCCGCCTGCCCCAACCGCAAATCATTTACGTGCTGGCCGACATTTCGACTCAGCGCTTGCCCACCGGCCCCCAGCCCCCGCTCAACCTCTGCCTCGTCATCGACCGCTCCACCTCGATGCAGGGCGCCCGGCTCGATCAAATCAAAGCTGCCGCGCGGCAAATCGTCGAGAGCCTCAACGAAAGCGACATCTTCTCCATCGTCACCTTCAGCGACCGCGCCGAAGTCGTGCTCCCGGCGCAACCGTGCGCCAACAAACCGTCCATCATCAACAAGATCGGCGCGATCGGCGCTGGCGGCGGCACCGAAATTTTACAAGGCCTGCTCTGCGGCCTGTTGGAGATTCAGCGCAACATCAGCCTGCGTTCGGTGAGTCACCTCATTTTGCTCACCGATGGCCGCACCTACGGCGACGAGGACGACTGCCTGCTGCTGGCAATGCTCGCCGAAAGCGACGGCATCACCATCAGCGGGCTGGGCATCGGCGATGAATGGAACGATGCTTTTATGGATACACTGACGGCCAGCACCGGCGGCAAATCGCAATATGTCGCCTCGCCTGCCGTCGTCGCCCGCCTGCTTTCCAAGCAAGTGCGCGGCTTGGGCGACACGTTGGCCAAACACGTGCGTCTACGAACGATCTGCGACTCCGGCGTAAAACTAAAATCCGCCTTCCGCGTTGCGCCCGACGCCCAAGCCCTCGCCGCCGACAACCAGCCCATGAGTGTCGGCAACCTCGCGCGGCAAGAGACCATCTCGATTCTGTTTGAGTTCGTCGTCACGGCAACCGCCGACGAAGAGCGCCCCCTTGCCCGTGTGTGGGTCATCGGTGATCTACTCAATAGAAGCCAGGCCAAAGAGCGATTATCCATCGACCTGCGCCTGGCCCAAACCGACACCCCGGACAACACGCCGCCACACCCCAACATCGTGGCCGCGCTCGACAAACTGACTCTGTACCGCCTGCAAGAAAAGGCTTGGGCCGATGTGGAGGAAGGCAACATACCGAGAGCCACCCAACGACTTCAAACTTTGGCTTCGCGCCTGATCGCCACCGGCCAGAGAGAATTGGCGAACATCGCCATCAACGAAGCCACGCGTCTCAGCCAAACCCGGCAGCTCTCGGCAGAGAACCGCAAGCGAATCAAATACGGCACTCGCGCCCTCATCCCACCGCCCAAATCAACGCCGTGATCACCTGCCCCGTTTGCAAACACTCCGAACTCGACGGCACACTCTTCTGCAGTGAATGCGGATCGCGCCTGTGGGGCGACGCCTTCGCCGACGAGACGGCCTCCTTCAGCCTTGGCCGCGATCTTCCCCGAACCGAAACAATCGGGGCGCTCGTCATCCCGCCCCAATCGGTCGTCACCGGCATCACCGTTCGCATCACCGGCGCCGCCGAACCGGTGCAGCTCAGCGGCAAAACCGAATACATGCTGGGCCGCGCGGATCCGAAGCACGATGTGATCCCCGATCTCGACCTCGGCCCGTACGGCGGCCAACACTTGGGAGTCTCGCGCCGCCACGCCAGTTTCGCCGTCACCGACACCGGCCTCACCGTTCAGGATCTCGGCAGCACCAACGGCACACAGGTCAACGGCCGGCTCTTGAATCCAAACGAGAGATGCCCGCTGAAAGACGGCGACGAAGTCCGACTCGGCAAACTCGTGTTGAACATTTTTCCTCACCTCAACTTTCTGAGTCACAGGAATTCAGGCTATGGCAATCACCCTCCTTCTGCACATCAATAATGAAGACCCGATCCTCTGCGAGGTCGATCAGATGATCACCCCCGCCGACACCGTGATCGTCGGCAAGAACCCGCGCCGCCGCGACGGCAAAGACCTCAACAACGTTCAGCCCAACGTCACCACCGTCATCTGGCCGATGAACCGCATGAACTTCGTGGAGATCATTCCCACCGAGGAAGAAGACAAAGTCATTTCCTTCGTGCGCGAATAGCCGAAGCAGCGCCGCAGGCCGACAGCTCCACTGCCTCACAACTCCATGCCCGAACCGCGTGAGTCGCACCGCATTCTCGTCGTCGATGACGAGCCGCGGATGATTCGATTCATCCGCATGAATCTCGAACTCGAAGGCTACAGCGTCTTCGAGGCCGCCGACGGCGTGCAGGCGCTGGCGCAAGTGCGCGACACCCTGCCCGACCTCGTCATCCTCGATGTGATGATGCCCGAACTCGATGGCTTCGAGACTCTGCGCGATCTGCGTGAAATCTCCAGCGTGCCGGTGATCATGCTCACCGCGCGCGGCGAGGAGGACGACCGGGTGCGCGGACTCGAACTGGGCGCCGACGATTACGTGACCAAACCGTTTTCCCCGCGCGAACTCGTCAGCCGAGTCAAGGCCGTCCTGCGCCGCGCCGAGTCGCCGGCCCCCGCCGAAAAAGGCCCGCTCAAGATCGACGATCGTTTGCAGATCGATTTCGACCGCCGCGAAATTTTCGTCGAAGGCAAATTGGTCAAACTGCGCCCCACCGAATTCCGGTTGCTTTATCACCTCGTGAGCAACGCCGGATGGGTCGTGCCGCACGATCAACTCCTGGCCAAAGTGTGGGGTTACGAGTACCGCGAAGAGACTCACTACCTGCGTCTCTACATCAACTACCTGCGCCAAAAACTCGAAGCCGATCCCGCGCATCCCAAATACGTCCTCACCGAGCGCGGCGTGGGATACCGATTCGTGGACTTCAAGAAATAGACGATGGACGACTGGCGATAGACCGACGACGAACGCATCTGCATTCGTCATTCGTCATTTGCCATTCGTCATTCCCTATGCCCCGCATTCTCAAAATCGTCGTCACCGGGCCGTTCAGCGCAGGCAAGAGTCTATTCGTCAAAACCATCAGCGATATTCCCGTCGTCTCGACTGAGCGCAAGATCAGCCTGCGCGAAAAGGGGATGAAGCCGCAGACGACGGTGGCCATGGATTATGGCCGCGTGCAGCTGGGCGACGATGTCCTTCACCTCAACGGCACGCCCGGCCAAGCCCGCTTCGATTTCATGTGGGAGATTCTTGGCCGCGAGATGCACGGATTGGTGATGGTGGTGGACGCCACCGTGAAAGAGTCTTTCGACGATGCGCGCACCATGCTGGACGACATGCTTTCCCCCCGCCCCGTTCCCTTCGTGGTGGCCGCCAACAAACAAGACCGCGACGACGCCCTTCACCCCGACAAAGTTCGCAAGGCGCTCGCTCTCGACCGGCACGCGCTGGTGATGCCCTGCGTGGCCTCGCGCAAAACCAGCGTGAAGATGGTGCTGAGCCAATTGGCTGAGATGATCCAGTAGTTCAGGGCTTGCACAGTTGAGGCTGACAGGAACCACCGATTTTACGGATTAGAGGGAGGACTGCACTGAAAGAACTCGTTTTCAACCGCAGAGCGCGCAGAGTACGCTGAGTTTTCTCCTTGTTTTTCTCTGCGTTCTCAGCGGTGAGAAGGGCTTTTTGCAGTGGAGTCACGGAACTTTCCATCCTCATCAGTGAAATCTCTGCAATCCGTGGTTGCTTTACATTTGGGTTGCGGGGGCTCGCGCAGTTCTGCGTTAACTTTCCTCATACCCCGCGCTTGCGGCCCTCTTACGCAGGGCGCGTATCCTTCTGGTTGTAAATCAAAAACAACTCTACTCAATCAGGAGGACACACCCATGACAACCCTTATCCGCTACACCAAACCCGCCCGCGATTTCCTCACCATCCGCGATCTGATGGAGCGCATGTTCGAGGAAAGCTTCGGCCCCACCCGCGATTACGCCAGCGACGAGTTCCGCCTGCCCATCGATGCCTACGCCACCGATGGCGAGATCATCGTGCAGGCCGGCCTGCCCGGCGTGAAGCCGGAGAGCGTCGAGATCAGCGTCGAAGGCGACACGCTCAAGATCAGCGCCGAACTTCCGGCCAAGTTAGAAAACGTGGATTACACCTTTGCCGAGCGCGCGCATGGCCGCTACAGCCGCACGCTGATGCTCAATGTGCCGGTGGAATCCGACAAAGCCGAAGCCCAGTTCGACAACGGCCTGCTCACCCTGCGCCTGCCCAAAGCCGAAGCCGTGAAGCCGAAGCAGATCAAAGTGAAGGCGAAGTAGAGGTCAGAAGTCAGTAGCCAGAAGTCAGAAGTCAGCAAAACGCCCCAGAGGTTGTGGTCTCTGGGGCGTTTGTGTTTGCGGCGACTCATTCTCTTCCGCGCCTGCATTCATCGCACGGGCACAGCCCGCGCAGATACTCCCACGAGTACAACCCATAACGGTGTTCGTCGGCCCACAGCGGTTGCAGGGCATAGTTGCCCACAAGGTCTGCGCCGATGAGGTCGTAACGCTGAGTCGGAGTGAGATCGAACACGGCGGGGTCGGGGGGCGTGCCCATGTTTTCGTGGCCGCCTTTGCATTCGGCGCACGGGCAGGCGAGTCGGAGTCCATCCCACGGATACTCGCTTCTGTGCCCGTCATCCCACGGGACGATCAGCACGCGCCGAGATTTAGAGATTTGGATGGTGGTGGGCTTCATGGGATTGCAGATTGCAGATTTCAGATCGCAGATTGAAGACTTTGAAGTTGGGAGTTGGGAGTTGGGAGTTGGGAGTTGGGAGTTTGAGATTCATGGAGCTGTCGTCGCTTGCAAGTAGTTCTCCACCGCCCAGCCGTTGCGAGTGTCATTGGTGAGGTCAACGAGAAACCACCACGTGAAGCCGTCGGCGATGGTGGGGCCGTTCTCCACTTTGAGCACTTCGTTGGGCAAAGCCAAATAGTTGACTTCGGCGGTGAGCGAGGGCGCTTGCCGAAGTTTGAGCGGGTCGCCGTCGGTGCGCACCACTTGCACAAAACTGCCGAGATTGATGAAGCCGGGATTCACATTCGGCGGCACGGTGGCGGTGGGCGGCGCGGCGGTGAGTGTGGCCAGCAGAGGATCGAGCGTGGGCGCTTCAGGCGATGTGATTGGCGTGATCACGATGAACACGGCGGAGGAGGTTGCCAGCGGCACGGTGGGCCGGGAGACGGCGATGTAGGCCCACAACGACAGGCAGGTGACGACGAACAACATCGCCACGAAGGCCAGCGCCCAAATTGGGATCGAAGCGTCGCGCGCGCGGCGGCGCCCCACCGGAACCGTGTCATCGTTCATCGGCTTTGGCGATCAGCACGGTAATGTCGTCGAAAGCCGACGCCGCGCCGCGAAAGGCAAACACATCGCCGAAGATCGCATCGCAGATTTGTTTGGCCGAGTCGGCGCGGTGCTCTTCGAGAAGAGTCGTCAATCGCTGTTGCCCGTAATTGTCGCCGCTGTCGTTCACCGCATCGGGCACGCCGTCGCTGCACATCACCAGTATGTCGCCCGGCGACATGATCACTTCGCGCTCTTCGAGTTCGAGTTCCTCCAACATTCCCAAAAAGCGCCCGGCCCCGTCCAACTCGGTGTGGCCTTCCGCGCCGCGCTGAAGCCAGATCGGTTTATCCTGCCCGGCGCGCACGTAGCGCAAGCGGCCCGTGGCCGGAGTGAGCACACCGTAAAACGCCGTCACAAACATGTTCGAGTCCGATGATACTTCCAACAGCCAGCGATGCACACCGAGCGCAACGCCGCGCGGCGAAAGCGTGCGCCGCGACTCGGGCAGGAACAGCGAGCGAGTGACGGCCATGAACAGCGCGGCGTGAATCGATTTATCGGAGACATCGGCCATGAGCAGGCCGACGTGCTCATCGTCTACCGGGATCACGTCGAACAGATCGCCGCCGATGGTGCGCGCCGGAACATTACGCCCGGAGAACGACCAGCCCGACACTTTGGGGAAGACGTTCGGCAACAAACTTTGTTGCAGGCGCGCGGCGATGTCCAACTCGTGCTCCAGTTTTTCCTTCGCCACAATTTGCTCCTGCGCCGCTTTGAGATCGGCGTAAGCCTTCGCCAGTTCCACATTCTTCCGCGAGAGGTCGGTGATGGCCGCCTGATCGGAGGCGCGCAGATTGGCAGTGATGCCGCGCAGAACCGACATCGCCACCTTCGGATTCTTCATCACCAACTGATTGAAGTCGTGCTCGGAGATTTCCAGCACGGTGGTCTCCGCCGTTGTCACCACCGTCGCCGCGCGCGGCCTGCGTTCGATGAGCGCCATCTCGCCGAAGAATTGTCCCGCGCCGCGCTGGCTCAACTGCCGCGTGCCGCCATCCTGCAAACGAAGCGTCACCGCCACGAGACCATCCATCACAATGTAAAAGGTGTGCTCCACCGCGCCCTCGCGGCACAGCACCGCGCCCACCGGATACGTTTTCTGCACGGCGTTGGCGCACACCGTCGCCACTGCGTGATCATCCAGTCCGTCGAACACACTGCGGACAATGTCGGCAGGATCGGTCATGGCATCTACTTTCCCAGGTGACAGTCACTTTGAAAGTGGCTGTCACCTTGTTTTGGATTTCTTCTTCGGCGACGGTTTGGGTTTGGATCGAGGCGGCGCCGCTGGAGAACGAACAGTGATTTCGGAACGACGGGCCAACCAGCGGCGCAGCCGAGTCGCATCCCACACATTGATCACGTTGGACGCCGTCACCCAACCCCGGCGAGCGCTGGCGATTCCGTAATCCATCAACGCAAAATCGTTCGGGTGGTGCGCGTCGGTGTTGATCGAAAGCGGGATGCTCATGTCCATCGCCCGGCGAGAGTATACATCATCCAAGTCGAGCCGCGCCGGGTGGGCGTTGATTTCGAGCGCGACGCCGCTCTCTTTGGCGGCGGCCAGCGCGGCATCCATGTCAAGGTCTGCGCCCTCGCGATCGGGAATGAGGCGGCCCGTGGGGTGGCCGATGATGTCCACCTGCGGATTGCGGATCGCATTGAGCAAACGTTGAGTGACTTGCGCGCGCGGTTGCCGCAAACTGGTGTGCAGTGAAGCGATGACGACGTCGAGCGAGGCCAGCACATCGTCGTCGTAATCGAGCGAGCCGTCGGCTTTGATCTCCACTTCGGCTCCCTGCAACAGCGTGATCTTGTCGCCCAGCTCTTTCTGAACTTTGTCGATCTCTTTCCGTTGGGCGCGGAGTCGTTCGGGGGTGAGGCCGCCGGTCACTCCGAGACTCTGTGAGTGATCGGTGACGGCCAGCGTTTTGAGTCCGCGCGCCATCGCCGCGTCGGCCATTTGCCGGATCGAGGCGCGGCCATCGCTCCACGTCGAATGCGAATGCAGGTCGGCGCGGATGTCGGCGAGAGTGATGAGATCGGGCAGCTGCTTTTTGAGCGCGGCCTGCACTTCGCCGCGATCTTCGCGCAGTTCGGGCGGGATGAACGGCAGGCCGAGCGTGGCGTACACTTCCTCTTCGGCGGCGCACAGAATCTCTTTGCCGTTCTTTTTGGTGAACGATTGATCCGAAAGTGAGAGGCCTTTATCGAGCGCGAGTTCGCGCAGGCGCACGTTGTGATCTTTCGATCCGGTGGCGTATTGCAGAGCGGTGCCGAACCTCTGCGGCGGATGCACCCACAACTGGGCGCGCATTCCGCTGGCGAACTCGATGCTCGATTTTGTTTCGCCCTGCCCCAACACGCGGACAACGCCTTTGAGCGAAGTGAAGGCGCGCATCACCGGCGCGGGGTCGGCGGAGGCCACCAGCAGATCGAGGTCGCCGACGGTGGCTTTCATGCGCCGCAGGCTTCCGGCCATTTCGGCGGCGACCACGCCTTTGACGCCGCGAAGGACGTTGAGAATATCGCGCGCCAGCGGCAGAGCGTTGCCCAACGGCGCACGGCCACTGCGCCGCGAGAGGGCTTCGATGCCTTCGAGAATCTTCTGCTCGCTCTTTTCGCCCATGCCGGGCAGGCCGCGCAGTTTGCCCGCCTGCGCCGCCGCCTTCACTCCCTCAACAGTGATGATGTCGAGCTGCTTCCAAAAGAGGGCGGCCTTCTTCGGCCCCACGCCCGAAATTTTCAGCACGTCGATCAGCGACGGCGGCACTTCGAGTTTGAGCTTCTCAAAAAATTCGAGTTTGCCGGTGGAGAGTAGTTCGTCGATCTTCTCGGCGATGGCTTGCCCCACGCCGGGGATCTCACGCAAGGCTTTTTGCCCGCCCTCGCGCCACACGTCGTTCACGTCGCGGCCATATTCCGAGAGCGTTTCGGCGGCCTTGCGATAGGCGAGAGTCTTGTAAATGATCTCGCCCTTGATTTCGAGCAGATCGGCAATGGAGGTGAAAACTTCGGCGAGGTCTTTGTTGGTCATGCTTTCCTCCTCACTTTCAGCCGCACCCCTCTCACTTCCACCACTACCACGCTTTGCCCGGCTTCAATCGTCTCGCCGTCGGTTTCGGCGCTCCACTCTTCGCTTTCAAGTTGCACGATACCTTTGGGCGCGAGGGTCTGCTTCACTTCGCCCACTTTGCCCACGAGTGAGGCCGCGCCCATCGCCGCCGGGAGCCGCCGCGTTCGCAGGGCGAACACGAGCAGGGCAAAGAACGCGCCGCCCAGCACTGCCGAGGTGCCGATCACCAACGGCACCGACACGCGAAGATACGGCAGTGAGCCGGGCGAGTTGAACAGCACCAACGCCCCGACGATGAGCGAGCCGACGGCGGCGGCAGTGAGCGCGCCGTGACTCGTGGCTTGAATATCGAGAATGAACAGCACGAAGGCGAGGACGATGAACACGATCCCGAACCAATTCACCGGAAGGACGCCGAGTCCGTAAAAGGCCAACGCGAGACAGATCGCTCCGGTGAAACCGGCCACCCATCCGCCGGGGCTGGAGAGTTCGATAAGAATGGCTTGCGCGCCGACGGCGAGCAAAAGAAACACCACATTGGGATTGGTGAGAATGGCGAGAATTTCTTCGAGCAGAGTCACGTCGAGTTCGACCACGGCGGCGTCCCCCGTGTGAAGGGTGACCGGCTCCCCGCGCACCATCACGGTGAAGCCATCGAGTTGAGCGAGGAGGTCGTCGAGATCGGCGGCGATGAAATCGGTGAGGCCAACGGCTTTGGCTTCATCGGCGGTGGCGGCCTTCGCTTCTTCGATGGTGGATTCGGCCAGCGCAATCGCCGCCGGGCCGCGCTCGCTGGCGAGGTTGCGCACTTGCGCCTTCAACACATTTTTGATTTTCGCTTCGAGCGTTTCGCCCACATCTTCGCCCTGCCCGCCCACCGGGCTGGCCGCGCCGATGGCGGTTTCGGGGGCCATGGCGTTGGCGTGCGCGGCGAGGGTGATCACCGTGCCGGCGCTCCCGGCAATCGCGCCGCGCGGCGAAACGTACACGACGATCGGGATCGGACTCTCCAGCATGGCGGTGACGATGCGATCCATCAAATCGACTTGGCCGCCGGGCGTGTTGAGGCGGATGATGAGGGCTTCGGCGCCGCGTTCGTCTGCCGTGCCGATGGCGCGCTGGATGTGGCTGACCATCACCGGCGTCACCGGCCCCTCGGCGGTGATGATGATGACGGTGCGTCCGCTCTGCGCGGCGGCGGCAGACCCCAGCGCAATAAGGATGCAAATAGCAATGAAACGAATCGTTTTACTCATTCACCTGATCCACGAAGGGGCGCGAGGAATCACGAAAGCCTTTATGAATGTCTTCGTGTTCCTTCGTGGAATCCGAATCATGGCCCGCCGAAATTTTGAGTGAGCGTCCAGCCCAAGCCGTTCCACACGATGCCGACTCCAATGGCAGTATAGCCGGAATTGAGGATGTTGGCACGGTGCGGCGGGTCACCCATAAACCAATCCACCGACTGCGAAGGGAGATTCGTCAGCGATGTGCCGCTCCAATAGATGTTCTCTCCAGCGCGGCCATAGCCCAGAGCCAATACTTGAGGTTTCGCCATCAACGCGCCCGTCACCGGATCGTTGTGGCCGAAGTAACCGCGCGCAACCATATCGGCAGAGCGCGAGCGGGCGATGCTCATAATGCTTTCGTCGCGGGCGAGCGGCGGCAATCCGCTCTGCGCGCGATATGCGTTCGATAGATCGATGACGGCTTGCTCGGCGCTGGACGTGTCGGCGGCGGGTTGGGCGGTTGGGCGGATTGGTGGTTGGGCGGTTGGGCGGATTGGTGGTTGGGTGGCTGGAGGGCGGATGGGTGTGGCGGTGGGTGAGAGGGTGGGAGTGGCCGGGAGTGGAGTGGGGCTGGGAACGGTGGCGGTGGCTGTTGGAGTCGCAGTGGAGAGATCACGGAAGGGAAGCGGCTCGTCGGTGGGCATCGCTTCCCCCGACGGAGTCGGTGTTGCGGTGATGAACACAATCTCCGGCGCGTGAGTCGGTTCGGGCGCGGTGGAGGCGCAGGCGGCCAACAATAATGCAATCAAAAACGGCAATCGTTTCACTCCTAAATTATAATTGGACCGTGCCTTCCCACGAAATCGTCGGCAACCTGCATATGCACACCGTGTACAGCGACGGCGAAGGCACGCACGCCGACATCGCCCAAGCGGCCCTCCGCGCCGGGCTGGATTTTGTCGTCGTCACCGATCACAATGTTTGGGTGGACGGCATCCCGCCATATCAATACGGCGGCGACGGCAAACAGCGCGTGCTGGTGATCACCGGCGAGGAGATTCACGATCAGGCTCTGCAACCGCAAAGCAATCATCTTCTGGCCTTCAACACGCGCCGCGAGTTGGCCGCCTGCGCCCACGACCCGCAACGTCTGCTCGACGAAGTGAACGCTTCAGGCGGCCTTTCCTTCCTTGCCCATCCCTTCGATTACGAATCCAAACTGATCAACTATCAACCGATTCATTGGCGGCGATGGGACGTGACCGGCTTTACGGGCATTGAATTGTGGAATTACATGAGCGAGTTCGTGCGGCTGGTGACCACGCCCGCCGCCGCCATCCATTATGCCACCGATCCGGCGCTGGGCATCAGCGGCCCCAACCCGGAAACGCTGGCGAAGTGGGACGAGTTGACGGCGTCCGGCCAGCGCGTGGTTGCCATTGGCAATTCGGATGCGCACGCGACCACCGTCAAGAAGTTTGGGCGCACTGCCGTCATCTTTCCGTACGAGCACTGCTTCCGCGCCGTCAACACGCACCTCATTGCCGACGAGCCGCTCAATGGAAACTACGAACACGATTGCGATCTGATCTTCACTGCGATTCGCAACGGCCACTGTTTCGTGGGCTACGACGCGCCCGCTTCCACGCGCGGCTTCCGCTTTTCGGCGCAGGCCATGCGCGGCACTGCCATCATGGGCGATGAGGTCAACGGCGAAGGCGGAGTCACTCTGCAAGTGTCGGCGCCCAAGCCAGCCGAGATTCGTATGGTGCACAATGGCCGCGTCGTCGCCAAACGGGAGGCCGACACGCACCTCATGCACATCGCCACCAAACCCGGCGCGTATCGCGTCGAAGCATCCATCGAGCACAAAGGCGCGAAGCGCGGCTGGATTTTCAGCAACCCGATCTACGTCCGATAGTCGGGCAGTCGATTGGTCGACCACCCGACCACCCGACCACTCGACTACCTGACTACCCGACTACTCGACCCATGCGCTCTTCCCCTCCCGATCCCCTCGCGTTCAACCTCGCCGTGTGGGAGATCGCCAAACATATTCCGCGCGGGCGCGTGACCACTTATGGCCGCATCGCCGCGATGATCCCCCTGCCCGACGACGTGAGCGCGGAGGAATACAAAGCCGCCGGTGGGCGATGGGTGGGCGCAGCGATGGCCGCCTGCCCCGACGACGTTCCGTGGCAGAGGGTGATCAACGCGCAGGGCAAGATCAGCGAGCGGCGCGGAGGCGGCTCCCTTCTGCAACGTCAACTGCTCGAAGACGAGGGAGTCGAATTCGACGATCACGATCGTGTGGATTTGAAAAAGTTCGGCTGGAACGAGTCGGCTGGCGATCCCGGCCAACTGACTCTACTCTGAACTTCAATTCTCATCATGCCCCCATTCGAACTTGTTTCCAACTTTGCGCCCACCGGCGATCAGCCCGAAGCCATCGCCAGATTGATCGAGGGAGTCGCATCGGGCCAAAAGCATCAAGTGCTGCTCGGCGCAACGGGCACGGGCAAAACGTTCACCATCGCCAACGTCATTGCCCAAACCCAGCGCCCGGCGCTGATCATGGCCCACAACAAAACACTGGCCGCGCAGTTGTACGCCGAGTTCAAAGACTTCTTCCCGAAAAACGCCGTCGAGTATTTCGTCTCCTATTACGATTACTATCAGCCCGAAGCCTACGTTCCCCGCCACGATCTGTACATCGAAAAGGAAACGGAAGTCAACGAAGAAATCGAGCGCCTGCGGTTGGCCGCCACCACCGCGCTCCTCTCGCGGCGCGACGTGATCATCGTCGCCTCGGTCTCGTGCATCTATGGGCTGGGCTCGCCCGAAGCCTACGGCAAAGTGGTCATCAATCTCAAAGTGGGTGAATCGATTCGGCGCAACACCCTGCTCCGCCGCCTCGTGGAGATTCATTACACTCGCAACGACACCGAACTGAAACTTGGCGCCTTCCGTGTGCGCGGCGACACGCTGGAGGTGATGCCTGCCTACGTGGAGACGGTGCACCGGATCGAAATGTTCGGCGACGACATCGAGCGCATTCTCGACATCGACTCGCTCACCGGCGAAGTGCTGGCCGCGCGCGAAACGCTCGACATCTTCCCGGCCCGCCACTTCATCACCGAAGAAGAAAAGTTGAAAGAGGCCATTACCGACATCGAGACTGAACTTGAGGAGCGAATCAAGTTCTTCAAGAGCGGCGAGAAGTTTCTCGAAGCCCAGCGCATCGAACAGCGCACCCGTTACGATCTCGAAATGCTGAAAGAGGTGGGCTACTGCTCCGGCATCGAAAACTATTCGCGGCACATGGATCGGCGCGGGCCGGGCACGCCGCCGTGGACGCTCATCGACTACTTCCCCGCCGATTATCTGCTGGTGATTGACGAGAGCCATATGACCGTGCCGCAGATTCGGGGCATGTTCGGCGGCGACCGCTCGCGCAAAACGGTGCTGGCCGATTTCGGCTTCCGGCTCCCTTCGGCGCTCGATAACCGCCCGCTCAGTTTCGAGGAGTTCGAAGACAGAATGGGGTTGGCGATTTACACGTCGGCCACCCCCGGCCCGTACGAGTTGGGGCACGCGCCGAAGGAATGGGTCGCCCAGCAGATCATCCGCCCCACCGGCCTCGTCGATCCGGAGATTCACATCCGGCCCTCGAAGGGGCAAGTGGACGATTTGGTGAAAGAGATTCGAAAACGAGTGGGGCGCGGCGAGCGCGCGCTGGTGACGACGCTGACCAAAAAGATGGCCGAGAATCTTTCAGACTATTTGCTCGAACTCGGCACCAAAGTTCACTATTTGCATTCGGAAGTGGAGACGCTGGAGCGGGTAGAGATTTTGCGCGATTTGCGACTGGGTGTGTTCGATGTCGTCGTGGGCATCAACCTGTTGCGCGAAGGGCTCGACTTGCCCGAAGTGTCGCTCGTCGCCATCCTCGATGCGGACAAAGAGGGCTTTCTCCGCAGTCACACTTCGCTGTTGCAGACGGTGGGCCGCGCCGCGCGGCACATCAACGGCACGGTGATCATGTACGCCGACCGGATGACCGACTCGATGAAATCGGCGATTGACGAGACGAACCGACGGCGGGCAATTCAGAAGAAGTACAACGAGGATCACGGCATCGTCCCGGCCAGCATCGTCAAAGGCGTGCGCGATCTCACCGAGCGCGTCCGCTCGGCGGCGGTGGCCGAAGAGAAGGGCGAGTATCGCGCCATCCCGCCCGCGCAATTGCCCAAGGCCGAACTGGCGAAACTGATCAAGCAATTGGAGAAAGAGATGAAAGAGGCGGCGCAAGCCCTCGAGTTCGAGAAGGCGGCGCTATTGCGCGATCAAATCTTCGAGTTGCGGCAGGCGCTGGCCGACAAAGAGGATGCGCCGGCATGGGAGCGGGCAAAGTTTTTGGCGGAAGAGGTGGAGTGACACTACACCCACCGCCCCGCCGCTGCCACGCACCGGGCACTGAAAATTGGCCGTTGCATTGCGGCGAAAAGAGTCATACACTGATCGCGGTGAGTTGGAGACAAACACCCCCAGACGATAGCCAACCCAAACTTTACGCGACGGCCCCTGCCGCCTTTCTCGGATTGGTGCGGCGGCGCGGTGTAATCTGTGCCTGATTTCTATCCTTCCACTACCGCAATCCTTAATCCGTTTGGTCGTAGCACATGAGCTGAACGCTGAATGGACAGGTTTCATCTTGAATATTGGGAGGTCATGATGGAATGGATTATCGGAGGATTGATCATACTGGTGATCATTTCGATAATAGGAGCACCTGCAAGGCACCGCCAACAACAGAAATTAGAGGAGACGCGTCATCAAGATCTTATGGCGCAGTTGTGCAGGCATGATGACGACTATGTTAAGTGCCCCTATTGCGCTGAATTGATAATGCCGGAAGCAAAGCTATGCAGATATTGTGGTAGAGATGTGCAGCCAATTAATGAAAGCGAACAGAAGCGTGTGATTTGCCCCAAATGCAAACGTTCCAATGAATCGCGGGACCTATTTTGTCGAGGTTGCGGCACGAAGATTCAATACCTATGTGAGAAATGTGGAGTGCCTGTACTGGCGGAAGACAAATTCTGCCGGTCGGGTGGCCAGCCACTGAGCACAATCCATGCATGAAACGGCGTAACTGATTTTCAGAACTGTCACAAAGTACAGCTGGCTATAGTCTGAATCGGCGAATTACAGAAGGCCCGCTGTAAACGACAATGACCCTCATGTACGGGATCGAATACACTGCTGAGGCTGTTGAAGACTTGGAGTCGCTCAGGAAATTTGAGCAGAAGCAGGTCTTAGATGAGATTGACGCTCAACTTACATACGAGCCCAACGTGGAAACGCGCAATCGGAAGCGGCTTCGCCCAAACGATATAGCCGAATGGGAATTACGGGTTGGAAGGTTTCGAGTCTTTTATGATGTTCGTGAGGAAGTGAGTATCGTCAAAGTTGAAGCCATAGGTTACAAAGCGGGCGGCAAGCTATTTGTTCATGGCGAGGAGTACGAACTATGAAAACGGTGATCGTTTCAACGCGGGCGAAAGCCCTGAGCGCTTTGCTCAAGAAAGCCCAACGCGGTGGATTGATACTGCGCTCTCCAGAGGGGCGCGAGTTCATTCTGGCAGAGATCGACGACTTCAACCGCGAAATCGAATTGACGCGGAAGAACAAGAAGCTGATGAAGTTGTTAGACGAGCGCGGCAAACAAACCAAAACTTATACGGCGGCTGAGGTCAGGGCAAAACTTGGCTTGGCATAGTTAATCAGAAAACCGCTCCAGGAGAATCAAAAGCCGGGTGCTTGCTGTGTCCGGCTTTTTGGCAACTCATGTGTACCCCCATACATGATTTTCACCCGCCAGCGCATCGAAGGTAGTGAAACCCACACTCTCGCCCCCTACGCATTGAATAGCCGGGACTCGAAAGGCCGCGCCCAACCCCGACATCCACCGGACGGCTTCGGCTCGCCGCCGGTGAACGCGAACGTTGGGCGGCAGATCCGAACAGGAGTCATGACATACCCATGAAGACTGAAAAAGAGAAAATGCTAGCGGGGGAACGCTATAACTGCCTGGATGCCGACCTGGAATCTGAGCGCCAAAAGGTCGAGAAATTGCTCCGGCTTTACAATCTGACCGAAGACGCACCCGAACGGCAAACCATCCTCCAGCAACTGTTGGTTGGGGCATATCGGCGAGGATTCCGGCTGAAGATTGATCCACGAACGGGCACGAAGAAACACAATGCCTATACGATTATTACTTCGTGCGCCTTCGTGTCAATTCGTGGAAGAAAAAAGCCGGGCGCTCCTCGCATCCGGCTTTTGATTCAACTCGATCTCACAGCGCCGCTTTGGCCGCCGCCAGCACTTCATCGTAGTTTGGCTCCATGCCCAGCGCGGGCATATACGCCGCGTACGTCACCTTATTGTCCCTGTCCACCACAAACACCGCGCGGCGATGCCAGCGGCGTTCTTTGATCAGTGTGCCGTATTTGATCCCGAAGTCCGTGTCCATGTGATCGGAGACAGTTTGCACCCGATCCACTCGCGCGTGGCCGCACCAATGCTTCTGCGTCGGCGGCAAGTCGGTGCTGATCACCCACACCCGCACCTCATCGCCCAACTCCGCCGCGCGCTCGTTGAAGGTGCGCGTCTCTTTGTCGCACACGCTGGTGCTCAGCGAGGGCACGGCGGCAAAGATGCGCACCTTGCCCGTCGTGTCGGCCAGCCCGCGCACCGGCGACCAATCGTTGGCCCGCGCGGTGAACTCGGGCGCGGTCTGCCCCACCACAACCTCCTTCCCAATCACCGTCGCTGATTTGTCACCCAGTTTGATCACCCTCACGCGCTCGACCGGCCTTTTCGATTTGGCCGTTCGCAACGGTCTCTTCGGCGCGGTCTTTTTCGCCGCGCTCTTCCCCGTCTTCGCCTTCTTCGTTTTCTTCGCGGTTGCCATCACCCAAACCTCCTCTCAAAAATGTGACGGCGCGAAGTCTACTACAATTGCGAGTCACGAGCAAACGAATCACACCGTTTCTAATTCAGGTATACTTTCAGCATGATCTTCACTCGCCAGCGCCTCGAGGACAACGAAGCCCACACCCTCGCCCCCTACGGACTCAAAAGCCGGGACTCGAAAGGCCGCGCTCATCCCGAAGACGAACACCCCTACCGCACCGCCTTCCAGCGCGACCGCGATCGCATCATCCACACCACCGCCTTTCGCCGCCTCGAATACAAAACGCAAGTCTTCGTCAATTACGAAGGCGACTACTATCGCACCCGCCTCACACACACGCTCGAAGTGGCGCAGATTGGCCGCACGGTGGCCCGCGCGCTGGGAGCCAACGAAGACCTCGTGGAAGCCATCTGCCTCGCCCACGATCTCGGCCACCCGCCCTTCGGCCATTCGGGCGAAGTGGCGCTCAACAAACTCATGGCCGGCAACAACGGCTTCGATCACAACAAACAAAGTTTGCGTATCGTCACCAAACTCGAGCGCCGCTTTCCCGACTTTCTCGGACTCAACCTCACGTGGGAAACGCGCGAAGGCATCGTCAAACACGAAACCGAATACGACACCGCCGACGCCTCCGACTACGACCCGCACCTGCGCGGGCACCTCGAAGCGCAGATTTGCAACGTGGCCGACGAACTGGCTTACACCGCTCACGATCTCGACGACGGCCTGCGCTCCGGATTGATCTCCACCGCCATCGTGGATGGAAGCGGACTCTGGGAGCAGACCAAAGCCTCCATCGGCTGGAAGGGGGACGGCCTCGACGACCTCACCCGCCATCGCATCATCCGCCGCCTCATCGGCCTCGAGGTCACCGATCTGGTCAACGCCGCTTCGGCGCGCATCGAAGCCAGCGGCGCGCAGTCGGCGCTCGACTTGCAGAGACTCAATCACAATGTCATCGGCTGGTCGCCGGAGTTCGCCGCCATGAACCGCGAACTCAAGACTCTGCTCTACAAAAACATGTACCGCCACTACCGGGTAGTGCGCATGCAAACCAAAGCCGAAAAGTTCATCTCCGATCTGTTCAACGCCTACGTTTCCGAACCAGCGCAACTGCCGCCTTCGGCGCGCCAGCGAATCGACGACGTGGGCCTGCACCGCGCCGTGTGCGATTACATCGCCGGCATGACCGACCGCTTCGCCCTCGACGAGCACGCCAAACTCTTCGACCCGCACGAACGACCATGACAAAGGATGAAGGATGAAAGGCGAAGGATGAATTCCAAAATTTTCATCCTTCATCCTTCTGCCTTCATCCTTTATAATTCGCTTCGAGGCAGAACAGTATGACCGACACTTATCTCACCCCCGAAGGCAAAACCAAACTCGCCGCAGAATTGGATGAGTTGATCAATGTCAAACGCATTGCGCTCGCCAAACGCTTGCGCGATGCGATCCAGCAGGGCGATCTCTCCGAGAACGCCGACTACCATTCGGCCAAAGAAGATCAGGCCTTCCTCGAAGGGCGCATTCTCGAATTGCAGGACACGCTGAAGCGAGCCATCATCATTGACGGCAACGGCGGTCCGTCCGACACGGTTCAAATGGGAAGCCGGGTGACGGCGCAAGAGGCGGGCGAGGATCCCGAAACCTTTATCCTCGTGGGCGCAAAAGAGGCCAGCCCGCGCGAGGGCAAAATCTCCAACGAGTCGCCGATTGGCAAGGCGCTGTTGGGCAAGCGAGTGGGCGACAGCGCCAGCGCCGAAACCCCCGCAGGCGAGATCAAGTTCAAGATACTGAAGATTGAGTAACGATTGCTGAAACGAAAGACCCGGCCAGCGCCGGGTCTTTTGTTTTGCTATCCTTCTGCCTTCTTCCACGCTGAGATTTCTAGCGTCAACTGCTGGAAGAAGGAATTGGGCGGCAGAGCGCCGCTGCCGTACTGCATATCCACTACGCGGGCGACCACTTTGAGGGTGGCGGTTTCCATTTCCACCGCCCTGCCCGACGCGGCCAGCACCGGCTCCCCTTTGGCCGCCAGTTTGCTCTTCAACCCTTCATCGCCAAAAGCGTGCTCGCTCATCAGCACCTTCGTCACCGTGCGGATGTCGTTCTTGTCGAACAACCACACCTCGAAGGCGGCCACCTTCTTCGGGTCGCCCACGCCAATGGTTTCGCCGATGCCCACGCCGCACTCGCCGAGAAAGTCTCCGGCCTGATCGTCGATGCTGAAAGACTCGTCGAAGAGATCGTTGCCCAGCATGTAGGTGGTCTTGAACGTAGTCACCGGCTCTGGCCCGGCGACTGCCGTGATGTCGGCGGGGGTTTCGACGCGGGTAGCCATCGTGCCCTGTGTCACTTCCGGTTTGGCGCGGGCCGGGCCTTTGCCTTTGGGGATGGCCAAGAATCGGAAGTATACGAACGCGCCGCCGCCGATCAGCAACACCACTAACACCCCCGCGGCGCAGATGGGCAGCAGAGTCTGCAACAGCGACCCGCCGCCGGTGGCGCCGCCGCCACCCGGAGTCGCGGTCGGCTCGCCCGGAGTCGGCGCGGTCGCGCCCATCACGGTCGCCAGCTGGCTCACGCGCAAATTGTCAACGCCCGATGTGTTCTTGAGCGCCAGTTCCATCGCCGCATCGGCGCCATCGCCCAGTTTGCTCATCCGTTCTTTGGCCTGCTCGATGTTGCCCGTCAGCACAAACGAATCGGCCACCATTTGCACGTATTGAACTTTGTAGACATCGCTCAGATGCTGTGGCCCGGCGTCGGTGTATTGCACCGGCGCCAGCCACCAACCCAACACCACCAAGCCGATGATCAATCCAACCACGAAGGCCGCCACACCGACAATAGCCGTGAGCATCATCGGGTTGCTTCCATTTGGTTTTGCATTCATATTCCAGTCTCCCAAATCTGTCGGCGGCGGGCAAACGCCCGCGCTGTTTCAAGCGCGTAATATGGCACAATTCGCTTAAAGTTGCAAATCGCGTGCCGCGCAAAAACGCAACAACGGATTCATCGAACTGGCCGATTGCGCGTCGGCTGAATTCCATGAATCCGCTGTCCCAAATTTTAGCGCGATGATTTATGCCGCCTCTCCGACTGTCCCCCTGCCGTGCGGCAGGGGAAGGAGCGTCCCAAATTTTAGCGCGATGATTTATGCCGCCTCTGCCGCCGCCGTTTCCAGCGGCGCTTGTGTGCCGCACACGGTGCACGCCGCCGTATTCTTATTGGCGGCCACCATCAGCCCGCCGCACGCCGGGCACTTCTGCGGCGCCGGCTTCTTCCACGAAGTCCAATCGCAGTTCGGGTAATTGGCGCAGCCGTAGAACACGCGGCCTTTGCGCGTCTTGCGCTCGATGAGGTCGCCGCCGTCTTTGGGGCAAGCCACGCCCACCTTTTCCAACAGCGGCTCGACGTGGCGGCATTCGGGGAAGCCGGAACAGCCGATGAACTTCCCGTATCGCCCGTAGCGCATCACCAGCGGCTTGCCGCACAGCGGGCAATCGCGGCCAACGAATTCCGGCCCGGCGTTCACGTTCGGCATATCGGCCTCGGCGGCTTTCACTTGCTGAGCAAACGGCCCATAGAACTCGTGTAGCACCGGAGTCCACTCGCGCTCGCCCGCCGCAATTTCGTCCAGTTCCTCTTCCATGCGCGCCGTAAAGCCCACATCCACGATCTCCGGGAAATGATCCACCAACAGATCGTTGACGATGATTCCGGTTTCCGTTGGGGCGAGCCGTTTCTCCTCGCGGAGGACGTAGCCGCGCTGTTGAATGGTGGCAATCGTCGGCGCATACGTGGACGGGCGGCCGATACCGTATTCCTCCAGCGCCTTCACCAGAGTCGCTTCGGTGTATCGCGGCGGAGGCTGAGTGAAATGCTGTTCCGGGATCAACCGGATCAGACTCAACGGGTCGCCGTCGATCAGCGGCGGCAAACGTTTGCCCTCGCCCTCGGCCGGGTCGGGCGCGGCGGCGTCTTCCTCTTTCGCCTCTTCGTACACGGCGAGAAAGCCAGGGAACTTCACCACCGATCCGGCGGCGCGGAAAAGATACGTCCGCTCGTGCTTCGCCTCGATGTCCACCGACACCGTGTCGTACACCGCCGCCGCCATTTGGCTGGCCACAAACCGCTGCCAGATCAATTGATACAACCGGAACTGCTCTTTGGTCAGAAAGCCCTCAATCGCCTTCGGCTCGCGCATCGCCGACGTGGGCCGAATGGCCTCGTGCGCCTCTTGCGCGCCTTTGGCTCGCGTTTTGTATTGCGGCGGTTCGGGCGGCAAAAAGTCGGCGCCATATTTCTCGGCCACGAACTCGCGCGCTTCTTTCTGCGCGATCTTCGACACGTTGGTGCTGTCGGTTCGCATGTACGTGATCAAACCAACCGCGCTATCGCCGTTCAACCCGATCCCTTCATACAATTGTTGCGCCACCATCATCGTGCGCTTGGCGGTGAAGTTCAGCCGCCGCGACGCCTCTTGCTGAAGGGTGCTGGTGGTGAACGGCGGCGGCGGGCTGCGGCGGCGCTCGCCCTTCTTCACTTTCAGCACCGACCACTGCGCCCCTTCGAGATCGGCCAACAGCGGTTTGACTTCGGACTCGTTGGCGAGCGGAATCTCTTTTTCCAGCCCCACATCTTTCTCGTCCACTTTCAGCAAGCGGGCAAAGAAGTGATGCTTCTTCACCGTATCGCCGCGCTTCGTCAGTTCCGCTTCCACCGTCCAATACTCTTGCGGCGCGAAGGCTTCGATCTCACGTTCGCGATCCACAATCAGCCGCACGGCCACGCTCTGCACCCGCCCGGCGCTGAGCCGCCCGCGCACTTTGGCCCACAACAACGGCGAGAGCGAATAGCCCACCAGCCGGTCGAGAATGCGCCGGGTTTGCTGGGCATTGACGAGGCGCATATCAATTTCGCGCGGATGCGAAAACGCCTCCTCGATGGCCGGGCGGGTGATCTCATGAAACACCACTCGCCGCGCCAGAGCCGGCTCGATCTCGGCGGCCTCGAGCAAATGCCACGAGATGGCTTCCCCTTCGCGGTCGGGGTCGGTGGCGAGGAACACTTCTTCGGCGGCGGCGGCTTTGGCTTTGATCTCCTTCACCACTGCCTTCTTTTCGTTCGGCACGCGATACTTCGGCGCGAAATCATTCTGCACGTCCACCGAGAGGGTGGATTTGAGCAGATCGCGCACATGCCCCACCGACGCCTGCACTTGATAGCCCTTGCCCAAAAACCTCTGCACCGTTTTGGCTTTGGCCGGAGATTCGACGATGACCAATTTGCCCGAGCGCTTCGCCGGGCGCTTGTTGCCCGGCGTTTTTTGAATCACGGGCCGCTCCAGCCCGGCGTGCGCGTCGGTGTTGCCCATGCGGAACATTTTCGTGCCGCACACACTGCACGTCCCGGTCGTCACCGGACTGCCTTTGGCATTGAACTCGGCGACCGGGTCTTTGATGTCGCGTTTCGCTTTGCACTTGAAACAGTATGCTTCCATAAACCTCACGCCCTGTAGCGCAAATTGACAATTTGCGCTACAGGTATCGTTGCTCCTTTTGCTGTTGCAATCGCTCCACCACTTGGCGCACATCCTGCGAACGATCTCGCTGGCAGATCATGATTGCGTCGTCGGTGTCCACGATGATCACGTTGCTCAAACCAATCGTCGCCACCAGTTTGTCGGATCGGATCAACGCGCCGGTCGTGTCCACCCCAATGTGCTGACCGCCGATCACCACGTTGCCGTTTTCATCCGGCTCCAGAATTTCCAACAGCGATGCCCAACTGCCCACATCGCTCCAACCAATGTCCACCGGGATCACGGCCACATCGCGCGCGCCTTCCATGATGGCATAGTCAATCGTTTGCTTTTCGACCGTCGGCCATACGCGGGCCAGCGTCTCCGTGAACGAGCTTGTGCCGAACGCTCGGGCCGCCTCGCGTAGTTTGGCCGATGTGTCGGGCAGTTGCCGCTCGAACTCGGCGGACACGCGCTTCGTTGTCCAAATGAACATGCCCGAATTCCATGAATGACAGCCGTCGGCCACAAAGGCGACGGCGGTTTCTTCGTTCGGCTTCTCTTTGAATCTCGCCGCCCGATACACCGCCAACCCGTCCGCCGATTCCATCGCCTCGCCGCGCTCGATGTATCCGAAGCCAGTGGAGGGGAACGATGGTTTGATTCCGAGCGTGACGATGTGCCCGCGTTCGGCTGTTGCCGCCGCCGCCAACAACGCGCGCCGGAACTGCTCCACGTCGCGAATGAAATGATCAGCGGTGAGGCAAGCGATCACCGCCTCGCCGCCCGCGAGGCGCCGGGCGCACAACGCGCCCAGCCCGATCACCGGCGCCGTGCCCCGCCCTTCGGGTTCGATCACAAAGTTTTGGCGCGGGAGATTGGGCGATTGCGCCGAAAGCATGTCGGCCAGATCGGCGGTGGTGACGACGAGGATTCGTTCGGACGGCAGAATCGGCAGCAACCGATCCACCGCCAGCTGAAACATCGTGCGCTCGCCGAACAACTTCAGCGCTTGTTTGGGGCGGGTCTGCCGCGAAAGCGGCCACAGCCGCGTGCCGGAGCCGCCAGCCATGATCAATGCGTATAAAAGCATTCTACAGTCCAAACTCCAAATCTCAAATTTCAAACTTCGAACTTTGGAGTTTGAAGTTTGGAGTTTGAAATTCACTCGATCTTGTATTCCGCCCGCGTCTCCCGCGCGGTCACATACATCATGCCGCCCACTTGCCGGGCCATGCCTTTCAGTTCCATCATCGCCAAGGCGCTCGACACGGCGGCGATGGGCAGGCTGGTGAGCACGCTCAATTCGTCGGCGTGCAGTGGCTCGGCGGAGAGCTGCGCGAGCAATTTTCGTTCGGTGTCGTCGGCGCTTTCGAGCAGAGGCAGCTGCGCGCGGGCCTCGGCGTGCTGCGCCGCCATTTTCAGATTCAATTCTTCCAGCACATCCTCGGCGCTCAACGCTATCTTCGCCCCCTGCTGGATCAGTCGGTTGGGGCCGCGGCTGCTCCGGTTAAAAATGTTGCCCGGCACGGCGAACACTTCGCGCCCCTGCTCCATCGCAAACTCGGCGGTGATCAATGCGCCCGAGTCGTCGCCCGCTTCGACGACGATGACGCCGAGCGAGAGTCCGCTGATAATGCGATTGCGCGGCGGGAAGTTGGCCGCTTCGGGTGGCGTGCCCAACGGGTAATCGCTGATCAACACACCGTTCGCGCTGATCCTCTCGGCCAGCGCGGCGTGTTCGGGCGGGTACAGGTTGTCGAGTCCTGAACCGAGCACGGCGATGGTGCGCCCCCCGGCCTCCACGGCGGCCACGTGCGCCGCAGCGTCCACTCCGCGCGCAAGCCCGCTCACCACGGTCACTCCGGCAGAGGCGATGGCTGAGGCCAATTCGCGAGCCGCTTCCTTTCCGTAGGCGGTGGCTCGCCGGGTGCCCACGATGGCAACGGCCCATTCATCGGAGGCGGCCAACTCGCCGCGCAAATAGATCAGCGGCGGCGGGTTGTCGATCTCTCGCAGGCGGCGCGGGTACTCGGCGTCATCCCAACACAGCGCCGTGACTCCGGCTTTGTCGAGTTCGTCGGCGATCCGGCCGAGATCGAGTCCGGCGCGCGCCGTCTCCAGCGAGTCGATGGCGCGGCGATCCAAACCGGCGGCGGCCAATTCGTCGCGCGGCGCAATCCACGCCGAGTCGAGATCGCCGAAGTGATCGAGAAGCGCGCGCACTTTGGCCGGGCCGATGCCCTTCACTTTGTTGAAGCCGATCCAATATCGCCGATCATTTATCATGGAACGCCCCTTCGCCTGCAGGAAAGCGGCGGACAGAATAACACGGGGCTTTGCGGAGTGTCAAGCATCGGCGGTTGCGCAATCGCACAGGCCGTAATACACTCTTTGCGACTCGCGCCGTAGTTCTCTGTTCAACCGGAGCCCAGCATGATCCCCACCCAAATTGGCCGTTACGAAATTAAAGCCGAACTCGGACGCGGAGGCATGGCCACCGTGTTTCGCGGATTCGATCCGCGCTTCATGCGCGATGTGGCGTCAAAGTTTTGCCGCGCGAGTTTTTGCACGACCCCACCTTCCGCGCCCGCTTCGAGCGCGAGGCCCGCACCATCGCCGCGCTCGAACACCCGGCCATCGTGCCCGTCTATGATTTCGGCGAAGAGGAAGGGCAACCCTACATCGTCATGCGTCTCATGATCGGCGGCTCGCTGGCCGACCGATTGGCCAAAGGCCCGCTCTCGCTGGCCGAGTCGGCGCGCATCTTCGGCCAACTCGCGCCCGCGCTCGACCGCGCTCACGCCAAAGGCATCATCCACCGCGATCTCAAACCCGGCAACATTCTTTTCGACGAAGACGGCCACCCCTACATTTCCGATTTCGGTATTGCCAAACTCACCGCGGCCACCGCCGCCTTCACCGGCACGGCCATCGTCGGCACACCCGCCTACATGAGTCCCGAGCAGGCGCGCGGCGACCGCGAGATCGACGGGCGAAGCGACATTTATGCGCTGGGCGCGATCGTCTTTCAGATGCTCACCGGCAAACTGCCCTTCGACGCCGACACGCCGATGGGCATCGCCCTCAAACACATCACCGAGCCGGCGCCCAGCGTGCGCGAAGCCAATGCCAGCCTGCCTGACTCGTGCGAAGACCTGATTCAAATGGCGATGGCCAAGAGCCGCGACGACCGATACCCCAAAGCGGTGGCGATGGCGCACGCGCTCGACACCATCGCTTCCGGGCACTCTCTACCCAAACGGGCCGAGACGCCAATGCCGCCAACCGTTCGTGTTCCTCCTCCTGCCGCTCTCGAACCCACACCGCCGACTCGCGCCGCGCCGAAACCTGCGGCATCCCCCGCGTCCACCGTCCTGCCGCCGCAACGAATCGTTGCCAAGTCAGCCGTTGCAAGGAAAACCGGAGCGGGCAGTATCGTCGCTCTGGCAATCATCGGCGTTCTCGGACTCATCGCCGTTGGAGTCGTTGGCCTATTCATAGTTCTTAGCGTCGCGCCGCCTTCTCAGCTCGCCCCCACTGCCCGAGAAGCCGCCGCTACCGAAAAGCCAACCGAAGAATCGAAACCCCCCGCCCGCACCCCTCTACCCGAACAGCCCGCCGCCGGAACGATCAGCGGAACGCTCACCCTTTGGTATGGCTATGGATCCGACTCGTCGGAAGAATCGGCTTTGCAGGAAATTGTCACTCGCGCGGAAGTAATGAACCCCGATTTGGAAGTGCTTTCGACACAAGTGCCATTCGAAGATTTCGAGGCAAAATATCTCACGGCCTTTGCCGCCGGTGTCGGCCCCGATCTCATCATTTTCCCCAACGACAATCTCGGCCAATGGGCGCGCGATGGCGCAGTGCTGAGGCTAACTCCGCTGATCAAAGATCGATTGGAGAACTACTCGACCGCCGCCGTGGAGGGCATGATGGAATCGTTTCGCGCCGGGAACTCCGCCATGATAATCGACGGACCGTGGAGTCTCAATCATTACCGTTCAGCTCTCGGAGATCAACTCGGCGTTGCGGTCATGCCGCGCGGCCCCGGCGGCCCAGCTCGGCCGTTCAACGGGATCGATGGCTTCTACGTCAACCCCAACAGCGCAAACATCGAGCTCGCAGTGGAACTCGCGCTGTTTCTCACCAACGCCGAGTCATCGCAAATATTCACCGACATTGGCGGCCACATCCCGATTCGCAGTGACGTGAAAAGCGGCGACCCGTTGATCGCAACTTTTGCTGAAGCCTCAACGCAAGGCTTCCCGCGCCCGCAGAGCAAAGAGTTCGGCAACTTCTGGGGTCCGTTCGGCGATGCGTGGACGAAAGTGATGGAAGGCACACGTAGCCCGGCGGGTGCGGTCGCCGAAGCCTGCGCCGCGATGAACTACGCGAACGGAAAGTAGGGGCGACTCGCGAGTCGCCCCTACACGCGACGAAGGGCAATCGTCACAACCTCGTCACTGCCCCGCAAAACTCACAGTTGATCTCGGTCTGCCCCCTCAACACGGGCTTGGTGAAGGCCGCGCCGCACGACGGGCACTGCGTCGGCGCGTTCGACACTTTGTCCACCGCCGCCTGATCGATGGCCACGGCGCGGTCGCTGGTGTAATCGCCCTTCATCGCCCGCCCGATCATCGTCTTCCATTCTTCCGCTGTCGGGCCGACCAAATGGAACGAAGCCCAGCTCATCGGCGCGCCGGAGGCAAAGATGATCTTGATGTGCTCCTCATCTTTGTTCGCCCCCTGCCCGCTCTCGGCGTCCACCGTTTGAATCTGACTCGCCGGTGATTCGAGCGGCACGCTGAACTCGCCCTCGCGCTCCTCGAAAATGATTCGCTGATCGGTGAGAAAGAGAACGCCGCCCATCGGATCGGAACTGGGGCGTTGCCAATTAGCGGAGGCCGCCGCCACTCCGCCCTCGGTAGCCATGAGATGGAAAGAGGCCGAGGCCAGAGCCTCCAGCATCCACCCCACCCAATCGAAATGCGCGCTCAGCGTTTCCACCGACGCTTGAAAGTCGTCGTACTGCCCGAAGATGGCTTGCTCGGCGGCGGCCACTTGCGCTTCGGTGCTGGCAATGAGCGACTTGACTCCGAGATACTGCCGGCGGGCCGCTTGCGGGTCTGCTGACCCGGCCATGAGGTGCGCCATTTCGGTTTGGATGGAGGGCATGAGTTGCGAGAGCGCGGCAGATTGTTGCCGCACATCGGCCTGCACCGACTCTTTCACCCGCCCCCATTGCTCCACCAAACTCTGCGTCTGCGATTCGAGCGCCTTCTCGAAGGCATAGCCTTTGGCGCGCACGTCGCTCAACTGGCGCGGCAGGTTGCTCACTTTGTTTTCCATATCTTCGAGCGCGTCTTTGGCAAAGGTCAGCATCGCCCGGCCCTGCAAATCGTTGAACTCGCTCTGCGTTTGCAGGATGTCGGCCTGAGTCACCGGGCCGGTCATGTCGGCGATGGAGACTCCGGCTCCGGCCGCGGCGCGTTCGCTCTCGAACCCACCCGCCTTCGCGCGCTCGATCATGCTCTGCCACTCATTCGAATCTTGGCCGTCGATGTGGAAGTGCGCCGACTGCCCGCCGTAACTCACATCCAAATGATCCTCGTGGCCCATCAACCCCTTCTTGCTGGCCTTCACCGACGACACAGCCGATAGCGGCGTGTCGATCAAAACCTGTTGCACCAATTCCTTTTCGGTGACGACGAACAGCACTTTCTTCTTGGCGATCTCTTGCCTCTGCTCATAAATAAGCCGCTTGTCGGTGAGGAACAGATTGCCTTCGGGATCGTCTTTGCCGTCTTTATCCCACTTGGCCTTCATCGCCACAATCGCCGCTTCGCCGTCGGCCAATCTGAATTTGGCTTCGGCGATCAATTTCATCGTGCTCTCGATTCGCCACAGCCGACCGTTGAGCGTTCCGGCTTCGGACTCGATGTTGGAATACATCGCTTGAATGTTGCTCTCGATTTGGCCGGCGTTCGCCAACAGCGAATCGACCGACGCTTTCACCGACGGCAGTAGCGAGCGAGCCTGCGCGGCGTTGCCCTGATAGGCGGCCAACTGCGAGAGCGGCCCGTGCAAATTGGCCGCGCTCTGCGAGAGCGAGTAGCCGTGCCGATAGATCGCGTCGTCCACTTGCGGCTTCACCGTTTGCCACTGACTCATCAGGTCGTACAGTTTGGCGTCGATGTCCCCGCCGTAAACGTATCCCTGTTTGCGAACGGCTTCGAGGGTGGCGGCCATTTTGCTCAACTGCTGATCGAGCTGAGACACGTCGGCTTGCACATCGCTGAGCGAGGCTTTCGATTGCAGGGTGGAAACATCGCCCTGCAGCCAACTGATGTCGCTGGCAATCTCTTGCGCCACAGCGCCGCCGCCGAGCGCAGGCAAAACGACGGGGGCCAGCCCGGCCCGATTGCCGCCCACTCGCGCGATGGGGCGCGGCGGCGCAACCGGCGCTTGCCGAACGGGCGCGCCCATGGGCCGCGCGGGAGGCGGCGCTGTGGGGCGCGTGACGTTGCGCGTGGGCGGCATTCCGGGCCGAGTCGGTGCGCCGCGCGGCGGCACTGCAACGGGACGCGGAGGCGTGGGCACGGCGGCGGGGCGTGCCGGCGGCGGCGCGGCGGGACGCGGTGGAGGAGCCGCTGGGCGCGGCGTTGGGGTTGCAGGAGGTTTGGCAGGCGG
>VGOW01000019.1 GCA_016875735.1 Chloroflexota bacterium | reverse complement strand
TTTCAAGACCGCGATTGAGACCTGCCTGCAAGAGATGCCCACCACTCATCGCGCCGCTTTACATTCATTGCTGACCTTGCGTTTTCAACTGTTTTCAAAAGCGCAGTTTGTGCCCGCGTGAAGTATAGTTCCAAAAAGGTCTTCAGCCAGGCTCGTTTACTTTTCCCAAATAATTCGATATCCGTCCAGCCTTCCGCTCCACAGATGACCCCACAGATCGCAATCGTAATAATATCGATCAGTTTATGGTCTTTGGTTCGCTCCTTGCGAGGGTCCTTCACCTTGCCAAAATATTCTTCAATCATTTCTATCGGCTTCTTGTTGTCCATGGCTATCTCCTCTTTTCCTAGATAGCCTTGTTTTACCCCACTTTTGATGCGATTGCCCTAACAATGAGGGCGGCAGTTGCGTTCTGAGAGATGTGGTATAGTACGGGCATTCTTTTTTGGGAGGCGGATCATGGCAGAAGCGGCGCTCGCGGTTCAACCCAACGACAAACGCGAGATTCGCGGTTGGGCAATGTACGATTGGGCCATCTCGGCATTCAGCACTACAGTGGGCACGGTGTTTTTGGGGCCGTACCTCGCCAGCCTGGCGACGACGGTGGCGAAGGCCGAGTTTCTCGCCCGGCACGGCGTTGAATGGAGCGAGCAGACGAAAACCCTCTCGTCGCTGACGGCGTCGTTCTTCGGGATTCCGATTGCGCCGGACTCATACCTTCCGTACGCCGTGTCGCTGTCGGTGGGGCTGCAGGTTTTGTTTCTGCCCATTCTGGGGGCTATCGCCGACTACTCGCACCTGCGAAAGCGCATGATGCAAACATTCGCGCTCATCGGCTCGCTGTCAACCATAGCCATGTTTTTCATCACCGCCGCCACGTGGCAGCTCGGCGGCATTCTGTTTGTGATCGCCAACTTGGCTTTCGGCGCGGCGATGGTGTTTTACAACGCCTACCTGCCCGACATCGCCACCGAAGATAAGCGCGACAGCGTGTCGTCGTTCGGCTGGGCCATGGGCTATCTCGGCGGCGGGCTGTTGCTCGTTTTCAACATTGCCTTCTATTTGATGCGCGACAAACTCGGCGTTGACGGCGGGTTGGCGGCGCGGATCAATTTGGCTTCGGCAGGGGTGTGGTGGTTCGGATTCTCGCTCATCACCTTTGCCACCCTGCGGTCACGCCACGCGGTGAGGCCCCTTCCGGCTGGCGAATCGTATTTGACCATTGGCTTCAAACAATTGTGGAAGACGTTCGGGCAGGCAAGCCAATATCCGCACACGATCCGTTTTCTGCTGGCCTACCTGCTTTACAACGATGGCATCCAAACCGTGATCGCCGTCGCGTCGGTGTTTGCCGCCGCCGAAGTGGCGCGCGGCGGACTCGGATTAGAAACGGGGACGTTGAGCGCGGTGATTCTGATGATTCAATTCGTGGCCTTCGGCGGGGCGCTGGCCTTCGGCTGGCTAGCCGGCCGCATCGGCGGGCGCAATGCGCTGGTGGGCGGGCTGGTGGTTTGGGCGGGGGTGGTGATCTATGCGTATGCCGGAATGAAAAGCGACGCGCCGATTCTCGGCATGCCCCAGCGCGAATTCGAGTTCTGGCTGTTGGGCGCGTGCATTGCGCTGGTGATGGGCGGCACGCAGGCCATCAGCCGCAGCATTTTCGCGCAGATGATTCCGACGGGCAAAGAGGCGGAGTTCTTCGCCATTTACGAAGTGAGCGAACGCGGCACATCGTGGACGGGGCCGCTGGTGTTCGGGCTGGTGAATCAGTGGCTGGGCAACATGCGCCCGGCCATCCTTTCGCTGATCTTTTATTTTGTGGTCGGGCTCGGGTTGTTGATTTTCATCGTGGATGTGCCGCGCGCGATTCGGGAGTCGAAGGCGTTTGCGGAGGGGTGACGAGAAACGGCACGCGCAACCCTCCATTCTCGATCCACAGCGGCTCTCCGAAAGGGAGCCGCGTTTGTTTGGCGAGGGCAAGACTCCCGGCGATGACACCGACTCTCCACCCCGCGCATTTTTCTCGCGCGACCTTTCCAAATTGCGCGCACACGTTTCGCGCATCACTGCCCACCCGCTTGCCGTAGGGCAGGTTGGCGATCACGAGTCCGGGCGCGGAAGGCGGCTCGATAGAAGAGACGGCGCAAGCGCGGAACTGAATCGAGTCGGCCACCCCGGCGCGTTCGGCGTTGGCGCGAGCGGCCTCAATCGCGCCCTCATCCCGATCCGAAGCAAAGATGATCGGAGTCGAGTCGTCAATCTCCGCTCGCGCTTTCTTCAACTGCTCGCCCCATTCCTGCGTGTCGAAGTTAACCCAATGGATGAAGGCAAAGCGGCGGCGGAGGCCGGGCGCGATGTTGCGGGCGATGAGCGCGGCCTCGATGGCGAACGTGCCGGAGCCGCAGAACGGATCGAGGAGCGGCTGCGCCGGATCATATTGGGCATGGAGGAGGAGCGCGGCGGCGAGCGTTTCGCGCAGGGGGGCTTTGGCAGTTTGCAAACGATAGCCGCGCTGATGAAGGTGCGCGCCGGAGGAGTCGAGGCTGAGGGTGCAGTGATCGTGATCGAGGCGAACGACAACCCCCGCCCCTTGCCCCGCCCCCATCGGTGACTTCCCCAATGGGGGCGGGGTCGGGGCGGGGGTTCCGATCCGATCTGCGATTGCTTCCGCCACTCGCTCGGCCACCGCGTCCGAGTGATACAGTTTGCTTTTGTGGCACGTGGCGCGGACTTCAACTTTTGTGTCGGGGCGCAGAAATTTTTCCCACGCAAGGTCGGCGGCCTTGCGGCGCAGTTCGTCGAAGCCTTTGGCCTCGAACTCGCCGACGCGCGCGATCACGCGGCTGGCCGTGCGCGACCACAGGTTGACGCGATAGAGGTGCGTGAGGTAGCCGCTGAACTCAACGCCGCCGGGCACGGCGACCGGATGGTTGATGCCGAGCGCGAACAGTTCGGCGCGAGTGATGTGTTCGAGGCCGGGAGGCGAAACGGCGAAGAGGGAGAGACGAGAAGAGTTACTCACTCCGCTTCGCAACCCAGAAAGCCAGCAATCTCTTGGAAGAAAGCCTCGCGCTTTTCTAATCTTTCAGTAATCTGTGTCAGATTGTAAACAGAAGTGAGTTTTCCCTGCCCAATCCAGATTGCGGCTTCTCGGGCCACACGATCCACTAAAATGGTAGCGATGAAAGACAACTTGGGCGCAGGTCTGTCTGTTTTGTCTGAAGCCTCAATGATCCGGTCAAAAGCACTTTTGGCCGTCTTCCAGTGCTCGTCAGACCCGGCAGGATCCGCGCCACCTTTAAGCTCACCACCCCATGTAAGAGATTCGTTGCCTGCAAAGGCGGACAAGTCCGGGCCGATCTTGTACTCTTTTCCCTGGCTATCGTTCCATGTAATCTGCCGATTAAGCCGAAGTTCGTTTCCGTTGCGGAGAAATACGGTTTTGTAAACGACGCGTTTGTTCTCGACTTCTTCTAACTGTGCTGGGAACTCATCACTATCCCCTAAGCGATTGTCCCGTGATACGAGTTCTTCTTCATCGTCGATAACTAAGGAGCCTTTCAAGTCATAGGCAATGGCTGCGAGACAGCCTTTCTTGTGTAAATGCCTTACCAGTCCTCCTATGACTTCCACATACGACAGCCTTCCAACTTCGTTTCGCCATGAGCCCCCGATACTTTCGCCCAGATTAGCAAAAACCATCTCAAGATGTCGCCGTTCGGTGACCAATGAGGGGTTAGCGGCAATAAGAGCACTTACTGTACTGTTGAAATAGTTGGCAATCTGTTCGGCTCTCTCTTGCATGATTGGCTGACCGGCCTCATGAGGTGCTGTGTCGAGACCGATGCTCCTCATAACCTTAGCAGAGACCATTGCTACATTGCGATAGTAAGCTACCAATGAGGAGCTTTGGATCAAATAGGCAGGGTCACAGAAATAGTAAGGATAGCGAACCGGGATATTATCCAGGATATCGAGTGCGGTTACGTCGATGCCCAGATGTTCAGCATTTTCTCGCCATGCCTCACCATCGCTATTCTGAGCCAGCAAATCAATCTGGTTCAGTATCTGATCAAATCCGAGTCTTGCGAGGTTGATGGCGAAGAATTGGCCCCGTTGTATAGCATTGCGTTGAACAGCGCGCCGAATCTCGCCTTGCGTGCTGGCAAAATCAGGGAGCGGATCTGCATTGAAAAGGTTGGGGCTTGATTCGCGGATTCTTCGTGGCGACATAGTTCAATGTTTTGCCCAGATCGTAATACTCTTTCTATTTGCCTCCCGTCCATATTTGCCCATCTGTTGACTGCTGTTGCCTTTGCGTTGCGGCAGGACATATACGGCTTCAGGAGAAAAGCCGAAATCAGCGGCGAGATCGGTCATCAACAAATCCACAGGGATGATTTCGCCTCCATATCGAACATTGTCGTTGACGATTGCCACCTGCGCCCCAGCACGGCATACGCGATATAACTCGAAGATTACAAAGGCCAGTTCGGTGAAGTAGCCCTCCACCATGCGAATGACACCTTTGTTGTTTAGCTCGCCCCGCGCCCCGCGCGTCTGTATCGAAGCGAAGACTTCCTGCAACGCGGCATTGCTGCTTACCACATCTACTATCACTTGAAAATCAACTGAACGATTGATGGATGAGTAAAATCTTTCAAGCCGCTCAAGTTTCGAGTGATTCTCGACGGTGCAGCTAAGCAGCTCTTGCCGCAGGTGTCGTATCGCTTTTTCATCTGCGCCCACAAATGCCAACTCCAGTGCATACGTCCGCGTATAGTCGTAACGATTGCAGTAAGGAGGCGAAGTGATTACAGCGTCGAACTGCCCACCCTCCATTTTCGGCAGTGTTTCCAAAATGGTGCCCTGAATCAATTCTTGGTGACTGAGTAGTTCGCCGTTGGATTGCATCGCCTCTATGTCACAGATCGCTTGATGGAGAGCTGTTATGAAAGCCTCTTTGGCATCGAGAATCTTTCCTTTGTCAAAGGTCTTGAATGGTGGCTTGCCCTGTGCCTCTCTCCGCGCATCTCTTCCTTGTGCTTTGACTGCGCGCGAGTCCCAACGCAAATATTGGCCGTCCTTTCGCGTGTAACTGATGTCTTCCAAAATGGACATCAATATCAACTGAAGCAGCAAGCGAGTCTGTTCGCTCAAGTCCAACGACTCAAACTGTTCTGCGTACCACATGAGATTCGCTTCTTGTTCGGGCGAAAAGGCGGACTCGGTGATTGTGATGTGGGGAAACGCAGTAGTGGATTGGCCGGGTACCGTTTCTTTTGCCCATTTGAGCACCCGTCGCAACTCGTTCAGGTTGTATTCCCGATACTTGGATTTTGCCTCCCACGCCAGATGGCAGACCGGCAGAATCTCGACTCCTATGGCGTCTATGCCAAGTTCTTTTGCCACCAGCAGTGTTGTAGCCGATCCAGCAAAAGGTTCCAGTATTTTTTGCCCGGGCCCAATGCCGAACTTGCTCAACAAATTCTCCACCAATTGAGCAGAGAAACCTTCCTTGTATTTCAGCCAGTTGTGGAGACGGGCTTCTTTGTTCGCTTGATAACTGACCAGTTTGCGATTGAATTCGTCAGTAGGTGTTAGCAGATGCGCGTATTTGAATTCGAGTGCTATACGCGCCTCACAAGACGTGGCGCCGTCATTGGCATAAGCGTCGCGTATCTTGGCCTCGTATGTTGGTGAGGGCGTTGCTTCAAGGAGGGGCAATATGATCTGCGAGGCAACAACACGTGTTTTCATCACTACTATTTTACGCGGTTACTTCTAACTTTGCCTGATATTCTTCAACCATCTCCATCACCTCTTCCGCCGTCCGCGCGTTGGCCAGCGCGTTCCGCAGAGCGTCGGCCATGGGCACGGCGAAGATGTATTTGTGCGCGTGGCGGCGGAAGAGTATGAAGCCGCGCTCCGCCCCGTAGAATTCCAACGCCAGCGAAAGATGCTGGCGCATCATCGCCGCCACTTCACCGAACGAAACGTCGCGCCGTTCGCGGCGGGCGAATATCCACGGGTTGCCGATGGCCGCCCGGCCGATCATGACGGCGTCGACTCCGGTGTGGTTTTTCATGCGCTCGATGTCGGCGGGGGATCGGACATCGCCACTGCCCACCACCGGAATTCTCACGGCGGCCTTCACCTCGCCAATCGCCTCCCAGTCCGCTTCGCCTCTGTAGCCCTGCGCCTTCGTCCGCCCATGCACGGCAATGAGCGACGCGCCGCTCTCTTCGAGCACACGCGCCACTTCGAGATAGTTGCGCGCCGCCGCCTCCCACCCCAGCCGAATCTTCCCCGTGACCGGAACACGGAGAGTCTGAGTGAGCCGGGTGAAGATGCGGGCGATCTTTGCCGGTTCGCGCAGAAGCCCCGCCCCCGCGCCGTGCAAAGCAACATCGTCAGCGTAGCATCCCATGTTCACGTCAATGATGTCCGGCTGCAACGGCTCAATGCGCCGCGCGGCTTCGGCGAGCGTGATCTCATCCGCGCCGAAAATCTGAAACACGACCGGGCGCTCGGCGGGAGTGAACATCAGTCGGCGCATTACCGCTTCGGCCCCGTGAATGATTCCCGGCGCGGGCACGAACTCGGTGTAACTCATGGCCGAGCCGAGTTCGCGGCAGATGGAGCGGAACGGCAGATCGGAATAGCCGGACATCGGGGCGAGGATCGCATCGCCGCACACCGGAATGTCGCGAACGTAGAAACTTGGCGCCATGTTCACCATCGAGATCACGGAGACCACTGAGCAACCAAAGATGCTTCAGGAATCTCTGTGCGCTCAGTGTTCTCTGTGGTGAATGACTCTCCGGCTTCGTATCGAGCGATGAGGATGTCAAGTTCGGCGCGGCTCTTGACGGTGAGCATGGCAATGCGGAAGGATCGGCTCGCGGCATCTTCGGGGATGTAGCGCGCGGCGTGCTTGCGGAAGAGAACGACTCCGCCCTCTTCACCGTAGAAGCCAACATTGAGAGCGAGATGCCGCCTCATCAGCGCAACGATTTCTCCCCGCGCCACCTCGTTCCGTTCTTTGCGGGCGAAGATCCACGGGTTGCCGATGGCCGCCCGGCCGATCATCACCGCATCGACTCCGGCGCGGCGCTTCATCCGTTCGATGTCCGCAACCGTTTTGACATCGCCACTGCCCACCACCGGAATTCTCACGGCGGCCTTCACCTCGCCAATCGCCTCCCAGTCCGCTTCGCCTCTGTAGCCCTGCGCCTTCGTCCGCCCATGCACGGCAATGAGCGACGCGCCGCTCTCTTCGAGCACACGCGCCACTTCGAGATAGTTGCGCGCCGCCGCCTCCCACCCCAGCCGAATCTTCCCCGTGACCGGAACACGGAGAGTCTGAGTGAGCCGGGTGAAGATGCGGGCGATCTTTGCCGGTTCGCGCAGAAGCCCCGCCCCCGCGCCGCGATTCGAAATGCTGTTCACCCAACAGCCCATATTGAGATCAATGATGTCCGGGCCCAACTGCTCCACGCGAGAGGCGGCCTCCACGAGTCGATCTTCGTCGTGGCCGTACAGCTGAAAGGTCATCGGGCGTTCCGATGGATCGAATTGGAGTTTGCGGTGCGCGCGTTTGACGTTGTGCGACAGTTCATCCACCGACACGAACTCGGTGTAACTCATGGCCGAGCCGAGTTCGCGGCAGATCAGGCGAAAGGGCATGTCCGAGAATCCGTCCATCGGCGAGAGGATGGCGTCGCCGAAGATGGGGATGTGCCGGACGGAGAATTGCTGGATCATGCTCACGTACCGGGGCAGGGCAAAAGTTCGGGGCCGCGATCTTCGTAGCGCTTGTAGAAATTGAGGATGGCCTCTTCGTCGAATTCGGCGAGGTCGAGTTGGCGGCCCCAGGCCAGCGCCGAGATCGGAGTCGCCATCCCTTTGGAATACGGCAGGGCAAGCAGTCGCACCAAATTGCATCGGCGCTGAGGCGCGTTTTGGAGGAGGGCGCGAATCTTGTCTTGCAGGTCGGCGCACCCGTTGGGGCAGTTGTAAAGGATCACGATGTCGCCGTGCTCCAAATTGTGGAGCCAGAATCCATCGGCGACGGCTTCCTCGTAAAAGCCGTAGGGCGCAGTCCTCTCAAAGTGCTGGCCCGACGACGGCGGGTAATGCTGATAGTTCACGGTTGTCCCTTCGGCGACGTGGCCGCGCCCTTCGTCGGCGATGACTTGTTCGTTGGGGTTGGTGTCGGGGCGCAGCTTGTCTTGTTCGCCCTTCCGTGTTTCGCCGATCACGTACCAGAGTCCGCCGCCGAGGACGAAAATGGCGACGACGGCGATGGCGGCGTTTCGGATCATGGCCTGCCGTTGCTGTTGAGCGAGCGCGTTCTCACGCGCCAATTTTCTTTTGGTCATCGAGTGTCCTCGCAGAGAGAATGAAGCGCAGGGAGGCCGTGAAAGCATTGGCCGTCCTGCGCGCTGAGATAATTTTACAACAATCCTGTATCCGAGGCAGCCCGCAATCTGCGTTATACTTCGGCCAAGTTTGCTCGCCGCCGCGCTCGCGGCTATACTGTGGCCTTCTATGCCCGACACTCACATCATCGACAAGATCGCCATCCTCAAACAAACATTCGACGGCCTGACCGACGACGAGTTGAGCGATCTGGCAAAATTGACTCACCTCACCTCGTATCCCGAAGGGCACATCCTCTGCCGGGAAGGCGCCTTCGAGGAAGTCTTTTACATCGTCGCCGACGGGCAGGCAGTGATCACCAAGAAGATCAGCGATCACGAGAGCGAGCGGGTGCTGCGCAACGCCGGGCCGGGCGACTTCGTGGGCGAGATGGCCCTCATCCAAAACGCGCCGCGCGCCGCCACCGTGCGCGCCGTCACCGAATGCACGGTGCTGGAGATGGGCAAGAGCGATTTCGAGTCCATGCTCCGCCGCAGCCCGCGTATGGCCCTCAGCATCATTCGCACCACCCTCAGCCGCATGCGCGCCAACGATCAAATGGCGATTCAAGACCTCCAGCGCACCAACAAACTCCTGCGCGTGCTCGACCGCAATAAACTGGAATTCATTCAAGTGGCCGCGCACGAACTACGCACCCCTCTCACTGTGCTCAAAGGCTACGTCAACGTGATGAAATCCCTGCCGCAGATGAAAGACAACGCGGCCATCGCCGAGATCATGGACGGGATCAACAAAGGCGCGGAGCGGATGCACGAAATCGTGAACATGATGCTCGACGTGACCCGCATCGACAACGACACCCTGCGCATCGTGCCCTCGCCGGTGCCCATCCGCAGCGTGGTCAACGAAGTCGTGCACGATTTCAGCAAAGGCTTCGCCGAGCGCAACATCGCCGCCTCCGTCGAGCACGCCGAGGACACCCCCATGATCAACGCCGACCCCACGCTGGTGCAGAAGGCTCTCTATCATCTCATCATGAATGCCATTAAATACACGCCCGACGGCGGCCAAATCACCATCCGCACCCGCCCGGTGAAAATGGAACGGGATCGGCCAGGCGTCGAGGTGAGCATCAAAGACACCGGCATCGGACTCGATTCCGAGCATCAGGAATTGATCTTCGAAAAGTTTTATCAGGTGGGATCGGTGGCATTGCACTCCTCCAGCAAAACGGCATTCAAAGGCGGCGGCCCGGGGTTGGGGTTGGCTATTGCGCGCGGCGTGGCGCGCGCGCACGGCGGCAAAATTTGGGTCGAAAGCGCCGGCCACGACGAAACACACTTTCCCGGCAGCACGTTCTATCTGCAATTGCCGTTGAACCCGCCTGCGGCGTAAACGATTCCCGCGAACCTGCCGTCCCACCGTTATGAAACGCGCGACTCGAAGCGTCTTGCAGGCCGACTGGTCATTGTTCTTCCTGCGCTGGATTCTCTTGGGCAGTCTCGTCGCCTATCACTTCATCAACAACCCTCAACGCCCTCTCGGCAACACCGCCGCCCTCGCCGCCTTCGGCCTCTTCGCCGTTTACGACATCATCGTCGCGCTTTTGCTGATCGCCCAAGCAGGGATCAATTTCATTGCGCCGGTGACGATAGTGGCGGATAGCATCTTCGCTATTGCCGTGTATTGGGCGATGGGCTGGCCGCCGGACATTGCTCTGTGGGCGGCCGCCTTCCCGGCGCTCACCGCCGCGCTCCGCTACCACTGGCTCACCGGAGCCTTTGTGGCCGTCATCATCTCCGCCGCAAACATCGGGCAGTTGTACGCTTTCGGCCAAGCCGATCAAACTCGCTTGCTGGCTCTCCTCCCAGAGATCGCGCTTCTGCTCGGCGGCGCCCTGCTCACCGGCCTGTTGAGCGAGCAGATCAAGATCGCCGCCATCAAACGCACTCACGCCGAACGCGATGCCGAAGAGAAACGCATCAAACACGTGCGCGAGCAGGCCCGCGCCATTTACGACATGGCCTCGCTCGTGAGCGTGACTACCAACTACGAGCGCGTGCTCGACGCCGCCCTCGACCGCAGCACCGCCGTGGTCTCGGACACCAGGGGCGCCGCCTCACAAATGGTGAGCGCCGCGTTGCTGTTCCGCGATGGAATGCTCCGCGTAGCCACCTCGCGCCGCTTCACCAACCCCGATCAAAAAGTGTCCCTGGCCGCAAAGCGCGGCGTGCTGGCCGAAGCCATCAATCACGGCGAAGCCATGCTGTCGGCCGAACCCTTCCGCGACCCGGAACTCGGCGCAGTGGTTGCCTTGCGCGCCTGCCGAACCATCATGGCCATCCCCCTCCAATCGGGGTTGGATACTTACGGCGTGATGCTGTTTGCTCACCCCCGCCCCGACTTCTTCGATCTCGATCACATCGAACTGCTGGAAGCCATCTGCAAGCACACCATCATCGCTTTGCAAAACGCCAAACTGTATCAAAAACTTGTGCAAGAGAAAGAGCGCATTGTGGAAGTGGAAGAGGACGCGCGCAAGAAACTGGCTCGCGATCTGCACGACGGCCCCACCCAATCGGTGGCCGCCATCGCCATGCGCGCCAACTACATCCGCCGCCTGCTTGAGCGCGATCCAAAGAACGCCACCAAAGAACTCTACAAAGTGGAAGAACTGGCGCGGCGCACCACCAAAGAGATTCGGCATATGCTGTTCACCCTGCGCCCGTTGGTGCTGGAGACTCAGGGGCTCGGCGCGGCGCTCGAATCGCTGGCCGACAAGATGAAAGAGAACTACAACCTCAACGTCATCGTCGAGGCCCAGCCCGAAGCCGCCGAAAAGTTGGACGTTCACGCGCAGGGCGTGCTCTTTTACATTGCCGAAGAGGCGGTGGGCAATGCGCGCAAGCACGCCGAAGCCGAACACATTTGGGTGCGCATCAAATTGATCGCGCCCGAAATTTGCGCGCTGGAGATTCACGATGACGGCGTGGGCTTCGACGTAGGCGCAGTCACCGGATCGTACGAGACGCGCGGCAGTCTGGGCATGGTCAACATGCGCGAACGCACCGAGCTGGTAAACGGCGTCCTCCATTTGGACTCCGCGCCGGGCCGGGGTACCAAGATCACCGTTCTCGTTCCCCTCACCGATGAAGCGCGCGAGAAGTTGGGCGCGTGATTCCGATTTGCCCGTTTTCTGAGTTCGAATACAATCGTCGGTTATGCCGACTGCCGTGCCCAAGCGCCGCATTCCCCCCAAAGCCCGCCGTCAGTGGGACGCCGCCCGCATGAAAGCCCTGCGCGCCTTTTTGGGCATGACTCAGCAAACCTTCGCCGACCGACTCGGCGTCCGCCAGCAAACCGTCTCCGAGTGGGAAAAGGGAATCTATCGCCCCCGCGGCGCAACGGTCACTTTGCTCAACATCATCGCCGAGCAAGCCGGATTCAAACACCCCGACGAAAAGTAGTTCCCCCCAATCTTCCTCTGTGGCATAATCTCAGAGAAGCCTGTCAACGAATAAACGAATTCCCCGCAGGCTGCAAGCCATTCGTTCACTCGTTCCGTATTCGTGGGCAGTCAACTCAGATTTCTTGAATTCAATCAAGAGCGCTGATCCCTTATGGAAGAAGAGTCTCTCATCATCATCGGCGCTGGCCCGGCAGGGCTGACCGCCGCGCTGTATGCGGCGCGGGCCAACCTCAGCCCGTTGGTCATCACCGGCAACGAACTCGGCGGGCAGATCGCCATCACCAGCGAAGTCGAAAACTATCCCGGCTTCGATTCCATCCTCGGCCCCGAATTGGCCGACAAGATGAAAGCGCAAGCCGAGAAGTTTGGGGCGCGGTTCGAATACAGTTCGGTAACCGAAGTGGATTTTGCTCACGGCTCGCCGTTTGTCGTCAGAACGTATATCGCCGAGCGCCGGGCGAAAGCGGTGATCGTGGCCACGGGCGCGTCGGCCAAACGGCTGGGCATCCCCGGCGAAGAGGAATTCATCGGGCGGGGCGTGTCGTATTGCGCCACGTGCGACGGCTTCTTTTTCAAAGGCAAAGAGGCGCTGGTGGTGGGCGGCGGCGATTCGGCACTGCAGGAAAGTTTGTTTCTCACCAAATACGCCGAGCGGGTGCGCGTCGTCCATCGCCGCGAGTCATTGCGAGCCGGTGAGTTTCTCAAAGCGTGCGTCAATGAGAATCCGAAGATCGAGTTTGTGTGGGAGACGGTGATCGAGGAGATCAGAGGCGATGGCGCGGTGCAAGAGGTGAGGGTGAAAAATGTGCGAACAGGGAAGGCGGAGTCCCTGAGAGCCGACGGCGTGTTTGTGTTCATCGGCCACTTTCCCAACACGCAATTGTTCGCGGGGCAGTTGGCGATGGACGAGAACAGTTTCATCGTCACCGATAGATTGATGCAAACGTCGGTGGAGGGCGTGTTTGCGGCGGGCGAGGCGCAGGACCCGATTTATCGGCAAGCCGTGTCGTCGGCGGGGCAAGGTTGCCAAGCGGCCATTTCGGCGGAGCGCTGGCTGGCAACGAAGGGTGGGGCGTGATCGAACATGCTCTGCGTTCGCAACGAGAGGAGAGAAACATGTTTTCCAAAATTACTCGACGGATCTTTGCGGCATTGCTCGTGAGCGCCTTCGCGGCGTTCACGCCCGTCGGCGCGGCTCGTGCGCTGGCCGACACCGACGGCGACGGGATTGCGAATCCGATTGACAACTGCCCGTCGGTTGCGAACCCCGGACAGGAAGACAGCAACCACGACGGAATCGGCGACGCCTGCGAAACCGAAAGCGGCAAACGGTTGAACGGCAACGCAAACAAGATCATCGTTTACGAGATCGCCGACTTGCAAGAGATTCAGCCCTACACCCACACAGGCAAGAAGTTGGGCGGCATCGCCAAATCGGCGTTGGTGGCGTTGGCCGCAAGCGGCGCGGGCGCTCGCCAATCCGTCACGAGCGATGGAAAAGTGGCGGTGAGTTATTTGGGGAAGGGTGAATTCTCGGTGACGAACAATTTGACCGCGACTGGTGAGTCCGCCAACTTTATTCTGCCGGGCGTCTCCGACACAACCGGCGGCGCGTCGATTGCGCCGACTCCGTCAACGACCCGGACGCACACGGTGAAACCGGGCGACACGCTGTCGCGGATCGTGGCTCGTTTCGGGGTGACGGTGAATGCGTTGGTCGTCGCCAACAAAATCAAAGACCCCAACCTGCTGCGGGTCGGCCAGGTTTTGGTGATCCCGTAATGCCCAAACGCGGCCCGATTTTCTTCACCGAGTCCAAAGGCGTCAGCAAATATCCGCTGGCGCTGATTCACGGCGCGGGCGGAACGCACATGAGTTGGCCGCGCCAATTGCGGCATCACGCCGAGATGCGAGTGCTGGCCGTTGATCTGCCGGGGCACGGACAGAGCGGCGGAGAGTCGTGCGGCAGTGTGGCCGAGTTTGCGGCGGCCATCGCGCGATGGTTTGATGAATTGAAGATCGACAAAGCAGTGGTGGCCGGCCACTCGATGGGCGGAGCGATTGCCCAACTATTCGCGCTGGAATACGCCGACCGGTTGGCAGGCATGGTGCTGGTGGGCACGGGCGCGCGGCTTAAAGTGAATCCGCGCATCGTCGAGCGGTTGAAAGTTGATCGCGAGGGCACACTGAATCTGATCATCGAGTGGTGCTTTGGGGCGGGCACGCCCGCAGTCATCCTCGACGAGGCGCGCAAGCGATTGCTGCAAGCAAACCCGGAAGTGCTGGCTTCCGATTACGCGGCGTGCAATGTGTTCGACGTGAGGGATCGCGTGAGCCAGATCAAAACCCCAACGTTGGTGATCGGGGGCGCCGACGACAAAATGACGCCGGAGAAATACTCGCGCTACTTGGCCGAGCAGATTCCGGGCGCACAGCTGCGGTTGTTTCCCGGCGCAGGGCATATGGTGATGCTGGAGCAGGCAGATGAGGTGACAGAGGCGATGAGGAAATTTGTGGCGGGGCTGGAGTGAAAGCGGAGAGGAGCGTTCATTCGCGCAGCCATTCCATCAGCAACATCTTTGCTTTTTGCAATGCCCTCGCCCGATGGCTCACCCGGTTCTTCACCTCTTTGGGCAGCTCGGCCATCGTGCAGTTGTGATCGGGCATAAAGAAGAGCGGGTCGTAACCGAAGCCGCCACTGCCTCGCGGCGCGAAGGCGATGATGCCCTCGCACGCTCCCTCAACAACTTGAGGCTCGCGGCCCGGCGCGGCCAGCGCAACGGCGCAGCGGAAGCGGGCCGTTCGTTTTTCCCACTCCACATCTTTCAATTCGGATAGCAGTTTCGCCCAACGCTCGGCGTTTCCGGCGTTTGGCCCGGCGTATCGAGCCGAATACAAACCGGGCCGGCCTCCCAGCGCGTCCACCTCCAACCCCGAATCGTCGCCGAGCGTAGGGAGGTTGGCCTCCCGGCAAGCGGCAATGGCTTTGAGCAAAGCGTTGGCGGCATAAGTGTCGCCCGTCTCGACGACTTCCTGCGAGATTCCGGCCTCCTTCAGTGAAAGGCAGTCGAGCGGCAAATCTCCCAGAATTTCCGCAATTTCTTTTATTTTTCCCGCATTGTTCGAGGCAATGATCAGTTTCGCAGTCATGTTTTATGTATTCGCGTCTCCCGCATATTGGCTGTTTTCTGCGGTATTTCCATTCGTTCGGGTACTGGTGAGTCTTTTCACTTTTTATGTATTGAGTTTACACGGAATCCTTGACTAGCGATCTGTAAAGTGCTACAATGCACGCAGTTTTCCGGGCAATTTTGTGGACGATCCCTTTCTCAGAGAGACTGCCCTGTACAAAACTCGTCGAGACGTTTTGCGGCTGAACGTCGGGTTCCTGCTCAAAGAAAACGTCGGCTATAGCCGCCGGATGGACTTCGAGGCGCCGTTGCTCGAGGTGGCCGACGATCTAAACCTTGCCAACTTTCGCGGCGCGGCGAATTTTACCCGCACACCGCAGGGAGTTTATGTGCAGGGACGTTTTTCGGGCGAGCACCCTGCCGAGTGTGTTCGTTGCCTCACCGAATTCCCGCAAGTTCTCACCGCCGACATCAAACAACTGTACGATTATCCCCCCGACCCGTCTTCGGAGCACGTGATTGCCGAGACGGGTTTTTTGGATCTTGCGCCGTTAATGCGCGAATTGATGCTGCTTTCGGCGCCCATGCGGGCCCTGTGCCGCCCCGATTGCAAAGGGCTGTGCCCCAATTGCGGGCAGGACTGGAACGAAGGGCCGTGTAATTGTGAGAAGGAAGAGATCAATCCCCGTTTCGCAGTGTTGAAGAAATTGCTCGACAAGTAACGTTACTGGTAATTGGCTCGATGTTGGGAGCGAAGGGATGGTTGCGATGAACAATTATAAGCGGAAGAGCGGGAACGGTTTGATAAAAGGGAACGGCCGGCCCAAATTGGCGGGCGCACTGAGGGAAAAGGCCAGCGTGCAGGGGTACCTCACCGCCGATGATGTGGCGCAGGCCTACCCCGGCATAGAAGAGGAGCAGTTGGTAGACTTGTTCGCTTCCATGCAAGATGCGGGCATCGAGATGCGCGAGCGGCACAGCAAGTTGCGCCGCCGCCCGCGCCGAATCGGCGAAGACGAGTTCGACCTCTCCACCATTTCATCCGATGACACGGTGGGGTTGTACCTCAAAGAAATGGCGCGCGTGCCACTGCTCACCACCGAACAGGAAGTGGATTTGGCGAAGCGGCTGGAGCGCGGCCTTTTGGCCGACGAACGGCTGCGCACCATGGGCCCCAAAACCCGCCCCAAGACTCGCGAGATGCTCGCCAGCCACATCGAAGATGGCCGCCTCGCCCGCGAGCACCTCATCAAAGCCAACACCCGCCTCGTGGTTTCAATTGCCAAAAAATATATGTGCCGGGGCGTGCCCTTCCTCGATCTCATTCAAGAAGGCAATCTCGGACTGATGAAAGCGGTGGAAAAATTCGACTACCGGCGCGGATACCGATTCAGCACCTATGCCACGTGGTGGATCCGGCAGACCATCACCCGCGCCATCGCCGATCAGGGCCGCACCATTCGCGTGCCCGTGCACATGAGCGACCGCATCCGCCGACTCTACAAAACCGCCCGGACTCTGGAGCAGGAATTGGGTCGCCGCCCCACGATGGAAGAGATCGCCGGTGAACTCCGCTGTGAGCCGCGCAAAGTTCAATGGATGCTCAAAGTATCGTGGCAGCCGCTCTCGCTCGAACGCCCGGTGGGCGAAGACGACGATGAAGAATTCGGCTCGTTCGTCGAGGACGAAAACGCGCTGTCGCCCACGCAGAGCGCCCTCAACACCCTGCTCCGCGAAAAAGTCGAGGCCGTTCTCTCGACCCTCCCGCCGCGCGAGGCGCGCATCCTTCGCCTGCGCTTCGGCCTGCAAAACGGGCGGGCCTATACCCTCGAAGAAGTGGGGCAGAAGTTCGGCCTCACCCGCGAGCGCATCCGCCAAATCGAAGGCCGCGCCCTTCGCCGCCTCCGCCACCCCCGCCGAAGCAGGCAACTGCGCGATTATCTCACCTGAGCAACCCAACCGCCGGAGAAACCTCCGGCGGAATTATTTTTCTGCGCTATACTCTGAAAGCAATCAGCGATCAACAATTCGCAATCTGCAACCCCCAATGTCCGCCGGAGCACTCCACCTCAACGCCGACAGCAATCAGGGCCTGCGCCCCGTCGATCTGCGGCGCGATCTTTCCAGCATCGCCGCGCTGATGGAACTGTGCTTCGGCGACACGCTCGACTACTCCGGGCGCGGCGCAGTGCGCGAGATGGAAAGCCTCTCGCGCACCGGCCCATTGCTTTGGCTGTTGGGCTCGGTGGCGCCCAACTGGCAATTGGGCTTCGTGTGGATTGAAGACGTCAAAGTGGTGGGCAACGTGAGTACCCAAGCCGCCGAGTTCGACCGCCGCGCCTGGCTCATCGCCAACGTGGCCGTTCACCCCGATCATCGCCGCAAAGGCATCGCCACCGCTCTCACCGATGCCGCCATGCGCTTGGCCGAATCCAGCGGCGCGCGGCGCGTGCTTCTGCAAGTGCATCGCCACAACACCGGCGCTCACGATCTCTACCGCGCCCTCGGCTTCCACGACGTGGCCACCCGCACCACATGGGAGCGCACAGGCCGCCGCGAGCCCCTCGACTTCTCCCTGCCCGGCATCGAGATCCGCCCCTCGCGGCGCGACGACTGGCAAAATGAATTCGCCTTCGTGCGCGAACTGCGCCCGGCCGGATTCAGTTGGCTGAAGCCCCTCGACGAAAACGACTGGCGGCCCTCCTTCTGGCGCTCACTGCGCTCGCTGGCCGACTTTTTCATCGGCAACGACTCGCGCCGCTGGATCGCGCTCGACGACTCCACCGGCGCGCTCGCCGGAGCATTCGTCATCGAAACCGGCTACGCCTCCGCCGATCACCTCGCCTTCGTCATTCACCCCCAATGGAGCGGGCGGCTCGACCGCCCCCTGCTCGCCTCCGCCCTCCGTCGGCTCGGCCACCGGCCGTGGACGGTGCGAATCGATCACCCCGCCGACGACGAACCCGCCGAAGCCGCGCTCAAAGAGTTCGGCTTCCAACCGATGCAGACCCTCGTTTGGATGCAGAAAGAAATATCGTGAGCCGATTGCGATTGCTCATTCTCGCCGCCTTGATTCTCGCCTGCGCCCTGCCTTCATCCCTCACGCCGACCCCGGTGGACTCCGTCACCGCGCCCGCGCCCACAGCCGCACTCGCGCCCACCGTTCCCCCCGCCACCGATGCTCCCCCGCCCACCGAATCGTCGGCGCCCACCGAGACTTCGGCTCCCCTTCCCACACTCGTGCCCCCACCCGATCCGCAGTGTTGCGCGCTCGCCCCGCTCGTCAGCGGACTCCGCCGCCCCACATTGATCACTCACGCCGGAGATGATCGCCTCTTCATCATCGAACAGCCGGGGCGCATTCGAATCGTTGCGGGCGGCGCTCTGCGCGAAGAGCCGTTCCTCGACATCGAACGCATCGTGGGCAGCAACGCCAACGAGCAGGGATTGCTCGGATTGGCTTTTCATCCGAATTACGCCGCCAACGGAAATTTCTTCGTGAACTATACCGACCGGCGCGGCGGCACCGTCGTTGCCCGCTACACCGTCTCTGCCGACCCCGACCATGCTGACCCCGTCTCGGCTGAGATTCTGCTCACGATTGAACAGCCGTTTCGCAATCACAACGGCGGCGGAATCGTGTTCGGCCCCGACGGTTTGCTGTACATCGGCATGGGCGACGGCGGCGACGCGGGCGACCCCTACGGCAACGGGCAGAACCCCAATGTTCTGCTCGGCAAAATGCTGAGGCTGAATGTAAACGAGCCGGGCGCACGGCCTGAAATTTGGGCGATGGGTTTGCGCAACCCGTGGCGATTCTCGTTCGACCGGCTCAGCGGCGATCTGTTCGTCGGCGATGTGGGGCAAGGCGAATGGGAAGAGATCGATGTGGTGCGCGCGCCACTGCCCGCCGCCGGGCCAAACTTCGGCTGGAACATCCTCGAAGGCACGCACCGCTATTCCACCTTTGGCGACGCCGCCGGGCTGGCCGGGCCGGCCGCCGAGTATTCGCACGCCGAGGGCGGCTGTTCGGTGACGGGCGGCTTTGTGTATCGGGGAGCAGCTCTGCCCGCGCTCAACGGCGTCTATTTCTACGGCGACTATTGCTCCGGCTTCATTTGGAGTCTTGTGCCCAATGAATCCGGCGGCTGGGACTCCAACCTCTTCATGCAAACGGGACTCAACATCAGTTCGTTCGGCGAGGATGGGGAGGGCGAGCTGTATGTGGTCGATCACGGCGGCGCGGTATATAAATTAGCGGGGCAGTGAATCCCCCGGCACGAATGCGTTTGCCGCGCAGTTTCGCATCGTTCTGCAATCTTATTGATCTCTTTGGCCTTCACTCAAACGAGTAGAATGCCCATGATGGCAGTCGAACCCGGCACGGTGCTTGTCGTTGACGATCACGAAATGAATCGTGATCTCCTCACGCGCTACCTCAAACGCGAAGGGCGCCTGGTGGCTACCGCCGAAAACGGGCGGCAGGCGCTGGCCATGCTCATCATGCGCCCGTTCGATGTCGTACTGCTCGATTTGATGATGCCGGAGATGACCGGCTTCGAAGTGCTGGCGCGCATGAGAGACGACCCCGACTTGCGCCACATCCCGGTGGTGGTGGTCTCGGCGCTCGAAGACACCGAGAGCATCGTGCGCAGCATCGAACTCGGCGCCGAAGATTACCTCACCAAACCCATCAACCCGGTTCTGCTCAAAGCGCGGGTGGGCGCCAGCCTCGACAAAAAGCGCCTGCGCGACAACGAGCAAGCCCAGTTCCACCAAGTGTCCACCGAAAAAGAGCGGGCCGATGAATTGCTGGAATTGATCATCCCGCTCGGCGTGGCGCTTTCAGCCGAGAAGGATTTCGACCGATTGCTGGAAATGATTCTGCTGGACGCCAAAACACTCTCCAACGCCGACGGCGGCACACTCTACCTTCGCACCGACGACGACCAGCTGCGGTTCGAGATCATGCGCAACGACACGCTGGGCATCGCGCTCGGCGGCGCCACTCGCAAGAAGATCGCCTTCGCCCCCCTATCCATGTATCAACCCGACACAGGCGAGCCAAATCATCACAACGTGGCCGCTCACGCCGCGCTCACCGCCGAGTCGGTGAACATCGCCGATGCCTACGAAGTGGAAGGGTTCGACTTCTCCGGCGCGCGCGCTTTCGACAAAGCCAACAACTATCGCTCGAAGTCCTTCCTCACCATTCCGCTCAAAAATCATTCGGGCTACGTCATTGGCATCCTGCAATTGATCAATGCCAAAGACCGCGAAGATGGCCGTGTGATTTCGTTCGACAAGGCTCTGCAAAAGATGGTCGAGTCGCTGTCGGCTCTAGCCACGGTGGCGCTCGAAGCCTATATCCGCGAGCGGCAGCTCAAACAGCAGATTCAGGAATTGAAGATCGTGATCGACGAGACCAAAAAGCAGAGTCAGGTGGCCGAGATCACCGAGAGCGAGTATTTCCAGTCGCTCCGCGAAAAGGTGCAGGTGCTCAGGGGCAAGGCGCGATAGCCTCTCACACCCCGCTTCTCTGTTTCAACCCCTCGTTCAGAAATTCCTGCAGCGCTTCGCCGTCGAGCACCTGCTTGACTTTGATGGTGCGTTGGCCGGTGCGATGATCATGCACGCCCTTCTCTTTGGTTGATCGGGCGTAGGTGCGCACGATGCCGCCGGGCGGCGGCGCCGGGCGCGATTCGCCTTCGCCGTCGAGGAAGGCCTCCGTCCACAGAATCCGAGTCGCTTCGGCGGCCAGATCGTCGGGCGGCAGGTTGCTGGCGAGGGTGAGTCGATGGTCGGTGGCGGGGTGGCGGATCGCCGCCTGCGCCGTGAGTCGCGGGATGATGAGTCCGCCCCGGTTGATTTCTTTTACGCTCACTTCCAAGTTGGGGGGCGGCGGCGGCAGATCGTCGTCGTCGAGTTCGGGCAGAACACTTACGTTGGCGCCGATGCGCTGAAGCGACTCTTGCCCGGCGGCCTTCACCGTCTGCACCAGTTTGTGCGCGCCCGTCTCCCCCTGCAACAACCCATACGCGCCGAACCCGCTCACCACCATCATCACCGAAAAACTGCGCCCCTCGAGCGAAAGGTCTTCGCCGAGCAGGCTGGCCGCAAACCCGCGCTGGCGCGCCCAACCGAGATACATTTTCGCCAGCGCGCCTGCCCACTGCCGCGCCGCCGCGCTCTTGTGTTTGACTCCGATGCGCAGATACGCGCCGCGCGAATCGCGCGGGCCGCTGAGCCATGAAGTGAACTCGATGCGCGGCAGTTCGTTGAGCAGATAGCGATACGGGCGCGCCAACGACTCAAGAGAGGCCGACTCCGATTGCGCCCCATCGGTCAGCGCGTCGAGCGCGTTCCGCAGACTGTTGAGCATTTCCACCGTGCCCGAGGCGCGCTGATACGCGTCGAGTTTTCGCCGCGCCGATGATTGATCATTCCAAAAGCCCACATCGGACATTTCGGAAAGAATGGCCGCGCGTTCGGCCTGCGCTTCGGCGAAGCCGTGCAATTCTTCCAGCGCTTCCACGCGCGCGGCGAGAATGGGCAGGGCTTCGCGGATCTCGATCAGAGTCAGAGTCGGCTCACTGCGGAGAGCGGGGGCGGGCTGAGCCGCCGGTTCGGCGGCGGGCGGGTAGTATCCCGAATGAATGCGCCCGTGCCGCATGTAGAGTCGGATCGAGCCGCCGGAGGCCTCGGGCTTCATGGCGTTGATCTCGCGGGCGAGCGGATAGGTGATCGTCTTTTCGATCTGCCGTTTGAGGTAGCGCGCGCCGTAACGGGCGCTGTAGCCGAGCGCCACCACTTGCTCGATCACTTCGTCGGCGATCTCGGCTTCGAAGTTTCGGCGGGTGAGGCCGTCACGTTTGAGCAAGTCACCGATCTCGCGGCGGGCGATGTCGGCCATCACCGCGCGGCTCAGCGGGTGGAAGATGCACACCGCGTCGATGCGGTTCATGAATTCGGGGGTAAAGTAGTCTTCGGTTTCGGAGAGCACGCGCTTCTCGCGGGCTTCCATTGTTTCGCCCTGCTTGAAGCCGAGTTTTTCTTGCTGCATCAACTGCGCGCCGAAGTTCGAGGTGAGGATGATAATGGAGTTGCGCAGGTTCACCGTTTCGTCGTTGCCGTTGATGAGAATGCCTTCGTCGAACAACTGCAGGAAGCGCTGATAGATGAAGGGGTGCGCCTTCTCGAATTCGTCGAGCACGAGCACCGAGAATATTTTGCCCGCGAGGCGGTTGGTGAGTTGCCCGCGGCGATAGATGGCGTCGGTGGCGTAGGGGTTGCCAAACAGTTCGGTGTGTTGGTGCGGGTGAGCGTAGTCGCCCATGTTGAAGCGCACGATGCGGTCACGGTTGCTGTAGAGGTATTCGGCGAGGGTGCGGGCCAGTTCGGTTTTGCCCACGCCAGTGGGCCCGAGAAACAGAAAAACCCCCATTGGCCTCAGCGGGTTGTTCACCCGCGCTTTGAGCAGGCTGAGCGATTGTACGATGGCCTCGACGGCTTGATCTTGGGCGAGGACTCGGGCGCGGAAAAACTTGAGCACCTCGTCTTCGTTGAAGGGCACCGTGTCGTCGAGCAGCATACGCGGCAGGCCGCTCTGCTCGCCGAAGCGGCGAGTTACGTCGTCGGCGATCAGCTGCGCGCCGCCGGTTTTGGCTACGGCCAGCGTGTCGCGCAGAACGTCGATGGTTTTGCCGGGCTGGGCGCGGTCGAGCGAGTAGCGCTGGCTGAGATCGAACGCGCGCTCGATGGCGGCTTCGGCGATGGGGATGCCGTGCAGGATGCTGAGGTCTTCGGCGACGCGATGGATGATCTGCCGCGCCTGCGCCGAGTCGGGTTCTTCGACGCGCACGGGAAGGAAGAGCTGTTCGTAGTCGGCGTACGAATCGGCAAAACGCCGCCACGTGTAATCGTTGGCTTCGGCGAGGCACAGGCCGGGCAGTCGTTTGAAGGAGGCGGCCAACACGGTGGCGACATCCGGCGTGATCCCGCCCTCGTCGTCGTCGAAGCTTCCGAGTCGGGCGGCGCGAGTGATCTCGTCGAAGTATAGAATGACCTCCGGGTGTTTCGACCATTCGCTCATCAATTGATCGAGCGCGGCTTGCCAGTTGCCGCGCGCCGAGAGGCCGGGCAGGCCATTGGGGGTGAGCCGCCACACCTCTTTGCCTGCCAGTTCGGGCGGGCACTCGCCGCTGAGAATCCGCGCCGCCACCGATTGCAGGACGGCGCTTTTGCCCACGCGCGCCGGGCCGATGACCACGACGCGGCCTTTGAGCGGCGAGGCGAGGGCTTGCAGAATTTGATCGATTTCAGAATCGCGGAAATAGATGCTGGGCTGGCCGCCGGCCTGCGCGCGCTCGGTGATGTTTTGGGCGAAGTTGGAAAGGTGCGCGCGGAGGGAGTCGGGGGAAGGGGAGGTCATGGCGCCCACTCCACCGTTCCCGGCGCATCAATGGGCGCGAGCGGCGTGAGGCCGCTGCCATCGGGTTTCATGAGGTGCATGCCGGTGGCGCTGGTGAAGGCAATATATTGCCCGTCGGGCGAAAAGTTGCCGTACATGCTCATGTCGTAAATTTCGGTGAGGCGGGTGGCTTTGCTCTCGCCCAGTGTCACGCTCCACCAATCGGAGGGCACGTTGTGCGCTTCGGCGATTTGCGCGCCCGTGAGTCGGTCGAGCCAAGAGAGCGCGGGCGAGCGGCCCTCGCCTACGGCATTGAAGATGATGCTCTTTCCATCGGGCGAAAAGAACTGCGCATCCACCGACGGAAACTCGCCCGGCGGCAGAACCGGCGAGCCGTTTTTGCCGTCGGCGTCGGCCATATAAAGTTCCTGATTGAAGTTCTCGGTGTCGAATTTGAGATAGGCCAGTTTCGTTCCGTCGGCGGAGAGGCGCGGCCAAATGGAATCTTCGATGAGGATGTCGGGGCGGCCTCCCTGCGAATATCGGATCCGCTCAAGGGTGTATTTGAATGTGTTGCCGCCGGAGCCGCGCACGGGGATGAAGTGGGCGTAATAGATGTATTGCCCATCGGGCGACCACGCCGGAGTGAAATAGGATTCCTGCGGATCGTTGCGAGTGATGAGCGGTTCGGGCGCGGCGGCGGGGTCACTGCCGATGGAGAATTGATAGAGGCTGGTGTAGCCGAGCTGCACTTCTCCGGCCGGCGGCGGCGGCGCATAAGCCATCACCAACGTTTTGCCGTCTGGCGAAACGGCGGCGGCGGTGAGCCATGCATCTTCGGGCGGGGTGAACACCGAGTCGATGTTCCCTGTGGCGAGGTCGAGTCTCTTGATCCCCTGCGCGCCCTGTGTGTAGATCAGCGATCCGGTGAGGCCGAGTGTTTCCCACGCGGGCGCGGCAAGGGTGGGGGCGCGGGTGGGCGCGGGGGTGGCGCCGGGCAATTGGCTGGCGGCGGTGGCCGCCGCTGTTGGGTCGGAGATTTCGATGGAGCACGCCGAGAGGGCAAGCCCGATTGCCAGCAATCTAAATGTTTTCATTGTCTTCCCTTTCGTAGGTGTCGTGCTTTCTATCGGGCCGGGCAAGCAAAAAGATGATGCACACCACAATGATGATTCCCGCTACCGAAACGATCACATGCCACACGCTCGGAGCGGCGTGCAACAGCGGGCGATGCGCCGGGATCGGCTCATTTAGGAGCCAGTGTGCGAACATAGTTGACCACATGCCATCGTTCCTCTTCGGCCAATGCGGCGCGGAAGGCGGGCATGACCGATCCGGGAAAACCGTCGGTGATCCATAAAAACAACTGCCCATCGGAGTGAACGCCGAGCACGGCGTGAAGCGACAAATCGGCGGGGCGCGGACTCATGGTCAGCCCCACCGGGCCATCGCCTTTGCCCGTTTCGCCGTGACACGGCAGGCATTTCGATTCATAGATCGCTTTGCCTGCGGCGACCGACGCGGCATTAGGCGGGATGGGATTGACCAACCCCGCCGCTTGAACGGGCGGCGCGCGATTGAATGTGACCACGCTGGCAACCGCCAGCGCCAGCGCCGGAGCCAGCCCCCAAGCGGCAAGTTGATTCCACGTTCGCCCCAATGTGCTGAAGGCAAACAAATAAGCCAACGCGCCGAGAAGCAGCAGCGCCCCCGCCACTCGATGCCACGGGTAACTCTGCGCTTTCGCGCTCGCCCCCACGTTCATATTGAAGATCGCAAACGCATCGAACATCCCCTCGCGCCGCACCACGGCCATCACTTGCCAATCGTCGGGCAGGCTGAGGTACGAGCCTTTGACACTATAGCGGCCATCGCCCGCCGCCGCCAGCGGCGTTTCGCTGGGCGGCAGTTTGCCTGAAGCAGGCGTGAAGCGCAGCAGCGCCTCTTTGGCCTCCAGCACCGGCTGGCCGCCCGAAGCGACGGCCAACGTAAACGTGTTGATGCCCACGCGCCCCGGCGTGATTTCGAGATCGAGGCGGAGATCGTCAACGTTGGCCGATTGAGCGATCACCGGATCCCCCGCCGTCGTTCGCGCGGGAGGCAGAGAGGTGAGGACGCCGACACTGAGAAACAGCGCCGCGCCGATAGTCAATTCACTGGTGACAATGTTTCGGAAACGCTCGACGAGCGGCGTTGTGCTTCGAGCGGCGGCGGCTTTTTTCATGGCCGGAGTGACGCCCAAAAGATTTACCGCGCCGATCCCAACCATCGGCACGATGAGAATCAGTTTGGCAATCAATGTCTGCCCGTACACGGTGGAGTTGAGCGCCTCCAGCGAGCCAACGCGCAGAGCCGTTGCGTAAAGCCCGGTGAGGGTGAGCGCGCCCACGCCGATGAGAGCCAGCGCCGAGAAGCGCGGGATGAGTCGGGCCGTGATTTGAGTTCGGGCCGATGAATCGAATCGGCGCAGTCCCCACATCGCGGCGACGAAGTGAGTGAGGCCGCCCACCCACACCGAGGCGGCGGCAAGGTGAATCCAATCGGCGGCCACAGGGAGAGCGGGTTGGGGATCGGCGGCGGCGTGACTGCCGAGACTGATCGTCAGCAGAATCAACAGCGAGAGGCCGAAGGCAATCCATTGTTCGCGCGCCGCGCGAGTCTCGCTCAACAATCCGGCGAGGGCAAAGGCGAGAGCAATGCGGGCGATCCACAGCGCCCCGAAGCGCGTGTTGAACAGCACACTGCTTGCGGCATCGCTCCACGGCGCGGCGATCTCCGCGCCGGAGGCTTGCCCGGCATGGATGAGGAGAGCGATAAGATTGGCGATGACGAAGATGATGATGCCGATGGAGGCGAGCCGCCGCCACAACGAACCGAAGGCTGCCGATTCCACTTCGGAGGCCGACGACTCGATCGTCGGCTGCCACACGATGCGCACGAACAACGCGCCGCCAGCGAGCGCGGTGGCCGAAAGATACATCAGCCAGCGGCTCACGATTTCGCCGAGTGAGAGTTTGATCTGTTTGCTGGCCCGCTCGGCGTTAGCCAGCGCGGCGGCATCCACGTCGCCCACGGCAAAGGGGAACGCCCCAGCGGTGGAATGCCCGTCCACTGCCGAAAGCACTTGCCACGAAACGGTGTACACGCCATCGGGCAAAGAACGCAGGGTGACCGTGAGCCGCGTGGCGTCGGCAGGATCGACTCGGGAGTCGAAGTTGTCCATTTGCGCGCCGTTCGAGTCGATCACGACGATGGAGCTGAAGGAGGGTTCGAGCGCTTCGCTGAAGAACAGCTCGATCTGCGCGGGGGCGCGGTCGAGGGCGGCGTTGGCTTCGGGGATGGAGCGCAGAAGCGAAGCGTGGGCGAACACCGGCAGAGCCAGCGCGAGCGCGAGGCCGAGAGCAATGAGAATGGCGGCGAGTCTAAATTTCATAAAAGTTTGTAGTGGCGACTTCAGTCGCCCGGGCAAAAAGGCGATTGAAATCGCCACTACAGAAAGCGTTGCAGAAAGCGTTACTTCTTGCGCCCGAGCGCGAAGACGCCCACGGCAACGACGGCCACGATCACAACACCGCCGACGACGTACACCCAAACCGGGATGCCTGCCGATGCGCTGGAGGCGGCGGCCAGCGACTCGGGCGACGGCGCCACTTCTTCGGGCGCAACGGTGACATCCACATCCGTCTCGCCCATATCGCCGGAGAGTTTGCCGGTGAGACGAAGCGTATGCACGCCGGGGCGCTCCGGCGTGAACGGGGCAGTGAAGTGGCCGGGGTTGCCGCCCTCCAGCGGTTGCAGGGTGAGCGCGGTGGTTTGCCCGCCGTAGATCATTTCAACTTTCAACGCGGAGACATCAACTTGGATGCCGGAACTGTGATCCATTCCCCCCGCCTCTACCCCTTCCACCATCGGCTCGCCCATCGCCAATGATCCTTCCACGGTGATCTTGGCCTGCGCCGGTTCGCCGATCTCGGAATGATCCGATCCGGCGATGGCGACTTTGATCGTGTGTTCGCCGTTGCTCAAGCCGGTGACGGTTGCCGTCGTTTGGCTGAGGGGCAGCATGATCAACTCTTCGTCGTCGGCGTATAGATGCCAGTGCAGAGACTCGGCGTCGTGCTCGTCGATGCCTTCAACGGCGATGGTCACTTCGAGGCGGTCGCCCTGCGCCGCGCTGTTGTCGGCGGGGGCGACGAGGCTGATCGTGCCCGACACGTCGCCGTGGCCGTGCTCTTCGGGCTTGGCGCTGAAGTTGATCACGAGGGCGTTGGCCTCTCCGGCAACGGGCGGCTCATTCACCCAGCCGTATTCGATGACGTAATTCCCCGCCGTCGTTTCCTCGTGAGCCAAAGCGGCGAGCGGGGTGAGAAACAGTGCCAGTAGTGTTAACGCGCCAATACTGCGCGCAATGTTGCGAGACATGAAAGACTCCTTTGCTGATTGCTGGTGGCTAATGGCTGATCGCTAACTGCTCATGGCTATCCAACTCGCGGCGGCGGCACCGGGGGCGCAAACGACCAACCGTTGGCCGGGAGCGAAAGGGTGTGCAGTGGCCGCCACAGCTCGCTGGCCGCTTGCAATGCAGTGACGATGCTGGCCGGGACGAGTGTGAGCGGCGCGGCGGCCACCGTTTGCGCCTGAAACAGATCGAAGAGGTAGCCGTGAGAGTGCGGTTCGTCGGGGTTGGCGCCCACGTGCGGATGTTGGTGCGCGGGGTCGGGCATGAGCCAGCACGGACACACCCCGGGCTGGGCAAAGGCAATGAAGACTGCGAGGAAGGCGCTGAGCGCCATTGCCGCTTGGCGCATGGTGAGGAAATTATACAAGAGGGCGGGGTTACGGCAGCCACGCGGGCATGGTTGCGTCTTCGGCAATGAGCCGCGTGGAGTCGTCGGCGGATGACCACACAAAAATTTCGGGGTTGGCAAACGGTTGCCCCAGTTCGAATCGCTGGAAGAGGAGCGACTCGCTCCACGCATCCCAACGATACGCGCCGTAGGTGTATTGCGGATCGTCGGCCACAGGGCGGCCATCACTGCCATCGGGGCGCATGATCCACAATTGACTGCCGAGCCCGCTGAGCGAATCTTTGAGTCCGGCGGCAATCCAGTCGCCGTCGGGCGACCATACGGGCGCTCCGTAATCGGCGCCCTCCAGCCCGCTCTCGAACGCAGGGGCGATGTCCTTCGACTCAAAATTGGCGAAGAACATTTTGACTCGCGGCTGTTCACCGGAGATGGTGAGATCGTTGTACAGCATCGCCCGCCCATCGGGCGACCACGCGCCCATCAACCCCATTTGCGATTGCAGGATCATCGTCTCGCCCGTTCCCAGATCGAGCACGCGAATGCCGCCGATGCTCCCGTCGAATGAGGCGATGCGGCGGCCATCGGGCGACCACGACGGGCTGTGCCCCAGCATTTGCGAGTCGGCATACACGGCGGTGGTTTGCCCAACGGCGAGATCGAGTATCCACGCGCGCGGCGGGCCGTGCGGCGCTCCGGGTTGCAGCCCGGCGTTCTCGCGGCTGTAGGCAAGACGGCGCCCGTCGGGCGACCAGTTGGGCGCGGTGCAACGGTCGGCGGCGCAGTCGGCGGCCACTCGCTGATTCGATCCGTCACGATTCATCAACCATACATCGATCCCATTCGACTCGTTGGCAACACTGTAGGCAATCGTTTCGCCGTCGGGCGCAACGGCAAAATCGTACACCCGGCCGCCCGTGCCGGTGAGCGGCCTGCGTTCGCCGTCGAGCGTCACTGCCCACAACTCGCGGCTCTCGTTGGCCGGAGCGATGACGACGATCATCGGCTCGCGCGCGGTGAACCGCCACACCACATCATGCTGAACGCGCTGGCCGCTCGCGCTCAACGCGCCCGCGCGCACTCGCGCCGTGTATTCGGCTCCGCGCGCCAACGGCTCGCCCGGCGCGAACCACATCGTTTTATCATCCCACGTGATCGATCCGGGAATCGATGGCTCGATAGCAAATGATGACTCGACGCTGGCCGTGTCCATCGGTTGAGCAAACTCGATCCCGATGCGGCCCGTTGCGCTCACCGCGCCCGACTCCGGTGTGACGCCGACGACTCGCGCCCCCACCCGATCGCCGATGAACAACACTGCCGCGAGCGCCGCGCCGATGACGGCGAGCGTGCTCCACACAACCAAATCGAATCGATCGAGTTTCATGGCACGCCCCCACCCCCCTCCCCCATCGGCGCAATCACCGATGGGGGAGGGGGGTGGGGAGGGGGTCACGGATACAAATACGGCTGTGATGGCTCGGCCACCGACTCGACCGACTCGGCTTTGATGAACGGGATGCGCTGGCCGTCGAGGGTGGAGGCTTCGACCGCGCCGCGCACGCGCACCCAACTGTTGCCCGCCAGCGACGCCGCCCCCGGCCACTGCACCACCACCCCCAACGCCGACGCATCGGCCACGCAACAGTTGAGCGTGAATCGCGCGGCGAGAAATTCGTCGTTACCCAACCGGCTGTCGTGATACACGAAGCCGATCACATCGGCGGGCAAGCCGTTGAGTGAAACCGGATCGGCGGCGTAATTGACGGCGCGGATCCAATCGAGGATGTTGCGGTCGGTGGGAGCAATGTCGAGGCGCACGGCTTCGCGGCTGGCCGCCAACGGCGCGGAGGTGTTCACGCCTTTGTTGGCGATGGCGGCGGCCCCCAATGGTTTGGCCGGGATGAGCAGGCCGAGAAGCACAGGCAGGGCCACGATCAGCAATCCCCACGCGGGGGCGACCTCGCCGTGATCGTGATCATGATCGTGATGATCAGGATCGACAGGCGCGGCAGCGGGGCGGCGGCGCGGCAGAATGTTCTGCGCGAGGACGAGGAAGCCAATGGCGGCGAACACGGTGAGGGCGAGGAAGCGGTTGCTGATGTACCAATACAGCGTGCCCGACCAAATTTTTTGCAGAAGAAAGATGCCAAGCGCGGCGAGGATGAGGGCTTGCAGGGTGCGATAGAGGCGAGGGGACATGCTAAACTGCGAACTCCCAGCTCCAAATCTCAAACTCCAAAACTTCGAGGCTTTGCGTCTTCGTGTCTTTGTGGTAAATGGCTACCATGCTGTGTTGAAGTTCATAAACACTGCGAACAGAATCGTCATGGCTAACGGCAGGATGATGAGATAGGCCACCGCCTTCCGTTGGAACACGCGCGAAAACATGATGACACTTTTGATGTCCACCATTGGGCCGAAGACGAGGAAGGCCAACACCGAGCCAATGGTGAACGTGTTGGCAAAGGCCAGGGCAATGAAGGCATCGACAGTGGAGCATACCGAAAGGATGACCGCCAGCGCGATCATGGCCAGCACGGAAACAACCGGCCCGGCGCTCACAGCCAACAGCGCCGTTTGCGGCACGGCGGTTTGCATCAGCGCGGCCAGCAGTGCGCCGACAATGAGGTATCGCCCCATCTCGAAGAATTCGTCGGCGGCAATGCTCATGACTCGCGGCAGACCGGAGCGGAGGGAGGCCATCGCCCCCACTCCCGACCCCTTCCCCATCGGAAAAGTCACCGATGGGGGAGGGGAGTCGAGGCTTGCGCCGCTGATCTGCGCCCGGGCGTTTGGGTTGAGCAGTTGTTCGGGATGAGTCTGTGCGGCGAAGATGAGGCCGGTGATGACAGCGATGAGCAAACTGAGGCCGAGCCGCAAATACAGCACCGGGCCGACTCCGAAGGCGGCGGCGGTGCTGGCGATGACGATGGGGTTGAGCACCGGCGCGGCCAGCAAAAACGAAACGCCCACCGAGAGCGGCAGGCCTTTTCGGAAGAGGCGGCGGGTGAGCGGCACCACGCCGCACTCGCACACCGGGAAGAACAGCCCCATCATTCCGCCCACAATCGCTCCGGCCAGCGGGTTGCGCGGGATGAGGCGGTTGAGATCGTCTTTGTTAAAGAAGACTTCGACGAGGCCCGAAGCCAGTGTGCCCAAAAGCAGAAACGGCCCAGCTTCGATGAAGATGCCGAGAAAGATGGTGGTGAAGGTGGAGAGCCGGTCGATGGCCCCCGATAGCGGGCCGCCGTTACTCGCCGAAACGAATGTGACCGCCAGCCACACAGCGACGAGGGCAAAGGCAAACCCAAAAATGAGGAGCGGGCGAGCGAGTCGTGCCATTACTCGCATTATACTCACGCGCTCGTGGGTGAGGGGAGTTTCTCACCGAATCGTTATGATGTCACCCTTCGCACAATGGGCGAGCCGTAAGCGCGGGTGACGGCAGGGTTGGGCGGCTGGCCGGCCAGCACGGCGTTCACCGCTTTATCGAGGTGGATCGTTTTGGGCAAACGGTTGGATGCAGAGGCGTCGTCCAGCGCGCCGGTGTAGCGCACTACGCCGCGCTGATCCAGCACGAGGAAATGCGGGGTCATTTGCACGCGGTACGTGGCGGCAACATCCTGCGCGTAATCGTGAACCAATGGGTATTTGATGCGCCGCAGTTCGGCTTCGTAGCGGATCTCGCTCTCCGGCTCGTTGGCGTTGCTCACCACCCCCAGCACGCGCACGTTGAGCTTCTCCCACTTCGCCTGCCGATACACGATCACCAGATCGGCCCTCCGGCTCCACGGGCACTCCGCCGACCAAAAGTGAACGACGACGATGTGCCCGCGCAGATCGGAAAGAAGCTGGCGCCCGCCGCCGCCGATGATCGGCAGAGAGAAATCGGGCGCGGGCATGTTGAGCAGTTCGGAAGTTAGGGCAGCCATTTGGGCGAATAGCCCCCCGCCGCCAATTGTTGAGCGCCAGAGCCGTCAGCAGTCATCATCCATATCTCCGTTGTGCTCGCCGGGTCGGTCGCGTCGAATCGCACATACACCATCAGCCCGCCATCGGGGCTCCACACGAAGCCGCTGTGATTATATAGCGGGTCGTCGGTGAGCGCACGCGCATTCGATCCGTCGGCGCGCATCACCCACAACTGCCGGCCCGGAGTCCACGACTCTTGCTCCAACGCTTTGCGGGCAAAGGCCAGCCGGTCGCCCGCAGGCGAATAAACCGGCGCGGCGTCTTCCACCGCCCTCGCGCCCGACAGATCATCCGAGCCGATCTCATTCACCGAGACGCGCCGCAGATGGCTGAAGAACGTGTCGATCTGCAGCGCGGGCGCGGGCGTGCCCGGCGCGGTGGTGGGCGGCGGCGCGGTGGTGATCTCCGGGAACACGAGAGACTGCCCGTCGGGCGACCACGCGCCCATCTCGCCCGAGGCGCTGGCAATGGCCTTCGACGCGCCGCTGGCGAAATCATAAATCAAAATCGTCTGCGCGCTGAGATCGATAAACCCCAAACGCCCGTCGGGGGCGAACGACGGAAAGCGGGTGATGTGCGTGAGATCGCCGCTGGGGAAGATGATGTGCCCGTCACCGAGATCGATCACTTCGACGGAAGGTTGATCGAGTCGATTGACCGGATGACGCTCGAAGGCGACGAGTGTGCCATCGGGCGAAAAGGTTGGGGCGGTGCAGCGATCACTGGGGCAATCGAGGAGGCCAGTGACGCCGCCGCCGTCTCGGCCCGCGCGTTTGAGGTCGGCCCCGCCGTCGTCCCGCAGGGCGGCGTACACAAACTCCGTGCCGTCGGGGCCGATGGCGAATGCATCCACGCCGAAACGCTCGTCGGTAATCGGAGTCGGCTCCCCGCCGGTGATCGGCAGTGTCGCAATGTTGGCCGCACCGCCCGTCCGCCAAAGGAAGGCGATGCTCGCCGCGCTCACGGTGAAGTCCCAACTCGAATCGAAAAGCACGGGCAGGCCGCGCTCACTGCGCGCGCCCGACAGCACCGACACGCGCACGATCCCGGCCGGCCATTTGTCGGCGGGCGCAAAGCGAACGGTCTCGCCCGACCATTCGAACGCGCCCGGCGTTTGCGGCTCGATGCGAATGCGGCTCTCGACCGAGTCGTGATCCATTGGCATATTGAAGGTGATGGCGATGGGCGCGAGCGACGAAACGCTGTTGCCCTGCGGCGAGAGGGCGCTGGCTTTGGGCAACCCGAAGAGCAGGAAGCCGCCGATGGCAGCGGTGAGCGCCGCCGCGCCGATCAGAATCAATCGCGGCCACGGCAGTGACGGGCGATGATAGCGATACACGATGCGATTATAATGCGTGAGTTGGGAGTTAGAGTTGGAGTTTGCGAATAGAACCAACTCAAACTCGAATTCCAACTTAACGGAGGAACCCCATGCCCACCCTTCGCCTCTCCCTCGGCCAAATGGATATTGCCCTCGGCGACCCCGAAGCTAATTTCGAGCGCACGCGTGAATGGACTGCCGAAGCCTCGCACAACGGATCGTCGCTCATTGTCTTCCCCGAACTGTGGAGCACGGGCTACGATCTCGAAAACTGGCGGATGTATGCCTCGCCGCTGGGCGAAGGCATGTTCACCCATCTTTCCGATCTCGCCCACGAGTTCCGCATCGCCATCGCCGGATCGATCCTCGAAGCCCGCAACGGCGAAGCCTACAACACGCTGGCGCTGTTCGACGCAGACGGCAATCAGCGCGCGGTCTATCGCAAACTGCACCTCTTCCGATTGATGAACGAGGATCAGTGGCTGGCTCCCGGCGAAGAGTCGGTGACGACGGAGGCCGATTGGGGAAAGACCGGCTTGGCGATCTGCTACGATTTGCGTTTCACCGAGTTGTTCCGCAAATACGCATTGGCCGGATCGAAGATGGTGATCCTGCCGGCCGAGTGGCCTGCGCGCCGTTCGGCTCATTGGCAAACGCTCATTCGCGCGCGGGCGATTGAGAATCAAATGTTCGTCGTCGCCGTCAATCGTGTGGGCGAATCGAACGGCGAGCGATTCGACGGCCAGTCGGCCGTGATCGATCCGTGGGGCGAGGCGGTGGTGGAGGGCGGCAGTGGCCCGGCGCTCCTGCACGCCGAGATCGATCTCGGAATGGTGGACGAGGTGCGGAAGAGGATACCGGTGTTCGAGGATCGGCGGCCGGACATTTACGGTTGAGTTTGTTTGTCAACGGATGAAACGGATTGAACCGATGAGAAGAAACAAAGGCCGGGATTCTGGTGAATCTCGGCCTCTGCGCATATCAAAAGCAAATCCGTTTACATCCGCTAAATCCGTTGACGAAAAATCACGCCCCTCTCCCAATCTCGATAAATAAGTCGTTCGCCATCTCCGCGCCCAAAACGTGCTCGCCGTTGGGCGCTTTCAGCCGCACCGGGCCGTTGAACGGCGCGCGGTTGAGCAGGGTGATGGCCGCGCCGGGCACAAGTTGGTGCTCGGCAAGATAGCGAAGTTTGTCAGGTGTGTGATTGCGAATGCGCCGGATGACTCCCTCGGTGCCCAATGGCGTGGCGGCCAGACTCACGTCGTTGATCGCCGGCATCTGCCCGTCTTTGCTGGGAATCGGATCGCCATGCGGGCACCGCTTCGGGTAGCCCGCCAACTCATCCATCCGATCCTCGAATTGCTCGTTGATCACCGACTCCATCCCGTGCGCGTGTTCATGCACCTCATCCCACCCGAACTTCATCACCGTCACGAGAAAGGCTTCGAGCAGTCGGTGACGGCGAATGGATTTGAGCGCCTCGCGTTCGCCTTCGGGCGTGAGCCGCACGCCTTTGTACGGCTGGCGGCGCAAATAGCCTTCTAGCGAGAGGCGGCGAATCATCCGCACCACCGCTGGCGGCGACACTTCGAGCCGCACGGCAACCGCCGTCGTCGTCACCGGCTCATCGGTTGACGATTGGAGGCGGTAAATTTCGGCGAGGTATTCGCGGCGGGCATGGGTGATCGACTCCGCCGTTTCGCCGTTGGCGCCGACTCCGTTGAGCGGGAGCGCCGAATCTTGCGTTGCCAGCCCGCACAGCCCCTTTTGTTGACTGCGGTTAACTTCCAAATTGACCTCAAAAACGCGCCGGATTAACTGCGCCGCCTTGATATAAAAGATTATTCTCGATAATATTACCGTAATAACACTTTGCAATCAAGGAAGGAATGTAGAAGAATGTTCGTATCGTTATTGCTCACCCTGCGCGAAGGCCTCGAGGCCGCGCTCATCGTCGGCATCGTATTCGGGTATCTGCGGCGGATCGGCCAAATGCAATACAGCCGGATGGCCTGGGCTGGAGTGCTGGTCGCCGTTGGGTTGAGCGCCGCGTTGGCGGTGGGCATCACAGCGGTGGGCGCGAAACTCGAAGGCAACGCCGAGAAACTGTTCGAAGGCACGACGATGATACTGGCGGTGGGTGTGCTCACATGGATGATCTTTTGGATGCGCTCACAGGCCAGCCAATTCAAAACATCCCTCGAAAGCGACGTGCGCAAAGCCGTGACTCGCGGCGCGGACTGGGGATTGTTTGCCCTCACCTTCCTGTCCGTCTTCCGCGAGGGGGTGGAGACGGCGCTGTTTCTCGGGGCGACCGCCTTTCAGACCACTGCCCTCGATACGTTGGTCGGCGCGATTCTGGGATTGACCATCGCCGTTGTGATCGGCTGTCTCATTTATGCTTCAACCGTGCGGCTCGACGTGCGCCTCTTCTTCGATGTCACCAGCCTGCTTCTGCTCGTCTTCGCCGCCGGGCTGTTCATGCACGGCATCCACGAATTTCAAGAAGTGGGAGTGTTGCCGGAGATCATTGCCGACGTTTGGAACACCAGCGCCATCATCAGCAAAGAATCGGTGGCCGGGCAATTCCTGCGCACCCTCGTCGGCTACACGCCCGCGCCGTCTCTCGTCGAAGTGCTTTCGTACATCGGCTATTGGCTGGTCACGCTCGGCGCAGTGCGCTGGTGGACAGCGCGGCTGACAGCAAAGCAAGTGGCCGTGCCCGCCGAATAAAACTGTGGACGTTTTCGAAGCCATCCACTCTCGCCAATCCATCGGCAAAGTCAAACCGGATCCGATCCCCCGCCCGTTGATCGAAAAGATTCTCGCGGCGGGGGCGCAGGCCCCGAATCACTACCGAGTCCGGCCGTGGCGTTTCGTCGTGCTCACCGGATCCGCGCTCGACCGTTTGGCCGATGTGATGGCCGCCTCGCTCAAAAAGCGCGATCCGAACGCCGCCCCCGAAGCAGTGGCCGCCGCCCGCAATAAAGCCCTGCGCTCGCCGGCGCTCATCGCCGTCGGTGTGGACAAGCCCGGCGAATCGAAAGTGATCGAGATCGAAAACGTGAGCGCGGCCTCGGCCGCCGTGCAGAACATGTTGCTCGCCGCGTACGCGCTGGGCCTGGCCGCCAAATGGCACACCGGAGCCAACGCCGCCGACGCCGACATCAAAACCTTTCTCGGCTTCGCGCCCGATCAACATCTCATCGCCTTCATTCACATCGGCTATCCGCTGGCCGAGCCGTCAGCGCCTTCCCGCCCCTCGTTCGACGACCGGACGACGTGGATGGAATAGCGCAAAGTCAACGAGAGGCCGCGCTGTGCGCGGCCTCTTTCATTTTCCTCACCCTAAGCGCAACTTCCAACATAGAACGGCGTTGGTGCATAAAGAATGACAAAAGACAAGCCTCTGGCCAGCAAGTCATATGAGTTAGCAAACTTTGACCGACTGAGGCATTCCCAAATGAGTCATCTGGTTAAGCGCACGACAGCGAACGCCAAATTGCGCCTTTTGAGTTTCAAGTCGGCGGGCGCTCAACTGCATGCCGAAAATTATCTTGAATCGAAACATACTCGTCTCGGCGAGTGACCGACGATGATAGCCGCTCTCTTCCTTCCATTGCTTACGACCGACCTGGCGAATCTGGCGCAAGTTTTCGTCACGCGCCAAAGGCGGTTGGCTCGAGTTACCATGTTGCCAAATCTTCGCATCTCGGCTACGACGTCATCACCAATCGCAACGAAAACGAAGGATATTAATCCAGCCTGAGATCGGGATGGAACGACGAATCATTTCTGCACACAGATGAACACAGATATACACATATCTTCCGGCCTGTGTTCATCTGTGTGAATCTGTGTGCCAAACAGCCGAAAATGAAATTTGACATCGCCCTCGCCCCTGCCTCCCTCTCCGAAGTCCACACCCTCGCCCGCCGCGCCGAAGCCCTCGGCGCGGATGGCCTCTTCACCACCGAAACACAGCACGATCCGTTTCTGCCTCTCGCCATCGCCGCCGAGCACACCTCGCGCATTCAACTCGGCACGGCGGTCGCCATCGCCTTCGCCCGCAGTCCGATGACGGTGGCGCACACCTCGTGGGATCTCGCCGCGCTGTCGGGCGGGCGGTTCATTCTTGGGCTGGGCACGCAAGTGAAGCCGCACATCGAACGGCGCTTCGGCATGGCCTGGCCCGAGTCGCCGGTGAGCAAACTGCGCGACTTCATCGCCGCGCTCCGCGCCATTTGGGGCGCGTGGCAAACCGGCGAGCGGCTCAACTTTCGCGGCGAGCATTACAAACTGACTCTGATGACTCCCTTCTTCAATCCCGGCCCGATCCGACACCCCAACATTCCGATCTACATCGCCGGAGTCAATGCGCCGCTCATCAAACTCGCCGGGGAGGCCGCCGACGGTTTCCATTCGCATCCCTACCACACGCGCCGCTACCTCGCCGAAGTCGTCGTGCCGAACATCGAAGCCGGAGCGGCCAAAGCCGGGCGCAAGCGGAGCGATGTGGTGGTGGAAGCGCCCGCCTTCGTCGCCGTCGGCGGCGCCGACTCGGAGCGAGCGGCGATGCGCGAGTCGATGCGCTCGCAAGTGGCCTTCTATGCTTCCACGCCCACCTATCATTCGGTGATGAATCTGCACGGCTGGGAGGCGCAGGCCGAGCAGTTGAGCGCGTTGGCCGCCAAAGGCAGCTGGGCCGACATGCCCAAACTCCTCACCGATGACATGCTGGCCGAGTTCATCGTCGAAGGAACGTGGGACGACATCGGCGCAAAGCTGCGCGCCAAATACGACGGCCTCGCTGACCGGATCATGATCTACCTCCCCTTCACCGCCAGCGAGAATGAAGAGAATTGGAAGAAGGCGGCGGAAGGCATCCGAACACTCAAAGGCCAATCATGACCACTGCTCCCCAAACCGAAAAGATTCCTTTCTTCACCAAACTGGCCTTCGGCGCCGGCGACCTCGGCCCGGCCATCGTCAGCGCCATCAGCGGATTCTTTCTGCTCAACTTTCTCATCAACGTTGCCGGACTCGATCCCGGCCCGGCAGGCACGCTGTTACTCGTCGTCAAAGTTTGGGACTCGGTCAACGATCCACTGGTGGGCTGGCTCACCGACAAAACCAAAAGCGCCATGGGCCGCCGCCGCCCGTGGATACTGCTGGGCGCAATCCCATTTGGCCTCTTCTTCTTTTTGCATTGGGTGGTGCCGCCCATCGGCGAGGCGGCCAAGTTTTGGTATTACCTCGTCATCGCCCTGTTGCTCGACACAGCCTTTACCGTCGTCAACGTGCCATACACCGCCCTCACCGCCGAACTGAGTCTGGATTACGACGAGCGCACCAGCCTCAATTCATTCCGTTTCAGTTTCTCGATTCTCGGCGGCGTGCTCTCTGCTTTCATTCATACCCAGATCGTTGGCGCATTCGAGAACGATCCATACACCGGCAACGCGCTGAGCGTGGGCATTTGGGCGCTGGTGAGCATTGCCGGATTCATGGCCGTGTTCTTCGGCGTGCGCGAAAAATGGTCGGCGGCCTCCTCCGCCGATGACGGGCCGGGATTCATCGAGGGCCTCAAAATCGCCTTCAGCAACCGCGCCTTCATTTTGGTCACGGCTATTTATCTCTTCTCGTGGCTGGCGATCCAGTTCGTGCAAAACAATCTTTTCATTTACGCCCGCGACTGGATCGGAATCGAAGCCGGGCTGTTCGGCTTTATGCTGTTGGGCATTCAAGTATCGTCGTTCGTGTGGGTGTTGATCTGGGCGCGGGTGAGCGAACGCATCGGCAAGAAGAATGTGTTTTACATCGGCGGCGCAATTTTCGTGATCGTTTTGCTCGCGCTCTTTTTCGTTCAGCCGGGGCAGGTTGCGCTCGTCTTCGTTTTGGGCGTCACTGCCGGAGCGGGGCTGGGGGTTGGCTACCTCATCCCGTGGAGCATGTTGCCCGACGTGATCGAACTCGACGAACTGCAAACCGGCCAGCGCCGCGAAGGAGTCTTCTACGGATTCTTCGTGCTTCTGCAAAAGTTCGGGCTGTCGCTGGGGCTGTTCATCTCCGGGTGGGTGCTCGATCTGGCCGGATACATCAAAGCCGTGCCCGGCCAGCCCGATCCGGTTCAACCGGAGAACGTGCTATTTGCTCTGCGCATCCTTGTGGGCCCGGCGGGCGCGGCCATCCTTCTGCTCAGTTTCGTCGCTGTCTATCTGTATCCGATCACCAAAGCGCGGCACGCGGAGATCAAAGCGGAGTTGGCGAGACGCAAACAACAGTGATCAATCTTCGGAGACAATCATGCAAGTCAACCCCTCCCTCTTCAAGGCCTACGACATTCGCGGCATCTACCCCACCGACCTCAACGAGCCAATCGCCTATCTCATTGGCCGCGCCTTCGCCGCCTTTCTCGGCGCGCGCACCGTCGTCGTCGGGCGCGACATGCGCCTCTCCGGCCCCTCGCTCTTCGCCGAGGTCGCGCGCGGCCTCACCGATCAGGGCGCCGACGTGATCGACATCGGCATGGTCAGCACCGATCAGTATTACTTTGCCTGCGCCACGCTCGGCCTGCCGGGCATGATGGTCACCGCCTCGCACAACCCTAAAGCCTACAACGGCTTCAAGATGGTGAAGAAGATGCCCTACCTCCTCAGCGGCGATGCGGGCATCCAAGATTTGCGCGCCCTCGTCGAGAGCGAAAACTTCCCCGCGCCGACTCGCAAAGGGCGCATCACCCCGCGAGACTTCCGTGAAGAGTTCATCCAAAAAGTCCTCTCGATCATTGACGTAAGGGCGATTCGCGAATCGCCCCGACTGAAGGTGATCGCCGACACCGGCAACGGAATGGTGGGACCGATCCTCAAAGAGATTTACAGCCGACTCCCGATCCACTTCACCGGACTCTACCTCGACCCCGACGGCAACCTGCCCAACCACGGGCTCGATCCGTTGCAACCGGAGAACCGCGCCGAACTTCAAGCGCGCGTGGCCGCCGACTCCGCCGACATCGGCTTCGCCTTCGACGGCGACGGCGACCGCTTCTTCGCCATCGACGATCGCGGCGGCTTCATCTCCGGCGATTACCTCACCGCCATTCTCGGCCAGTATCTGCTCGAAAAATATCCGAACTCCAAAGCGCTGTACGACGTTCGCGCCTCGTGGGCGGTGGTGGATCTGATCGAAGCCGTTGGCGGCGTCCCGTTGATGGAACGAGTCGGCCACGCTTTCATCAAAAGCCGCATGGCCGACGAAAACGCCATCTTCGCCGGAGAGGTCACCGGCCATTATTACTTCCGCGATTTCTTCTTCGCCGATTCGGGCATCATCCCCTCACTGCTCATCATGGAAATGCTCTCGAAGAAAAATGTAAAGATGAGCGATCTGCTCAAACCGCTGGAAGCCAAATACTTCATCTCTGGCGAGATCAATTCGACGGTGGCCGACCCGAAGGCGGCGCTGAAGCGGCTGGCCGAAAAATACGCCGACGGCGATCAGCACACGATGGACGGATTCTCGGTGACGTACCCCACGTGGCATCTCAACGTGCGCGCCTCGAACACCGAGCCGCTGGTGCGGTTGAATTTGGAAGCGAAGACAAAAGAGGAAATGGAACGACGCCGCGACGAAGCGCTGGCCATCCTTCGGGGATAGAAAAAAAGACGGGACTGGTTAGCCATGCCAGTCCCGTCACACTGTTTACCGCAAAAAGATTGCCGGTGGGCTGTCGGATACTGCCCTAATCACCTTTGGCTGGCTGCGAGGGTGAGACGCTGATGGCTGTTTTGAGGTAGCCTTCCTTTTGTGGGCATCCGGCCCGTCGCCCGCGTTGCGAGCAATGTTTTCAGGTCTCAGCCAACCATGCCAGTTCCGCTCTGTGCCGACTTGTTTGCCAGCGGCGTTTGCGGTAAACATATTCACGAGGTAAGGTTCTGCCTCTGTAATACTCCTCTTTGCGGTTGCCATCAACGCCGGATGTCATTTTGCAGAGATGACATTTGTCACGCGCTCGATCCGCTCACCCGAACTTTCTGAAAGTCACTTCGGGATATTTTTGCAGGCAATAATCCAGATCGAATTGCGAATTGAATAACGCCACCAGCCGATTGTGATCGTCGCGCAGGCGATGGAGGCCGTGCCCCCACGGCAGGCGGTCGATGGAGTCGGCGGGGCCGTCCACCCAGCGCGAGAATCGATAGCCCAGCGGTTCGAGCGCGGTGGCCACCGAATATTCGGCTTCGAGCCGCGCCCGCACCACGTCGAATTGCAGTTGGCCGACGACGGCCAGAATCGGGTCGCGCCGGTAGGCGTCGGTGTCGTACAGCACTTGCATCGCGCCTTCGGTTTCGAGTTGCGCCAGCCCTTTTTGGAATTGCTTTTGTTTGCTCACGTCGCTGTTGCGCAAAATGGCGAAGTGCTCCGGCTGGAAGCGCGGGATGGGCGCGAACTTGAATTTGCCGCTCTCGGCCAGCGTGTCGCCGATGGCAAACTGCCCGTTGCTCGGCAGGCCGATGATGTCGCCGGGATAGGCTTCGTCGAGCACTTCGCGCTCGTTGGCGAAAAACTTGTACGGGCGCGGCAAGCGGATCGTTTTACCGCTCTGCGCGTGATACACGCTCATATCGCGCTCGAAGCGGCCCGAGCACACCCGCAGAAACACCACCGTGTCACGGTGATTCGGATTCATGTTGGCCTGAATCTTGAAAATGAATCCGGAGAAGCCGTCGCGACCCGGCTCGACGGCGCCGTTGTCGGTGGGGTACGGCCTCGGCATCGGGGCCATTTCCACGAAGGCATCCAAAAACATGCGCACGCCAAAATTGGTGAGCGCGCTCCCGAAGTACACCGGAGTCTGCGCGCCGTGCAGAAGCAATTCGTGGTCAAGTTCGAAGCCCATGCCGTCGAGCAAATGCAGATCGGATCCCAGTTTTTCGATCTCGGCCTCGCCGAGGAATGAGCGCAGGGAGTCCGAGTCGAGCGGGAGCGCGGTTTCGGGGGCGGCGGTGGCGTTGTGCTCGGTGCGGTCGAAGAGGCGCACCGTGCGCGAGAGGCGGTCGCACACGCCGCGAAAGTTCGGGCCGTCGCCGATGGGCCAGTTCATCGGGATGGCCTGCATTCCCAGAATCTTTTCGATCTCGTCGAGCAGATCGAGCGGGTCGCGCGCCGGTCGATCCATTTTGTTGATGAAGGTGAAGATGGGCAGGCCGCGCTGTTTGCAGACCTCGAACAGTTTGCGCGTTTGGGCTTCGATGCCTTTGGCCGCGTCGAGCACCATCACGGCGCTGTCGGTGGCGGCGAGGGTGCGGTAGGTGTCTTCGGAAAAATCTTCGTGGCCGGGCGTGTCGAGCAAATTGATCACCCGCCCGCTGTACGGGAACTGCAAAACGGTGGAGGTGATCGAGATGCCGCGTTCGCGCTCGATGGCCATCCAATCGGAGCGGGTGCTGCGCTGGTTGCGGCGGGCGCGCACGTTCCCGGCGAGGTGGATGGCGTTACCGTACAACAGCAGTTTTTCGGTCAGCGTCGTTTTGCCCGCATCGGGGTGCGAGATGATGGCGAGGGTGCGCCGCGCGGCGATCTGCTCGGCGAGGGTGGGTTGCAGGGTAATTTCGGGTAATGCCATAAGGGTAACCACCAAGTCACGAAGACTCAAAGGATCACCGAGAAAGAATCTTTGTGTTCCTTCGCGTCTCCGCGCCTTCGTGGTGTATTGATCTCACGCAAACAAAACGGCCACGCAGGCGCTCCGTGGCCGTTGGAAGACTGCCGCAAGTGTATCATATTATCAGTAGATCCCGGAAGCATCCCGAGCGGAGCGCGGCGTAGTTCCGCGCGCAGTCGAAGGATGCGCCTTCGCGGCGAGAATCGCGCTCTTCGACTACGGCCCGCTACGCGGGCCTCCGCTCAGAGCGCTTGCCTCACGATCTGCTTGTTGTGAAGGAGGGCGTGATAAGATCGGCGCATGAAATTGATCCGCGCTCTCTTTGCCATCGCTCTCTGCCTTTGGCTCGCCCCTTCGCCCGCCTCGGCGCAAACCGAGTTGATCGCCAACGGCGGCTTTGAGTCATTCGACAGTACCGGCCTCGCCACCTCGTGGAGCCGCTGGTGGGAAGACACGCCCAAGCCCGCCAACGGCTCGCTGAACTACGCTTACAAACCTGATTGGTCGCCCGAATCGAATCCGACCCTCGTGCACAGCGGCGGCCAATCGCAGCACATCGGCCTCGCCTGGGATCCGTGGCGCGGCGGAGTCTTCCAAACCATCACCGCGCCGCCCGGCGCGCGAATTCGCATCACCGCCTATGGCCGCGCCTTCGCCTCCACCCCCGACTTCCCCAACCCCTCCGACTCTGCCGTGGCGGTGCGAATGCAAATCGGCGCCGACCCCAACGGCGGGGCCGAATGGTGGACGGGCAATGTGCAATGGTCGGGCACGGCCAACCCGCACGACACGTGGTATCCGTTCACCCTCGACGTCGTCGCCGGAGCGAGCGGCAGAGTCACCCTCTTCCTCGCCGCCAATTACAAAGGCGACAGCCGCTATCATTTGGATGTGTGGTGGGATTCTGTTTCTGCTCAAGTGCTCGAGACCGCGCCCACACCCACCACGACTCCCGCGCCGATCATCGCCGCACCTACGTTGCCCGTCGCCAACCTCACCGCCACTCCCGCCTCTCCCACTCCGTTGGTCGTCGCCACCGAACCACCCAACATCCCAACTGTTGCCGCGCAACCGCCCAACCCCCTAACCACCCAACCACCAAACAACCCAACCACCGGCCAAGCCTGCGTGACTGTGTTCGACGACACCAACGGCAACGGCGCATTCGACCGCAGTGAACGACTGCTCGCCGCGGCGCAGATTCGAGTTGTGGACTCTGCTGGCAACAGCAAAACGCACATCACTGACGGCGCGAGCGAGCCGCACTGTTTTGGCAAATTGACAGCGGGCGCGTACATCGTTTCGGCGGCGCTCCCCGCAGGCTACAACCCCACCACCGGCGACAAAGTCACCTTCAATCTCGAGGCGGGCGGCCGCGCCGAGATTCAGTTCGGCGCGCAATCCACGCGCATCATCCAACTCGCGCCCTCGCCCACGCCCATCCCGCAAGAATCCAGCGAAACGGATTGGACGCTGGCGGCGATTGCCATCGCCGTGTTAGCCGTTGTGCTCATCGCCGCTGGCATCGTAGCCGCCGCCATCATCGTTCGTCAGCGATGATTCTCTGCATTTGAGTCATCCTCGCCCCGCCACTTCCGCCCCCTCCGACGCCTTGCACACGTAAATCTCCGGCTTGAGGCCGGCGGCGGCCTCGTATCGTTTCGCCAAGTCACGCTTGAAACTGTCGGCCACTGCCGAGTCCGCCAGCGCCACCGCGCACCCGCCGAAGCCCGCGCCCGTGAGCCGCGCCCCGTAACAGCCGTCGAGCGATTGCGCCGCGCTCACCATCGCGTCGAGTTCGGCGCAGCTCACTTCGTACAGATCGCGCAGGGTGCGGTGCGACTCGTTCATTGCCACTCCGAACGCGGCCACGTCGCCGCGCCTCAACGACTCGGCCGCCTTCACCGTGCGCTCACATTCTTCGACGACGTGCCGCGCGCGTTTCGCCGTCACCGGGTCGAGCAAATCAGCGTGCCGCTCGAAGTCGGCCTCGCTCACATCGCGCAGAGCGCGCACATTCGGAAGCACAGCGGCCAATGCGCGCACAGCTTCCTCGCACGCCGCGCGGCGGTTGTTGTATTCGCTCTTGCCCAACTCGCGGCGCTTCGTCGTGTCGGCAATGACGATGGCAACGCCGGGCGGCAGGGGAACCGACTGCCAATCGAGAGTCCGGCAGTCGAGGATCAACGCACGATCCGCTTGCCCGTTGGCGCAGGCAAACTGATCCATGATCCCGCAATTGACCCCGACGTATTGATTCTCTGCCCGCTGGCACAACTGAGCCAACTCCATCCCGCTTTTCTGCCAGCCGCCCAATTCGCGCCAGGCGACGGCGAAAGCCAATTCCACCGCCGCGCTCGAACTCAGCCCCGCGCCCACCGGCACATCGGAGGCAAACACGGCATCCATTCCGGTGACGGCCAACCCGGCTTCGCGGAGAACGTGAGCCACGCCCGCCGGATACCGCGCCCAATCGGGCAACGGATGCCCGTTGACGTTCTTCTTTTGCGCCGTCTCCGTTAATCGGAACGTTGCGCCGTCGTTCATATCCGGCGCATTGAGTGAAACGAGCGGGCTGTCGCATTGGCGGACGGCGAGATACACGGCGCGATCAATGGCAACGGGCAGAACCCAGCCGTCGTTGTAATCCACGTGCTCGCCCAGCAGGTTCACCCGCCCCGGCGAGCGAACGACGAAATCCGGTTCGCCGCCGAAGGATTCTCTGAAGTGAGAGAGGATCGAGTCGAGGATCATTTTCAGCTGGCCAAAGGGGCAGGGTGCGCGGATTGTAACACTTTCGTAATGCGGAATCGACCTCCACAACATGCATAGCTTCTCAGCCTCTTATTGTATAGGACTTACGCAAAAGCCATTTGAATACTAGTCTACTGGACGAATCTCGGCGGCGAAGTCCATCTCGGCGAAGTGGACGGCAAACCGACCGACAAACTCGAAAAGGTGAAGGCGTTCTTCGCCCGCGCCGACATCCAGTCCCATCTCGTCGAGGGCGGGAGGGCGGAGCTCGAGGGCGATGCGCCCCATTTCTTCGAGCGTGTGCGCGGTGAGGTCGCGCAGTTCCTGCGCGCTCTTTCGCACCTCTTCGAGGCTGTGCGAATTCTCCAGCAGCTTCAAGCGCATCAACAGCGCCGTCATGCTCTGCCCGGCCTCGTCGTGCAGTTCGCGGGCGATGCGCCGCCGCTCATCGTCTTGCACTTGCATCAGCTCGCGCGACAGCCAGCGCATTTCGTGCGCGCGCTGTTCGAGCGTGGCTAACATTTGATTGACGGTGGCGGTGAATTGATCGATCTGATCGTCGGCCAGCGGCCCGCCGTCCAACCGGACTCCCAGATTGCCCCTTTGCGCCTCGCTCACCGCCGCCTGAATCTTGTCGAACGGCGCGGGGAAGAATCGCGTGGCAATCATCGAGGCGGACACGCTGATCAGCAAACCGATCACCACCAGCGCCGCCGCCAACAGCCAACCATTGAATGCGGGCTCAACGCGGATGAGCAGCAAAGCCAGAGCAACGCTCGCGGCAATATCAACCGCAATAATGGCGGCGTTGAACACAGCCAGCTTATATGAAGAAGGGGACTCGCAGAAGTTTGCGGCCAACCCCCTGCAGATTTCCTTCATTCTGCGTTGACTCCGCTGCGCCGCAAGGAAGCCGGCTCATGGCAAGCAAGCCGGGCAGTTCTATTCGCGTGATGAAACTGCCTCCCGTTCCCTGCGCCAACAAAACCGTTTACCACTATAAGGGATGTGCCCGCCCGTCTCAAGTGCCAATTGTAATAACCGCTTTGCGCCCGACTTGCTCAGGTTAGCCGCCTCTCGCCGAGGGTATAATCCCGCCATGCGCCGTTGGTGGCCGTACATTCTCATTGCTCTTGCCTGTTTGCCCGCCGCCTTCCCCTACCTCAACGGCGGCATCCCCCGAAGCAACGATTCGCTCGCCCACCTCTATCGCGCTGTCGAACTCGATCGCCTCATCCGCGCCGGCATCTTCTTCCCGCGCTGGGCGCCCGACTTCGCGCACGGGTTCGGCTACCCCATCTTTAATTACTTCGCCTACCTCTCGCACTACCTCACCGTTCTCTTTCACTCGGCCGGTCTGCCCATGCTCTCCGCCCTCCGCGCCTCGTATATCACCGCGCTGTTGGCTTCCGGCCTCACTGCCTATTTGCTCGGGCGCGATCTGTGCTCCTCGAATGGGACAGGGGCCGGGGGTGAGGGCGGCGGCCTCCTTACCGCTATCGCCTACGTGTACAGCCCCTATCTCCTCTACACTGCCCACGTGCGCGGCGGCCTGCCCGAAAACCTCGCGCTGGCTTTCTTCCCCCTCGCTCTGTGGGCGCTGAGGCGATCTCTGCTTCACCACCAAGACACGAAGGCTCAAAGGCACGACCAAAACATAAGCCCCCCAATTCTCCCTGCGCTCTCCGCGTCTCTGCGGTTAAACTTCACTGACCCCTACACCATCCTCGCCGCCCTCGCCACCGCCGGTTTCATCGCCTCGCACATCGGCATGGCCCTGCAATATCTTCCCCTCCTCGCCCTCTTCGGCCTCTACACCCTCGCCGCCCCTCTGCTCCACTCCGGCGAATGGCGCAACCCTCGTCATTGGCTTTTTGGAATTTGGAATTTGAGTTTTGTGATTCTTTTAGCCCTCGGCCTCACCGCCTTCCTTTGGCTGCCCGCCGTTGCCGAACTGCAATTCGTTCAATTCACCGCCGCCTTCTCTCGCGCCGGCCTGATCTATCGCGAGAACTTCTTTCAATGGCAGGACTTGATCGCCTATCCCCGCCTCCCCGTTTACATCGATGTGCTCAACCCGCCCGTCGTTCGGTCACTCTCTCTCCCGGCCATCGCCGTCGCGCTGTGGGGCTGGCTCCGTTGGCGCTCGATGACTCGCGCCGCCCGCGCCGATTACGCTTTCCTCTTCGCGCTGTTTGCGATCTGCGCTTTCCTTATCCTCGACATCAGCAAACCTGTTTGGGATGCCGTGGGTATGTTGCAGCGATCCACATTCCCCTGGCGCTTTCTCGGCCCGGCCTCGCTGTTTGCCGCCGCTCTGACAGGAATAGCCATCAGCCCTCAGCGGCCAGCGGCCAGCAATCAGCAATCAGCCGTCAACGCGCCCTCATTCGTCACGCGAAGCGGTCATTCGTCATTGTTCATTGTCTCATTGTTCATTGCCTCATTGTTCATTGCCTCCTCTCTCCCCTTCCTCTTCGTCCCCCGCGAACCCGCCCCGAACAACCCCACCCCCGCCGACTTCGCCCGCTTCGAGATTCCGCCATTGCTCGTGGGCACCACGACGACCGGCGAATACACGCCGGTGTGGGTGAAAGAGTTTCCCGACACGAGCGCAATGCAGAGGGAGATCATCGAAGGCCGCGAGCCCGAACGGCTCGATGCTCCCGGCGCAACCGTCGAACACCTCTCGGCCAGCCCGGCGCGCGACACGTATCGCCTCAGCGCCTCGCAACCCACCACCGCAACCTATCGCTCGTTCTACTTTCCCGGCTGGCAAGTTTCTCTCGACGGGCAATCCATCGAGATCATCCCCACCGACCCGCACGGCCTCATCGCCTTCGGCCTCCCCGCAGGCCAGCACTCTCTCGACATTCGATTCGCCTCCACGCCCATTCGCACAGCGGCAGGCTGGATCAGCGCGGCGTGCTGGCTATTCGCCATTGGCTATGGGGTATCAGCCATCAGCGGCTGGCGGCAAACACAGCATCAGATTTTGGATTTTGGATTTTGGAATTTGAAGTTTGAAGCATTGTTCACTGTCTCATTGTTCATTGTCTCATTCCTCATTCCTCGCCCCGGCCCGCCGCCCACACAACACCCGCTCAACCTCGACTTCGGCGGCGAACTCACCCTTCTCGGCTACGATCAATCACCAATTACCAATCACCAATCCGCAATCACCCTCGTCTGGCAAGCCCGGCACCCCATCGGCGTGCCGTACGGAATGAACATCCGCCTCACCGACGATCTCGGCCTCGTGTGGAGCGACACGAACATCGAGCGCCCGCGCGACTGGCGTTTCTTCCCCGGCACCGACTTCTGGCCGCCCGACAAATTCATCCTCGACTCGTACCTCCTCAAATCTCTGCGCGGCGCGCCGCCGGGCGTGTATCACCTCGAAGCCATCGCCTATCGCGCCGACACCCTGCAAGCCCTCTCCGTTCAGCGCATTGGCGAATACTTAATTGAGAAAGCGACAAACGAACCACCCGCCGCGCCGCTGGCCTCATTCGACGGTATTGCCCTCATCGCCGCCGAAGCTGACCGCGCCGCCGCCGCCCCCGGCGACCCGTATCGCCTCACTCTCCGCTGGCAGGCCGCCGCCGATTCCCCGCCCGAACAGACTCTGCAACTTGCGCTCGTCGATTCGTCGGCAGCCGTCGTTCACACCCGAACCGAGCCGGTCGTGCCGCAGTATCTGCCCCCCCGCTGGAAAAAGGACGACGTGCTCACGCAATACGTGTTCTTCCGTTTACCCGCGAGTCTTCCCAGTGGCGGCTTCCATTGGCGAATCGGCGGAGTCGATCTCCTCTCGCTGAACATCGCCGCGCCGGATCGGCTGTTCGATCCGCCGACGCTCACGCACACGATCAACGCCGAGATCGGATCATCAATCCTTTTGCTCGGCTACAACACAACGATTGGAGGGAACGCCATCACGGTTGATCTTGCGTGGCAAGCCAAAAGCGAGATGAGCGGGTCGTATCGCGTGTTTCTGCATTTGCTCGACGCCGACGGAAACCTTGTGAGTCAGAGCGACGGCGAACCGGCGGACTGGACTCGACCGACGACTGGCTGGCGGGCGGGCGAAGTGGTGATCGATTCGCGCGCGCTGGCCGCGCCCGGCCCCGGCGAGTACACGCTTTCGGTTGGGATGGTGAACGAGGCGGGTGAGCGAATCGGCGAACCGACGCCGCTGGGCGCAATTATCCTCGCGCCCTGATTTGCAGTACAATCCCACGCCATGCAGCCGGGAGTCCCATTCTATCGCCAGCGGTGGTTCAAGATCGCAACGCCCGTCGTCAGCGTGCTGATCTTCTACGCGCTGCTGCATTGGAATCAGCCGAAAGAAACGCTGGCCGGATGGGTGGTGGATGCGCTGGCCGCGTTCATGCTGTTCTTCGGCACGCTGGCGCTGGCCTCGCAGTATGTTCTGCCGGTGCGCACCGCCCGCGAACGGCGCAACGCGCTCGACCGTTTGTTTGCCTATGTGTCGGGTGGGCACGGCCCCATCGTGTTCGTGCGCGACGGCGAATTGGTGGGCAGCGCCGAAGAGCTCAAACGCCGGGGCGCGGGCGTGATTCTGCTCGACGGATCGAGCGCGGTCGTTTTAGAAAAAGGGCGGCAGTTCTCGCGCGCCGTCGGGCCGGGCATCGTCTTCACCAAAGCCAACGAACGGCTGGCGGCCACTTTCGATCTGCGCAAGCAAGCCCACTCGCAAGACACGCAGGCCCTCACCAAAGACGGAATCGAAATCAAAACCACCGTGTCGGTGGTGTTCGCCCTCGATCCGGGCGATCAAGTTTCACCGCGCGACTCGGAGGACGAGCATGACATTCTCGGGCAGGCGCGCATCACCCCTGCCTTTCCTTTCAACCCCGAAAGCGCCTTCAAAGCCTATTACGGATTCGCCGTCACCGACAAACAAGAGTTGATCAAATGGGTGGACCTGCCCATCATCGTCGCCGCCGAATACTTGCGCGATCAGGTCAGCCGACTCACATTGGACGATCTCTTTGCCCCCGCCGACCCGCAGTCGTCGCCGGTGTCGGCCCTGCAAACGCGCCTCACCGATCAAGTGCAGAAGACGCCGCTGTTGAAAGAGCGCGGGATCAAAGTGTACGCCGCCTCCGTGGGCGCATTGGAACTGCCGGAGGGCGTGAACCATCAACGCATCCGGGCATGGGCCGCCCGCTGGCAAAAGGAAGCCTTCACCGCGCTGGCGAACGCCGATGTGGAAGCCGAGCGGATCAAAGAGAAGGCGCGCGCCGAAGCCCAATCGGAGATGCTGGGGCACTTCCGCGAATATCTTGAGCAAGTGTTCACCGGCGATGCCAGCGGCGCGAGCAAACGGGAGATCGCGCAAAAGTTTGTGGCCGTGCTCAACCGCGTGGCCTCCGACCCGGTGACGCGGATGATGATCTCCAGCGACACGATGAAACAGATCTCGAACCTGCGCTATTGGGTGGGCCTGCCCGGCGAAAAAGCCGAAGCGCACATGATCGGCAAACCGCCGTCGGAAGACCTATCGCAGATTGTGGCTGAAGAGGAAGCGGAGGAAGAGGAAGAAAACGGCGAAGGGGGCGAAGACGCAGACGCGGGCGCGACGGCTTCCATCGAGTCGGCGGACGAGGAGCCGGGAGAGGCGGCATGAAGAAGATCAAATCACTGCGCGTCCGCGCCCCGAGCCGGAAAGACATCACCCTCCGCCTTTTGGAGTGGTTCTACGATCTGCTCGAAGGCGATCATCATTGGGCGGAGCGCCGGGCCATTGTGATCGTCACTGCGGCGCTGATCTTCACGCTCATGGGCCGCGCCACCGAGCAAGAAGTGACGCAGTGGTGGATATTCCAAGAATACGTGAACACACTGCCGAAGTGGGCCGTGTTCGGCCTTTCGCTCATTCATCCGCAAACACTGCGGCACGCCCTGCCGCCGCTGGTGGGCGTGGTGCTGGCGATTCTGCTGGCCTCGAACTACGTGCGCGATCTCTTCGAGTTGCCCGACCTCAACACCGCCTACCGTTATCTGACGGCGGCCATGTTCGGCTGGGATTACCCGACGATCAATCTCAAGGCCAGCGGATACGAGTTGGACGATCACTCGAAGGCGATGATGGGCAAGGAGGCGAAGGTAGACGATCACCCCATCGCCAAGATCGGCGGGCCGGGATATGTGAGTCTGTCGCCGGGCAACGTGGCGCTGTTCGAGCATGTGGGCGGGCCGTCGAAAGTGGTGGGCGCGGGGCGGCACTTCATCCGCCGCTTCGAGACGCTGCGCGAGGTGGTGGACTTGCGCGATCAGTTCCGCACGCGCGACGAGGTGAAGGCGCTCACCAAAGATGGCATCGCCGTGAAGGTGAAGAACTTGCAGGTGTCGTTCCGGGTGCGCACGAGCAACCGGCCGCGCACGCAAAAGGAAGCGTACCCGTTTTCGGTGGCGGCGGTGAAACGGATTGCTTACGGAAAGACGGTGGGGCCCAAAGGGCCGTCGGTGTGGTCGGAGGGGGCGCCGAATTCGGTGACGGACAATGTGCGCGGATACATCAGCCGCACGCGGCTCGACGATCTCATCGCTCGCGGCGAAGGCGAAACGAAAGACCCGCGCGAGAAAATCAAAGCGATGTTCGATCACAAAGACACGCGCAAGCGCTTCAACGATATGGGCGTGGATTTGCTGTGGGTGAGTTTGGGGCACATCGAAACGCCGCAGGACGTGCTCGACGAGCGGGTGAATGCGTGGGCGGCGGAGTGGCGGCGGCAAACGCGGGTGACGATGGCCGAAGGCGAAGCGCACAAATTGCGATTGATGGAATACGCCAAAGCCGTCGCCCGGCTCGACTTCATCGAGAGCATCACCCAAGGGCTTCCGTTGACGGTTGATGCGATGCCCGATCTCGATGTGATCCTCATTCAGTTTGCCGAAGCGTTGAACAGCACCAGCCGCAAAGGCGGCGGGGCGATGGGCGAAGCCGACATGGCGCGGCTGTTGCAGGACCCCAACGTGCTTTGGCGTCTGCAACAGTTCCTGGCCTCGGGCGGCGAGAAGCCCGCTAGCGGGCAAGTGATACAAGGGTAAAAGCACAAACTCCAAACTTCAAATCTCAAACTCCCAAATCCGCAATCTGCAATCCCAAACCCCATGCTTTCTCTCTCCTTCTCTCCCGAAGCCTCTGCCGCGCTGGCGGCGGGCAAGCCGGTGGTGGCCCTTGAGTCAACCGTGATCTCGCACGGCCTGCCGCGCCCGCAAAATTTGCAGTTGGCGCAGCGAATGGAAACAGTGGTGCGCGAGCACGGCGCGACTCCGGCAACCATCGCCATCATCGGCGGGCAAGTGAAGATTGGGTTGACCGATGATGAGTTGCATTATCTTGCCAATGCCGACGGTGTGATCAAAGTGAGCCGCCGCGATTATCCGATGGCGGTAGCGAAAAAACTGAACGGGGCGACGACGGTGGCTGGAACGATGATCGCGGCGGCGTGGGCGGGGATCAAAGTATTCGCCACCGGCGGCATTGGCGGAGTCCATCGCAGAGATCGAACGGATGTGAGCGCCGATCTGCCCGAACTGAGTCGCACGTCGGTTGCCGTTGTGTGCGCCGGGGCGAAGGCCATTCTCGATCTTCCGGCCACGCTCGAATGGCTGGAGACGGCGGGCGTGCCGGTGATCGGGTTCAGCGCGGACGAGTTCCCGGCGTTTTATTCGCGCTCGAGCGGCCTGCGATTGGAAGCCCGCGCCGACTCGGCGGCGGAAGCGGCGGCGATGATCCGCGCCAAGTGGGCGATGGGTTTGGAGGGCGGAGTGCTGATCGCCAATCCGATCCCGGCGGAAGCCGCTCTTCCGCACGAAGAGATCGACGGCGCGATTGAGCGGGCGCTGGCCGAAGCCGACGCGCAGGGTGTGAAGGGCAAAGCAGTGACGCCGTTTCTGCTTTCGCGGGTGAACGAGATGTCGGGCGGGGCGAGTCTGAAAGCGAATCTTGCGCTGTTGGAGAATAACGCCAAAGCAGCGGCGGAGATAGCCAGCCATTTGTAAGCAATTCACCTGCGAAGATTGAGGGGTGAATTATAATCATCGCATCGCAAGGAGACACAATCATATGGAAGCGATACGTCTCAATATGGTTATCAAAAAAGATGGCGAGATCACGATGACTGGCTTGCCCTATAAAAAGGGCGAGCGTGTCGAGATGATTCTGTTGGCCCAGCCGAAAATGCAGGCGGCCATTCCGCTCATGGCTCGCCAGTTGCGCCGGTCAGGGTTGATTGGCTTATGGAAAAACCGCGCCGATATTCGTGACAGCGCGACTTTTGCCCGCGCCCTCCGTGAGCAGGCTCAGCGCCGCCGGAGATAACCGATGGTTCTGCTTGACACTGATGTGATGGTTGACCTTTTGCGTGAGCATGTGCCAGCAGTGCGCTGGTTAGACTCACTGGACGAGGAAATTTTGTTGCCCGGCTTTGTGGTGATGGAGCTGATTCAGGGGTGTGCTAGCCGGGCCGAGCAACGTCGGTTACAGAAGGCGTTGGCAGGTTACAGAGTGATATGGCCTTCGCCAGAAATGTGCGATGAGGCGATCTCTGTATTTGCACAACACCATCTCAGCCACAGTTTGGGAATCATCGACGCGCCGATCGGCCAGTTGGCGATTTCGCTCGAATTGCCGCTGCAAACGTTCAATCACAAACATTATTCCGCTATCCCAAATCTTCGGTTGGAACAACCTTATTCGAGGAGTTAGGCATTCCCAAGAAGTATTCAAGTGGGCAGCTACCCCTTGCAAGTCGACAGAGAACACGAAGAGTCATTTTGGTTTCTGTGTGCTCCGTGATCTCAATGGTGTAATTTTCTACGGCCCTTCGCTGTTGCGGTGGCGGCGATGGCGGTGCGGGCGTAATCGGTTTGCAGGATGGGGCGCAGGGTGTTGGTGGCCGTGCGAGTGAGTGTGGCCGAAGGCGTGTTTGTGGGCGCGCGGGTGGAAGTGACGGTGGCAGTCGCAGTGGCCGTGTGAGTTGAAGTGGCAGTGAAGGTGGACGTTCGAGTGAACGTGGCGCTGGAGGTCGCCGTGAGTGTGCGGGTGGGGGTGGCCGTTCGCGTGTGAGTGGCGGTGGCCGTCCCGGTGGCGGTGAAGGTGGAAGTGGCGGTGGGGGTGTTGGTCACGGTGGGCGTGTCCGACGGAGTGGGGGTGCGAGTCGGCGGAGCGCCCACAATGGTGAAATCCACCGAGCGTTTGAGTTGATCGCCGACGAATACGGCGACGCGATAGTTGCCGGGCAAAAAGAGGCAGGCTTCGAGCGGGCACACATCGCCCACCACTGTGCTGCCGCCCGTGCCACCCTGCCACAGCGCCGTGTCGATGTAAATCGGAATGCCGTCGCGATACCACACGGTTGACGTTTGCGCGCCGTTGGTCATTCTATCGTACGAATACAGCGCGACGAGTTTGGTGAGCGTTGAGGCGTCGAATTGGAACGACGCGCCGATGGGCTGGCCCGACTCGGTTTGATCGACGGCCACCGTGATGAGGCCGATGATCGCATCGGGGTTTGCAGTGACGGTGGCTTCAGGGATGTTGGTGATGAGTTGAGCCGGGTAGCCGGGAGTGGGCGTTTCGCTGGGGATGAGGGTGGGCGAAGGCGTGAGAGTGAGGGTCGGTGTGAGGGTGATGGTCGGTGTGAGAGTGAGGGTAGGCGTGAGGCTCGGGGTGGGGCTGATGGTGGGGGTGAGAGTCGGCGGCACGATGAATTCGACCAGTGGTTTGCCGCCAATGCCGGCCGCGAGTCCGATCAAAAAAAATATGATGCCAATGAGGAGGTTGCGCCAGCCGCGCTCGATGGCTTGCCGCCGCAGAAGAAAGAAGGGCAGGTTGCGCGCGCGCGAAAGTTCGGCAACCCCGGCCAGCGCGGCGATGATCGCGCCGAGCCCCAGCGCAATCGCCAGCCACAAAATATATGTCTCGGTGGATTGGCTAAACATCCAAAAAAGCGATATTCCTTAAAGGCGATTATAGCATTGGCCTCTCGTCCGCTTTCCAAACCTATGTGACTATGCTAGAATCCGTCCGAAGTTCCAATGGGAGATAGCAGGCAATGGTTGAAGTCACTGTCGATAGCATTCGCGTGAGTCTGATGTCCACACACCGGGTGGTGATCCTCAAAGATGCGGAGGGCGATCGATACTTGCCGATCTGGATCGGGCCGTGCGAAGCCGACGCTATCACCGTTGAGTTGCAAGAGGTGGAAGTGGCCCGCCCTCTCACCCACGACATTCTCAAAAACGTCATCGCCGCGCTGGGCGGCAAAGTGGTGCGGGTGGAGATCAGCGATCTCAAAACCGATATTTACTACGCCACCATCATCATCGAAACCAAAGGCAAAACGCTCGAACTCGACTCGCGTTCGTCGGACGCGCTGGCGCTGGCGGTGCGGGCCAAAGTGCCCATCTACGTTCACGACGAAGTGATGAACAAAGCCGCCATCACTCCCGAGGCCGAGTTGGAAGAGGCCGGAGAGGGGGGCGAGGATCAACTCTCGGCCTTCAAAGATTTTGTGGACTCGCTCGACTTCGACGAAAGTGATCAGGACAAAGACAAGGGCGACGAAAACTAATTCCGGCTCCCGCAACCGGCCGCCACGCGGGGGAATGCCGTCTCCGCTGAACCACTACCGGACTTAATTCCGCTTCTCACCGCCCCCCTTCGCCGGGGGGCGATTCGTCTATCATCGAGGATCGTTTTCCTGTGGCCGACACGCACGCCGGTCTCACCACCCCTCCCCACAATATCGAAGCCGAAGAGGCCGTCATCGGCTCGGTGCTCATCGACCCCGAATCGTTCTTCGACGTTGCCCAATTCCTCAAAGCCGCCGACTTCTACCTCGTGAAGCATCGGTGGATATGGGACGTGTTCACCAGTCTGCACGACAATCGCACGCCCATCGATCTGCTCACCGCGCAAGAGGAGTTGGATCGGCGCGGGCAGCTGGCCGAAGTGGGCGGCCCGGCTTACCTCACCCGGCTCATCACCCTCACCCCCACTGCTTTCAATGCGCCTGCCTACGGGCGGCTAGTGGAAGAAGCCGCCACGCGCCGCCGCCTCATCGGCGCCGCCTCCGACATCGCCAAACTGGCCTACGACGTGGGCACGGACATCAACACCGTCGTCGGCGAATCGGAGAAGGCGCTGTACGGCGTGAGCGAAAGCCGCAACCTGCACGAACTGCGCCCCATGCGCCAAGCGGCCAGCGATTATTACGACCGCGTGCAGTATCTCTACGATCACCGCGACGAGATGCTGGGCGTGCCCACCGGCTTCAAAGATTTGGATAAACTGCTCGGCGGAATGCAGCCATCGGATCTGCTCATCCTCGCCGGGCGTCCGGGGCGCGGCAAAACGAGTCTGCTTCTGTCCGTCGCCCTCAACGCCGCCAAAATTTACAAAAAACGCGTCGCCGTCTTCTCGCTCGAAATGTCCACCGAGCAGCTCGTGCAACGCCTCGTGGCGCAAGAAACGGGGATCAACTCACAGCGTTTGCGGCTGGGGAAACTCGACGACGACGAGTGGCCGCGTTTCACGCAAGCCATCACCCTCCTCAGCGACACCGGCATCTTTCTCGACGACACCCCGGCCATCTCTGCCCTGCAGTTGCGAACCAAGTGCCGCCGCCTCAACAACGAAATCAAACTCGATCTGATCGTCGTGGATTACTTGCAGTTGATGACCGGCGACTTCCGCGTTGAGAATCGCGTGCAGGAAGTGTCGCACATCTCGCGCAGTCTCAAAGCATTAGCGCGCGAGCTCAACGTGCCCGTGCTCACTGCCGCACAGTTGTCGCGCGCCGTCGAACAGCGATCGGGGCAGAAGCCTATGCTCTCCGACTTGCGCGAGTCCGGAAGCATCGAACAAGATTCGGATGTGGTCATGTTTCTCCACCACCCCGACGACTGGGATGAAGACCCGCAGAAGAAGGGCATCACCGAAATCATGGTGGCCAAACACCGTAACGGCCCCACCGGATCGGTCGAACTCGTCTTTCTCGAACAGCTGACGAAGTTCGCCGATGCGGAGACGAGGCACTTGTCTTTTGAGTAGCGTTCAGCAATCAGCTGATCGCTAACCGCTAATCGCCGACATGAAAGGCTTCTCCGGTTTCCCTTCCAGCAAAACGCGCACCATCCCGGTGCCGAATCTTTTCTTCACCGACCTCGCCCCGCAGATCGATCATCTCGGCGAGATGAAGGTGACGCTGTACTGCTTCTGGCGGCTGTCGCTCAAAGAGGGAGACATCCGTTACGTGCGCCGCGCCGAAATGCTGGCCGACGCCGCGTTGATGAGCGGCCTCTCGCAATTCAAGCACGAGGCCGAAGCCGCGCTCGACGAAGCGCTGGAGCGGGCCACCGCGCGCGGCACGCTTTTGCACGTCGAGATCGAAAGCGCGAGCGGCAAAGAAGATTTATACTTTATGAATACGCCCAAAGGCCGCGCCGCCGTGGAGGCGATGACTCGGGGCGAGTGGCGGCCCGCCCCCGACGACGAAACGCCCGTCGAAGTGCTGGTGGATCGCCCGAACGCCTTCACACTCTACGAGCAGAACATCGGCCCGCTCACGCCGCTCATCGCCGATGAACTGCGCGACTTCGAAGGCGAATACCCGGCGGAATGGATCGAAGAAGCGATTCAAGAGGCTGTTAAGTACAACAAGCGCTCTCTGAAATACATCCTTGCTATTCTAGAGAAGTGGCGCACAGAAGGGAAGGCTGATGATGGAAAGCGTCGGAGAAGCTCTGAAAAAGATCGCCAACGATACCGTGATTGGAAGGGCTAAGCTCGAATCCATTCCCGCTATGGCGCGGGCCACAAGCAGATCGGGGAGCGATCAAACAGGGCCGGGAGCGCCGGACTGTCCGTACTGCCAAGGTGTCGGATATATTCGCGAGGACGTCCCTATAGAGCACCCGAGTTTTGGTAAGTTGTTTGTCTGCTCTTGCCGATACGATGAAATAGAGGCGGCTAAAGCCAAACGACAGATTGATCTTTCAAATCTTGGGCCGTTAGCCAATCGAACTTTTGACAATTTTGATGTGAATGGGCATGCCAGCAACCCTGAGCAACGAAAAAGCCTGGCGCGGGCTTTCTCCGATTCTTTTGAATTTGCCCAATCGCCGAAAGGATGGCTTTTGTTGATGGGCGGCTATGGGTGCGGCAAGACCCATTTGGCCGCCGCGATAGCAAATGCATGTATATCCCGCCACCAAACGGTGATGTTCGTCAACGCCCCGGATCTGCTTGACCATTTGCGAGCGGCGTTTAGACCTGGAGCAGATACGCCTTATGATGAATTGTTCGAGAAGATTAGAAATGCCCCATTGCTAATCATCGACGATTTGGGCGCTGAAAGCCCCACCCAGTGGGCGCAGGAAAAACTTTATCAAATCTTCAATCATCGTTACAACGCCAATCTGCCCACTGTCGTCACATCAAATGTGGAGATGGATCGATTTGATCCCAGAATCCGCAGCCGGCTTTCCGATAGAAATATGGTCAATCGTGTTGTGATCAACTCGCCAGATTTCCGGCGCGATGAGTGGGATCGCACTAGCATTTCTTCGCTTCCTCAACACCGGAACAAGACTTTCTCCACTTTTGACATGCGCAAATCGAATGTCGGGCCTCAGCACCTTCGCTCATTAGAGGAGGCCCTGACCGCCTCGAAGGAGTTCGCGCAATTGCCAAAGGGGTGGCTGATACTGGTCGGCGCGCCGGGTTGCGGCAAAACTCATCTGGCTGCGGCTATCGCAAACTATCGCGATATGCTGGGGCACCCCACTATCTTTGTCACTTTTGCCGATTTGCTTGATCACCTACGCTACACATTTAGCCCAGACTCGTATGTGCGTTACGATCAACGATTCAACGAGCTAAAGCAGGCACCTCTATTGGTTCTCGATGATCTTCAAGTTGAAAGCGCGACGCCATGGGCCAGGGAGAAACTAGTACAACTCATAGATAGCCGATACGTAAATGAGCTCCCGACAGTCATCACAACCAATCATTACCGTGATGAGATTGATGACTGGCTTCAGAGCCGCCTGCTGGACGATCGCATGTGCCGCGTATGCGTGATCACTGCTCCAAAACATACTGATAGTTATAAATCGCCGCGAGGCTATAAGAGAAGTGGCTCGGTGCCAAGAGGCTCTCCAACTAAGGCTCGCAATGCAAGATAAATTCCGCCGACTGATCGGAATCAAAGCCAAGCCCAAACCGGCCGCCCCACCGCCGCCGTCTCCCGCCGAGTCGGCGGCCCCCGCAACGGCGGCGGAGTCCAAGCTGGTGCATTCGGTGTCCGAGAAAAGGCCGGGCCGGCAAGGCACGGCGCCCCTCGCGCCCGAGTCCGAAGGCAAAACGATCAGCACGCGCCAGCAGGCCGAAGAATATCTACAGCGATTGCAAGTCAAACTCAACCGCCTCGCCAATGATTTTGCCGAAGGGGTGATCAACCGCGAGCAGTTCCAAAAATTGTACGAACACTATCAGCGCGAGCGCCGCTCGATTGAGAATCTGCTGGCCGTCG
>VGOW01000018.1 GCA_016875735.1 Chloroflexota bacterium | reverse complement strand
ACGTATTGGGCTATGCCGCCGACGCGAACGCTATCACACCCACCGCCGACGAGTCTCTGCGAGTCCGCAACGCCGCCGAGACCGCCACCCCGATCCCAACTCCAACTCCAACTCAAACCCCAACTCAGCCCCCACCCCTCCTCTTCGCCGAACTCGTCGCCCTCGCACTGCTCATCATCTTCATCGTCATGGGCCTCATCCTTCGCCGCCTTTGAAATTTGAAGTTTGAAAGATGATCGCGCCCCCATGACATCAAGAGAATCAGCGCGCGAAGCGTTCGCCGAATCCGCGCCCCCCGATTCGATCTATCCATGCAGATTCGTGATACAGTTGCCGCGTGCGCGCCATCAAATTTTGCACGCAGTGCGGCCACGCAATGGAAATGCGAGAAGCCTACGGCAGGCTTCGCCCAGTGTGCCCCTCGTGCGGGCACATTCATTTCATCGATCCCAAAGTGGCGGCCTCGGTGCTCATCGAGAGCGACGGCAAAGTGCTGTTGACGCGGCGCAAACACAATCCTCAGAAAGGCATGTGGGTTCCGCCCGGCGGCTTTGTGGATTGGGACGAAGACCCGCGCCGCGCGGCCATCCGCGAATGTGAAGAAGAAACGGGGTTGAAGGTTGAGATCACGAAACTGGTGGATGTGATCTCCAGCGTGGATCACGCTGAATTCCAAGAGGGCGGCGCCAGCATGGTCATCTTTTTTCGCGCGCGCATCGTGGGCGGGGCGTTGGCCGCGAACGATGACGCCGACGAGGCGGCTTACTTCGGCCCGGACGAACTGCCCGAACTTGCTTTCGAGCCAACGCGAATTGTGTTGGGGAGATGGAAAGAAAAAACTCCCAACTTCAAATCTCAAACTCCAAACTTGGAGGTTTGAGATTGGACGTTGGGAGTTGTTATGTGGTCGGGGTGCGCGGACTTGAACCGCGGACCCCCGCGTCCCAAACGCGGTGCTCTACCAACTGAGCCACACCCCGAACTGCCCGCAGTATATCACACTCGCTTGACGATTCGTCTCTTTTGATCCACACTTCGCGCCGTGACATTCTCGCGGCGCAACTTTCTCAAACTCACCGGCCTCGCCGGGGCCGGGACACTGCTCGGCCTCAAACCGGCGGGCGACTCCCTCCGCATTCTTTCTGCTGATCGCTCCCTCTCGGCCGCGACTCTCTCCGCTTTTACCGATCTCACTGGCGCCTCCGTCGCCGTTGCCCCGCCGTCGTTTCCCGGCGACGCCGCCGATTGCGACCTCGCCATCATCCCCTCCCACGCCCTCACCGCGCTCATCCAGCGCGGCGAGATTCGCGAACTGAGTCCGATTTCGATCCCGTTCCCCTTCGAACAACGCGCCTACGATCCGTTCAATATCTTTAGCCTTCCGGCGGCGCGCGGTGTCGTCGGCATCAATTCGCGCAACGCCCCGCCGCCCGTTTCATGGGCCGAGTTTTTTGAGCGCGCGCGCACTGAGCCCGCGCACCTCCCGCCCCATCAAACTTTTCGCGCCGCGCTCAAATCGCTTGGCCATTCCATCAACACCCGCGCCTCGGTTGCCCGCGCTCAAGCCCGCGCGCTCGTTTCGGAATTGGAGTCGGTTCCGCTCGCGCGCGCGCGGATCGCCCTCGGCGAATCACGACCGGGCTGGGAGTTCACCCTGCCCGCCGAAGGCGCGGAATTGTGGGAAGATTGTTTCTGCGTTCCAGTGTCCGCGCCCCATCCCGAACTCGCCCGCGCCTTCATCCAATTCGCGCTCTCGGCTCAACCGCTCGCGCCTCTCCCTCCACTTCCCCTCGAACCGCTCAGCCCGTTCGCGCCTCGCGCCTGACACCCCTCTCCATTGGTGCGTTTCCAATGGGGAGGGGCCGGGGGTGGGGTCAATGTGCTAAACTATCCTCATGGCAAAACAAATCGCCCCCTACGGATCATGGAAATCACCTATCACTTCTGATCTCATCGTCGCCGAAACGGTCACGCTCCGCGGGGTGATGCTCGACGGCGGCGACATCTATTGGGTCGAACTGCGTCCGGCGGAATCGGGCCGAATGGTGATCGTGAGGCGGCGCCCCAACGGGACAACGTCCGACGTGAATCCGCCGCCGTTCAATGCGCGCACGCGAGTCCACGAATACGGCGGTGGGATGTACAGTGTCGCCGACGGCGCGGTGTATTCCTCTCACTTCCCCGATCAACGCCTCTATCGTTTCGCGCCCGGCGCCGACCCCGCGCCGATCACACCCGCCGTCGATCTGCGATATGCCGACGGCGCGATTGATCGCCGACGCGGATTGATGTTTTGCGTGCGCGAAGATCACACCGGCAAAGGCGACCCTTTGGGGGTGAACACGATTGTGAGTCTGAGACTCGATGGTGATGACTCGGGCGGACGGGTTGCCGTCTCTGGCAACGATTTCTATTCCAACCCGCGCCTCAGCCCCGATGGTCGCCGACTCTGTTGGCTGACGTGGAATCATCCCAACATGCCGTGGGACGGCACGGAGTTGTGGGCCGCCGACGTGGCCGCCGACGGCTCGTTGAACGGCGCGAAGAAGTTGGCGGGCGGCAAAGACGAATCGATCTTTCAGCCGGAGTGGTCGCCCGAAGGCGTTCTGCATTTTGTTTCGGATCGCACCGGGTGGTGGAATCTGTATCGTTGGAACGACGCGGCCAGCGATGAAGAACCGTTGCACACGATGGACGCCGAATTCGGGTTGCCGCAGTGGGTGTTCCGGCAATCGACGTATGCGTTCGAGTCGGCGGAGCGCATTGTGTGCTCATATATTCGCAACGGCGAATCGCATCTGGCGACTCTGAACACGCGGACGCGCGAACTGAAAGAGATCGCCACGCCGTACACTGAGTTTTACAGTTTGCGCGTCGGGCCGGGCTTCGCCGCCTTCGTCGGCAGTTCGGCCACCGAGCCATCGGCCATCGTGCAGCTCGATCTCGAATCGGGCAGCGCGCAAGTGTTGAAGCGGTCGAGCGCGGTGTCGGTTGACCCGGATTACGTTTCGCTTCCACAGGCGATTGAGTTCCCCACCGAAAACGGACTCACGGCGCACGCCTTTTTCTATCCGCCGCGCAACCGCGATTTCGCCGCGCCGCCCGGAGAGAAGCCGCCACTGCTTGTCATCAGCCACGGCGGCCCCACCGCCGCCACCTCGCCCTCGCTCGATCTCGAAGCGCAGTATTGGACGAGTCGGGGCATCGCCGTGCTCGATGTGAACTACGGCGGCAGCACCGGTTATGGCCGCGCGTACCGCGAGCGCCTCAAAGATGGGTGGGGCGTGGTGGATGTGGACGATTGCGTGAACGGCGCGCAGTATCTCGTGAAGCGCGGCGAAGCCGACGGCGAGCGGCTGATCATTCGCGGCGGAAGCGCGGGCGGGTACACCACGCTGGCCGCGCTCACCTTCCGCAACGTGTTCAAGGCCGGGGCGAGTTACTTCGGCATCAGCGATCTCGAAACGATGGCGCAAGACACGCACAAATTCGAGTCGCGCTACCTCGACGGCCTCGTGGGCCCGTACCCCGCCGCCCGCCAAACGTACGTCGAACGCTCGCCCATTCACTTCACCCAGAATCTCAACTGCCCGATGATTCTGTTTCAGGGCCTCGAAGACAAAATCGTGCCGCCCGATCAATCGGAGAAGATGTTCGAGGCGGTGCGGGCCAAAGAACTTCCGGTGGCATACGTGGCTTATGAAGGTGAACAACACGGCTTTCGGAAAGCCACGACCATCAAACACTCGCTCGACTCCGAGCTGTATTTCTATTCGAAGATATTCAAGTTTGAGTTGGCCGAGAAAGTGGAGCCGGTGAGGATTGAGAATTTGGATTGAAAGGAATTGGCGCGATGGATAAAGAACAACTCAACGCATTGCTCAAACAACTTCACGCCGAATTGAGCGAAGCCGACACGGTGGACGCCGAGAACCGCGAGACTCTGCGGGCGCTGGCGAAGGATATTGCCGAACTGCTCGACCGCGCCGACGACGATGGGGCGAGCGGCTACCAAGCCCTGCTCGAACCGCTCAAATTGGCCCTCGTGCAGTTCGAAGTCTTGCATCCTATGATCACGCTGGCCATCACCCGCGTCATCAACGCGCTGGCCGATATGGGCGTGTAGCGCCCGCGCTCGATGATCACCTTCGGCTGGTTCGGCCCGCTGATGTGGGCCGCTGTCGTCGTTGCTGTCATCGCTTTCGCGTCCATTGTCGGCCCCATCCTCTTCGGCGCGCCGTGGGTGCCCATGCCGTTTCACACAGCGCGGCGGATGTTGCAGCTTGCCGATGTGCGCCCCGGCGAAACGGTGTGCGACTTGGGATCGGGCGATGGGCGGGTGCTGATCGTCGCCGCGCGCGAGTTCGGCGCGAACGGAGTGGGAGTCGAGATCGAACCTCTCCGCGCCTTTATCTCCCGATTGACGTTGTTCGTGTTGGGGCTCCGCCGCCGCACCCGCGTCATCCGCGCCAACTTTCTCGAAGTCGATCTCGGTGACGCCGACGTGATCACCCTCTACCTTTTGCCGAAAGCGATCCGCCGCCTCGCGCCCAAACTCCGAGCCGAACTCAAGCCCGGCGCGCGCGTCGTCACCCTCACCTATCATCTCCCCGATTGGCCTCCCGCAGTCGAGCGGGACAACATTCGGGTTTATAGGATTTAACCGCGAAGGCGCAAAGAGCGCCAAGTGATTTTGCGAAGAATCTTCGCGGCCTTTGCGACTTCGCGGTGAATAGAAATCATGCCCAATCTTCTCATCACGAACTGCGACATCATCACCCTCGACTCGCAAGGCACGATCCTCCGCAATGCCAATATTGCTATCGAGGGCAACACCATTCTCGCCGTCGGCGACCGGCCCCCCGATTTTCATCCGGACGAAATCATCGATGGCTACAATCACGTTGCTCTGCCCGGCTTCTTCAACGCTCACTGCCACTCGCCCATGACCTTCGAGCGCGGCTGGGCCGAAGACCTGCCCTTCCCCCGCTGGCTCAACGAAAAAATTTGGGTGGCCGAATCGGCCCTCACCCCCGACGACGTATATTGGGGCGCGGCGCTGGCCGCCTGCGAAATGATCCGCACCGGCACGGTGGCTTTCAACGATCACTACTTTTACATGGATCGCGTGGCCGAAGTGGTGGAGCAGGGCGGCATGAAGGCCATGCTCACGTGGTGCGTGTTCGGCATCGGCGACGAAAAAGAAGTGGGCGCGAACCTCGACGGCACGCTGGCCTTCATCGAACGATGGCAGGGCAAGGCCGATGGCCGCATCCGTTTGAGTCTCGGCCCCCATTCGCCGTACGTGTGCCCGCCGGAATTTTTGGCTCGCGTAGCGAAGATCGCCGCCGAGCGCAAACTGCCGATCCATTTGCACGTGGCCGAATCGAAAGAACAGATTGACAACTCGATCAGCGCATACGGCAAGACTCCGGTCGCTCACCTTGAGTCGTTGGGCGTGTTCGACGCCCCGTGTGTGGCCGCCCACTGCCTGCTCGTCACCGACGACGATCTCGATCTCCTCGCCCGCCGCGGGGTGAGTGTCGCCCACACCCCGATCACCTACATGAAACTGGCGATGGGCGTGAACGATCTTTCGCGTTTTCTCCGGCGCGGAATCAATGTCGCCATCGGCGCCGACGGCCCCGGCTCGAATGCGGACATGGATATGCCGGCGCAGATTCGGCAGACGGCGATTCTGCAAAAGCACGAATGGCGCAACCCCGAAGCCTTCCCCGGCGACACGGCCCTGCGCATGGCGACTCAAAACGGCGCGAAGGCGATGGGCTTTGCGCGCTCGGGAGTCATCGCCCCCGGTTTCGCCGCCGACCTCACGCTCTTCGATTTCGACAAGCCGCACCTCTATCCGCGCCACAACCTCGTCGCCCATCTCGTTCACTCGGCCAAAGGCTCGGATGTGAGTCACGTCATCGCCGATGGCAGGCTGCTTTATCGGAACGGCGAACTGCTCACGCTCGACGAGGAAAAGATTCTGCGCGAAGCCGAGCGCCATGCCTTTCGGATGGTGGGCACGGAGATGCGGAGTATGAGGGAGTATAAAGGATGAAGAGAGTGATGCTGATCGTCGCCGTATTCGCATTGTCTGCCTGTGCCAGCCCGGCCACCCCGCCGCCGACCGCCGCCGCGCCCGAAGCCATCGCCACTCCCGCGCCGCAGGAGGTGAGCGCGGATGTTGAGCTGCTGGTGATGCAGCAGGCTTCGCAGATTTTAGGATGCGCGCCAGCCAACGCGCCCGCCGCCGGCACGTTTGGCTTCTTTTGTGAAGCGGGCGCGGGGCATGGCACGGCGGCCACCCTCACCCGCCACGCCGATGAGTCAACAGCGCGAGCCGCCTTCGACTCTCAGCGTGCCGGGAATCCCCTCTATTGTTTTCACGGCTTCCCCGCCGCAACGTGGGAACAGAGCGCCGATGTGGGCAAGCACCGCCTTCATGCGTGGGTGGCGGGCAATTGGCTCATCGTCGCCGATGCCTTCGACGATACGGACATCATCACCGCGCTCGCGCCCTTCGATGTGTCCGAAGCGATCTTCAACGTCGCCGACATCAACGGCTATCTGCCCGCAGTGACCGAAGGTGGCGAGTGCGGTTAAAGCCACCTCAAAAAGAATCCGCGTTTATCCAAAACATCCGCGTTATCCGCGTACCCTCTCGACTCGAACTATCCATTAGCCTCGCAGGAACGGCCTCGTCAAACACGTCGGCCCGCCGCTGCCCTTCAACGAAATATCGCTTCCCTCGTAAGTTCGCACCTCTGCGCCTTCGGCCTCCAGCCGCGTCTGGGTGATCGGGTTTCCGGCGATCATGATCGCTTTGCGCGGCGCGACGGCCAGCACGTTGCAGGCCATCGAGTCGTATTCCTCGTCGGGCACGTCCACCAGTTTGATGCCGCGCCCAATCAACCACTGCCGGAACGGGACGGTGAGCAAACGTGAGCAGACAACAGCGAGATCGTGATCGATCATGCTGATGTTCGACATGAGATGCAAACAATCCTGCGGCCCCGTCCAATGCGGCAGGTGAACGGAGATGACCTCGACCGACTCTCCCAGCAGTGATCGCAGTTGGCGGATGCCCTCGGCGTTCGTCCGGTAGCCTTCGCCTACGGCCACCGTGCGCTCGTCGATCCATACCACATCGCCGCCCTCCATCAATCCCTCGCCAGTGATGCGTCCGTGAATCGGAATGCCCATCCCCTCGAAAAACTTGCCCATCGCTTCCGGCTCGCCGCGCCGCGCCGGTTTGCCCATGTTGCACAGGATCGCGCCGCGATTGCAGACGATGGCCGGATCGTGCGTGTACACCGAGTCGAGAGTGACGCCCTCGGCCTGCGGCAGATAGGTGATCTCGGCCCCGAACTTGCCAATCAGCCCGGCCAGCTGCGCGTGCTGGGAGGCCGCCGTTTCGAAGTCCGTTTCGGCCAAATAGTTCAATTCGCGCCATCGTGCGGCGATGCGCTGTTGATTGATGTACGCCTCTTGCGGGCGCTTGAGCAGCACACCCTTGAGTTCGCCGATCATGGATTGACTGCCGTAGGATGTCATTTGGGATTCCTCTCTTTCAACACAAAGGCACGAAGACTCAAACATACAAAGAACTTTGAGCCTTTGCGCCGTTGTGTCCTTGTGCTTTCCAACGCGCCGTAGTTTACACCAACTCAAAACAAAAAAGCCGATGGCTCGCGCCACCGGCTTCCTCCCAATCACCAATTACTGATCACTGATTACCACCCACCCTCTCCACCCTCACCGCGCACACTTTGTACTCCGGAATCTTCGACACGGGGTCGAGCGCGGCAATCGTCAACTCGTTGGCCGGCGCTTCGGGGAAGTGGAAGTTGGCGTACACCATGCCCGGCGGCACACGGTCAGTCACCCACGCTTCGGCCTCCATCGCCCCGCGCCGCGAGGTGATCCGCACCCGCCGATTCCCGTTGAGGCCGAGACGTTCTGCGTCCTCCGGGTTCAACTCCACGAGCGACTGACCGTAAATTTCCATCAGCCCTTTCGCCCGCCGCGTCATCTCGCCGCCGTGCCAGTGATACAGCACGCGCCCGGTGCTGAGGATCATCGGGTAGTCGTCGTCGGGCAGTTCGGCGGGCGGGAGGTGTTCGACGGGCGCGAACTTGCCTTTGCCGCGCGGGAATGCGCCCACGTGCAGAATCGGCGTCCCCGGATGATCGGCGCCCTTCACCGGCCACTGCAATCGCTCGCCCTTTTCAATCCGCTCGTGGCTCACACCCGCGTAACTCGGCGTGAGCGCCGCGATCTCTTTCATGATCTCGGCGGTGTTCTCGTAGTTCCAGCCTGCATACGGAGCGTCAGAGATTGGTGATTGGAGATTGCCACCTGCCAACACCCGCTTCGCCAACTCCGCTGTGATCCACCAATCTTCCCTCGCTTCGCCTTCCGGCTCGATGGCCTTGCGGCACATTTGGATTCGGCGCTCGGTGTTCGTGAACGTGCCGGTCTTTTCGGCGAAGGTCACGCCGGGCAGAAGCACGTCGGCGTATTGCGCGGTCTCGGAGGGGAAGATTTCTTGCACGACGACGAAGTCGCACGCCTCGAGGCAGTGGCGAATGTGATTCGTGTCGGGGTCGCTCATCACCGGGTCTTCGCCGAGAATGTACAGCGCCTTCACTTTGCCCTCGCCCGCCGCCGGGATCATCTCGGTGACGGTCATTCCCACTTTGCCGGAAAGGGCGAAGGATTCATCCTTCATCCTTCCGCCTTCATCCTTTGCCAAGCCCCATGCCTTCGCAAATTTTTCTCGCGCCGCCGCGTCCGTCACCGGCTGATAACCGGGATACACATTCGGCAGGCCGCCCATGTCGCACGCGCCCTGTACGTTGTTCTGGCCGCGCAGTGGATTGACGCCGCCGCCGGGAACGCCCATGTTGCCCAACAGCATTTGCAGGTTGGCGAGATCCATCACGTTGCGAACACCGACGATGTGCTGAGTGATACCCATCGCCCACATCACCGCCATCGGTTTGTTCGTCGCCAGAATCTCGGCGGCCTTATGCAACGAGGCCGTCGGCACGCCGGTGATCTCCGCAACCTTCTCCGGCGGATACTGCATCACGGTCGTTCTGAATTCCTCGAAACCCTCGGTGCGTTGCTCGATAAACTTTTGGTCTTCCCAGCCCTTCTCCAAAATGATGCGCATCAGCCCGTTGATCAGCGCAACATCCGTTCCCGGCCTCTGCCGGAGATGAAGCGCCGCAAACTCGGCGATGTCGATGCGGCGCGGATCGGCCAGCACCAATTTGACTCCGCGCTTCAACACGGCCTGCCGAATCATTGCCCCGAAGACCGGGTGCTGTTCGGTGGTGTTCGATCCGATGATGAGCATGGCACGAGCATAGTCGGCCACATCATCCATCGAGTTGCTCATTGCGCCCGAACCGAAGGAAGCCGCCAGACCGGCGACGGTGCTGGAGTGTCAAAGCCGGGCGCAGTGATCGATGTTGTTCGTCCCGATCACTTGCCGGGCGAACTTGTTCATCAAATAATTTTCTTCGTTGAGGCATTTGGCCGAAGTGAGCACGCCCACGCTGTCGGGGCCAAACGTGTCGCGCGCCTCGCGCAGTTTGCGGGCGGTGATGTCGAAGGCGGTGTCCCAATCCACCTCAACCCATTCCGATTGCAGGCTGGATTTTGGAATTTGATGTTTGGAGTTTGGAGTTTCCAGCAGATACTTTCTCACTCTCGGCCTCTTCAACCGATCCGGGTGATGCGCGAAGTCGTAGCCATAGCGCCCCTTCACGCACAGGCGCATTCCGTTGACGGGCGCATTCGGAGTCGACGTCACGCGGATGATACGGTTGCCTTTCACGTTGAGGTCGAATTGGCAGCCGACTCCGCAATAGGCGCAAGTCGTCGTCACTTTCTTGTCGGGCTTGCCAGCATCCACCGACATTTTGTTGTCGAGCGCGCCGGTGGGGCAGAAGGCGGCGCAGGCCCCGCACGATTCGCACCGCGCTTCGAGCATCGTCGTTTCCAGCCCGGCGACGATGTCGGTGCGCGCGCCGCGCCCGTTGGGCCGCCACACGAAGCGCCCCTGCACGTCGGCGCAGGCTCGCACACAGCGAGTGCAGAGGATGCACTTGTTCATGTCCACCCACACAAACGGGTTGGGATCGCTGTTGACTTTGCGCTGAGGGCGCGGCGTTGATCCGGGCGGGCATTGCGCGCCGTAGAGTTTGACCCAATGTTCGAATTCGGTGTCGTCGCGGTCGGCGGCGGTGTATTCGGCGTCGCGGTAGTTGGCGAGGAGAAGTTCGAGAATGGTGCGGCGGTCGCGGGCCAGCGCGGGCGTTTCGGTGCGGACGATCATGCCTTCTCGCGCCACCAGCCCGCAGGCGGCTTGCGGCGTGCGCGCGCCTTCGACTTCCACAATGCACAAGCGGCACGAGCCGACGATGGGCAGGGCGGGATGATAACAGAGGGTGGGAATGACGATGCCGTTGGCGCGGGCGGCTTCCAGAATCGTTTGCCCGGCAACGGCTTCGATGGGTCGGTCGTTGATGGTGAGGGTGATCGGCATCAGCGCACCTTTACCTCTTTCGCAGATACACTGCCCAATACACAATGCCCACCAGCACCGCGCCGCCGATGATGTTGCCGAGCGTGACGGGGATGAGATTGTTGACGAAGAAGTGGCCCCACGTGAGGTTGGCAAATTTGTCGGCGGAGGAGTGAATCTTTTCCCAGAAAGAGGCGTCGGCTCCGGCTTTGATGAACAGGCCGATGGGGATGAAATACATGTTGGCAATGCTGTGCTCGAACCCGGCGGCCACAAAAGCGGTGATGGGCGGGATGATGGCGAGGATGCGGTCGGTGGTGGTGCGGGCGCTGAAAGACATCCATACGGCGAGGCAGACGAGGGCATTGCACATGATGCCCAGAGCGAGGGCTTGCCAAAAGCCCAGCCCGGCTTTAGCATTGGCGGTGGCAAGCGCCACTACCCCCACCGAGCCGCTGCCGAAGGTGTACTGCTGGGTGAAGAACATGAGCACGGCAGTGGCGAACGCCCCGGCGAAATTGCCGAGATAGACGATGATCCAGTTCTTGAGCACGAGGGCGGTGCTCACTTTGCCGCTGGCCCACGCCATGACGATAAGATTGTTGCCGGTGAACAGTTCTGCCCCGCCGACGACGACCAGAATGAGGCCGAGGGTGAACACCAGCCCGGCCAACAGGCGTGTGACTCCGTAGGGCAGGCTGGCGCTATACACCGACGCGCCGTCGGCGGCGCTGATGATCATGCTCCCGGCGCTGACGGTGGTGGAAAAGATCGCTCCCAACGAAATGAACGAGCCGGCCAACACGGAAAGGGCAAACATGTTGTCCCATCGCAAGTTGGCCTTGCGCACGCCGATCTGCTCGGCGCGGGCGGCCATCTCGGCGGGAAGAAGTGAGTCAAGCGTATTCGTTTCCATAGCCTACATCTTAGTCAGTCGGCGCTCACGGGGGCAGTAGCAAACGTACGCCCGGCAAACGCGGGAAGTCACTTTTGAGGGCGGACAATGCGCCTGAATTTTCGGCGGAATCAGTGACGAAGGCCAAAATTCTTCATGATTTCTGACACACGACACTGCCCCCGCACACAACTAAAGTGATTGGGTACCGGAATCTCAAAGGAGGCCTCATGTCCCCATCCACCGTCGTCAAACCCAAAGCCATTCGTATGACCCGAAACGGCCGCCACAAAAAAGCCGCGCCGCGAACAGCCAAGCGCCCCCCCGCCAAAACAAAGAAATGGATATACCTTTTCGGTGAAGTGGACGCCGCCGAGAAGTATGCCAAATCTTGGGACGGTGTGCGCGCCCTGCTGGGGGGCAAAGGCGCGAACTTGGCCGAGATGACCCGAGTCGGCCTCCCCGTGCCGCCCGGCTTCACCGTCACCACCGAAGCCTGCAACGCCTTCCTCGCCGCCGGAGAAAAGTTCCCTGCTGGAATGTGGGAGCAGGAGCTCGAGGCGCTGAAGAAGATCGAAAAGAGCACCGGCAAAAAGTTTGGCGACCCGAAGAACCCTCTGCTCGTCTCCTGCCGCTCCGGCGCAAAGTTCTCGATGCCGGGCATGATGGACACCGTGCTCAACATCGGCCTCAACGACGAAGCGGCCGAGGGCATGATTGCCCTCACCGGCGACGCGCGATTTGTTTACGACGCTTATCGCCGCCTCGTGCAAATGTATGGCACGGTGGTGCTGAATGTGGCCGACGAGCCGTTCGAGGAAGTGCTGGAGCGCTATCGCGAAAAGCGCGGCGTGGCCAATGACGCCGACTTGCCCCCCGACGACCTCAAAGCCATCACCAGCGAATTCCGCGCTATCATCCGTAAACACACCGGGCGCGACTTTCCCACCGATCCGCTCGAACAACTCAAACTGGCAACCATCGCCGTCTTCAAATCTTGGAACGGCAAACGCGCGTATGATTACCGCAAGGCGGCCGGCATCCCGCACAATCTCGGAACGGGCGTGAACATTGTGACGATGGTGTTTGGCAATATGGGCGAAGGCTCGGGCACCGGCGTGGCGACCACGCGCAATGTCTCCACCGGCGAGAAAGAACTCGAAGGCGATTACCTCACCAACGCGCAGGGCGAAGATGTGGTGGCCGGCATCCGGCAAACGAAACCCATCGCCGCCATGAAAGATGAAATGCCGAAGGTGTACGCGCAGTTCGAGAAGATCGCCAAACTGTTGGAGCGGCACTACCGTGAGGTGCAGGATGTCGAGTTCACGGTGGAGCGCGGCGTGTTGTGGATGCTGCAGACGCGCGACGCGAAGCGCACCGCGCAGGCGGCCATTCGCATCGCCGTCGATCTCGCTAACGAGAAACTGATCACCAAAGCCGAAGCGGTGAAGCGCGTGCAGCCGGAGCACATTGATTATTTCCTGCATCCGCAGTTCGATGCTCAGGACAAGAAGGCGGCCAAGGCGCGCGGCGATCTGATCGCCACCGGCCTCAACGTGTCGCCGGGCGCGGCAGTGGGGCAGCTGGCCTTCGACGCCGACACCGCCGAGCAATGGGCGAAGCAGGATAAGAAAGACGTAATCATGGTTCGGCCCGAAACAAAACCGGACGATGTGCACGGCATGTTGGCGGCCAAAGGCATCCTCACCAGCCGGGGCGGGCGCACCAGCCACGCGGCGTTGGTGGCCCGGCAATTCGGCAAACCGGCGGTGGTGGGCGTGATGTCGTTGGAGGTTGACAACGGGAATCGGCAGTTCACGGTGAAAGGACGCAACATCACCCTGAAAGAAGGCGATTGGGTTTCCATCGACGGCACCACCGGCGAAGTGTTCGCGGGCAAGATCAATAGCGTGATCCCCGACTTCAACGATCCGTATCTGATCAAACTGCTGAAGTGGGCCGACGACATCCGCACGTTGGGGGTGTGGGCCAACGCCGATTACCCGCGTGACGCGGAACGCGCTCGCAAATATGGCGCGGAAGGCATAGGGTTGTGCCGCACCGAGCACATGTTTTTCGAGACCGAACGATTGCCGCATGTTCAACAAATGATCTTGGCGAAGACTCCCGAAGAGCGAGTTGAGCCGCTGGTGAAGCTTCTGCCGTTTCAGCGCAGTGACTTCGACGGCCTCTTCCGCGCCATGGACGGCCTGCCTGTCACCATCCGCCTCATCGATCCGCCACTGCACGAATTCCTGCCGAGCCATGATGAGTTGCTAAAGACTGTGTCCGAAATGGATACGCACATTGCGAATCGGAAGGATCGTATTGGCTCGCTGGAAGGCCACGTGCAAAATCGCCGCAAGATGCTGGAAGCGACTGATGCCATGCGCGAACGCGGCGCGACCGATCCGAGTCTGCCCAGCCACGAATCGCAAGCGCAGGAATTGAGCGAGTTGGAGGCTCGCTTGCAATCGTATCGGGATGAGGTGGCGCGGCTGTCGGTGGAGTTGGCGCAAAAGCAGAAGATGCTCTCGGCAGTCGAGGGGATGCGGGAGCAAAACCCCATGCTCGGTTTGCGCGGGGTGCGGCTCGGTATTCACATGCCCGAACTGGTGAAGATGCAGGTGCGCGCTATTTTTGAGGCGGCGTGCGCGTGCGCCAAAGATGGCGTGAAAGTTTATCCGAAGATCATGATCCCGCTCACGGCTCACAGCAGTGAGTTAGAGGTGGAAGATGACATCCTCGAAGCCGAAGCCAAACAGGTGATGGAAGAGCAGGGGATCAAAGTCAAGTATCAGTTCGGCACGATGATCGAGATTCCGAGAGCGGCCGTCACCGCCGATCAGATCGCCGAGTACGCGCAGTTCTTCTCCTTCGGCACGAACGATCTCACGCAGACGACGTTCGGCATCTCGCGCGACGACGCTGAGACCGGTTTCCTCATGGAATATCTTGAGAAGGGCATTCTGCCGGAGAACCCGTTTGCCAGTATTGATCAGCGCGGGGTGGGGGCGATGATGGAGATGGGCGTGCGGCTGGGCCGGAAGACTCGCCCCGACCTCGAGGTGGGTATCTGCGGCGAGCACGGCGGCGATCCGAAATCTATCGCCTTCTGCCATAAGATCGGTTTGGATTATGTGAGTTGTTCGCCGTTCCGCGTGCCCATTGCGCGGCTGGCGGCGGCGCACGCGGCGCTGGGCGATTTCGCGAAAGACTTGTAGCAGAGACTGGGTGTCTATGAACGAAAAACTCTCGCTGGTGTGAAAGCCAGCGGGAGTTTTTGATTCGGGGAGAGGGTCAGGCGGTTGTCATCGCCGCGGGCTGTGCGGCTTTCATCAAGGCTTGATCGAGGTCGGCGATGATGTCGGCGGAGTGTTCGGCGCCCACGCTGAGGCGGATGAGGTTGGAGGGGAGGCCGGCCAGTTCGCGCCCGGCGTCACCCTGTTGTTGATGGGTGGAGATGGCGGGAATGGTGGCGACGCTCTTGATGCGGCCCAAATCGGTTGCGCGCCAAATCATTTTGAGGTTGTCGAAGACGATGCGCGTCGCCTGTGCGCCGCCCTTCACCATGAATCCCATGAGGTGGCCGTAACGGTTCACGGGTTGGCCGTAATCGTCTTCGCCGTCGGCGAGCCACATGTATTGGGTTGCCAGTTCGTATCCGGGTTGGGCAGGGAGGCCGGGGTAGGCCACGCCCTCTACCATCGGGTGCGCGGCGAGGTGGCGGGCCACCTTCATGGCATTGTTGCTCATGTGATCCATTTTGCTGCGCAGTGTCCGCAGATCGTTGAGCACCATCAATGCGTTGAACGGGCTGAGGGCGGGGCCGTGATCGCGGAAGGGGAGGAGTTTGACGTAGGCGGCGAAGTTGGCGCGCAGGTCATCGGGGCCAACGCGGCTGGGCAGGTTGTGACGGGCGATGAGCGCCCCGGCGATGGCGAAGCCGCTGGTGGTCATGCTTTTGCTGACGGAGTGGATGATGATGTCGGCGCCGTGCGCGAGGGGGCGCATAAGCGCCGGGGTGGCGACGGTGGAATCGACGATGAGCGGGATGTCCTGCGTGTGGGCGAGTTTGGCGAGAGCGGCAATGTCGAAGACGGCGAGGCTGGGGTTGCTGGGCATTTCGCCGTACACGAAGCGGGTGTTCGAGTCGATCTTGCTGGCCCATTCGTCAATGTCGAGCGTGTTGCGCACCCAGCGCACTTCGACCCCGCGCTCGTTGGCGTAGCGGGTGAAGAGCATGAACGTGCCGCCGTAACATTTGGCGCTGGCGACGATGTTCATTTTGGCCGGGCCGTGCCCGTTGATGGGCATCGTCGGCTCGATGACGATGAAGGGGTTGGTGGCCATGAAGATGGCCGCCATTCCCGATCCGGCGATGCAGGCGCTCACTTCGCCGTCATAACCGTAGCCGTCGAGCAATGCCAGAGTTTCTTCGAGGTAGTGCAGGGTGGGGTTGGCAATGCGGCTGTATGTCCACGAGGGCATGAGGTAAGCGAGCGCCGCTTCCATGTGATCGCTGTTCTCGAAATGTTGGGCCGGGCTGAGGTAGGCCGGCTCGTTGATGCTGCCCTGATTGGCCAGCGCGGCTTCCATGTTGTAGAGGCCATGCACGGCGATGGTGTCGAATTTTTTGCCGCGCATCACTTTGCGCTGGGAGGCTTCGGCTTCGATCATGGCCGCGCCTCTGTCAATGTAGGCTTGCACGCCGGGGGTGTAGGTGGGGGTGGTCATGGGGACTCCTGATGTTTGGGTGGCTAGGTGGTTGGGTGGCTGGAAGGGCCACGCAATGAGTTCATTCGAGGGGGAGGGCGGTGGTGGGCTAGATCTCGGATTGCTCGAACTGATGCATCTGAATGTCGCTTGAGAACTTTTTATCATGTTCACCCTCCATGAGTCAATGAATATTCGTCATCGTAGGCGAAAATCAAAATAATAAGAATTTGTGCCGCCGCTTTGGTTTAATTGTTTCGCCGCTCGAGTTGTAGATAAGCAATGACGGAAAAAACAAAGCGCCCGGCGAGTGGCCGGGCGCGCGGGCGAGCGAGATGTTTTCAGATCAACCCGCGCTGAGTGGCAGTGGCAATGGCCGCCGCGCGCGAATCGACGCCGAGCTTGTTGTAGATGCTGGCGAGGTGGGCTTTCACTGTGCGCTCGCTGATGCCGAGCCGCGCGGCGATCTCTTTGCTTCGCTCGCCGCGCCGATGAGCACTTCCCGTTCACGCTCCGACAACTCAAGGGCACTGCGTTCCCCGGCGGAGGCCGACTCCGCGCGCGCCAACAGCCGGGCCATGATCTCCGGCCTGAGCAGAGTCTCGCCCCGGGCCGCGGCGCGAATGGTGTCGAGCAGTGTGGCGCGGTCGGTGTCCTTGAGCAAATAGCCTTTGGCCCCGGCGCGCAGTCCGCGCATCATCAGATCGTCCTCGTTGTACGTAGTGAGAATCACAACGGCGACCTTCGGCTGCTCGACGCGCAAGCGCTCGATGGCCGTCAGCCCGTCCATGCCCGGCATCCGCAAATCCATCAGCGTCACATCGGGCTTCAGCTCACTCGCCAACCGAACGGCCTCTGCGCCATCGGAGGCCTCGCCAATCACTTCGAACTCTTCGCCCGTTTCGAGAATCAGCCTCAACCCCTCGCGCACGATCAAATGATCGTCGGCAATGAGAATGCGAATCGTGTCGGCCACTTCGTTTTGAGATGGGGCGATTTGCGAATCGCCCCTACATCGGCAACCGCAGTTTCAGTGTCGAGCCGCGCCCCGACTCGCTGGCGATCTCCAACACTCCACCGGCCAGCCGCGCGCGCTCGCGCATCCCCAGCAAGCCATAGTGCCCCGCTCCACCGCTCGCCGCCGCATCGAACCCCACGCCGTCATCGCGCACCTCAACATCGAGCCAGCCGTTGACGCAGGCCAACCGCACCGAGGCCTGTTTGGCTTGCGCGTGCCGCGCCACATTGCTCAATCCTTCGGAGACGGCCCGCAGTGTGTGTTCGCGGATGGGTTCAGGAATCGGCGGCAGTGGGGCGAGATCGAGCGAACATGGAATCCCGGTGGCGTTCGAGAATCGGTTGACTTCCTCGCGGATGGAATCGACGATGTCCCCCGTGAAGCCGCCTCTCAGGTCATCGATGGCCCGCCGGGAATCCGCCAACGTAGATCGGGCGCGGGACATCGCCTGCTGAAGGATCGCTTGCGCCCGTTCGGGGCGGCTCTCCGAGAGGTGGGAGTTGGCCGCCTCCAATTGCAGAATCAATCCGGCGAGGCCCTGCGCGAGGGTGTCGTGAAGTTCGCGCGCCATGCGCTGGCGCTCGGCGGCGAGAGTCAAATCTTCGACTTGGTTGGCGTATTCGGTCAATTGCCGGTGCGCGGTTTCGAGTTCGGTCAACAGGGTTTGGGCGCGGGCGCGGGCTTCGGCCTGCCGCCCGTACAGCACAACGTACACGATGACAAAGAGCGCCGAGGGCAGGGCCATGGCCATCCACTGCGCGAGCGATTGCCACTGGGTGAGCAAGCCGTAGTTGACGCCCGACAGCGCGAGATAGACGAACACGGACACCACTGCTTTGGGCCCGCGCCGCAGGATGCCGATGGCTTCGCCGATGAGGCCCATGTACAGCCCGAAGGCGAGGCTGATGTTTTGCGAGATGGCCGTGAGCGTGAAGGCCAGTGTGCCCTGAATGACGAGATAGGGCGTGGCGAGGCGCGGCAGGTAAGTGATGCGCGGGCTGAACCAGTGCAAAACGCCGTGGAGGAGCATGAGGCCGGTGAAAAGAATGAATTGTGGCGGAGCCAGCAGCGCCGGGTTGGAGCGGAGCGCGATCCCGTAGAGCAAGAGGAGCGCCAACATGACCAGCAAGAAGAACCCACGCACTTGCTGGAGTTCGAGATGAACCTCGTCGGGCGAAGGAGCAAAGGCGTTTTTGAGATCGTCGAGAAAGGATTGCATGGCGGCGGTTGTCCACCGTGATTTTACTCTCTTGGGCTACCTTTGCCATTGTCCGTTCGTACACTGTCCGGCCGGGCGGCGGCAACTGGCCGGGCGCACGATGACGGCCAACTTCCAAAATGATAGAGTGAGCGCAAATCCGAATGGAGGTATCGAACAATGGAAAGCAAACAGACTACTGAAAAGAAGCAAACCGTCGGCGAGATTGTAACGCTCGTCTGCAAAGCGGTTGGGCTGGCCATGGCGGTGGCGGTGATCGTGCTGAACGTGCTGAAGGTGGCAACCGTCGAGACCAGCATTACGCTGCTGAGCATTGGGATGCTTGGCTTGGCGATGGCTTCGCTCGATCAAGAGAAAGATTGAGCGTGAAACGAGGAGGATGTTATGAACAACGGCAGTGCTATTGAAGCGCAGAACTTGCGCAAAAACTTTGGCGACTTGCAGGCCGTGCGGGGTGTGACCTTTGCCGCGCGCGAAGGCGAGATTCTGAGTTTGCTCGGGCCGAACGGCGCAGGCAAGAGCACGACGATTTCCATGCTGTCGGGTTTGCTCGAACCCGCCGAAGGTGACGCACTCATCATGGGTCATTCGATCCGGCGCGAGCCGATGGCGGCCAAGGCCGCTCTGGGGGTCGTGCCGCAGGATATTGCGCTGTACCCCGATCTCACCGCCCGCGAAAATCTTGTGTTCTGGGGCAAGATGTACGGCTTGCGCGGCCGCGCGCTGAACCGCCGCGTGGATGAGGTGTTCGAAGTGATCGGCCTCGCCGACCGGCAGAAGCACCGCGTGGGCACGTTCAGCGGCGGCATGAAGCGGCGAGTGAACATCGGCGTGGCGCTCCTGCACAAACCGCGCGTGGTGATTATGGATGAGCCGACGGTGGGCATCGATCCGCAGAGCCGCCGCCGTATCCTCGACAACGTAAAGGAACTCAACCGGCAGGGCATGACCGTGCTGTACACCACGCATTACATGGAAGAGGCCGAAGAGCTTTCGCATCACATTGCCATTGTGGACAAAGGCAAAGTGATCGCATACGGCACGCACAACGAGTTGCTGAAACTGGTGGGGCAACAGACGCGCATTGATTTGACGCTCAACGTGGAAGCGGCGCCGATGATTGCTGTGTGGCAAAAAGTGGAAGGCATGTCGCGAGCCTATGCCGAAGACGGCCATGTGACGGTGTTGGTGGACGACAGCAACGTGGTTCTGCCGCGACTGTTCGAGTCGGCGGGCCGGGCCGGGGCGCGCATCACTTCGGTGGGCATTCGCGAGCCGAATCTCGAAGCGGTGTTCCTGCATCTTACCGGGCGGGCGTTGAGGGACTAACCATGAAAATTCTCGACATTGCCTTCAAAGATATACTCCGCTCGACGCGCAGTTTGTTTGCGGTGGGGATGATGCTGGTCGTGCCGCTGGAATACACCGGCGCTACGTTTTCGGCCATTGGGCATCTCATGCCGAGCGCGTGGGCGATGGACGGATTTCAGAATATCATCGTGCGCGGGCTGAGCATTCAAGCAGTGTGGCAGCCCGTGGGCATCCTCTTGCTTTATGCGGCGGCGTTCTTCGGGTTGGCGGTGTGGCGATTCCGATACGACTGAGCGGAGGCCGCGCCCTTGTGAAATATGCGGCGGAGTCCAAATATCTTGCCCGCGCCAGAATTTCCGGCGCGGACTTTTTTGTTTGCCGCCATGACAAAAACCGACACAAGTCATCCGAAACTATGTGATATGTCACTACAAGGCGGTGTGTAGTTGATTTAGGCTTGTTTGTGCGAAGGGACTTGTTTGGATATGGCTAACAGACGCATGGTTACGATTGACGGCAATGAAGCCGCCGCTCGTGTTGCCTACAAGTTGAGCGAGGTGATCGCCATCTACCCGATTACCCCCTCGTCGCCGATGGGCGAATGGGCCGATCAGTGGGCTTCGGAGGGGAAGAAGAATCTGTGGGGCACGGCGCCGCTGGTGCAAGAGATGCAGAGCGAAGGCGGCGCGGCCGGCGCGGTGCATGGCGCACTGCAAACCGGCTCGCTGACGACGACGTTCACTGCCTCGCAGGGCTTGTTGTTGATGATCCCCAACATGTACAAGATCGCCGGTGAACTGACTTCGGCGGTCTTTCACGTGAGCGCGCGCTCTCTCGCCGCGCAGGCCCTCTCCATCTTTGGCGACCATTCCGATGTGATGGCGACTCGGGCCACCGGCTGGGCGCTGTTGTGCTCGAACTCGGTGCAGGAAGTGGCCGATATGGCCCTCATCGCTCATGCTTCCACGTTGGAAGCCCGCGTTCCGTTCATGCACTTCTTCGACGGCTTCCGAACCTCGCACGAAGTGGCCAAGATCGAAGAGTTGGCCGACGAGGATATCCGGGCCATGACCGACGACGGCCTCGTGCACGCGCACCGCGCCCGCGGCCTCTCGCCCGATCACCCGGTGATGCGCGGCGCGGCGCAAAACCCCGACGTGTATTTTCAGGGGCGCGAGACGGTGAACCCGTATTACAAAGTGTGCCCGGCCATCGTGCAGAACGCGATGGACAAATTCGCCGAACTCACCGGACGGCAGTATCACCTCTTCGATTACTACGGCGCGGCGGATGCCGAGCGGGTGATCGTGATCATGGGCTCGGGCGCGGAGACGACTCAGGAAACGGTGGAAGCGTTGCTGCCCAACGGCGAAAAGGTGGGGGTGGTGAAGGTGCGGTTGTATCGCCCGTTTGCGGTCGAGCATTTCGTGCGGGCGCTGCCGCCCACCGTCAAATCTATCGCCGTGCTCGACCGTTGCAAAGAGCCGGGCAGCGCCGGGGAGCCGTTGTATCAAGATGTGGTGACGGCCTGCGCCGAGAGCGCGGCTTCGGGAGCGATGGCGGCCATGCCGCGAATCATCGGTGGCCGATACGGGTTGTCGTCCAAAGAGTTCACGCCGGGGATGGTGAAGGCGGTGTTCGACGAATTGAGCAAAGCCAAGCCCAAGAATCATTTCACGGTGGGCATCACGGATGATGTGACTCACACCAGCCTCGACTACCATCCTTTGTTCAGCGTCGAAAGCCCCGACACCGTGCGCGCGCTGTTTTACGGCCTCGGCTCCGATGGCACGGTGGGCGCAAACAAAAACTCGATCAAGATCATCGGCGAGGACACCGACAATTACGCGCAGGGGTATTTCGTGTACGACTCGAAGAAGTCGGGTTCGGTGACGGTGTCCCATTTGCGATTCGGCCCGAAGCCGATTCGCTCGGCTTATCTGATCTCGTCGGCCAACTTTGTGGCCTGCCATCAATTCAACTTCCTCGAACGATTCGACATGCTTCAGCGCGCGGCGCAGGGCGCAGTGTTTCTGCTCAACAGTCCGTACCCGGCGCACGATGTGTGGGAGCAGTTGCCGCGCAAAGTGCAGGAGCAGATCATCGCCAAGAAGATTCGCTTCTATGTGATCGACGGCTACAAAGTAGCCCGCGACACGGGCATGGGCGGCCGCGTCAACACGATCATGCAGACGTGTTTCTTCGCCATCAGCGGCGTCCTTCCGAGAGAGGAGGCCATCGAGGCCATTCGCCACTCCATCGAAAAGACGTACGGCAAGCGCGGCGAGATGATCGTTCTGCGCAATTTCGACGCGGTGAATCAAACACTCCACTATCTCAAGGAAGTGGAGGTGCCGCATTTGGTGACGAGCGCCATCGAGATGCGCTCCCCCGTTCCGGCGCAAGCGCCGGAGTTCGTGCAAAAAGTGACGGCGAAGATGATCGCCGGAACGGGCGACGATCTGCCGGTGAGCGCGATGCCGGTGGACGGCACGTATCCCACTGCCACGTCGCAATGGGAGAAACGCAACATCGCTCTCGAAATTCCGGTGTGGGATGCGGACATCTGCATCCAATGCGGCAAGTGCGTGCTGGTGTGCCCGCACGCAGTGATCCGCGAGAAAGTGTATGAGGCGAAGTATCTCGAAAACGCGCCGCCCAAATTGAAATCCACCGCCGCGCGCTGGAAAGAATTCAGCGAGTGGCGATACACTCTGCAAGTTGCGCCCGAAGACTGCACCGGCTGTGCGTTGTGCGTGGAAGCCTGCCCGGCGAAGAACAAAAGCGAAACGCGGTTGAAGGCGATCAACATGATGCCGCAGCTGCCCCTGCGCGACTCCGAGCGAGCGAACTGGGAATACTTCCTCGCCATCCCCGAAGTGGATCGCCGCGTGCTTCACCTCAACTCAGTGAAGGACTCGCAGCTGCTCCGGCCGCTGTTCGAGTTCTCCGGCGCGTGCGCCGGGTGCGGCGAGACGCCGTATCTCAAACTCCTCTCGCAACTCTTCGGCGATCGGACAGTGATTGCCAACGCCACCGGCTGCTCTTCGATTTACGGCGGCAACCTGCCCACCACGCCGTGGTCGCAAAACAACGAGGGGCGCGGCCCGGCGTGGGCCAACTCGCTCTTCGAGGACAATGCCGAGTTTGGGTTGGGGTTCCGCCTCACCCTCGACAAACAGATCGAGTTCGCCCGCGAGTTGGTGACTCAACTGGCCGATCAAATCGGCGGCGATCTCGCGCAAGCATTGCTCAACGCCGATCAATCCACCGAAGCCGGAATTCACGACCAGCGGGAACGGGTGACGGAACTGAAAAAGAGATTGGAGGCCGTCACCTCGCCCGACCTCCGATCGCCGGCCACCAACCTTTTATCGTTGGCCGACACGCTGGCGAAGAAGTGCGTGTGGATTGTGGGCGGCGACGGCTGGGCTTACGACATCGGCTACGGCGGACTCGATCACGTGTTGGCTTCGGGGCGCAACGTCAACGTGCTCGTGTTGGACACCGAAGTGTATTCCAACACCGGCGGGCAAGCCTCCAAATCCACGCCGCGCGCCGCGGTGGCCAAGTTTGCCGCCGGAGGCAAAGGCCTGCCCAAGAAAGGGCTAGGCTCGCTGGCGATGTCTTACGGCAATGTGTATGTGGCCTCGGTGGCGATGGGCGCCAACGACGCGCAAACCATCCATGCTTTTCTCGAAGCCGAAGCGTACAACGGGCCGTCGATCATCATTGCCTATAGCCACTGCGCCATGCACGGCTACGATCTGCGCTATGGCCTCGATCAGCAAAAGAAGGCGGTGCAGACGGGCTATTGGCCGCTGTATCGCTTCAACCCCGATCGAGCTAAAGACGGGCACAACCCCTTCACCCTCGACAGCAAGCCGCCCTCCATGCCGCTCGAAAAATATGTGTACAACGAGACGCGCTTCCGGATGCTGACGCAGATCAACGAAGGCGAAGCCGAACGCTTGCTCAAACTCGCGCAAGACGATGTGAACCAACGATGGAAGCAGTATGAGCAATTGGCAGGATTGAATGGTGGTTAGGTGGTTGGGTGGTTGGTGCGAACCACCCAACCACCGAACCACCTAACCATCAAACCACCCAACCACCGAACCACCTATGCTCGATCTCTCCACTTCCTATCTCGGACTCAAGCTCAGCAATCCGTTAGTGCCGTCGGCTTCGCCGCTGTCCAAAAACATCGACAGCCTCAAACGAATGGAAGACGCGGGCGCATCGGCCATCGTCATGTATTCGCTCTTCGAAGAGCAGATCAACCAAGAGAGCCACGAGCTCGATCACTTCCTCACTTACGGCACCGAAAGTTTCGCCGAAGCCCTCTCCTACTTTCCGGAGCCGAGCGAATACAACCTCACCCCCGACAAATATCTCGAGCATATTCGCAAGGCCAAAGCGTCGGTGAAGATTCCCATCATCGGCAGCCTCAACGGAGTTTCGACCGGCGGCTGGATCAAATACGCCAAACTGATCGAAGAGGCGGGCGCCGATGCGCTTGAACTCAACATCTATTTCATCCCCACCGATCCGTTCATGCCCAGCAACGCTATTGAACTGGCTTATTTCGATCTGGTGAAGGATGTGAAGAGATCGGTGAATGTTCCGGTGGCGGTGAAACTGAGTCCATACTTCACCAATATGGCGCACATGGCCCGCCGCCTCGACGAAGCCGGAGCCGACGCGCTGGTGCTCTTCAATCGGTTCTATCAACCGGACATCGATCTCGAAAATCTCGAAGTGGTGCCGCGCGCCGCGCTGAGCACGGCCAACACGCCGCAGGCCATGCGCTTGCCGCTGACGTGGATCGCGCTGTTGTATGGCCGCATCAAAGCCGCGATGGCGCTCACCTCGGGGGTGCACACGGCAGAGGACGCGATCAAAGGGTTGATGGTGGGCGCGCGGGTGACGATGATGGCTTCCGAACTGCTGCTCAACGGCGTGGGCCGCATCGCCGACATCCGCGCCGACATGCTCCGCTGGATGGAAGAGCACGAATACGAGTCGGTGACTCAGATGTGCGGGAGCATGAGCCAGAAATCGGTGCGCTCTCCGGCGGCCTTCGAGCGGGCGCATTACATGCGAGCGATCACACAGTTCGAGATGCCGCGCGGGTGAGCGGCAAGTTCCCACGCGCGCCGACGACGCCCCGACCCCCAAAATTCGGGGCGTTTCTTTTCCGTCTTCACCAAGCCTTCGGGCGGCCTTCATAAGTTCTTCATGGGTTTGCTTTACTCTGATGCTCAGAGAGATCGGCCACAGGGGCCGAAACCAATGGAGACAACTATGAACAAGAAACTGATTGTGATTGCAGGATCCCTCGTCGTCGTAAACGCGCTCGCGGTTGCGGGTGTGGCGGCGGCTCAAACCCCCACCCCGGTTCCGCCCACCGGCGGCGGGTATGGGTACGGATACGGGATGATGGGCGGTGGATACGCTCGCGGCGCGCACGGCTTCGGCATGATGGGGGGGCGCTCCGCCAACTTCGCCGAGAGCGGCCCGATGCACGAGGCGATGTTCAACGCGCTGGCCGAAGGACTCGGCCTTAGCCGCGAAGAGCTCGATAAGCGCGTGGCCGCCGGTGAGACGCCGTATCAGATTGCAACCTCGCTCGGCTTCAGCCAAACTGAGTTCGCCGCGATCATGACCGAGGCTCGCACGGCGGCGATCAACGAGGCGGCGGCCGCTGGCACGCTCACCCAAGAGCAGGCCGATTGGATGCTGAGCCACATGGGCGGGCGGGGCGGCTTCGGCCGCGGCGCGTACGGCGGCGCATGCCCGCACATCGCTCCCACACCCGCGCCCAATTCGTAACGACACATTTCAATCTCAATGCTCAAGCCCCAATGCGGGGCTTGAGCCATTCACTTTTGGAGGCACTATGAGCAAACCACTTCAATGGGTACTCGGAATCTGCGCCGTGTTGATTGTTCTCTCCATCGTGGCTTCGAACATCCTTCCGTTCTTCGCTCCTCAACTGGGGTTGAACAATTACGGTTACGGGATGATGGGGCCGGGGCACATGGCCGGCGGCGGCCACATGTTCGGAGGCAGATCAATGATGGGCAGCTTCGGCGGCATGTCATTCTTCGGCTTCGGCATGTTGCTGTGGCCGATCCTGTGGCTTGCGCTGATCGCGCTTGGCATTGTATGGCTGGTGCGCACCGTGTCGGCGCCCCGCGCGCCCGCCGTGCCGCAGGCGGCCTGCGCTCACTGCGGCAAGCCCATCCAACCCGGCTGGAAAGCCTGCTCCCACTGCGGCGAGAAGATCTAAAAAGACGCAGAGATAAAGAGCGCGAAGATTCCTTCTCGAAGAGTCTTTGCGCTCTTCGCGTCTTTGCGGTAATCTCTGGTTGAAATGCCGCAGACGATCCTCATCGCCGACGACGAGCCGCAGCTGATCAAAGTGGTGCGCGGCTACCTCGAGCAGGCCGGGTTCCGCGTGGTGTCCGCCCCCGACGGCCCCGCCGCGCTCGCCCAATACAAACACGAAAAACCCGACCTCGTTCTGCTCGACCTCAACATGCCCGGCATGGACGGACTCGACGTGGCGCGCAAACTGCGGGCCGCCTCCAACGTGCCCATCATCATGATCACCGCGCGGGTGGAGGAAACGGATCGATTGATCGGACTCGAACTCGGCGCAGACGATTACGTGACCAAACCCTTCAGCCCGCGCGAAGTCGTCGCCCGGGTGCGCGCCGTTCTGCGCCGCGCCGAAGGGGCGCCGACTCCGCCCGAAGTCATCCGCGTCGCCGACATCGTCATCGATCTGACCCGCCACACCGTCACGCGCGGCGGCGAAAGCATCGAACTGACGCCCACCGAATTTGGCCTCCTCGCCGCCATGGCGCGCGAGCCGGGACGCGCCTTCAGCCGATTGCAACTGCTCGACGCCGCGCAGGGCGACGCCTTCGAGGGCTACGAGCGCACGGTGGACGCGCACATCAAAAACCTGCGCGCTAAACTCGAACGCGACCCAAAGAAACCAAAGTATGTGCTGACTGTGTTCGGAGTTGGATACAAGTTCAATGAACAATGATCAATGAGAGAATGAACAATGCCGTTGTTCATTGATCATTGTCTCATTGCTCATTTCCTATGCGTCTTTTCCCCAAACTCCTCCTCTCTTTCCTCGCCGTTGTGCTCATCGGTATGATCGTCGTCTCGGTGTTGGCCAATCTGGCGGCGGCGCGCGAAGTGCGCGGCTTCATGCTCGGCAACGGCATGACCACCGAAACGGCTCTCGCTCAACGCCTCGCTGGATATTATCGCGGGCACGGTTCATGGGAAGGTGTGGAGGGTTTGCTCGATGCCCCCGGTCACGGCATGGGCGGCATGATGCGCCAGCGGGTGATCATCCTCGACGCGCACAATTACGTGGTGACCGACACGGATGGGTTGCTCACCGGCCAAACGCTCACCGAATACGATGCCTCGTCCGCTCTGCTCATTGAGTTGAACGGCGAGCCGGTGGGTGTGCTGATTGCCGAAGGGGGAATGGGCGAAATGATGGGCGGGGGGCCGCCGCTCGGCCCGTCCGGCGCCGACATCTTCGCCCGAGTGAACCGCGCCATTTGGCTGGCGGCGCTGGCCGCCGGAGCCGCCGCGCTCGTCGTCGGCGGAGTGATCGCCTTCAGCCTCGTCCGCCCCATCCAGCGGCTCACCGTTGCCACGCGCGCCGTCGCCCGCGGCGATCTCGCTCATCGAGTGCCGGTCTCATCCGCCGATGAAATCGGCGAGCTGGCAAAATCGTTCAACGCGATGGCCGCCGATCTCGAAAAAGCCGAACGCCTGCGCCGCGACATGACCGCCGACATCGCTCACGAACTGCGCAACCCACTCGCCGTTTTGCAAAGTAACATCGAAGCCGTCATTGACGGCGTCCTTCCGCCCACATCCGATAACCTTGAGCCATTGCTCGATCAGACTCGCCTCCTCTCGCGCATCGTGGATGATCTGCGCACACTGGCCCTCGCCGACGCCGGACAACTCAGCCTCGACCGTGTGCCCACCGATCCCGCCGCGTTGGCCCGTTCCGTCGTCGTCCGCTTCACCCCGCAAGCCGATGCCAAACGCCTCACCCTCACCGCCGACATCCCCGACGGCCTCCCCTCAGTCAATATCGATTCGCAGCGAATCGAGCAAGTGCTCGGCAACCTCCTCAGCAACGCCATTCGCCACACGCCCGAAGGTGGAGTCGTCAGCCTCCAGATGTCAGTGGCCAGAAAGACTCTGACGACTGACTACTCTCTACTGACTACTGTTTCCGACACCGGCCCCGGCATTCCTCCCAACTCGCTCCCGCACATCTTCGAGCGTTTTTACCGCGCCGACAAATCGCGCACGCGCCCGCCCGACGGCGACGGCAGCGGCAGCGGACTCGGACTCGCCATCGCCCGGCAGCTCATCATCCTTCACGGCGGCGAGATCACCGCCAAGAGTGAGCAGGGCAACGGAGCGCAAGTCTCTTTCACCCTCCCCATCGCGTAGGGGCAGGTGGTCGCCCCTACGAATCTTGTGACGTGCGCACACACCTGCGCCCGTTTCGTTGTGTCGGCTCACCTTGCCGCGCCTTTCGGGATACATTACACTCTGCCCGATCATCGAATCGAAAGGATGCCGCCACTCATGACCGATCAAGATCGCCGACAGCGCCGCCGCGAAGGCCGCCGCCCGGGGGCCTCGGCCCGCGCCGCTGGTGTGAAGCCGCTCGAAAACAAACTGCCTCTGGCCGAAGTGCTCTCGCCCGAAGGCGTGGAAAAGATTCACGCCGCCTCGATGCGCTTGCTCAAAAACACCGGCATCCTCATCGTGGATTATCCGCCCGCCGCAGAGACCTTTCGTCAGCACGGCGCGAAGGTCGAATGGGTCGAGAAAGAGGCCGTGTACCCCAACGGCGACACGGTTCAAGTGCGCGGCCATTTGGTGAAGATGGATGAAGATATGTTGTTGAACTTCATCCGACTCGCGCCATCCACATTCACTCAACTTGCGCGCAACCCGCAGAACAGCCTTGCCTTCGGCGGACGCGACACCATCTTTGCTCCGGTGTACGGGCCGCCCTTCGTGGGCAGCATCGATTTTGGCCGCCGCCGTGCCACGCTCGAAGATTTTCACAACTTCGCTAAACTTACCTACATGGCCGAGCCTCTGCACCACAACGGCGGCACGCTCTGTGAGCCGAATGATGTTGACGTGAAGGAGCGCCACCTCGATATGCTCATGGCGCACATCACGCTGAGCGACAAGTGTTTCATGGGCAGTGTCACTCACGCCGACAACGCGCGGGACACGGTGACGATGGCCCGTATCCTTCTCGGCGATGAGGCCATTCAACAGAGTCCGGGCATCTTCTCGCTCATCAATGCCTCCAGCCCGCTCCGGTTCGATGATCGCATGTTTGGCGCTCTCGAAGTGTATGCGAAGGCAAAGCAGGCAGTGTTGGTCACGCCGTTTCTCATCGCCGGGGCGATGTCGCCCAGCACCATGGCGGCCACGCTTGCCCAGCAAAACGCCGAAGCCCTATTCGGCATCTGTTACGCGCAAATGCTCAACCCGGGCACGCCGTGCGTGTACGGCTCGTTCCTTGCCAACATTGATATGCGCAGTGGCGCTCCGTGCTTCGGCACGCCCGAAGATGCGTTGGCTCTCTTCGCCGGGGCGCAGATGGCCCGTCGCTACGGCCTGCCGTATCGCAGCGGCGGCAACTTCACCGCCTCGCGCATTCCCGATGCGCAAGCCGGATACGAATCGGCCAGCACCATTTGGCCCACCGTGCAGGCCGGAGTCAATTTTGTTTTGCACGCGGCGGGCTGGCTCGAGGGCGGATTGATTTCCGGCTACGAAAAGTTCGTGATCGATCTGGAGATGTGCGCGATGATGGCCCGGTACGTCAACGGAGTTGGCCTCACCGACGAGGACTTCGCGTGGGATGCGTACGACGAGATTCCGCCGGGCGGCCATTTCCTCGGCGCGACTCACACGATGCGCCATTACGACACCGCGTTCTATCAACACAAAGTTTTCAATATGGATAATTATGAGAAGTGGGAAGTGGAAGGAAAGCCGGACACGTATGCCCGCGCCAACGCCGTGTGGAAAAAGATGTTGAAGGATTACGAACAACCGCCGCTCGATCCGGCGATTGCCGAGGAGTTGAATGCGTTTGTGGAGCAGAGGCGGAAAGAATTACGGGAGGGCAGACCGCGAACGGAATGGAAGGATTAGTTTTCCGCGAAGCTACACGAAAATGCATAAAGCGATTTCGCTCTTTCCTTTCTGCGCCTTCGCGCCCTTCGTGGAAGAAAAATATATGCCAGTCAAGATTCAAGTCTTCAGCGATTATGTTTGACCGTGGTGTTTCCTCGCCGAGTCCGGTCTGGAGTCGCTCAAGAAGTCGCGGGATGTGATCGTGGAGTGGCGCGCATTTGAACTGCGCCCCGGCGGCAAGTTCCCCGGCACGCCCGAAGAAGAAGCCCGTTACCGGGAGAAAGTCCGGCGGGCCGACGCGCCGGTGATTGACTATGCCCACGACAACTTCGGCGTCGAGATGAGTATGGATGCGCCGTGGGGTGTGAACTCGCGCATGGCGCATGAAGGATCATGGTTCGCGCGCGCGCACGACAAACTCGACGAGTACAATCGCGCTTGTTTCTCCGCGCAGTGGCAAAAGGGACAGCGACTCGACGACATTGAAACGTTGGCCGGGATTGCGACATCGGTGGGGTTATACAGTGACGGCTTCCGCGAGGCTGTGGTCGGGCGCAAGTATCGAGTCGAGGTGGAGATGGATCTAATGTTGGCGCGCGAGATCGGCATTAACGGCGTCCCGGCGTTCATCTTCGGGGATCGGTATTTGGTGAGCGGCGCGAGGCCGACCAGTGTGCTGGAGCAGGTGGTGGATAAGTGCATTGACGAAGGGCTGATCGAATAACGGGGGATTGACGCGGGACGATTGCCGTCTTTCGTCTATAATCGCGTCATGCTCACTCTGCGACAAGCGCTCAAGTTGCCGGTGTTCGCCAAAGCGAAGGTGGTGGCGGGGGAGGGCGGACTCGATAACACCATTCGCCGGGCGCACGTGGTGGATATTCCGGGCACCGATTACCCGGAGTGGGCGGCGGGGCTGTTGCTGTTCACCGCAGGGTACGGAATCAAAGACGATCTCGCGCAACAAGCCGAGTACATCCCCGCGCTGGTCAAACACGGTGTGGCCGGGCTGGTGTTCAGCACCGGATGGTATTTCCAGTCGTCGCCGGAGGTGATGCGCGCGGCGGCCAATGCCCACAACTTCCCCATCATCGAAGTGCCGCCCGATGTGCAGTTCGTGTACATCATCGAACGGCTGTACGCCGAGATATTGAACGAGCAGTTGGCTCTGCGCGAACGAGCCAATGAGATTCACCGCCGCCTCACCCAGTTGGTTTTGGATGGGGGCGATCTCTCCGCCATCACGGCGACGCTGGCCGATATTTTGGAGCGCTCGATTCTGATCGAAAGCCCGACGCATGAAGTGCTGGCGTCGACTCAGCACGGCCCGGTGGACGAGAGTCGTTTGCGGACGATTGAAGTGGGGCGGACTCCGGTGGAGGTGGCTTACCGACTCCGCAAGCGCGGCGTGTACGCGCAGCTGCAAAAAGCGAAGCGCCCGATCCGGTTGGGCACGATGCCCGATATTGGGATGTGGATGGAGCGGGTGGTTGCGCCGATTGTGTCGGGCGGGGAGGCGCTGGGCTATATTTGGATCGTGGCCGGAGATCACCCGCTGACGGAGCTCGACGAGATCGCCATTGATCATGCGGCGACGGTGGCGGCGTTGGCGCTGATGAAAGAGCAGGCCGTGCGCGAGTCGCAGCAAACCATGCGCGGCGATCTGCTCACGCAGTTGTTGCGGCCTCCGAACGAATACGACGGGGCGACGGTCGAGCGGGCGAGATCGGCGGGGTATCACTTGGATAGGGCTCATCAAGTGCTGTTCGTCGTCGGCGCCCCACCGGCTGGCGGGTCGGTTGGGCAGTTGGCTTCACGGCTGGAGTCGTGGCTGCGGGGGATTGAGGTGTGGGGTTTGGTGGTGGGGCGCGAGCGCGGTGTGGCGCTGATCATCGACTCAAATTCTAACGAGGCCGGGCGCGAATTGGCCGAGCGGATCGTGAATGAGATCGGCCATGCGGCGTTTCCACTGCAAGCGGGTGTGAGCGCGGCGCGCGCCAACGGCCTGCGCCCCGCGTACGATGAAGCGGTGGAGGCGGTAGAGGTGGGCGCGCGGTTGGGCGCGGCGAAGGTGACGTGCTATTGGGCGCTGGGCCTGCTCGATTGGTTGTATCGTTTGCCGCCGGAGGCGATGAGCGGGAATGTGTTTTTGGCGAAGGTGCGCGCGCTGGCCGAGCACGATGCGAAGAGCAACAGCGATTTGGTGAAGACGCTGGAGGCGTATTTAGAATTCGGCGGGGCGCTGGCCGAAGCGGCGGCGGCGATCAATGTTCACCGGAACACGCTGTTGTATCGCTTGGGGCGCATCGAGTCGATTGCGGGGGTGGATTTGAAAGACGCCGGGCAGCGTTTGAATTTGCACGTGGCGTTGAAGGGGTGGAGGTTGTATTCATCGCACAACCTCCTCGCTCAAACCTTGTCCCCGCGCCCGTAGCCCCTCCCTCCTCGCTCGCGTATAATTGCGCTCACTCATGAGCGAAACGCATACCATTGCTCTCATGCCCTCCGGCCGGCGCGGAGACGCGCCGCATGGCGCGGCCCTGCTCGATGCGGCGCGCGCGTTGGGCGTCGAGATCGAATCGATCTGCGGCGGGCGGCAGACGTGCGGCAAATGCCAGATTGTGGTCGAAGAGGGAAATTTTCCGAAGCACGGACTGGCCTCCGCGCCCAACCATTTGACTCCGATGAGCGCCGCCGAGGCCGCGTGGCTGGCCGAACACGGCATCGCGGGGCGCCGACTCGCCTGCGCCTGCCAAGTCGTCGGCGACCTTTTGATCACCGTGCCCGAAGAGAGTCAGGCGCGCAAACAGATCATCGCCAAAGCCGCCACCGACCGCGCCATCGAGATCGATCCGGCGGTGCGCTGGGTGTATGTCAAAGTGGAAGAGCCGACGATGGACTCGCACGGCGGCGATTGGGAGCGACTGCAAAAAGCCCTCGCCGATCAGTGGGCGCTCACGAATCTCACCATCGATTCCGTTGTGCTGCCGACTCTGCAACCGGCGCTCAAACAGGGCAAACACAAAGCCACCGTCACCCTGTGGCACGACCGCGAAGTTCTGCGCGTGGAACCGGGCTACAAAGATGGCGCGTACGGGGTTGCGGTGGACATCGGCTCCACCACCGTTGTGCTTCATCTCTGCGATCTGCGAACGGGCGCGGTGCTGGCCACCGAAGCGGCGATGAATCCGCAAGTGCGCTACGGCGAAGATTTGATGAGCCGCGTGAGTTACTGCATGATGGAGCCGCAGGGCCTGGCGCGGATGCATCGGGCGATCCTTGTTGCCCTCAACGAGTTGGCGGGCAAAGCGGCGGCGCGCGCGGGGTTGACTACCGACGACATTATGGATGCGGCGCTTGTGGGCAACCCGGTGATGCACCATCTTTTGCTCGGCATCGATCCGGTGGAACTCGGCGGCGCGCCGTTCGCGCTCGCCGTGTCCGAGTCGGTGGACCTCAAGGCCCGCGATCTGAATCTCAAATTTCATCCGGCGGCGCGCGTGCACGTTCTACCGTGCATCGCCGGTTTCGTCGGCGCAGACAACATGGCTGTGCAGTTGGCCGAAGCGCCCCATCAGCAGGATGAATTGATACTGATCATTGATGTGGGAACGAATGCCGAGATTGTGTTGGGCAACCGCGACGGGGTGTTGTGCGCCTCGTCGCCCACCGGCCCGGCTTTCGAGGGGGCGCAGATCACGCACGGCCAGCGGGCCGCGCCGGGCGCCATCGAGCGCGTGCGGATCGATCCGCTGACACTTGAGCCGCGCTGGAAAGTGATCGGCTTCGATGATTGGATTGCTCCCAGCGATTCGATTCCAGAGTCGGCGCGAGCCACCGGCATTTGCGGCAGTGGCATCATCGAAGTCGTCGCCGAAATGTTCGTCTCCGGCATCACCGACGCCGATGGGCGGTTCGACGAAAACGGCGGTGAGCGTTCGCCGCGAATCCGGTTCAATGGCCGGGCAGGCGAATATGTGCTGGTGGATGAATCGCAAACGGCCACCGGCCAACCCATTGTGGTGAAGCAAACCGACGTGCGCGCGATTCAATTGGCGAAGGCCGCGCTGTATGCCGGAACTAAACTGCTGATGCGCCATCGCGGCGTGACGGCGGTGGACAAAGTGTTGCTGGCGGGCGCGTTCGGCAGTTACATCGATCCGAAGTATGCGATGATTCTCGGACTGATCCCCGATTGCGATCTCGAGCGAGTGATGGCGGTGGGCAACGCGGCGGGCGACGGCGCGCGCATCGCATTGCTCAACAAAGGCCAGCGGCTCGAAGCCCTGCGTCTTTCGCGCTGGGTTCAGCATGTGCAGACGGCCACCGACGCAAACTTCCAAACCGAATTCGTGAATGCGATGGCTCTGCCGCACGCCGCCGATGCGTTTCCGCATCTTGCGGGCTTGATTCCGCAACGCCCGGCGGCCGGAGGCAATGGCCGCCGAAGCCAGCGGCGACGAGCAGTGACGGCTCCTGCCAGTTGATTCTTCCACGAAGGAACACGAAGCCGCACGAAGAATGTTATTTCCTTCGCGCCTCTGCGCGCAACTTCGTGAATCAAAAGAGGAAATTTATGAGCGACGAACTTGATTACAGCAACATTCCGACCGATGAACTCATTCAGCAGATGCAGGATGATCTGTATGATGGCATGGTCAACGAAGTGGTGGCCGGCACAAATGAACTGCTCGGGCGCGGCCTGACTCCGTACGACGTGCTGACCAAAGCTCTCGTGGGCGGCATGGATATTGTCGGCGCAGATTTTCGCGACGGCATTCTGTTCGTGCCCGAAGTGTTGATGGCGGCGAAGGCGATGAAAGCGGGCATGGAAATTCTGCGCCCGCTGTTGGCCGAAACCGGCGCGCAGCAGATCGGCACGATGATCATCGGCACGGTGAAGGGCGACATTCACGACATCGGCAAAAATTTGGTGGCAATGATGATGGAGGGCGCGGGCTTCAAAGTCGTCAATCTCGGCATCAACAACGACGCCGACAAATTCCTCAGCGCCGTGCGCGAGCACACGCCCGATATTGTGGGCATGAGCGCACTGCTGACCACGACGATGCCGTATATGGAAACGGTGATCAAGGCGTTGAAGGAGCAGGGCCTGCGCGATAAAGTGATTGTGCTCGTCGGCGGCGCGCCGCTCAACGAAGCCTTCGCCGAAGAGATCGAAGCCGACGCCTATTGCCGTGACGCCGCCGTGGCGGTGGAAACGGCGAAGAAGTTGATCTCGATCAAACGAAGCAAAAGCTAACCGCGAAGGCGCGAAGCGCGCTAAGAGTCTTTTGAGTTCTTTGCGCTCTTTGCGCCTTTGCGGTGAAATGGCGATGAACAAACTACAAGCGCTTCTTGAGTCATCATCAATCGTCATGGCCGATGGCGCGATGGGCACCATGCTGTTCGAGGCCGGGTTGGTGTTCGGCGACCCGCCCGAAGCGTGGAACGTGGCTCACCCCGATCGGGTGCGCGCCGTGCATCGCGGTTACCTCGACGCCGGATCCAAACTGATCCTCACCAACACGTTTGGCGGCAACCGCTTCCGGCTCGGCCTGCACAGCCTGCAATCGCGGGTCAACGAACTCAACCGCACGGCGGCCATCATCCTGCGCGCCGAAGTGGATGCCGCCGGAACGGGCGCGCTCGTCGTCGGCGACATTGGGCCGAGCGGAGAAATTCTTGCGCCGCTGGGCACGCTCGAATACGCCGATGCGGCAGACGGGTTCGCCGAGCAAACGGCGGCGCTGGCCGCTGGCGGCGTGGATGCGATCTGGATCGAAACGATGTCGGCGCTCGAAGAGATGCAGGCCGCCGTCGAAGGCGCGCGCCAAGCCGCGCCCGACATCCCGATCATCGCCACGATGACCTTCGACACTCGCGGGCATACGATGATGGGCGTGTCGCCGGAACAGGCGGTAAAGGCGCTCGCCGGATTGGGCGCGGCGGCGGTGGGCGGCAACTGCGGCAACGGCCCCGATGAAATTTTGGCGGTGATCAAAAAGATGCGCGCCGCCGATCCGAATGCGATCCTCGTCGCCAAATCGAACGCGGGCATGCCCGAATTGGTGAACGGCAAAGCGGTGTACAAAGCCAAGCCCGAGGCGATGGCCGACTACGCGGCGCAGATTCGTGACGCCGGAGCGCGCGTGATCGGCGCGTGCTGTGGCAGCACTCCGGCGCATCTCAAGGCGATGGCCGATGTGTTGTTGAGCGCATGACAGTCGCGTTGATTGCCTGCGGCGCATTGGCCCGCGAAGTGTTGGCGATGAAAGAGTCGCACGGCTGGGACGCCGATGTGTTCGGGGTGCCGTCACTGCTGCACATGCGCCCCGACCGAATCCCGGACGCGGTGCGCGAACGACTCGCCGAGGCGCGGGCGCGGCGCGAGAAGGTGATCGTCGTGTACGGCGACTGCGGGACGGGCGGGCAGTTGGATCGGTTGTTGGAAGCCGAAGGCGTCCAGCGCGTGTCGGGCCCCCACTGTTTCGAGATGTATGCCAATGGCCGCTTCGAGTCGATGATGGCTCAGCAACCCGGCACCTTCTTCCTCACCGATTATCTCGTTCAGTCGTTCGATCACCTTGTCATCGAAGAATTGGGATTGGATCGATTTCCGCAATTGCGCGACGACTACTTCGGCAACTACACCCGCGCCGTTTATCTCGCCCAAACCGACTCGCCCGACCTGCGCGCGCGGGCGCAGTGGGCGGCGGACTATTTGCGCCTGCCGCTCGAAGTGCATCGCACCGGCTTCGGCGCGTTGGAAACGCGGCTGGTTGAATTGATGAGTCAAAACATGGCACACAGATGAACACCGATTTGCACAGATAGAAATAGCCAATGGATCAACAAGCACTCTGAGCGAAGGCCTGCGAAGCAGGCCATAGTCGAAGAGGGCGGACTCGGCCTCAAACCGCGCCCTTCGACTGCGGCGGGAAAAGCATCCGCCTCCGCTCAGGACGCCTTCGTGATCTACTGAAAGCGCATCTGTGCCCATCCGTGAAAATCTGTGCACGAGATCATGGCGACCACTTCGTATCAAATCATTTACTGGCGAGCCATTCCGGCTCAAGTGAAAGCGCAGGCGGGCCGGGCGCGCGCCGCCAAACCGCTCTCCGATCGTTTTCAAGTTGCCATTGACGAGGCGGCCATGCGCGCCGGGATGACCGGCGCCGACGACTACCTCGCCGAGTGGCGCAACGCCGATCCGCAGGAACGCGAGGGCGACCCCGACTCGGTGGCCGCCGCCGTGGCCGCCGAACTCGAAGCCGCCTACCCCGATGATCGGTTGAAACTGTTGATCGATAATTGGGGAAGAGAGCTATGAAATGAAGAATGAACAATGAACAATGAGACAATTGTTCATTGTTCATCGTCTCATTGTTCATTGATCCATGACTTACGCCGACCCGCCGCTTCGCCATTCTTCGTGGCTGCCGCCTCTGCGCTTCCTCCAGCGCTACCCGCACTTCCTCGAAGTCGCTTACGATCTCACGCACAACATGCTCAAGCCCTTTCGGCGCTGGCTCAAACGCGGCGGCGCGGTCGAGCGCGTTTTCATCCCGCTCGAAGCGGTGAGCAAAGGGGTGATCTTCGATTGCCGCATGTGCGGGCAGTGTGTTCTGCACAGCACCGGTATGACTTGCCCGCAGACTTGCCCCAAGAATTTGCGCAACGGCCCGTGCGGCGGCGTGCGCGCCAACGGCCACTGCGAAGTCATTCCCGAAATCAAATGCGTGTGGGCTGAGGCATGGGATCGCTCGAAGCGTATGCCTGCTTACGGCAAAGAAATACTGCAACTCAACCCGCCAACCAATCGCAGTCTGCGCGGCACGTCGGCGTGGATCAATGACTTCACTGGCGATGGCAAGAAGACTCCGATGGGGTGGGGTCTCGACTCCAAACCCTAACTCTAACTCCAACCCATGACCCCTCCCCTCGTCTCCGGCTCACGACTCGAACGCGTGCTCAAGTCGGGCCGCTTCGCCGTCACCGCCGAACTCAACCCGCCCGACAGCGCCGACCCGCAATCGGTGTACGAACGCGCCCTCGTGCTTTCCACCGTGTGCGATGCCATTAACGCCACCGACGCCTCGGGCGCGAACTGCCACATGTCGAGCGTGGGCATTTGCGCCTTGCTCACCCGCGCCGGATACGAGCCGGTGTATCAAATCTCGTGCCGCGACCGCAATCGCATCGCCATTCAGGGCGATTTGCTCGGCGCGGCGGCGATGGGCGTGAAGAACGTGCTGTGCCTCACTGGCGACGGAGTCCAGGCCGGCGACCAGCCCGAAGCCAAGCCGGTATTCGATTTCGATTCGATGACTCTCGTGCGCACCGTGCGTATCATGCGCGACGACGGACATTTCCTCAGCGGGCGCAAACTCGACGTGCCGCCCCGAGTCTTCGTGGGGGCGGCCGAAAACCCGTTTGCCCCGCCGTACGATTTCCGCCCGCACCGTCTCGGCAAAAAAATAGAAGCCGGAGCCGAGTTCATCCAAACTCAATACTGCTTCGACCTGCCGCGCTTGCGCGAGTTCATGGCCAAAGTGCGCGATCTCGGCCTCGACAAAAAAGCGTTCATCCTCGTCGGGGTGGGGCCACTGCGCTCGGCCAAGATCGCCGAATGGATGCGAGCCCACGTGCCCGGCGTGTGGATTCCCGACGAGATCGTGAATCGCATGAAAGGCGCGCAGAAGCAAATGCTCGAGGGCAAGAAACTGTGCATCGAGATCATTCAGCAAGTGCACGAGATACCGGGTGTGAGCGGCGTGCACGTGATGGCCTATCGGCAGGAGGAACTTGTGGCCGAGATCATCGAAGAGGCCGGGCTCCTCCCGCGCCGCTGGCAGAATGAATCGACGGAGTCAATCGTGGTGCGCGGATGACGCGAATCAAACGGATTTTCGCGGATCATTTTTAGAAATTAATCCGCGCCAATCTGCTCCATCCGCGCCATCCGCGATCCCCCTTTCCGAGCCAATCATAAATCATGGAAACTGTTATCACCTCTCCCACCCAAACCGTTCGTATCGGGCCGGATCATCCGTTCGTGATCATCGGCGAACGCATCAACCCCACCGGCCGCAAATTGTTGGCCGCCGAAATGGCCGCCGGAAATTTCGACCGCGTGCGCAAAGATGCCCTTGCTCAAGTGGAGGCCGGAGCGCATATGCTCGATGTCAACGCCGGCATCCCGCTAGCCGACGAGCCGGCCATCCTCGCCGAGACCGTTCGCATCGTGCAGTCAATCACCGATGTGCCGCTGTGCATCGACTCGTCCATCGTCAAAGCCCTCGAATGCGGGTTGGCGGCATACAAGGGCAAGCCGCTGGTCAATTCGGTGACGGGCGAAGATGAACGATTGGAGACGGTTCTGCCGCTCATTGCCAAATACAAAGCGGCGGTCATCGGCATCTCCAACGACGAAACCGGAATCTCGGAAGACCCGGATGTGCGATTCGGCATTGCCAAAAAGATTGTGGAGCGCGCAGAGAGTTTCGGCATTCCGCGCGAGGATGTGCTGATCGATCCGCTGGCGATGCCGGTGGGCGCGGTGCGGTATGCCGGGCAGTCGCTGTTCAGAATCGTGCGCCGCTGCCGCGAAGAGCTCGGCGTGAACACGTGCTGTGGCGCGTCGAACATTTCCTTCGGCCTGCCCGACCGCCCGACTCTGAATGGCGCATTCATTGCCATGGCGATTGCCGCCGGGATGACCTGCGCGATCACCAATCCCATCGAGCCGGAGATCAGAAAAATGATTCTCGCCGGAGATGTGTTCATGGGCCACGACGAGAATTGCAGCGCGTGGTTGAATTACGCGCGGGCGCGGGCGGCGGAGGCGGCGCCCACCAACGCCGGGGCCGCGGGCGAAAAGGCGGCCCCGCAAACGGATCGGGCGGCGACGGCGAACGCGGCCCGGGACGAGCGCGCGGCTCGCCGCGAGGCGCGTCGGCAGGCTCGCCAATAAAGATGAGCACCCTGAGCGAAGCGCCGATGTTCTTCGGCGCGAAGTCGAAGGGTGCGGCTCTCGTGTGACACTCGCACTCTTCGACTTCGTTCCGCAAAAAGTGCGGAACTTCGCTCAGAGTGCTTGGCATGCGAGCAGTTACGAGAATTCATCGAGGCGATTGATCATGTTGAGCTTTGGTAGCTTTGAAGTGTTGACCTTCGATTGCTATGGCACGTTGATTGATTGGGAAACCGGAATCGGGAACGCTCTGCGGCCTGTGCTGGCGGCGCGCGGCAAAACGATGACGATGGATGCCGCGCTCGAACTGTACGGCGAACTCGAGTCGAACGCGGAGCGGGGCGACTACCGAAATTACAAAACGGTGCTGAGGATGGTGTTGGAAGGGTTTGGCGCGCGGCTGGGGTTCGCGCCCACCGAGGAAGAGTTGGCTCGCTTCTCGATGTCGGTGAAAGATTGGCCGGCCTTTCCCGATTCGGCGCGCGCGCTGGCGGCGCTGAAGAGGAAATACAAACTGGCGATCCTCTCGAACATTGACGACGATTTGTTTGCCTTTTCGAATCAACGGTTGGGCGTGGAGTTCGATTGGATCATCACCGCCCAGCAAGCCGGATCGTACAAGCCATCGCTGAACAATTTCCGCGTGGCCTTCGAGCGCATCGGCCTGCCGAAGGAAAAGATTCTGCATGTGGCGCAGAGTCTCTTTCACGATCATGCTCCGGCAAAGCAGTTCGGACTCGCGACGGTGTGGATCAATCGCCGCCACGACAAGCCGGGCTTCGGCGCGACGCCGCCCGCGCAGGCCCAGCCGAATTGGGAAGCGCCGGATTTGCAGTCGCTGGCGCGGCAAGCCGGAGTGATGTGAGGACGGCGGCCGATTCATGGAAACGATCCCATACTCCGATTTTGCCAAAGTTGAGATGCGCGTCGGGCGCATCCTTGCCGTTGAGGACTTTCCGGAAGCGCGCAAGCCCGCTTTCAAGTTGACGATTGACTTCGGCCCGCACGGAGTCCGCCGGTCGTCGGCGCAGGTGACGAACTACTCGAAAGAAGAGTTGCTCAACCGGCTTGTCGTCGCCGTCACCAACTTTGCGCCCAAGCGCGTGGGCAAGTTCCAATCCGAAGTGCTGGTGTTGGGAGCGATCAACGCCGACGACACCGTGATACTGATCAAGCCGGATGACGGCGCAGAGTTGGGGGCGCCGATTGCGTGAGAACGGACGGAAGGCGCCAATCGTTTGACATCCGCCCGATTGCCTCTATACTTTCCTCATGACTCCCGCGCCCGCCTCCATCCCCTCCGCTCCCGAAATCTCCTGCCGCGACGTTTGGAAAGTCTTCGGCAAGAATCCCCTCAGCATCATTCAATCCATCCGCCCCGAACAAACGCGAGCGCAGATTCTCGAAACCACCGGCCACGTTGTCGGCGTGCGCGGCGTGTCGTTCGACGTTTACAAAGGGCAGACGTTCGTGGTGATGGGACTCTCCGGCAGCGGCAAATCGACTCTCGTGCGAAGCGTCTCGCGGCTGGCCGATGCCACCTCCGGGCAGATCATCATCGGCGGGCAGGACGTGATGAAGATGGACGACCGACAGCTGCTCGAACTGCGCCGCCACAAAGTGAGCATGGTCTTTCAGAACTTCGGCCTCTTTCCGCACCGGCGGGTGATCGATAACGTGGCCTACGGCCTCGAAGTGCAGGGCGTGGAAAAGAAGGCGCGATACGAGCGGGCAGAGAAGATGATCGAACTGGTAGGACTGAGCGGATGGGCGCGGCATTACCCCAAACAGTTGAGCGGCGGGATGCAGCAGAGAGTGGGGCTGGCGCGGGCGCTGGCGGTTGACCCTCAGATTCTTCTTTTCGACGAGCCGTTCAGCGCCCTCGATCCGCTCATCCGCCGCGAGATGCAGGATGAATTGATCCGACTGCAAACGGTGATGCACAAGACCATCGTCTTCATCACTCACGATTTCGTGGAAGCCCTGCGGCTCGGCGACCGGATCGCGATCATGAAGGATGGCGAGTTCGTGCAAGTGGGCACGCCCGAAGAATTGGTGCTCAACCCGCAAACCGATTACGTGAGCGCGTTCACCAAAGATGCGCCGCGAGCCAAAGTGCTCACCGTTCGCGCGGCGATGAAACCGATCCCGTCCGGCGCGCCCATCCCTTCCAATCACCACATCGTGCATCCCGATATGAAACTGGAAGAGGTGATGCCCTTCGTCGCCGCCACCGACACGCCCATCCCCGTGTTGGACGACGCGAGCGCCGCGCTGGGCTTCATCGATCGGACGAGTGTGATGCAGGCGCTGGTGGCGTAGAGAGGAGAAGCGTTCCATGCTCGGCTCCAAGACCCTCTCGGCCCAATCGTCGGCATGGATGCGAGTCGCGCTGTGGGCGGGCGTCGTCGCTCTCGGCGTCGGCATCGTGTTCATCGCTCAAACGCAACCGGCCCTGCTCGAAAAATTTCCCGAAACGTGGAACCTCGGCCTGCGCCAACCCATCAACGATTTTCAATCGTGGGTCATCGGCCACCGCTCGTCGCATCCGGTGTTCGCCTTTTTCTTCGACCCGCTCAGCGACTTGATTGACTTCGGCCTGCGCCGCGTCGAAGATTTTCTGCTCATCACTCCATGGTATCTCGTCGTGCTCGCCTTCGGGCTGGTGGGCTATTGGCTCGCGGGCTGGCGGCTCACCCTGTTGGCTGTGGGCGGGCTGTTGTTCTGCGGACTCGTGGGGCTGTGGGAAGAGAGTATGCAAACGCTGGCGCTGATGAGCGTGTCGGTATTCATCTCTCTGCTCATTGGCATCCCGCTCGGCATCATTGCCTCTCGCAGCGCCGCGTTCGAGGCCGCGCTTCGCCCCCTCCTCGACGGAATGCAAACGATGCCCGCGTTTGTGTACCTCATTCCGGTGCTGTTGTTCTTCGGCGTGGCGCGCGTGCCCAGCGTGGTGGCCACCGTCATCTACGCTTTGCCGCCTGCCATTCGCCTCACCACACTCGGCATCCGCCAAGTCATTCTTTCAGCCATCGAAGCGGCGCGCTCGTTCGGATCGACGCCGCGCCAAATGCTCCTCAAAGTCGAACTGCCGCTCGCGCTTCCGTCCATCATGACCGGCGTGAATCAAACGATCATGATGGCGCTGGGCATCGTGGTCATCGCCGCGCTCATCGGGGCGGGCGGGCTGGGCCGCGAGGTGACGATTTCCCTTCAGCGGCTCAAAGTGGGAGATGCGTTCGAGGCCGGGATGGCGATCGTGCTGTTGGCGATCATTTTGGATCGATTGAGCGACGCTCTCAGCAAATACGACTTCACCGGGGTGGGGCGCCGCCAACGTGTTTTGGCGGGCGTGCTCGCGGCTCTGCAACTTCCGGCGAAAGGGCTGGCGTGGCTCGTGTGCCGCATCGCGCCGTTGGCGGGCAGGCGCGCAAACTACGAAACAGTGTACGAGTCGCTCGCGCAAAATCTATTCTTGATCAACAGCGTGCTGATCGTGGCCGCGCTGTGGCTCGCCGATGCGCTGGCCTTCCATTCCGGCGGCTTCCCTTCGGCGTTGAACATCCGCCTCGATATTCCGGCCGATGCTGTGGTGCGTTGGATGCGCGACAACCTCTACGAGATCGGCGGCTCGCCGTTCGGCACCGGCCCGTTGAGCGATTTCATCACCCTGCAAATGATGAACCCTCTGCGCGATTTGCTGGTGAAGACTCTGCCGTGGGCAACCGTGATTCTGTGGGTGGCGGCGCTGGCCTTCACCGCCAGCGGATGGCGGCTGGCGCTGGCGGCGGCGGTGGGGTTCTTCACCATTGGTTTGCTCGGCATGTGGGAGGCGGGGATGGACACCCTGAGCCAGTGCATCATCGCCATCTTCTTCACCATCATCATCGCCGTGCCAGTGGGCGTGCTCACCTCGCGCAACGACGCGGCGCAAATGGTTCTGCGCCCTCTGCTCGACACCCTGCAAACCATCCCGCCGTTTGTTTATCTCGTGCCGGTGATCATGCTCTTCAACATCGGGCGCGTGCCGGGCCTCATCGCCGCCGTGTTGTATGCCCTGCCTCCCGGAATCAAATTAGTGGACTTGGGCATCCGGCAAGTGCCGGTGGAAACGGTGGAAGCCGCCACCGCTTTCGGCTCCACCGGCTGGCAGACTCTGTTCAACGTGCAATTGCCGTTGGCCCTGCCGTCGATCCTCGTCGGCATCAATCAGATGATCATGATGGTGCTTTCGATGGTGATCATCGCCGGGATGGTGGGCGGCGCGGGGCTGGGGCTGGAAGCGGTGACCGGCCTCGCGCGGAGTGACACCGGGCGGGGCATCGAAGCCGGGCTGGCGATTGTGGCTCTGGCGATTGTGATTGATCGCATCACTCAAGCATGGACGACGGAGAAGTAACGAATAGCGGTTAGCGATCAGAATCAAAAGCGGGCTTCGCACACACTGCGAAGCCCGCTTCTTTTCTGACTACTGACTACAGCTCACTTCGGCAACCACGCCGACCACTTGGCCTCATTCGCATCCACCCACGCGCGAGCCGCATCGTCAATGCTCTTGCCATTGAGTTCCACATCGGCGATCATCCCGATCTGATCCTCGTTGGTGTAATTCATGTTCTTCAGGAATTGATAGGCTTCGGGCGCTTCCGTGCTGAGCTTGCCGTACACGGCCTTGTAGAGCGTGTCTGCCGGATAGTCGCAATCCACGCCGCCGCTGCCGGCCTTCGCGCCGCACTCGTCGGTGTACTCCGGTAGTTTCACTTCGGTGAGCTTGTATTTGGCGTGCACCGAGTGCGGAGTCCAGAAATAGAAGAGGATCGGTTCTTGGCGGCTGTAGGCGGCGTCCACCGCGGCGAGAATGGCTTGCTCGGAGCCGGCCTGCACGATCTGGAAGTTCATCTCCAAGTTGGTGATGACATCTTGATCGTAGTACACCCAACTCGGATCGCCTTCGAGGAATTGGCCCTTGTCGCCGGTCTCGGCAGTCTTGAACATCTCGGCGTTGGCCTTGAGTCCTTCCCACGTGGCGAGATCAGGATTCTGATCGACGAGGTAGGTGGGGATGTACCAGCCGATCTTGCCGATGACTCCCAACGGGCCAATATCCTCCACGACCTTTTGCTCCTCAATGTAAGTCTTGTGATCTTCGGCGTGGCCCGACGGCCAGATTTCGAGCGTGGCGCTGATGTCGCCCTTGGCCATCGCCGCGAACTGCGCGTTTTCGTCGATGCTCACGATCTCCACCGGGTAGCCCAGCTTCTCGGCGAGCAGAATCTTGGCTACGGCGACGTTGACCGATGATCCGGTCCACGGATTCTCGGCCAGTTTGATGGTGGGCTTGGGCTTTTCGGTGGCGGCTCCACCGCAGGCGGCAAGCACGAGCGCCAACACAGTCAACAGCGCCGCGACAGTCCAAACAGATGTTACAGGCTTCCTGTTCATTAATCTCCTCCTGTGAGAATAAAGGATGTGACGGAACTCTAGCGAACGCATTGTAGTTTTGAGGCCTCTCTCTGTCAAGCAATGCCCAATCATTGACAGTTGCCCGAAATGAAATATACTTCTGATATATCAGTTGTCTGGCACGGAATCCCTATGCAATCCTCAACTTTGCTCACAGCATCTCGCCGCCACTCTGGAAAAGAAGAGTCGCTCAGCGGCACGGCCTATCGCGCGCTCAAAGAGAAAATTGTCACATTGGAACTGCCTCCGGCGAGTTTGGTGAATGAGGCGGCGATCATGGCTGAACTGGGCATGGGCCGCACCCCGATCCGCGAGGCGTTTCAACGGCTGGCAATGGAAAGCCTCGTCGTCATCCTGCCGCGCCGGGGCATCCTCATCGCCGATCTCAACATGAGCGATCTGCAAAAAATTTTTGAGGTGCGGATTGAGCTCGAAACGTTCGCGGCCCGCTTGGCCGCCCGCCGCGCCACCCCCGACCAGCTTGCCGCCGCCGAGGCCCTCTTCGCCGACGCCGACTCCATCATCCAACGCGGCGATCATCGCCAGCTGATTCAACTCGATCATCAAGCGCACGTGCTGTTGGCGCAGTCGGCGCACAACGAGTTTCTCGAACAGTCATTGGATCGCATGTACAGCCACGTGCTTCGTTTGTGGTACGGCTCGTTGCACAAAGTCAGCCGCTTGCGCGAAGCCATCGCCGAGCACCGCGACATCACTGCCGCCGTGAAGGCCGGCGACGGCGAACGCGCCGCGCAGATCATGCGCGCCCACATCGACGGATTCCAAAACGAGTTCATGGCCATTCTGTAGCATAAAGCGAATAGCGGATAGCCGACAGTTTAAACTGCCAATGGCTGATCGCTAACCGCTAACCGCTCAACCACAACAGGAGACTCAACCATATGCCAACCGTTCGCTCATTTGTCATCCCGACCGTGATGAAGCACGGACTCGGGGCCATCCAAACCCTCGCCGACGAAGCCAAAGCGCTCGGCATCAAACGCCCGCTTGTCGTTACCGACGGCGGCATTGTAAAAGCAGGTTTGCTCGACCGCGCCACCGCGCCGCTCAAAGCGGCCAACATGGGGCACGCCGTCTTCGATAAAGTGGCCCCCAATCCGCCCATCGCCACGGTGGACGAAGGCGCAGAAGTTTACAAATCGGAAAAGTGTGATGGCGTCATCGGATTCGGAGGCGGCTCGGCGATGGACACGGCCAAAGCCATCGGGGTGGTCGCCGCCAACGGGGGCAGCATTCTTCAATATGAATGGGCCGATCCCCAACCGATCAAAAACCGCATCCCGCCCACGATCTGTGTTCCCACCACCGCCGGGACGGGAAGCGAAGTGACGCTGTGGTCGGTCATCACCGACACGAAACGGCACATCAAATTCAACGTGGGCGGCACGCCGCACATCGGCGCGTGGGTGGCGTTGATCGATCCTGAACTCGCGCTCGATCTGCCTGCGCCGGTTACGGCGGGCACCGGCATGGATGCGCTGGCGCACGCGATTGAGTGTTACACTTGCGCGTACGCTCAACCCCTGCCCGATTCGGTGGCGCTCAACGCGATGGAATATGTGGGCCAATGGCTGCGCGTGGCTTTCGCGCAGGGGCACAATGTCGAAGCGCGATACAAGATGAGCATGGCGGCGATGCTGGGCGCGTTGGCTTACGGCACCGAGAGCGCGGGCGCGGCTCATGCTATGAGCCAAAGCGCGGGCGGTGTGCACGATGTTCCGCACGGAGCGCTCACGGCGCGGCTGTTGGCGCCGGTGATGGAATACAATTACAAAGGCGAGCCGCAGAAGTTCGCTCGCATCGCGCAGGCGCTGGGCGAAGACATTCGCGGCCTCAGCGTGTGGGACGCTGCCGAGAAAGCGGTGGAAGCCGTGTATCGGCTCACCGAAGATGTCGAGATTCCGACTCTGCAACAACTCGGATTCAAAGAAGAAGAAATCCCCATGCTGGCCGACATCGCTTTCAAGGATCCGCAAACTATCGGCAACCCTCGCGACCTCACGCTCAACAGCTACGTGCAGATTTACAAGCGCACGTTTGATCAAGGCTAATAACTCACCTTGCGCGTTTTTGGTTTTGTTTACCGCAGAGTCGCAGAGCGCGTGGAGTTTATTGGTGTTTTCTCGGCGCACTCTGCGATCTCTGTGACTCTGCGGTGAAGAGTTGCGTAAATGAGTGAACAATCGATCAAGAGATCGGCCATGACCGAACGGGCAGACGTTCTCATCATCGGCGGCGGCATCATCGGCGTGTGCGCCGCCCATTACCTCGCCGAGCGCGGCCGGCAAGTGACGCTGGTGGAGCAGGGTGAGATCGCTTCGGGCAGTTCGTATGGCAACGCCGGGTTGATCGTGCCCAGCCACAGCACGCCGCTGGCCGCGCCCGGCGCGCTCGCCAGCGGCCTCAAGTGGATGCTCGATCCCGAAAGCCCGTTTTACATCAAGCCGCGACTCGATCTCGATCTGTTCGACTGGCTGCTCAAATTCACCGCGCACTGCACCGACGCGCACGCGCGCCGCGCCATCCCCCTCCTGCGCGATCTCAGCCTCGCCAGCGCCGACCTCTTCGACGAACTCGCCGCGCTCGACTTTCACTTCGGCTACAGCCGCAAAGGTCTTCTGCTGGTGTACAAAACCGAAGAGGGACTCAAGCACGCGATTGACGAAGCGCGACTGCTGGCCGAGTGCGGCGTCGTTTCTAAAACGCTCAACGCCAACGACGTATGCGCGCTTGAGCCCACCGTGCAGTCGGGCATGGCCGGAGCCCTCTATTTCACGCGCGATGCTCACCTCAACCCGGCCGAGTTCGTGCGCGGGTTGGCGGAGTGGGTGGGGAAAAAGGGAGTCCGTATCCATGCGAACACAACGGTGACCGGAATTGAAAAGGCGGGCCGCCGCATCGAAACCGTCAAAACGACGAACGGCGACTTCCAACCCTCGGAGGTGGTGGTCGCCGCCGGAGCGTGGTCGCCGGGACTCGCCCGCGCCCTCGATCTGCGCCTGCCGATTCAACCGGCTAAAGGTTACAGCGTCACCGTCAAACGACCCGCGTCGTGCCCCATCATTTCGATGATATTAGGCGAGTCGCGGGTGGCCGTTACACCGATGGACTCGGCGGCGGGCCCGATTCTGCGTTTCGCGGGCACGCTCGAACTGGCCGGAATGGATCTGACGATCAACCAGCGGCGAGTGAACGCTATTCGCCGCGCGGCGAACCATTATTTGGTGGGCATGAGCGCCGATGGTTTGGAAACGGTGGAAGTGTGGGGCGGGCTGAGGCCGTGCAGTCCCGACGGCTTGCCGTTCATCGCCCGGCCGGCGCCGTTCGACAATCTCACTGTTGCCGCGGGCCATGCGATGATCGGCATCTCGCTCGGCCCCATCACCGGCAAGCTCGTGGCGCAGATGGTGTGCGGCGAGAAAACGGCTGTGGACGTGACGCCACTGCGAGTGGAGAGGTTTTAGATCGTTTCGGGCAAGGGGATGGGCGTTCCGGTGGCTTTGCTGTACAGCACATCCGGGTCAAAATCTACATCATTGGGCCAAACCAATGTGCCGATTTCGGGATCGACTCGCACTTGGCGGAAGAATTCAACATCTTCGAGCGGCTTGAAAACCCCGCCCCGCCCAACGATGCTCGTCTCTAAATCCAATTCGGCTCGAACCCCGTCGGAGAATGTGATCTCAAGCCGATAATTTTGCAGGTGATGAACTGTTGTGATGCGAGGAAGCAAAGGCATGGCGCACTCCCAGTTAATCAAGAGGCGGAATCTTCTGAGCAGACTCGTTGTTGTGCAATCGCCGCCAGTTCTCCCCCAACTCCGATTGGTGCAGGGCGGCCTACTCCAATACGAGCGATAGAGCCCGGCGCGGCAGATCACCGTTCATAATCCGGATAGGGTTGATAGTCAACTGTGCTTCGTCGTTGCCATAAATAGCGTGAAAGTGCGGCGGATCGTGATCGTCAAAATACATTCGGATGATGATCCCGAAGAAGCGGCTGATTTCCGGCATATTGACTCCTGAGTGAGATTATAGCATTCTGATCAGAAGCAACCCCACAGGAAACGCCATGACAGACGAGAGCCGACGACTCATCGAAACCCTTGTGCTGATCCCAACCAAAATTGGCGAGGCTATCAAACGCGCCGAGAGCAAACCCCAGCCCGAAGGCGAGTGGCCGCTCCGCACCATCGTCGTGCACCTCATCGCCGTCGAGCGCGAGGTGTGGCAATATCGTTTGCATTCGATTGTCGCTGAAGACAACCCTCACTGGCAATACACCGAGCCGCCTCTCGCTGAGTGGGAAAGCCACTACGCCCGCTACTCACTGCCGCAGATCCTCTACGCCTTCGCCCTCATCCGGCAAGAAACCGCCAACCATCTCCGCCGCCTCACCGAAGCCGGGTGGAAACGAATCGGCACGCACGCCAAGTATGGCGAAATGGACGTGGCCGGGCTGTGCGGCCGAATCCTCGAACACGATGAAGAGCATCTCGCCGAATTGAACAAACGCGGGGCGTGATTCGTGGCTCGCCTCACCTCCTCGCAGTTCATGCGCGCGCTTCCGGCGGCTACGCGCGAGCAGTTGCCCCGGCCCCTGCAAAAGTTCAGAGCCGCCACGCGCGGCTGGCTGTGCCAGTTGTATTTCCATGATCCCCGATTGCACTACGAGGTTTGGAATCTCGGCGAGCGGCGCGGACTGTTAGAGATCGGTTTGCACTTCGAGAGCAAAGATCGGGCGGAGAACGAAAGGCTTCTGCGCGGATTCTTCCGCCGCATGATCGAGATCAAAGCCACGCTCGGCGAACAGTGGGAGGCCGAATACTGGGACAAAGGCTGGACGAAGGTGTACGAGACGGCGCCCTACGAGCCATTCAGTTCGGGACTCCTCACCCAAGTGGCCGGACGGTTGGCGCGGGCGATGGCGGTGCTCGGCCCGATGTGGGACGAGGTTGAGAAGGGGTGACGGGCATTGTCCTTTACGAACATTTCATTACTTTTCCTTACAGTTCCTATCCCGAATGACGATAACCGTTGCGGGACAAACTTGCCCCCGGGACTGCGCAATGACTGTTACGATGGATAACGCCAATTTGATGATGCTCATAACCGCGCGGCGGATGATGATCACCGCCGAGCGCGATACCGCCCGCCGCGCCGGAAAAGCCGTGGAGGCCGCCAGCGCGCGGGAGGCGATGGAAGAAGACGAAGCCCTGCTCAGCGGCAATGTGGACGGGGTGAAGCCGCCCCCGCCCAAAGCCGAAGAGCCGGTAAATGTCGATGTCAAACTTTCGGACCTCATTGGCCGCTTGAAAGAACTGCGGGAAGGCGCGCCATCATCGACCTCCAGGGAGTCGGTTTCCGTCACGGCCACCGTGGTCGAAACCGAAGTGACGATGGAGTTCGAGGTGTTTGCTCCGGTGAATGGACTGGCGCGGCGCGATCAAAACCTGGCCGAGACCGATCGCTACCGCTTCGAGTTCAGCAACGGCACAACTTTCAAGATCACCGACAAGTGGTCGGGCAAGAGCACCACGATTTGGGGCGATCCGCACGTGGACACCTCGGACGAGGAGGGCGAGTACAACGGCGAGTTCAGCGATCTCAAAGCGAGTGACACGCACACCACACTTCTGTTGCAGGATGGCACGCGGGTGACCTTCACTGCGCGGGATCAGGGCGTGATTGAAGCGGTGGATATTTTCAAGGGCGACCAGCACTTGCGCGGGGTTGGGTCGGCCTCGGCGGAGCGGGAGCATAAACAACTATTTGCTGACGAGGTGGACGATGACGCGGCGAGTGTGTCCGGCGGGTTGGCGCGCGGCGACGTGGTGCGCGCCGGGGGCGACGGCAACGACTGGTTCGACGAGGCGGGGCGATTGGTGTGGGGAAAACAGACAGGCTTCGCGCCTATGGCCCGCTCGTATGCAACCTTGTCGGTGCAGATGCGGCAGAGCGTGACACAGTTTTCTTTCGCGCAGAGCATCGACCGCTGGATATGATCGTCCGCTGCTAACCGCGCCGCCCGATCATACGATCGGGCGGTTGTCTTTTAACTTGCGGGCAGTTCGCTGTATCGAACCACTGCGCGGGCGCCGCGCCGCCGGGCCTCGGTCAACGCCGCTGTGGCCTGCGACAGAAACGCGTCGGAGGGGATAATGCTTTCTTCGGGGATGGCGGTGAGGCCGATGCAAATGTCCAGCGCCAGCTTGCCGCCGTCGGGCGCCATTTGCCCGGCGGAGAGCAACGCCATTAATCGGCTCGCCACTTTGACGCCGCCCGCTTCGTCGGTGACGGGGAGGATGATCAAAAAATCGTTTTCGTAGTGGCCGGGCACGTCGGCCACGCGCAGGTTCGAGTTGAGAACACTGGCGATGGCAACCGCGGCGCTTTCAGCCGTCCCCGCTTTCCAGTTCGGCGGCACTTTGATGGCGAGCCGGATGAGGGCCAGCGGCACTGGGTATCGCTTGGCTCGCGCCACTTCGTGGGTGAGCAGTGTTTCCAGCAAAGGCTGGGCGTAAAGCCCGGTGACACTGTTGACGCGGTCGGGGGAATCGGTTTGGTTCATGGGCCAGTGATGTGCATACTATAGCACAGCGTCGGCTGAGGATGTCAAATCAATGCTCGAAGAGCGCCGGATCAGATCGTTGATTCTGTTTGACGACTCTTCGACCAAAACGCCACCGGGATGAAATGCTCGGTGGCGTTTACTTTCCGTGCGCGCAAAGTCACACGCGGCAAGTCCGGGTCAGCAACTATTCGATGACGAACGCTACTTGATTCGTTCGATGCCGCCAACCGGGAGGCGAGCATCGGGGGCTTGGCGCAGCGCGGATAATTTGCTCATCAAATACACCGAGAGCATTAACTAGAAACTAATGGCGCTATGCGAAAAACCAACACATGCTGTTGGATGAGCCCTTGCCGCCATCAACAATAAATCCAGATCGCAACGCTCACGACCTCATGCAAATTATCTGTCTGGGATTCAACCACACCACTGCCCCCATAGAACTCCGCGAACGATTGGCTTTTCCCGCCACTGCCCTCAAACCGGCCCTCGCGCGTTTCGGCTGTGGGCGCGAGTCGTGCCCGCGCGGCGTCGCCGAGTTGGCGATCCTTTCCACTTGCAATCGGCTGGAACTGTACGCGCTGGCCTCTCGCCAATCGGATCGTCATCACGATCCGTTCGCCGCCCTCATTGAGTTCATCGCCGACACACGCGGCGTCCCGGCGAGTGAGTTCGAGTCTCACCTTCACCGCCGCCCCGGGCTGGACGCCGCCGAACATCTCTGCCGTGTGGCCGCCGGTCTCGACTCGATGATTCTGGGCGAGCCGCAAATACTGGGGCAGGTGGCCGATGCGCACGATGCCGCCCGCGTTGCTGGCTCGGCGGGGCCGGTGCTGTCGGCCCTGTTTCGCGCGGCCATCAATGCCGGAAAACGCGCGCGCACCGAGACGGCCATTGGCCGCAACCCGGCCAGCGTGAGTTCGGTGGCAGTTCGCCAAGCCGAGCAAGTTGTGGGCCAGTTGCCGGGTTGCCACGTGGTGGTGGTGGGCGCTGGAGAAATGGGCGAGTTGGCGGTCGAAGCCTTGCGCGCGCGCGGCGTCCGTCGAATCACGGTGATCAATCGCACGCACCAGCGAGCGCAGGCGCTGGCCGAGCGTTGGGGCGGCCAAACCTTGACCTTCGAGTTTCTGGCCGACGCCGTTCACATTGCCGACATCGTGATCTCTTCCACTGGCGCGCCGCACATCGTCATCGATTCTGAAATGGTGCGGCGGGCCATGACCCACCGCGCTCAGCCGCTGGCGCTGATCGACATCGCCATGCCTCGCGACATCGATCCCGCGGCAGCCGACATCCCCGGCGTGCACTTGTTCGACCTCGATCATTTGCAAGCGCGATTGGACGACGCGCTCGCCGAGCGTCGAAATGAAATTCCCCGTGTGGAGGCGATCGTGGCCGAGGAAGTGTCCGCATTCGGAGCGTGGTTTCGCGGAGTGGAGATTCTGCCGGTGATCACTGATCTGCGCGTGAGGGCCGAACACATCCGCCAGCGCGAACTGGCGCGCGCCCTCCGCCATCTGCCCGACATCGATCCCGAAACGCGCCTGCACCTCGAGCGCTTCTCCGAATCGTTAGTCAACAAACTGTTGCACGAACCCACTTGCCAACTGCGTGTCGAAGCCGGAAACGGCCACGCCGCCGAATACGCTCATATCGACACTTCCGAAGGGCGCGCGCGTGGGCACCTCCGCCTGCGCCGCTCTGCTCAACTGCTGGCCGCCCGAAACTCCCTCGGCGGCGGATGCTCCGCTCCCGTCGCGGCATTCGCTCAATCTTCGATCCGCAATCTGCAATCTGCAATCAAAATGATCGGCCTCGTCGGCCTCGTCCGATGGCCGCCGTCTCATTCGAGTCTCCGGCGAAGGCAATGACCCGGATGAACTCGCCCGGCAGGCCCTCGCAGCCCCATCTGTGAACAGCATTGCCATCATCGGCGGGGGGATTGCGGGATTGGCGGCGGCGCACCGACTGACACGCCTCGTGCCCGATGCGTCGATCACACTCATCGAAGCCGAAGATCGACTCGGCGGCAAAATCGTCACCGACCGCGCCGCTGGTTTCGTGATCGAAGGCGGCCCCGATACCTTCCTCTCGCTCAAGCCGCGCGGGCTGGGCCTGTGCCGCGAACTCGGACTCGAAACGCGGCTGCACGGCACGAATGAAACCATCCGCCGCACGTATGTTATGCGCGGCGGCAGACTCTACGAACTGCCCGAAGGCCTCACCGGACTCATCCCCTCGCGCTTCGGGCCGATGGCGAAGACAGGTTTGATCTCGCCATTGGGCAAATTGCGGATGGGACTCGATTACCTCATCCCGCCGCGCGCGGCCAACGGCGATGAGTCGCTGGCTTCGTTTGTCGAGCGGCGGCTGGGCCGCGAACTGTACGATCGATTGATCGAGCCGTTGATGAGCGGCATTTACGCGGGCGACGGTGAGCAACTGAGTCTGGCCGCCACCTTTCCGCAACTGCGGCAGACCGAACTCGAACACGGCGGATTGATCAGAGGCATGTTGGCCGCGAAGAAGACAACGCCCGCGCCGAAGCCGGGCGCAAAGAAGTGGGCGGCCTTCCTCACACCGACCACCGGCCTCGCCGAAATTGTGGAAGCGCTGGCGCAACGATTGGGCGCGGTGGATGTTCGATTGGGAACGCGGGTCGCTTGCGTGGAGTCGATGCCCCCCGGATTCGCTGTGCGATTGGAACGCGGCGAGTCGATCACTGCCGATTCGATCATCTTTGCCACGCCTTCGTTCGCCACCGCCGATCTGATTGCCGATCTCGATTCTCGACTCGCGACCGCCCTGCGCGGCATCCCCTACGTTTCCACCGCCACCGTTTCCGCCGCCTATCCGCTCGCCGATATTCCGCGCCCGTTGGACGGATACGGTTACATCATTCCGCGCACCGAGAACCGCGCCATTCTCGCTTGCACGTGGACTTCGACGAAGTTCCCGCACCGCGCGCCGGAGGGCTACGGATTGATCCGCGCCTTCGTGGGCCGCGCCGGGCAAGAAGATGTGGTGAACGGCTCGGACGACGATTTGTTGGCGTTGGTGCGCGACGAACTTCGGCGCACGCTCGGCATTACCGCCGCGCCGATGCTCTCGCGTGTGTTCCGTTGGCCGAAGGCCATGCCGCAATACACGCTCGGCCACACGAGTCGGTTGGCGCTCATCGACGAGCGGCTGGCCTCGCATCCGGGCCTTTTCGCCGCTGGCAACGCCTATCGCGGCATCGGCATCCCCGATTGCATCGCTTCGGGCGAGCAGGCGGCGGAGGGAGCCGTTAAGACTCTTTCGGAGATCATCCCCGCATGAACATTACCCGTTCCAAACAATTTTTCGCCGAAGCCCAAACCCTGCTGCCCGGCGGAGTCGATTCGCCGGTGCGCGCGTTTCGGGCGGTGGGCGGCCAGCCGCTGTTCATCGAACGCGGCGAGGGCGCATATCTTTACGACGTGGACGGCAACCGATTCGTCGATTACGTTCTATCGTGGGGGCCGTTGATTCTGGGACACGCCCACCCTCGCGTGGTGGCCGCCGTTGTCAAAGCCGCCGCGTGCGGCACGAGTTACGGCGCGCCGAGTCCGTTGGAGGTGGAATTGGCAAAACTCATTCAGCAATTCATGCCCAACTTGGAGATGATCCGCTTCGTCAATTCGGGCACCGAAGCCACGATGACCGCTCTGCGACTCGCTCGCGCCTTCACCGGGCGAAACAAGATCATCAAGTTCGAGGGATGCTATCACGGCCACGCCGATTTACTGCTGGTGCAGGCCGGTTCGGGCGTGGCTACCCTCGGCCTGCCCGATTCACCGGGCGTGCCCCCGGCCACCGTGGCCGACACCCTCGTTGCGCCGTTCAACGATCTCGCCGCCATCGAACGACTCTTCGACAAATATGCGACCGAGATCGCGGCGATCATCGTCGAGCCGGTGGCGGGCAACATGGGAGTTGTGCCGCCGATGGAAGGCTTCCTCGCAGGTTTGCGCGAGATCACATCGGCGCACGGCACACTGCTCATCTTCGACGAAGTGATGACCGGCTTCCGCGTGCATCGCGGCGGCGCGCAGGCGCTCTACAACATCAAACCCGATCTCACCACACTGGGCAAAGTGATCGGCGGCGGATTGCCGGTGGGCGCGTACGGCGGGCGGCGCGAGATCATGCAAATGGTCGCGCCCGCCGGGCCGATGTATCAGGCGGGAACGTTGTCGGGGAATCCGTTGGCGATGACGGCGGGCATCGAGACGTTGAAGGAACTGCAGCGGCCCGGAGCGTGGGAGGCTATCGAATGCAATGCGGAAAAACTCACGGCGGCTTTGAGCGCGGCGGCAGAGGCGGCGCGTGTGCCCACAGTCACCCAGCGCGTGGGCACGATGTTCACTACTTTCTTCGCCGATCATCCTGTCGTCAACTGGGCAACGGCCAAGACTGCCGACACGAAAAAGTTTGGCGCGTTCTTTCGGGCGATGCTGGAAGGCGGCGTGTATCTTGCGCCGTCGCAGTTCGAGGCCGGATTCGTCTCGGCGGCGCACGGCGAGCGCGAGATTGAAATGACTGCGTGCGCGGCGGAAGCGGCGCTGGCGAAACTGAGACCGCAGTAGCGATTTTATATTAATCGTTTGTGTGAGCCCGGACATGCGCCGAATGGCTTATGCTCCGCGCGCCACATTGCGCTAGCAAAATTGTGTTGGCGCAGGCTACTATCTTGGAAATGACATTTCTCGGAGATGAACGCATGAGTTTTTCCACCCGCCGGATTGTGTTGCCGCTCGGCGCAGGGCTGTTAGGGATGGCCCTGTTGATGGGCTTGTATCTTGGCATCGTCTCAGTGGCCGAATCGCCTGCGCACGCCCTCGACTTGTTCTGGGACGACAAGGTTTTCGTGATCCCGATCATGCTTGGATTCGGGGTGCAGGTTGGGCTATACGTGCTGTTGAAGGCCGGGCTATATCTTCCAGCATCGGCAGGTGCAGCCACGACAGTGACAGGCGGCGGAATGTCCACCGTGGCAATGGTAGCCTGTTGCGCCCACCATGTCGCCGATGTTTTGCCGCTTGTCGGCCTCACCGCCGCCGCCACCTTCCTTGCCAACTGGAAGATCCCGTTCATGGTCATTGGCTTGCTGACCAACCTGATCGGCATTGCCGTCATGCTTCGCGTGATCCATGAAGAACGAACACTCGCCGTAGCTCAGGTGGCGGCGCTGCAGAACCCCTCAAACCTATGAACAGCAAACTGCCTTTCATCACAACACTCGTTGCTTTTGTGTTGGCCGCCTGTTCAGGAGCCGCGCCAACTCCGGCGCCGCCGACTATTGTCGTGCGGGGAAACGCGCCAACGGCGGTCCCGCTGGATGAGACTCTCCCAACGACGGTTCCGGCGCCCGCAGGTGTTGTGGCCGGCCCAGACCTTGCCCGCGTCGACTCGCAAGGCATGGTGGAGTTCGTCGTCATGCCTCTCAATCTAGCGACGGCGGGCGAGACATTGGACTTTGACGTATCAATGAACACGCATTCCGTTGATCTATCGTGGGATCTGGCGGCACAGTCCGTTCTGAGCACTGATACGGGCCTCGAAGTAAGGGGGTCGAGTTGGCCGGTGGGTAGCGGCCACCATTTTGAGGGGACACTGTCTTTTCCAACCCAAACGCCCGATGGCAAACCATTGCTGGACGGCGCAAAGAAATTGACCTTGACTATCCAAGATGCTGGTGCGCCTCAGCGTCTGTTTGAATGGGAGATTTCACAATAATCACTAGAACCCGCCAAATGGCGTATTGCCTGCCTGGGCGATACAGATAAAATCTCCCCCGTTGGTCTTCGATACAAATCAAGGAGGATGACGACATGAAAAAACTTCCGTTTCTATTGCCATTGGCGTTCGCTTTCGCGCTGGCGGCCTGTTCCGGGTCGTCTACCACCCCGGTAGACATCACCCTTGAAGCCGCCACCATGAAGTATCAGCCGGCCATGTTTGAAGTGATGGCTGGCCAACCGGTGCGGCTGACGTTCCGCAACAACGATTCCGTTGAGCACGACTTCAGCATCATGGAAATTCCCATGGCCACAATGGGAGCAACGGCCGAACCGATGGCCGGGCACGACATGGGCGTTATGATCGCCGACCCGGAACTCCACATGGCGGCCCTGATGGGTCAGACGAATACGATTGAATTCACACCCACCAAGCCCGGCACGTATGAATTTTTCTGCACGGTAGCAGGGCACAAAGAAGCAGGCATGGTGGGGACGCTCGTCGTCAAATCGCCTTGAGGTATTCCTTGTAAACGAAAACGCCGCGTCCTACAACGACGCGGCGTTTTTCGTTCACCCGTTTTGCTTATTGCTTTCTCGCCAGCCAGACAACCAGCCCGGTTACCAGCGCGATAGGCAGAAGCAAGAACAACAGCATCAGCAAGATGCCGAAGCCCATCAACAAGCCGCCTCCGAACATCATAAGTCTCACCTCCGTTTTTGAGCCTGCGTTACTTGGCTACCACACAGACAGAGAAACCTCGATGCATCCCCGGATTGTGATCTGCGCCCAACATGCCCGCCTGTGCGTATTCAACCACGTGCAGGGCAAAGTCCGCGCCGTTGATCTTGCCGTCGCCATTCAGGTCCTGGCAAAGGTGATGGTGCGGGTCCCCGTCTTGAGCCAGGGCCGGCGCCGTCATCGTCAGCGAGAGCGCGACAATCAATAGAGCGAATAGTAGTTGTTTCATGTTTCGATCTCCTTTGAAAAATTGATATTGCTACGTTGCTATCATAGCGAAAACAGCCCCCTCACCTCAGCGCTGAATGGCGCAAGCTGCAGTAAGCCGATCCGCCTATGTAAAATGTCACAGGCTCACCTACACGGCGAGCCTGTGAGCAAATCGCAAAGTGCGAAAATGCCGGGCGGCAACTACTTCTCGACATCAATGACAAATGTCATTCCCGGATGCAGCGTGCAGAGAGCGGCATAAGCGCCTTCTGCGTTTGGCGCAGTCCAGGTGAGAGTTTGGGTTGTGTTGGCTGGCAGCGGCAGATATGGGATGTCGGCTTCCTGGCCGACGAAATTATGCACGACCGGGTCATTATTGGCGATAGTGAAGCGAACGGTTGCGCCGGGCTGGACGGTGATCTCGTCCGGGCTGAACCGGAGATTGATCGCCGTGAGCGAGACTTCCTGATCCACGGGGGCAGGGGTTGCGCCGACAGGCGTCGGTTCAGCCGTCGGGGCATATTGGCTATAGCCAGAGCCGCCCATCATGCCTGCCATGTGCCCGCCGCCCATCATTCCCATTCCCCCGTTCCCCATCATGCCCGGCCCGTAGAAGTAAACGGGCGGCGTGGGCGCGACCGGGGTTGCGGGTTGAGTTGATCCACACGCGGCGAGCAACAGCGCAACGCTGGCGGCAAGCACTACTATCGTAAAAATTTTGGCGTTCATGATTTCACTCCACATGTTCGGATGCGGCACAGTGTACTGACGTGGAATGAAAAACACATGCAGAACGTATGAAGTTCCGGTGAAGATGGCAGCGTCCCGGCGCGCAACTTGCCTCAATCCTCATCCGATGGATGTTCGATTTCGCCGGCCATGAAACGATCCGGGTCAAATTCAAAGGCGCGCAAACAAGCGCGGTGGCAGAAGAAGACACGTTTGCCACGATAGAGCGTGCTGGGATATTGATCGGGGCCGCTGATTTTTCCTCCGCAAGCCGTCACCGCTTCCTGCTCGTTTGAGACTTCAGGTTGTTGCATTCTCTCCTTCTTCGGTTGCTCTCGATCTCATTCCACAATCAACTTCCCGCGCAACATCCCCATCTGGCAATGAAAGCCGTACTCGCCGGGCCTGTCGGGCGTGAACTCTACGCTCACCGCCTCACCCTCTGGCAGTTTGGCATTCTTGTTGAAATCGGGGAAAAGCACCATCTCGGAACAGGATGCGCTTTCCTGCCGGGTGAACGTCAGCCGCACCGGCTGGCCGGCTTTGACGACGATCACATCCGGGGTGTAGCCGCCTCTGACGGTGACGGCCACCTCCTGCCTCCCACCCGCGCCGACGGCGGCCTGAGTCCGACCCTTCGGCGCAAACCAGAAGAACCAGGCGATGAAAATCGCCAGCGCGAGTCCGGCCAGGGTGACGAGGATTTGCGAGGGTGACATTTTATACTCCCTTGACCGCCTGCCACGTGGACAACGGGCCGAAGATGCTGATGAAATGCTCCACTTCTTTCACAGCCCTAAAACCCGCTTCCGTTACGAAGACTGGAATCAGTCCGTCGAAATTGTCGGCGGCTTCTTCGAGGCGGCGCATGTACGAAACCATGACTCGGGTGAGCGCCGAATGCGGCGCGCCGAAATCCAGCAAGTGTAGTTCGCCGCGCGGCTTGAGCACTCGGTGAATTTCCTTGAAGGCGCGGCGCTTGTCATCGGTGGCGAGGTGGTGGACGACAAGGCTGGAAACCACGCGGTCGAAAACAGATTCGGGATATGGCAGAGAGGCGGCGAACCCTTCATCCCATTGAATCTCTGTTTCGCGCGATTTGGCGCGGGCGATGTCTAACACTTGCGCGTCGCCATCCAATCCGGTGATTTCGGCGGTGGGGTGAGCGCGTTTGAGCATGAGAGTCAATGTGCCGGTGCCGCAACCGAGATCAAGCACGCGCATGTTCGGCTGGATGTTCGCCTGCCGGATCAAACGCCGCTTGAACGTTTCCTCGCGCATGACCCATTTGAGCAGAGGGTCGTAGAGCGGGGTAAGCCAGCGAAAACTCAGGGCGGGGATGTATCGTTTAGACTCGTTCATGTGGCCCTCGCGCCAAACTTGGGTTTGAACCCACGCAGGCGATTGGCATTGCCCACGACGGTGGCGGACGAAAAGGCCATGGCCGCCCCGGCGATCAGCGGGCTGAGGAGCAAGCCGAAGAACGGGAATAACACGCCCATCGCCACCGGGATGCCCAGCACGTTGTAGATGAACGCGCCGAACAGGTTCTGCTTGATGTTGCCCATCGTGGCCCGGCTCACCTCAATGGCGGTGACGACGCCTTTCAGGCTTCCCTTGATCAGGGTGATGTCCGACGCTTCGATGGCCACATCCGTGCCGGTGCCAATCGCCAGCCCCACGTCGGCCTGCGCCAGCGCGGGCGCGTCGTTGATGCCATCGCCCACCATCGCCACCTTCTTAGATTCGGCTTGCAGGAGATGGACGTTGTGCGCCTTGTCTTCGGGCAACACTTCCGCCAGCACGCGGTCAACGCCCACCTTGCGGGCAATGGACTCGGCCGCGCGGCGATTGTCGCCAGTGATCATCACCACTTCCAGGCCCATCTTCTTCAGCGCCGCAATGGCTTCCGCCGAATCTTCCTTCACCGTGTCGGCTACGGCCAGGATGCCGGCCGCCTTGTTATCAAC
>VGOW01000017.1 GCA_016875735.1 Chloroflexota bacterium | reverse complement strand
GGCCCCACGCTCTGCCGGACGATTCACTATTGCAACGCCTGCCGACAGCCGTTCGAGCAGTTCAAGCCGGTGTGAGATGAGCCGCCGCTGGCCGCTGACGAATCTTCTCCTTGCCGCCGTTGCCTGCGCCCTGCAAGATGGGGCGCAGACACCCACCCCCACGCTCGACAACATTCCCGATAACGACCAACTCGTGTGGCGGCCCGCGCCCGGAACAACGTGGCAGTGGCAGTTGTCCGCATTGCCCATCGATCAATCGGTTGACGCGGCTGTGTTCGACATCGATCTATTCGACAACGACGCGAAGGTAGTTGCGGCGCTGCGCGAAAAAGATCGGAAAGTGATCTGCTATGTGAGTGTGGGCAGTTGGGAAGATTGGCGGCCCGACGCCGATCAGTTTCCGCCGGAAGTGATCGGCAACGACTATGAAGGCTGGCCGGGCGAGAAGTGGCTCGACATCCGCCGGATCGATCTCCTTGCTCCTCTCATGCGCGCCCGGCTGGATGAATGTAAGGCCAAAGGCTTCGACGCTGTCGAGCCGGATAACATGGATGGCTACACCAACGATACCGGCTTCCCCCTCACGTATCAAGATCAACTTCGGTACAACGTTTGGCTTGCGGAGGAGGCGCATGCGCGCGGGTTGTCCATCGGGTTGAAGAACGTGCCGGCGCAAGCCGCCGACCTCGCGGCTCACTTCGACTGGGCGTTGACGGAGGATTGTTTCGCAGAAGGATGGTGCGATCAGATGGCGCCCTTCATCGAGTCCGGAAAGGCCGTATTCGCCGCCGAGTACACCGACACTGGCATCACTCTCGACGATCTCTGCCCGCAGGCCGAGGCTATGCAGTTCAGCGCCATCATCAAGGATCGAGAGCTCGACGCGCGCCGCCAAATATGCCCGTGATCTGCGCGCTAGCCACTCAGGCAGTCTGCTTTTCATACGCAACTCTAACACCTGCCGTTGCACAATGCGCCTTGCTCAGGAGTATAATTTTTAGTGATGGCTGACCCGCGTTTGGGCACGGCGAAGAATATCTGGGTGGCGACGGTGAGGCGCGATGACCGCCCGCACCTCGCGCCGGTGTGGTTCGTGGTGGCCGACGGCAAGTGGTATTTCGTCACCGACCCCAAAAGCGTGAAGGCCCGAAACTTGCATCACAACCCGAATGTGGTTCTGGCGCTCGAAGACGGGAGCAACCCGCACATCGTCGAGGGCCGGGCGCAAGTCGTGCAACCATCTGCGGAAGTCACCCGTCTCTTCAAGGAGAAGTACGATTGGGACATCAGCACCGACCACCAATACACCGAAGTGTATGAAGTGAGCGTCGCAAAGCGTTTGTCGTGGTAAAGGATGGAAACCTATGATGCGATTTGACCGTTTCACCGAGCGCGCGCAAGATGCCGCCGCTCGCGCCTACGAAATTCTCCAGCGGTACAGCCACAACCAAGTGGATACCGAGCACATTCTGCTCGCCCTCCTCGAACAGCCCGACGGCGTGATCCCGCAGATACTCGAAAAGCTGTCGGTGGACATTGAACTGATCAAGCGCCGCCTCGACGACGTTCTGCGCGCCAGCCCCAAAGTCGCCATTTATGGCGGCGGCACCGGGCAGGTATTCATCACCCCGCGCGTCAAGCGCATCATCGATCTCGCCAAGGAGGAGGCCAACCGCCTCAAAGACGAATACATCTCCACCGAGCACATCTTCCTCGCCATCCTCTCCGAGCGCAATACCGCCGTGGCCCGCATCCTCGCCGAAGCGGGCATCACCAAAGAGCGCGTGTACGAGGCGGTGAAAGATATTCGCGGCGGTCAGCGGGTGACCGATCCGCAGGCCGAGACTCGGTACCGCACCCTCGAAAAGTACAGCCGCGATCTCACCTCGTCGGCCAAAGAGGGCAAACTCGATCCGGTCATCGGGCGCGATCCCGAAATCCTGCGCGTGATTCAGATTTTGAGCCGCCGCACCAAAAACAACCCGGTGCTCATCGGCGAAGCCGGAGTGGGCAAGACGGCTATCGTCGAAGGGCTGGCGCAAAAGATCGCCGCCAACGACGTGCCGCAGATACTCATGGGCAAAAAGGTGATCTCGCTCGACCTCGGGGCGATGATCGCCGGCAGCCGCTTCCGCGGCGAGTTCGAGGAGCGGTTGAAAGCGGCCATCGAAGAAATTCAACGCTCGCAGGGCGACATCATTCTTTTCATCGACGAACTGCACACGGTGGTGGGCGCGGGCGCGGCGCAGGGCGCGATGGACGCCAGCAACATGCTCAAGCCCGCCCTCGCGCGCGGCGAACTGCAATGCGTGGGCGCAACCACGCTCGACGAATATCGCAAGCACATCGAAAAAGACGCCGCGCTGGAGCGCCGCTTCTCGCCGGTGTTCGTGGATGAGCCGGGCGTCGAAGAAACGATTGACATGCTCAAAGGCCTGCGCGATCGATACGAGGCCCATCACAAAGTGACCATCACCGACTCGGCGCTCGAGTCGGCGGTCAAACTGTCACAGCGCTACGTCACCGACCGTTCCCTGCCCGATAAAGCCATCGACGTGATGGACGAGGCGGCAGCGAAGGTGCGCATCGCGCTCTATTCTCTGCCCGGCGAACTCAAAACGCTCAAAACCGAGCTCGAACGTTTGCAGGCCGAAGAAGACGCCGCCTCGGCCACCCGCGATTATCAACGCGCCGCCGAGATCAAAGTTCAACGCATCCGGCACGAGGAGGAGTTCAATCATAAGCGCGATGAGTGGGAGCGAGAGCATCAGCTCGACGAGAAGGTGGATGAAAAAGACATCGCCGAAGTGGTGGCGCAGTGGACGGGCATCCCGTTGAATCAAATGATGGAAACGGAGTCGGAGAAACTGTTGCACATGGAAGAGCGCCTGCATCAACGCATCATCGGGCAGGACGACGCCATCCGCGCCTTGTCGGACGCCATCCGCCGCGCGCGCTCGGGACTCAAATCGCCAAAGCGCCCCATCGGCTCATTCATCTTTCTCGGCTCGTCGGGCGTGGGCAAAACCGAACTGGCAAAGGCGCTGGCCGAATTTCTCTTCGACGACGAAGACGCGCTGGTGCGCGTGGATATGAGCGAGTATCGCGAACAGCACACGGTGAGCCGACTCTTCGGCGCCCCGCCCGGATACGTGGGCTACGATGAGGGCGGCCAACTCACCGAAGCCGTGCGCCGCCGCCCGTATCGCGTGGTGCTGTTCGATGAGATCGAAAAGGCGCACGCCGACGTGTGGAATGCGCTGCTGCAAATTCTCGACGATGGCCGCCTCACCGACGGGCAGGGGCGCACGGTGGATTTCCGCAACACGGTGCTGATCATGACCAGCAATTTGGGCACCGAATTCGTGCAACGGTCGGGGTCGCTTGGCTTTTTGCGCAAAGGCGACGACGCCAAAGAGGACGATAGCCACGAGAAGATCGAGAAGGCGCTGAAGAGCACCTTCCGGCCCGAGTTCATCAATCGTATCGACGAGATCATCATCTTCTCGCCGCTCACGCTGGAGCAAGTGGAGTTTATTGTGGATTTGCAGATGAAGGAAGTGCGCGAGCGATTGAGCGAACACGGCATCCGCATTGAGTTGACCGACGCGGCGCGCAAGTGGCTGGCGAAGGAAGGCTACGACAAATCGTTTGGGGCGCGGCCCCTGCGGCGAGCCCTGCAGAAGTATGTCGAGAGTCCGCTTTCGGTGCAGATGCTGCGCGGCGACTTCGCGCCCGGCGACACAGTGATGGTGGATGTGAAAGAGGGGCAGATCGAGTTCCGCAAAGGCGGCGAGCCGATCCCGGTGGAAATGGAGTCGGCGGGAAAGACGACGGAGTGAACGATTGCGTTTTGTTGTAGGGCAGACCTTGCGTCTGCCCCTTGAGGCAACATCAGGCATCGGGTGTCTTCGAGACACCCGATGCCTTTTTTTGCGCGACGCCGATCAAATGGATTCGGAATGGCGCGGGGATGAATCGTTCGACGAATGCGGAGAGGCGAAACAGTGGATCGTTGAATGCCGTGTATGTTGGGTCGGCGATGAAACGAAGTTCGAGGGTGAAGTCGACTCGACGGCAGAGGGCGCGGAGCGCGGCGGCAGTGTTCGCTCGATAGCGCACGGGAAAGGTGTCGGCTTCGGCGCGGGCGTAGAGGCGAGGAATGAGTGCGCGCTGGAGAGATGGGAAGAAGCGTGACAAGTAATTGGCAGTCAGTAATGGGTGAAGAGCGTTGGGGGTGAGGAAGATGAAGAGGCCGTTGGGCGCGAGGACTCGATGAATCTCGGAAAAGGCTGTGACGGGATCGGGGAGATGTTCGAGCAGCCAGAGGGCGGTGATCACATCGAATGACTCGGCGCGGAAGGGGAGCGATTCGGCGAGGCCGCAACTGCGGGGAACTGCCGGGACGCGATGTTGGCGCAGGGAGAGGAGATCGGGGTCGAGCGCGGTGGCGGCGCCCACTTCGGCGTGAATTTTTTCAATCAGCCCGCCGCGCCCGCCGCCGAGATCGAGCAATCGAGTCGCGGGCGAGATCGCATGGCGAACGATCTGCTCGAACGCATCGCCGCTGGGTTGCCAGCGAGGGTTGAGCGCGCGGTATCGGCGGCGGTATTCGTTTTGGCGGTCGAGGGGCAACACGTCAGGCGATCAAATTGCGAAGCGCGCGCTGTCGTTCCGCCGCGTCGAAGATGGCGCGCACTGGAATGGCGAAGCCGGGCAGCGCCGCGCTTTTGATTTGGGCCTCTCCAGCTTTGAGCATAAGTTTGTAATGGTCTCCGTCCAGGAGGTATTGCTCAACGGTCTGCTCTTCAGGATCGACAATCCAGTATTCGCTCACGCCGTGAGCGGCGTAATCTTCAAACTTAATCCCGCGATCAATGGCTTGGGTTGTGTCCGAAAGGATTTCGGCAACGAAGTCGGGGGCGGGGAAGCGCAATTGATCCGGTTGAAATGTCGCGGCCCTCTCTTTGGCCCAGAAGCAGATGTCCGGCTCGTAGTCGTTGCGGGTGAGCGAGATCATCAGTTTTTCGTGGCCCACCGTTCCGAGTTCACGGCTCTCAACATAGGTAGCAATGAGGCGGGCAAGATGAAAAGAGGCTTCGTTGTGAGACAGTCTGACCGGCGAATGCACGATGACCTCCCCGTTGATGAATTCAGCCTTATCACCTTCGCGAACGGTTTCATAGAAATGCTGGCGCTTCTGATCTTCTTCGGCCAGAGCCTTTTCCAACTGGCGAATGTACATCGGCAGTTTGGGCGAGCGAATGAGCGGGTCGAGCACTGCTTCCATGTTCGGCTCCTGTCAGGCCGCGTCGAGTTCGTTGAGGATTTCTGCGCGGCGGCCGGTGATGTATTGCGCCACCAGCGCCTTCACTCGCACGTCCTGCGAAAAGTCCACGCCAGCGCGAAAACTGTCGGCGTCCTGTTTGACGTAGCGCACCACGCCCGCCGCGTTGATTTGGGCGTTGGGCAATTGCAGAGTCAGTTTCACGGGCATCTTCTTCTTGAGTCGGACTCCGACGCCGGGCATGCGCAGGCCGACTCCGTTGAGGGAAATGTCGGCCAGTGCGGCCACCGCCTTCCCGCCATCGGCGGCGACTTCCACAGAGATCGAGCCTTTCGGTTCCACGCGCACCATCATTCGCTCGCCCAGTTTTTGGGCGGTGTACACGAAGTTGGTCAGGTCGGCGGTGCTGGTTTGCTTGTCCAGCGCAACGACCGACGCGCCGACGGCCTCCTGCAAAATCTCGCTGAGGATGACGGTCTGCTTTTCAGCGTCGAGACAAACCAACTGATGCTTGTGGACTCGGAAAGTGACCATGCCGCCTTCAATTTTGGCGATGGACGCTTTATGCACGATGGGGAGGCCCCGATACAGATTCAGCAGTTCCACTTCGACATTGACGCTGGCAATCTGCCCCAAGTCGGCAATGATTTGTTCGCTTCGCTTCATTTCAGCCTCCTCCGCCGCAGGCCGCTCAGGCCGCGGCCTCTTTCTTTTCTGCGCCCACCATTCTCAGCAGTTCCATCGCGCTCTGCCGCGTGGCCTTGCCCTCGGTGCCGAGCATCTGCGTGATCTCTTCGATGCGCGACTCGCCGTCGAGCGGATACACTTGCGTGGTGGTGCGATCGCCGTCCACCGCTTTTTCCACTTTGAAGTGCGCATCGCCGAACCCGGCCAACTGCGGCAGGTGGGTGATGCACAACACTTGATGGGAGGCCGACAACCCCCACAACTTGCGGCCCACCACCGCCCCCACCCGCCCGCCGATGCCTTGATCGATCTCGTCGAAGATCAGAGTCGGAGTCCGGTCGGCGCGGGCCAGCACGCCTTTGAGGGCCAGCATGAGCCGCGCCGTTTCGCCGCCGGAGGCGATCTTCACCAACGGCTTGAAGCCTTCGCCGGGATTCGGGGCGATGAGGAATTCGATGCGATCGATGCCGGAATTATCGAAGGCCACTCGCTTCTCGCCGTTGAGGTACGCGCCGTCGTCGGCCTCTTCCCACTGGACATCGACGGCGAACCGCGCGCCTTCCATCCGCAAATCCTGCAACTCGGCTTCGATGCCCTTTGCCAATTGGTCTCCGGCTTTTCGCCGCGCCGCCGAGAGCGCCTGCCCTAGTTTACCAATCTTCCGCAAAAGCGACTCTTCCTGCTTGCGCAGTTGTTCGATGCGCTCTTCGGCGTGAGTGATGGTTTCGAGTTCGCGCTGTGCGTTTTCGCCAAAGGCCAGCGCCTCTTCAATCGTCGCGCCGTATTTGCGTTGGAGCGATTTGATCAGATCGATTCGCTCTTCCACTTGATCGAGCCGTTTGGGGTTGAATTCGATGGATTCGCGGTAGCCGCGCAGATCGCGCGAGAGTTCGGTGAGCTGCTCGGCCAGCGATTGCGCGGTGTCGCGGTAGTTTTCGAGAGATGGATCGATTTTGGCAAGGCTGTTGAGGGCGCGGACGGCGGCGCCCAGCAAATCGGCGGCGGCGGGCGCTCCGGTGGCCTCGTCCCCTTCGGCGGCGGCGGCAATGGCCTCATCGGCCAGCGCGGCGAGTTTCTCGGCGTTGGCGAGGCGAGTGCGCTCTTCGAGCAGAGTCTTGTCCTCGCCCGGTTTGAGTTTGGCCGAAGCGATTTCGTTGATCTGAAAATTGAGCAGATCGATTCGACGGGCGGCGTCTTTCTCGGCGCGCAGAAGTTCGTCGAGCTCGCGGCGCGCGCCGTTAAGGTCGCGCACCTCTGCCGCGTATTCGGCGCGCTGGGAATCGAGCCCGGCGTAGCGATCGAGCAAAAAGAGATGCTCGCGCACGCGCAGAAGCGAGAGGTGCTCGGACTGGCCGTGAATGTCCACGAGGCATTGGCCGATCTCTTTGAGGATGGCGAGACTCACGGTGCGGCCGTTCACGCGGCACACGTTGCGGCCCTCGCGGCGGATCTCGCGGGCGAGGGTGATCGTGTCCTCGCCGTCGTCGGCGTGCAGGTCTTCGCGTTCGAGAATGGGCCGGGCGGCCTCGCGCGTTTCCGGGTCGAGCGGGAACACGCCTTCGATCCGGGCGGCTTCAGCACCCGAGCGCACCATCGTGGCATCGCTTCGCCCGCCGAGCAGAAGGCTGACAGCGTCGATGATGATCGATTTGCCCGCGCCCGTTTCGCCAGTGAGCACGTTGAAACCCGGCGCAAACGTCAGCGCGAGGTTGTCGATGATGGCAAAGTTGGTGATGGTCAGTTCGGATAGCATCGAGACAATGAACAATGATCAATGAGACAATGAACAATGGGTTTTGTTTCATTATTCATTGCTTCATTGTTCATTGGATTCGTATCCCTCTCAGCCGATAATACAACGTGCTCGCGCACAGGACAATATACACCAGCGGCCAAAGCAGGCCAAACAACGCCCCGAAACTGCCCTCGCCGCTTCCGCTCAGACCGCTGAAGATCAGAGCGATCAGCGGCAGGGCGCACAGTGGCAGGCCGCCCAGCACCGCGCCGCCCACGGCTGCCCACGGCAGCCATTTGCCCCGCCGCTTGCGCACGCCGAACCGAACGACTTCGGCGATGATGCCGCCCGCAACTGGAGAGAGGAAGAACACAAACCAGCCGAGCAATGTGACCAGCGCCCCGGCGATGCCGGACAGAATCGCCGACACGACGGCGGCAATGACATAGTCGTGCCACAACGCCGTTTCGAAAATCTGTTGCTGCTGGCTCACGCACTCGCGGCAGCGGTAACCGGTGGGCGTGCGTACCACGCATTTGGCGCAGATGTATTTGCCGCAACGGTTGCAGCGCAGTGAAGTTTCGCGATCGGGGTGGTTGGCGCAAAAGGTTAGGTTGGCGGCGGCAGTCATGTATTGGGTGGTTGGGTGGTTGGGTGGTTGGGAATTTGAGGTTTGGAGTTAATTCTTCACTTCGCTTTATTCGCGGTGGGGTTTTGCGCCATTCGGTCGGCGAGGTTTTTGTAAAAGTGAGTGTGCGGGGTGAGGCGCACAAACTGAGCGACGTGCCGGCTGATGTGCACGCGCAGGCTGTCGCGATCCTGCAAGGGCCTGCTGGTTTGGCCGTCGATGCTGAACACGGCCTCGTGTTCGGTGCGCACGAACACTTCCACCGTCGCGTCGGGCGGAAGGACGATGGGGCGGTCGAGCGAGAGATGCGGCGAAATGGGGACGAGTAAAAAGTTTTTCGATTCGGGAGGGAGCACCGGCCCCCCGGCGGCCAACGCATAGGCGGTGGAGCCGGTGGGCGTGGCGATGATGAGGCCGTCGGCCACATAGGTGGTGAGCGGCGCCCCGTCCACCGTCGTCTGCAAGCGGATGGGACGGACGACGACGCCGCGCGAGACCACCACCTCGTTCAAGGCTTCGTACGAACGCAGAGTCGATCCGTCTTGGCAATGCAGTGCATGAAGCATCATGCGCTCTTCGGTGCGGTAGTCGCCGCACATCACGCGCTCGATAGCCTCGCGCCAACTATCGGGTTGCACTTCGACGATGAAGCCCAACCGACCGAGATTGATTCCGAACACCGGGCGATTGTTGAACGCGCCGACGCGCCCCGTTCTCAGCATGGTGCCGTCGCCGCCGAGGGCAATGAGCATGTCGGCGGCGCCCGCGCGCGCCCGCGCCGCCTCGTCGTCTATCGAACAGTATTCCGCGCTCAGGCCTTGCGATTCGAGATGCGTCACAATCTCTTGCGCCAGCGCCAACGACTCGGCGACCTTGGGGTGATGAAACAATATGAATCGTTTCGGAGGGGTGTCGGCCACAGAGTGAATTATAGTTCTTTCAGCGATGATCGTTTGGGGCAGGCATCCCCCACAGCCGGAAGTGTTCGAGGATCGACCCGCCCACAAATTCTCGAAGGATGGAGTTGTTGGGGATGATGTCAGTGGGGCAGGGCTGAAACCAGCTGAGCATCGCCAACAAACGTTTCGATTGCACGTACTCGGGAGCGTCGGGCGGCACTTGCAGCAACAGCGGCTCGGCCAACGGGCGCAGAGCCGAGAGTTCGTACACCAGCGCCGAGTTGAACATCACATCGGCGTTTTCTTGATAGGGAAAGATGTGCAAAGTCTCGCCGCGCCGCACGCTCTCCCAGCGGCGCAGGGTGCTCAACGCATCATAGCCGCGAGTGGCCGCGTCGCGCACGATGCGGCGAATGAGACGCGTGTCGGTGGTGCTCACCCGGTTGTGGCGGTCAAGGTTAAGTTGGGTGAGCGCAGAAACATAAATACGCAAGACTCTCGCGGCGGGGATTTGCGGCACGAGATCGGGGTTGAGCCCGTGAATGCCTTCGGCAATGATGACCGTGCCTTTCGGAAGGGAGACCGTCTCCCCGACGCCGCTGCGCCCGGTTTTGAAATTGTAGTGGGGCAGAGTCACTTCTTGGCCGTCCATCAGCGCCAACAGATCGCGATTGAACCGTTCGAGATCGAGCGCGTGGAGGGATTCAAAATCGTACTCGCCCTTTTCGTCTTTGGGCGTCTTCTCGCGGTCAACGAAATACTCGTCCATTGCCAATGCAAAAGGATGCGGGCCGTTGGCGAGGAGCTGCACCGAGAGGCGTTTGGAGAAGGTGGTCTTGCCCGACGACGACGGCCCGGCGATGAGGATGAGGCGGATGTCGCCTTTGCCTTCGGCTACCCACGTGGCAATTTGGGCGATGCGCTGTTCGTGCAGTGCTTCGGACACGAGGACGACTTCGCGACTGCGCCCGGTGTCCACCGCCTCGTTGAGCGAACCGACATCGCTGATGCCCAACCGCTCCAGCCAACTGCCGTATTCGCGGAAGGCGATGAGCAGGCGATCAATCTCTTGCGGAGGCTGAATGACAGTGGGATCGCGGCGCTGAGGAAATTGGAGGAGGAAGCCGTGCGAGGCGGGCCGCAGATCGAACCAGCGCAGGTATCCGGCGGAGGGGATCATGTAGCCGTGAAAGTAGTCGGCCAGCGAGCCGAGTCGGTACACCACCAAATAATCTTTGCGCCGCTCGCCGAGCAGTTTCACTTTGTCGTCGTCGCCGCGCGCGCGGAACATGGCAATGGCTTCGGGCAGGGGCATCACTTCTTTGGCAATGGGCAGATCGGCGGCCACCATTTCGCACATGCGCGATTTGAGGCGCGCGAGTTCGTCGGCGGTGAAGTTGTCGCGCCCAAACACTTGGCAAAAGTATCCGCCCGAAGCAACGGAATGATCGACTTGCACGTGCGCATCGGGAAACAGTTCCATTGCGGCGGCGACCATGAGAAAAGTGAGCCCGCGCCGATAGATGCGCATCCCATCTTCGCTGGTCATCGTCACCGGCTCAACGTCAGCGTCCCGTTTGAGGGCGTAGGTCAATTCGCGCAGGCGGCCATCCACCAACGCGGCGACGATGAGTGTATCGGCCCCGCCCGCGATATTGGCGGCGCAGGCAAAGGCCTCCAGCGTCGAGCCGACGGGGGCTTCGAAGATGCGGCTATCGGGCCAGCGGGCGTGCACGGTTGTTCGAGCGTTGGCGGTGTGGACTGCGGAGGGGTTTTGAGTCATCACGGTCTCCCAACCGTGATTCTACTCCCGTTTCTTCTGCCCCCGAAACTCAATCCGGCAAAAGAACGCGACTCGTGCTATGGTTGCCAGTGGCGTGACCCGTCGAAGGAGGCGAACATGCAAACCAAACTTTTCCGAAGCCGAACCGACCGCATGATCGGCGGTGTGTGCGGTGGGCTGGCTCAATATCTGCAAATCGACTCGACTCTGGTGCGGCTGTTCTTTGTGCTGTTCACTCTGGGCGCCGGTTTCGGAGTGATGATCTATTTCGCATTGTGGATCATCGTTCCGGCTGAGGGAAAAGAATCCTTGCCGCTGAACGAGCAAATGCGGGCCGGGGCCGACGAGATTGCCGAACGGGCGCGGTCACTCGGAGGCGACATCCAATCCGGAGCGGCGACGCCCAATCGCCGAGCCTCAATTTTCATCGGCGTCGCGCTGGTAGTCGTGGGGGCGATATACCTCATCCAAAACCTGCATATCCCTTGGCTGCGCTGGCTCGACTTCGACATTTTGTGGCCCATCCTGCTTATCCTCGGCGGGGCGGCGCTCGTTTGGCGGCAGGTGCGCCGGCAATAGCGCAACCCAATGCCGCCTCGCGCATATTGACCTGTGCACGCCCAAAACGCGCACAATAAATAAAAATAAATTGAGGAGCAAAAAATGAAACGCACCATCTTTGCGGCGCTCGCCGCGCTTGCCATTGCCGCGCTGGCCTGTTCGCCCGTCACCATTGATGTCCCTCGCCTCGACACCGGCCCCACCGAAACCATCACCATCAACGAGCCGCTGCCCGACCGCAGTGAGGCCGACGTGGAGATTTCGATGGGCGCTGGCAAACTGACATTGGGAGCCGGAGCCGAAGGATTGGCCGAAGGCACGATTCAATACAATGTCCCGGAATGGGAGTCGTCGATCAGCAACGAAGGCGGCAAACTCACTCTCACCCAAAACGCCGACGGCGCTGGCGGCATCCCCGAAGGCGAGGTGATCAACGATTGGGATCTGAAACTCGGCGCCGTGCCGATGAATCTCACCGTGAACGCCGGAGCCTATGAGGGCGATTTGGAACTTGGCGGCCTGCCCCTGCGCAATCTCACGTTGAGCGGCGGCGCGTCGTCAACCACGGTGTCGTTCGATTCGGTCAACCCTGAGGAAATGGAAACCCTCGTGTGCCGCGCGGGCGCGTCCACCCTCACCCTCACCGGCTTGGCCGACGCCAACTTTGCCGAAATGGAGTTTGAAGGCGGCGCGGGCACGTTCACCCTCGACTTCTCCGGCGAACTTCAGCGCGACGCCGCCGTGAACATCAGAGCCGGTGTGAGCACGCTGACGATTGTGATCCCTGCCGACACGGCCACGACCGTGACGGTGGAGGGCGGCTTGAACAACGTTGACACCGGCGGCGATTGGAGTGTGAGCGGCGGCGCGTACGAGATCAGTGGTGCGGGCCCAACGTTGACGATCCATGTTGATATGGGAGTCGGCACCCTGACGCTGGTGAGCAAGTAGCGGTCAGCGGATAGCGGTTAGCGTCAGCAAAAGAAAGGCCGACGGTGTTTGACCATCGGCCTTTTGATTCCTGACACTATTCCCCAACTCTCTACTTCTCTATTACCTCCAGCGCTTTCGCCACGCTGTCTTCCGGCTTCACATTCACTTGCACATCCATCAGCACGCCGCGCTCGTCAACCACAAAGTGACTGCGAAGGATGCCCATGGCCGTGATGCCTATGAATTTCTTTTCGCCCCATACCCCATAAGCCTCGGCCACAGCGTGATCCTCGTCGCACAACAGCACGAAAGGGATGTTGTATTTGGCCTTGAACTTCCGGTGCGATTCTTCCCCGTCGGGGCTGATGCCCAACACCACTGCGTTCTTCTCTTCGATTTGTGGGAATGCGTCGCGGAACCCGCTCGCCTGTTTCGCTCAACCGGGCGTGTCGTCTTTTGGATAGAAGTAAACGATCACCCTTCTGCCCAGAAAATCCGAAAGTCTCACCGTTTGCCCGGCGTCGCTCTTCAGCGCGAAGCCGGGCGCGGCGTCGCCGATTTTGAGTTTGGCCTCTGTCATTGTATAGTCTCTCCAAATGGGGTTGGCTAAAATTTTACCACAGAGCGCGCGGAGCGCACAGAGCATCGTTCCGCGTTGAAAGGATTCGAGGCAACCGATGATTGAAGTCGCGATCATGATCGAAGGCCAGAACGGACTCAACTGGCCGCGCTGGATGAGAATGGCCGAGTCCGTCGAGTCGCTCGGCTTCGCCGGACTCTACCGATCCGACCATTACACCAATGCCTCCCCGCCCGATCTTGATTCGCTCGAACTGTGGGTGTCGCTGGCGTGGCTGGCGAGTCACACACAGCGCATCGAGTTCGGGCCATTGGTCACGCCGATGTCGTTCCGCCACCCGACGATGACCGCGCGGATGGCGACAGCGGTGGACGATCTATCGGGTGGCCGACTCACGCTGGGACTCGGCGTGGGCTGGCAGGAGCGCGAGCACGATCACTTCGGCTGGGATTTTCTCGACGCGCCCGGCCGCTTCGCCCGATTCGAAGAAGGATTGGAAGTGATCGCGCGATTGCTCAACAGCGACTCGCCCGTTGACTTCGATGGAGAGTTCTACCGATTGAAGGAAGCGATCCTCCTGCCCCGACCGGGCCGCCCCGGTGGGCCGCCGATTCTCATTGGCGGCAACGGTTCCCGGCGGACACTGCCGCTCGTGGCAAACTACGCGTCGGAGTGGAACGCGGTGTACATTCCGCCGGACGAGTTTGCGCGGCGCTCGGCGCAGTTGGATGAACTGCTCGCGGCGAGAGGCCGCGCCCTGTCGTCGGTGCGGCGCTCGTTGATGACGGGCTGTTACTTTGGCAGAGACGAGGCCGAAGTGATGCGCCGACTCAAAGGCGATGATGCGCGCCGCGAACGGTTGCGAAAGATGGGCGTGGTGATAGGCGCGGCGAATGAGATTGTGGATCAGCTGGGGAAGTATGCGAACGCGGGCGTCCAGCGAATCATGTTGCAGTGGCTCGATCTCGACAACCTCGACGGGCTGGAAGCGATGGCAACGAACGTGCTCTCGCAGATTTAAAGAGGCATCCCCGAAGCACGTCTCTATCGAAAACAGATCAGGGTTGATTCAGTCGCCGTGGCGTTGGCGCCCTTCCTGAAGCAAGACCGTGATTTCCCGAGCAGCCTCCGACACCGGCACGCCTGCGGCGGTAGCCCACTCTTGACAAACATCTTCTCGAATCTTGCGGAGCGCCGTCGCGTCTGCCTCACTCAATGGTTTGACCCAGCCATGAGCGGTGAGGTCGCGAATCACCTCGCACCGGATTTCAAAGGAACTCAGCCGGAGGCGATGATTGAGATCGAGGTATCGTTGCCGCCGATCGGCGCTGAGCGAGGCCGGGCGGCTTTTTAGCAACACTCGGCAGTGAGCAAGATCGCTGTTGGAAGCCAATAGGCGGAGGCTAGAGGCGCGGCCCGATTCTACTGGCACCCATACTTTGCTATGGCTTGTCGCCACCACATAATACAGTCGGGCTTCGTCGCCAGAGAGCCGCTTCTCTTCAATCGCAATAATCTGGCCGCTCCCCTGACTGGCATGCATCACCCGGTCGCCAACGTTGAATTGCATAGGATGCTCCTCACCTCATGCTCGTCCCGCATTACAGCACAAGTCTCCAGTGGGCTCCAATTCCGTTGCGATGTTGCTCTCCCCTGCATCCCCCATTTTCGCGTTCGTTTCGCGCGAAAACGGGAGGGCTGGGGAGTCGATGAGCCAAACGAGATTCGCTCTAATACCGGCGGTTGCCGCCCCGGGCTTTGTGTTTCCGACCATCATTCCGGCCCGATGAACCCCCGAAACCGTTGCGCTCTTCGCGCGGCCGGGCCATATTGACCGTCAGATCGCGATCCTTCAGTTTGTAGCCGCTGTAGGTGCTAATGGCGGTCTGCGCTTCGCTTTGGGTGGTCATCTCGACAAACGCAAATCCTTTTGACCGGCCCGTGTCACGATCTTTGATCAGCGCCACTGAGGCAACGGTACCCACTTGAGAAAACAGCGCGCGCAAATCGTCTTCGCTTGTTTCATATGATAGATTGCCAACGTATAGTTTGACTTCCATGGTTAGGGTCTCCTGCGGCGCGGCCCAAGGGGGCCGACCGATAAAAAAAACCGCCAGGCCCATGAGAGGGTCTGGCGATAGTTGTACGCTCAAATCCTGATCTTGACAGCCGTCAGTATACCACACTCTTGGGGGAGCGTTGAAAGTCACTTGAACGAAACATCCCTCAATAGGTTTTTGTATTTGACTCCTATCTGATACACTATGAGACGTTCGCGGGCGTGGCGAACCCAACTGCTGACAGTGTTCGGTGACGGGAGAACGATTATGCAATATGCGAACCTTGGCCGCACCGGCCTCAAAGTTTCGCGCCTCTGTCTCGGCATGATGACATATGGCGCGCCCAAGTGGCGCGAGTGGGTGCTGGGTGAAGAGCAGAGCCGCCCGTTCGTCAAGCGCGCTATCGAACACGGCATCAATTTTTTTGACACCGCCGATATGTATTCGCTGGGCGTGAGCGAAGAAGTGGCCGGCCGCGCTCTGCGCGACTTCGCCCGCCGCGACGAAGTAGTGATCGCCACCAAAGTGTTCTACCCGCTGGGCGACAAACCAAATCAAGGCGGCCTCTCGCGCAAACACATCATGGAAGCCATTGACGGCTCCCTGCGGCGGCTCGGCGTCGATCACGTTGACCTCTATCAAATTCACCGCTTCGACAAAGAGACCCCGATTGAAGAAACGATGGAAGCGTTGCACGACGTGGTGAAAGCGGGCAAAGCGCGATACATCGGCGCATCGTCGATGTATGCGTGGCAGTTCGCAGAAATGCAGCACACCGCCGAGATGAACGGCTGGACCCGATTCGCCTCGATGCAGAATCACTACAACCTCGTGTACCGCGAGGAGGAGCGGGAGATGATGCCGCTGTGCCGAAGCGATGGAGTCGGCGTCATCCCGTGGAGTCCGTTGGCGCGGGGATTTCTGGCGGGCAATCGAACCAAAGATAAGAGCGGGGAGACGGCTCGTTCCAAGAGCGATGCGTTCGCGCACGACATGTATTATCAGGATGAGGACTTCGAGATCGTGGATCGGGTGGCGGAATTGGCGAAACGGCGCGGCGTCTCGAACGCGCAGATCGCGTTGGCATGGCTGCTGCATCAGCCGGGAGTCACGTCGCCAATCATCGGCGCGAGCAAAATGTATCAACTCGAAGAGGCGGCAGCGGCGTTGAATGTTCAACTCTCGCAGGATGAATGCGCTTTCCTCGAAGAGCGATACCGGCCTCATCGCGTGCTGGGGCATAGTTGACGCCACTTCGGGAGAACGAGTCTTGTACACAGATGGACACGGATCAGAGCAATAGAATCTGTGTCCACTTGTGTACAAAATAGTCAAGCATGATTACCCTCAACGATATTCGATTGGCGCAGGAGCGAATCCGGGACGCCATCACGCGCACGCCGCTGTTGCTCTGCCCCGGCCACACCGACGAGCGGCGGTTGTATTTCAAGCCGGAGAATTTTCAGCCCACCGGCGCGTTCAAATTGCGCGGCGCGTACAATACCATTGCCAGCCTCTCGCCCGCCGAATGGCGGCGCGGGGTGGTGGCGCATTCGAGCGGCAACCATGCGCTGGCGGTAGCCTATGCGGCGAGAGCGCTCGGCGTGAAGGCGGTGGTGGTCATGCCCGGGGACGCGCCGCCGATCAAAAGAGAGAAGACGATCACACTCGGCGCGGAAGTGGTGACGGTGGGCAACAGCAGTGAAGAGCGCGCGGCAAAAGCGAAGGCGTTGGCCGAGGAGCGCGGGCTGGCGCCGGTGCCCCCATACGACGACGAGCGAGTGATGGCCGGGCAGGGCACCATCGGGCTGGAGATTCTCGAAGACTTGCCGGAGGCGGGGCTGGCGCTGGCGCCGGTAAGCGGCGGCGGCTTGATCAGCGGGGTAGCGGCGGCGATCAAACTGAGCAAGCCCGGCGTGAAAGTGATCGGCGTGGAGCCGGAGTTGGCCGCCGATGCGCAAGCGAGTCTGCGCGGCGGCGCGGTGGTGAGCTTCACCGCCGAGCAAGTTTCGCGCACAGTGGCCGACGGTCTGCGGGTTCAGCATTTGGGCGAGTTGACGTGGCCGCACGTGCAAAAGTTTGTGGATGATATTGTGACCGTGAGCGAGGAAGAGATTCTCAAAGCCATGCAGCATTTGGCGCTCGACGCGCGATTGGTGGCCGAGCCGAGCGGCGCGGTGACTTTCGCCGCGTGGCTGTATCATCGCAACGAACTGCCCACTGCCGAGCACAACGTCGCCGTGATCAGCGGCGGCAACGTGCAGCCGGAGTTATTAGCAAAAGCCATCGGCCAAATTCCTTGATACTTGCCTCCCGGCATGGTAGAATGTTCCCCACGCCCTCGTAGCTCAGTGGATAGAGCATTTGCTTGCGGAGCAAAGGGCCGAGTGTTCGAGTCACTCCGAGGGCGCAGGACCGGCAGGGCGTAACCCCGGCCGGTTTTCCTTTTCATCATCATGGCACTCACCGACATCCACTCGCGCATCTTCACCACCGCCACCGTTTATTCTGCCATCGTCGGCCTGTGGGCGCTGTTCATCGCCGTTCGCCAGCGCAAAATCGATTCCAACTTTTGGGGCACGCTCATCATCAACGAGCTCATCTTCGTCGCCCAAGCCATCATCGGCCTCATCCTCGTCTTTCAGGGCCGAATGCCCGCCCGCGATGTCCACTACCTCTACGGCATCCTCGGCGTCATCATCATCCCCTCGGCCTTCGCCTTCACTCGCGGACGAGACACCCACCGCGAAGCCTACATCTACGGCGCAATCTGCCTCTTCCTCGCCGGGGTTGCCCTTCGCGCCGCCGCCACCGCCGCCGGATAAGTGAGAACGCGCAGGGGATGAATGAAAAGGCTCTCGCGCGGACTGGCTATCATCGGTGTGCCCCTCGGCGCGGGACTCGGACTCCTCGCTCTGGCTCTCGCTCAAAACGAAACTGAAACGCCGCGCACCCTGCCGCCGCCCCAACTCTCCACCCAACTTCCTCCCCCGCCGTTCGCCGTCACACCGCCCCTGGCCGAAGCCCCCGTCATCACCATCGCCTCGCAACCGTATCGTCACCCCAGCGGCGCATTCACTGTGCCGTATCCCGACGGCTGGCAGATCGACGAATCGGAAGACTCGGCTCAGTTCACCACGCCCGACGACATCGGGCAATTCAGCGTGGCCTTCGCGTTGGCCGAATCGGCGCCCAACGGAGATTACGAGTCCGATGTGCGAACCACGTGGGGCGACCTCCCCTCCTTCGCCCTCGTCGAAATCGATTCATCGCTTCTGCCCGATCAGTGGTCGGCCACATTCACCTTCGATCAGAGTCTTCCCCCCGACAACATCACCGTTCGCGTTGTCGGCCTTGCCGAGTATCTTCCACGCGAGCGCGTGCTTTACATCTTCACCGCGCTGGCGCAATCTCCGGCCCGCGAACTGCTCATGCCCATCTTCCAATCCATCGCCGCCTCACTGCAAACCGATCCAAACGCCGCGTTGAGCGACTCGGAGTAAAATAGCCTCAACTCGACTGGAGCAATGCCAATGCCCATTAAAGTGTTAATCGTGGACGATGAAATAGACACTTGCCGGATGTTCGCGCTGGGGCTCAAAGTGGCCGGACTGCAAACCGAATACGCGCTCTCCGGCACGCAAGCCCTATCCAACATCCACAACGCCCACCCCAACGCCATTGTCCTCGACCTCATGATGCCCGACCTCGACGGCTACGAAGTCACCCGCCGCCTGCGAGCCGATCCGGCCACCGCCAACATCCCCATCTTCGTCGTCACCGCCACCGCCGACCCCAACGCCGAAGCCGACTGCATGGAAGCGGGCGCCACGCGCTTCATCCGCAAACCGATCCACATCAAAGAGCTGGCCGAGATCATCAAGAAGAGTGTTGAGTAGATCGATCCCCGTTTACCCTCCGCATCGAAATCTTAAGCCTCCTCATCTTGTATTGCCGCGCAAATCTCGATACAATCGCAATCAATGAGTCTGTTGCGTTCAATTGCTGATCGCCTCAGCGCGGAACGCCCCACGGTAACCACCCGCCGCTCCACTCCCCCGCCGCCAACTTGTCGCAAACCATCTCCCCTCACAACCCGCCTCCCTCCTCGCCCAACCGCCCAACCGCCTAACCACCCAACCACCTAACCACCTAACCACCCAACAACCCAACACCATCCGGAGTTTCCCCATGACCACCCCTTCCCGCCGCGCCCTATTTTACAAAGACGTGCCCGATGAAAAATGGAGCGACTGGCGCTGGCAAATGTCCAATCGGCTCAACACCGTTGCCGAACTGGCCAACGTGCTCGAACTTACCGAGAGCGAACGCAAAGCCCTCGAAGCCAAAAATCTTTTCCGCGTGGATGTGACGCCCTACTTCGCCTCACTCATCGACCCCAACGATCCTTACGACCCCATCCGCCGCCAAATCATCCCCACCGACCGCGAGATGGTTCCGTTCACTTCAATGATGGAAGACTCGCTGGCCGAAGACCGCCACTCGCCCGTGCCCGGCCTCGTGCACCGCTACCCCGACCGCGTGCTCATGCTGGTGACGACTCAGTGCGCCTCATACTGCCGATACTGTACCCGCTCGCGCATCGTCGGCGACCCCTCGCAGACTTTTTCGCGCAAAGAGTTCGAAGCGCAGATCGATTACCTCGAACGCACCCCGCAGGTGCGCGATGTGCTGTTCTCCGGCGGCGACCCGCTGGTGCTGGCCCCCAAACTGCTCGAAGAGATCATCAGCCGCGTGCGCGCCATTCCGCACATCGAGATCATCCGCATCGGCTCGCGCGTGCCCGTCTTCCTCCCCATGCGCGTCACCGAAGAATTGTGCGACATGATCCAGAAGTATCACCCCTTCTGGATGAACATCCACGTCAACCACCCCAACGAGATCACGCCCGAACTGGCTCAAGCGTGCGACCGGCTCACCCGCGCCGGAGTCCCGTTGGGGAATCAGTCGGTGCTTCTCGCCGGAGTCAACGACTCGGTTCACATCCAACGCCAACTGGTGCACGAACTGGTGAAGATGCGTGTGCGGCCATACTATCTCTATCAATGCGATCTGGTGGACGGCGCGGGCCACTTCCGAACCAGCGTTTCCAAAGGCATCGAGATCATCGAAGGCCTGCGCGGGCACACCTCGGGCTTCGCCGTGCCGCACTTCATTGTGGATGCGCCCGGCGGCGGCGGCAAAATTCCGGTGATGCCCAATTACGTTCTGTCGCAAGCGCCGGGCAAAGTCGTCCTCCGCAACTACGAAGGCTTCGTCACCACGTACACCGAGCCCGACGATTACAACCCGCACGCCGTCGCGCCGCTGGAAGAGAAAGCGCTCAGGCGCCCGGAGCCCGGGCAAGAGGGCGTGCTCGGCCTGCTCGAAGGCCACGACATGTTCATCAAACCGCAAACGTTCGACGACGTGCACGATCGCGGCGGCGGCAAACATCGTCTCAAGGCCAACGATCAGAAATGGAAGCCGCTCGGCATCGGCCAGCCGCCCGATCTCATCGAAGGCGAAACCCGCGAGGCCAGCCTCCCGCTGATTGATTCGGGAGATCGCAAATAAATATCCGTTTCACCGCAAAAACGCGGAGAGCGCGAAGAAATCTTTCTCAGCGTCTCTGCGGTGAACCATCGCCGATCTTTGGAGCAACTTGATAGTGACAACCGCAGAAAATTCCGATCCACTTTCCGATTTCCCCTCCCCTGTTCGCAAAACGAACGGAGGAGGGGTTAGGGGAGGGGGTTTAAGAGTCGCCCTCCTCTACAACCTCGCCGAAAACGCTCCCCGAACCGCAAACGATCCGCCCGACGCGCTCGACGAACTCGATCACGAAAAGAATGTGCAAGCCTACGCCGCCGCCCTGCGCGGCGCGGGTCATACCGTCTTTCCGATGGAGGGCGATCTCTCCATCGCGCCCAAACTCAAACGGCTCAACATCGACATTGCTTTCAACACCTGCGAAGGGTATCGCGGCGACTCGCGCGAAGCGCAGGCGCCAGCCCTGCTCGAAATGCTCGGCGTGCCGTACACAGCGGCGCGCGTGCTCGGCCTCGCCCTCACCCTCGACAAAGCGATGACCAAACGAGTCCTCGCCCATCACGGCCTGCCCACCCCGCGCTTTCAAGAATTCATCACCGCCGACGATTCACTCGATCCAAAACTTCGCTTTCCGCTCTTCGCCAAACCCAACCGCGAAGGCACAGGCAAAGGCATCACCGAGAAGTCGATCCTTCATTCCGAATCCGATCTGCGCGACTACGTTTCGCACCTCATCAAAATGTATCGGCAGACGGTGCTCGTCGAAGAATACGTGGATGGCCGCGACCTCACCTGCGGGTTGGTGGGCAACCTCGATCCCCGCGCGCTGACGGCCCCCATTCCGCTCGATGCTCTGCATTCCAAAGAAGGACACACCGGCGTGGATTACGCCGGAGTCCACCTCTTCCCCATCTCCGAAGTGGATTACACCGTTTACGAGCCTGGCACCGAGCCGGTGTACAGCAACAAACTCAAAGTCACGCTGGCCGACAAATATCGCGGGCTGTGCCCGGCTCCCCTCCCCGATGAGGCCGCCGCCGAAATCCGCCGTCTCACGCTGGAAGTTTTCCGCCGCACCCAATCGCTCGATATGGCTCGCGTTGATTTCCGGCTTGACCGTCGCACCGGCCTGCCGCAGATTCTCGAAATCAACGCCTTGCCTGGCGTCACGCCCATTTCGGATCTGACTCTGTGCGCCGAAGCCGAAGGCTGGACTCACGCCCAATTGATCGTGGCCGTGATGGACGCCGCCATTCGGCGGCACGGCCTCCAACCCCGCCCGAACGGAAGACGCGCCGCGCTCAATCCCCGCCGCCCCGCAAGAGGACTCCATGCCCCGACGATTGAAAGTCGCATTGCTGGCTAACCTCAAAAAGAACGCGCCCAAGTTTCCGGGCATGAGCGAGGACTATTGGGACGATCTCGACTCGGAGACGACGGTTGAGGCCATCCTCGGGGCCATTCGGCAGGGCGGGCACGAAGCCATGTTCTACGAAGGCGACTCGGCGCTACCCGGCAAACTATCGGCTAACCGCCCCGATATCTGCTTCAACATCTGCGAGTCGCACTTCGGCGATTCGCGCGAAGCGCAAGTGCCCGCCCTGCTGGAGATGCTGCGCATTCCGTACACGCACTCCAAAGTGCTCACACTGGCCCTCTGCCTCGACAAGCCGATGACCAAGCGCGTGCTCAACTGGCACGAGCTGCCCACGCCCGCCTTCCAAACTTTCGAGCGCGTGGACGAGCCGCTTGACGACGACATGAAGTTCCCGCTGTTCGTCAAACCCTCGCGCGAGGGCACGAGCGTGGGCATCAGCGAAAAGTCCATCGTCAACAACGAGCAGGAATTGCGCGAGCAGTTGAAAGAAGTCTTCGAGCGATACAAACAAACTGCGCTCGTCGAGCATTATATTGCCGGACGCGAAGTGACGGTGGGCGTGGTGGGCAACATTGCCGGTTTCAGCGCGCGCCGCCTGCCCATGCGCCTCTACGGCACCAAGCGCCGCACGCCCGGCGATCTCGACGACATCCGTGCCGGAGGGATGCTCTTCCTCCCGCCGATGGAGGTTGACCTCAAACCGTTCGAGGGCAGTGATCAGATTTACACCAACCGCCTCAAAACCGAACTGGCCGAACAGCTCACCTACCTCTGCCCCGCGCCGCTCAAACCCGAACAGATCGAGGAACTGAACTGGCTCACGGCCGCCGTCTTTCGCGTCTGCGGCTGTTACGATGTGGCCCGCGTGGACTTCCGCCTCGACGAAACCGACAACTACAAACCGTACGTTCTCGAAATCAACCCTCTGCCCGGCCTCGCCCCCGGCATCAGCGACATCGTCATCGAGGCCGCCGCCATCCACATCGGCCACGCCGAGCTGGTGAACCGGATTCTGGATGCGGCCATTCGACGGCATGGCATTCAATAGAGAATTGGAGAATTTAGAAATCGGCTGATCTCCAATTCCCTGATTCTCCCAACTCAACTCCGTTGCTATCCGTTTATTCGTCCCTTCCCTCCGAACGCGCCGACATCGAGCGCATCACTCTCTCCGCCGGAAACTTCCGCGACGACGAATTGAGCACGCCACTCGAGCTCTTCGACGGCTATCTGCGCGACCCGAAGGTTTCGGGCTACAACTTCGTCTCCGCCAAACGCAATGAGCGCGTGATCGGCTTTGCCTGCTACGGCCCCACCGCCCTCACCGAAGGCACCTTCGATCTGTATTGGATCGCCGCCGACGCCTCGGCGCACGGGCAAGGGGTTGGCCGCGCCCTATTCGAGTTCGTCGTCGGCGAGATCAAAAAGCAGGGTGGCCGGTTGATGATGATCTGGACGAGCAGCACATCGGAGTACGAACGCGCGCGTTCGTTTTATCTTCGAATGGGATGCGGACTCGAGACTCAGATCAAAGACTTCTATCGCGATGGCGATGATCTGTGCATCTTCAGTTTTCGACTCGCGTGATCTCGAGGCGACAGACGATCAGAGTCATGTCGTCGCCCGCCAGCAGTCGTTGAATTTTAAGGTTGAATCATTGACTATCATCACAAAAGTTATTAATATGTGAATAGTTATCGGAAAGTAACGCTCTACATCTGGCAGTCATGGGAGGACAAAGACCCACGACCGAGCAAGATGGAAGTGGGCAGGTAATAGTATGGATAGTGATGTTGAAAGCGCCATAAAGACCGACCCGCGCAAGTTCCGAGCCGTCATCCTCTTCAACATGATGAGCGATTGGAATGCGCGAGACACCGAAGTGTCCGATGTGTGCATCAAACGAATGCGGCGCGGTCTGATGGAACAGGGGTATGAAGTTCATCTCGCCCCTGTTCGCACCGATGTGGCCGAACACCTCCGCGACCTCGACCCCACAAAACACGTTGTCTTCAACTGGTGTGAAGGACTCGACGGGCAGCCCAATGCCTACGATGCCATCCCGCCTGTGTTGGAGTCGATGGGCTTTGCCTACACCGGCGCCGATGCGTGGACGTTGGCCGCCACCCTCGATAAGGCCATCACCAAAGAGCATCTTCTCAAGCACGGCGTCTCAACGCCGATCTCGAAGGTGTTCAACTCTGCCGACGCCAACGGCTGGAATCGTTTCCCGGCGCTGGTGAAGCCAGCCATCGAGCACTGCTCACACGGCATCACCCCCGAAGCGGTGGTGGACACGCCCGAACAACTCGAAGAGCGCGTGCAATACGTTCTCGACACGTGGCATCAGCCCGCACTCGTCGAGGACTTCATCGACGGCCCGGAGTTCAACGTCTCGATGTGGGGCAACGGGCGACTCTTCACCCTGCCGCTGGCCATGCTGGACTTCAGCGGCTTCAGCGACTATCACGAACGCATCGTGTCGTACGACGCCAAATGGGATCCGAACACCGAAGCTTTCCGGCTCAACCCGGTGGTTTGCCCGGCGCCGATAGACGATGAATTGCGGGCGCGCATCGAAGCGACGGCGAAGGGCGCATACAAAGCCCTGCGCTTACGCGATTATGGCCGCATCGACATCCGCGTGCGCGACGGCGTCCCCTACGTGCTCGACGTGAACTCGAACCCCGACATCACCCTCGAAGGCGGCTTCGCTCGCTCGGCGCGCACTGCCGGATACGACTATTCTCAAACCGTCGCCCGCATTTTGCACTTCGCTTCCAAACGCATGTCGGTGAATTGAACGGTGAAACCCAACCAAAAAAACGGGACTGGTTTGCTCACCAGTCCCGTTTTTGTTTGGGCAAGAGTTTTCAGCGCAACACAACAGCGCCGGTTGCCAACAGCAAGAAGCAACCCAGCACCGTCACATCCAAAAACAGCATGATCGAAAGCACAAACCGCTGCCCCGCCGTCATGCCCAAAATGGGAACCTCGCCCGACGAGGGTGATCGCCTTTTGCGCGAGGCGGGCTTGGCGGGAACGGCCTCCACCACTTCTTCCTCGGGGGCATCTTCTTCCTCGAATGGCGAGCCGCTTTTGGGTCTCAAATCATCGAACATGGGCCATACCTCCGTAACTGCGCCGTAGTGTACTCCGGCCATTATTTTGGTGCAAGTCGTGTGCCAGCGGCCAGCCTCATTCCGCACGGACGCGCAGAACGCCCGGTTGAAATTGAACGCGCACTTCGTCGCCCTCGCGCCGATACGGTTCGCCCAACGCCGTGTCGGCGGAATACTCGAGTGCCTCCCGGATGCGAAAGGTGACGCCGCCGACGGCGATCTCGAAGGGAAGGCTCTCTCCGAGCGAATCGACTCCGCGAATGAAGTTGAAGGCGCGGCGCGCGGGCTGATCGGGGCTGATGGCGAAATCGGCGCGGGTGGGCAGGGGGTGATGTGTGGAGTCGGCCTCCCGTTGCGGGAGGCGAGGCGGCGGCCCACTGCGAATGAGGCCAAGGGCTTGCACGAAAAGTTCCCCGCCCGCGTCAGCGCACAACGTTTCCACCTCAGCGCCGTGCGCGCCGTCGGGGAACGTGATCTCTTTCTGCAAAAGAATGTCGCCAGCATCGGCCTGCTCGGCCATGTAGTGCAAGGTGACTCCGGTGCGCGGTTCGCCGTTGCGGAATTGCCAGAAGAGGGGCATGGGACCGCGATAGCGCGGCAGGAGGGAGGGGTGCAAATTGAGCGCGCCGAGTTTTGGCAGGTTGAGGATGGGCGAGGGTATAATTCTTGAGAAGCATGAAACGCAGATGAGATCGGGCTCGAAGGCGGCGATGGCTTCGCGCGCGGCGGGGCGGCTGAAATCGCCGATGGCGATGAGCGGGATGCCGCGCTCCCACGCAAGCGTGACGATGCTGGGGGCGATGTATTTGGAGACGAGCGGGACGAAGTCGAGATCGGGCAGATCGATGTGCGGCGGATCGAGTGGGATGGGATCGGGATCGGTTCTGGCGGCGGGGACGATGACGGCGCGGACGTTTGCGCCGAAGTCGAGCAAGGCGGCGAGGGGCCGGCGCGAGAGTTCGCCGAAGAGGCCCATGAAGATGATAGGAAGGTCGTCGGTCATGTTGTTGCCGGCAGATTGCGCAGATGGCCGCAGATGATTTGAATCAATCTGCGCTCATCTGCGAAAAAGGATAGCGTATGGCTCGAACAGTGAAGTGTGTGAAACTTGGTCGTGAGCTGGCCGGCTTGGCGCGCCCGCCGTTCCCCGGCGAACTGGGCAAGCGCGTGTACGAAAACGTGTCGCAACAGGGATGGCAGTTGTGGCAGGAGCAGTCCACATTGCTGATCAATCACTATGGCCTTAATTTGGCCGACCCGCGCGCGCAAGAATTTCTGATGGAGCAGTTGGAGGAATTCTTCTTCGGCGAGGAGGCGGCAATGCCGGAGGGTTGGATTCCGGAAGAGGAGCGCGGCCAGCAAACGAAGGGCGGGCCGCAGAGCAAAGGCGGAGCCCCGGCGGCCAAAGGCGGCGGGTCGAGCCGAAAGTAATCGCGCTCACTTCGTTCGCTTTCTCGCCACCGTCGTGTCGCCGCTTTGAGCGGCGGGCAACTGCACGGTGAATTTTGTTCCCAACCCCGTCACGCTCTCGGCTTTGATCGCGCCGCCGTGCGCTTGCACGATCTCTTTCGTGATCGCCAATCCAATTCCATAGCCGTGCTCGGCGGCGCGCGATTTGTCCACTCGATAGAAGCGCTCGAAGACTCGCGACAGATCATCGGGCGGGATGCTGACTCCAGTGTCGGTGACCGACACTGTGACCCAACCGGACTCCTGCCGGGCGGCCAGCGTCACACTGCCGCCATCGGGCGTGTGTTTCACTGCGTTGTCGAGCAGGTTGGTGAACACCTGCGCGAGCCGGTCGCCATCGGCGACGAGGGTGGGGAGGGGCTGAAGGTCGGCGCGCAGAGTCACATTCTTTTCGTTCGCCCGCAAACTGAGTCGGTCAACTGACGATCGGAGAACGGCGGCCAGATCGGTCGGCGCGCGATTCAACGCCGCCTGCCCCGCGTCGAGCCGGGCGAGATCGAGCAGTCCATCCACGAGTCGGCGCATCCGCGAGGCTTCATCGTTGATGATGCGCGCGGCGTGTTTTGGCTCGCGCTCCGCGCCGTCGAGAATGGCTTGCGAGAATCCGTGAATGGAGGTGAGCGGCGTTTTAAGTTCGTGCGACACGTTGGCGACGAAATCGCGCTGGGCTAATTGGCTCTGCCGCACGCGAGCGATCATGTCGTTGAACGACTGCGCCAGCGATCTCAATTCGGTGGGGCCGCTCACCGGCACGCTCTGATCAAGATTGCCCTGCGCCACCGCGCTGGCGGCGGCGGAGAGTCGGCGCACCGAGCGAGTGAGCGAATCGGTGATGAGGAAAGCCATGAGCACCGACAGGGCCACGCCGACGCAGGCGGCCTCGAGCAGAGGGGTGAGGAAGTTTTCGATCAGAAATTGAAGGGGGCCAGTGCGCTGTGTGAGCGCCACCAATCGGAGGCCGCCGCCCGGGCCCAAAACGTATAGCCATGCTCGCTGTGAGGAGTCGCGGACGACGCCGCGTTCGATGGCCGCGCCATCCGCCGGAATTTTGGGAATGTCGCCGGGGGAGGCGAGGCCGTTCAACACGTCGCTGTCGGTGAGCACCGCGCCGCTCCGGTCGATGAAGATCACGCGGACATTATGATCGGCGGCTAACTGCTGGGCATGTTGTTTGAGCGCGGGGGGATCGGGCGATGGCAGAGGCGGATTGGTGCGCTGGATGGTGCGCACGACTTCCGTGAGCCGCAAATAGTCGAGCCGCTCGATGCCGCCATTGGCGCGCAGAAAAACCAACAGCGCCAAGCCGATGATGGCGACGCTGACGAGGGCGACGAACACGTAGGAGAGGACGAGCCGGAAGCGAAGAGAGTTGAGCATGAGGATTGGGGAGAATACCACGAAAAGGTCAATCCGGAGGCGGGCGAGTTACGGCTGTGCGGCGCTGGCCTGTCGCCTGACGAAGAGATCAAGATAAGATTACAGAAGTCACTTGTTCCGGATATAAATTGGCCTTTTACTGAAGCCAGCCCTGCCTACAGGGATTTGCGAGTTTGAGGAAGCGTTGCGCGTGCATCTGGCCGATCAGGAAACGCGATGGCTGACTTCCGCAGTAGTCATGGCAATAACGGATCTGTTGCTGCTGTCATGGTGGTTGGCGGCGGCATTGGAGGAATGCGCGCGGCGCTCGATCTCGCCGATTCCGGCCTGAAAGTATTCCTCGTTGAGCATACGCCCTGTCTGGGCGGGCGTGTGGCACAACTTGGCTACATGTTCCCCCAGCACGACTGTGTCCTCTGCCGCGGCACCCCAGACCACGGCTACGGTTGCACTCGCCCCTCCATCTCCCCAGCATACACCCCGTATAACCAGCACCCCAATATCGAGATTCTGACCAATACCCACGTCGTTGATGTGGCGGGGCAGGCCGGAGATTTCACCGTCTCGCTGCGCCAGGAGCCCCGCTACGTGGATGTCAGACGGTGCATCAACTGCGGTCGTTGCGCCGATGTTTGCCCTGTGGAGTGGCCGAACGAATATCAGCAGGGCCTGACGAAGCGCAAGGCCGCCTACAAAATCGCGGCGCGCGCAACCCCCGATGCGTACATCATTGACCGGGGGCCGTACTGCGATGAGTGCGACAAGTGTGCGCAGGCCTGCCCCGCCGGGGCAATTGACCTTCGCGCACACCCTCGCTTGATGGCCGTTGAGGTCGGCGCTATTGTCCTCGCCCTCGGCTTCCAGCCCTACGATCCTGAGGGACTCGAAGAGTTTGGCTACGGCCGTTACCCCAACGTTCTGCACGCACTGCAGTATGAGCGTCTAGCCAGTCGATCTGGCCCAACCGAGGGAGTCGTCACACGCCCGTCGGATCGCCGCCCTCCGCGCTCCATCGCCTGGCTGCAATGCATTGGCTCGCGCGATCAGAATCATTCCTTCTGCTCCTCCATTTGCTGCATGTATGCGACGAAGGAAGCGATGCTGGCCAAACAACGCTTGGGAGACAATGTTGAATGCTGCATGTTCATCATGGACGAGCGAGCGTTCAACAAGGAGTACGGCGCGTATTTCGCCAGCGCGCGCGAACGCTACGGCATCCGGTACATTCGGTGCCGCGTCTCCGACATCCGTGAGGATCCGGCTACCCGCAATTTAGTGTTGCACTATGCGGCTCCCGATGGCCAACTTCGGCAGGAGTCTTTCGAAATGGTCGTGCTGGCCGCCGGGCTTCAACCACCCGACTCGGCCCGGCAACTGGCTGGATTGCTCAACATCCAGCTCAACAGTCATGGGTTCTGTGAGACCGACAAATTCACCCCGCTCCAAACCACGCGGCCCGGCGTGTTCGTGTGCGGCGCGTTCTCGTCGCCGAAAGAAATTGCCGAGACGATCATTGACGCCAGCGGCGCGGCCGCCGAAGTGATGCGCCTGCTCAACGATCAACTGGGCGCTTACCCCTACACGCGCGAGTGGCCCTTCCTGACGGCGAATGACCTGCCGCCCGAGCGCGACGTAAGCCAGGAGCCGCCGCGCGTCGGCGTTTTTGCCTGCTCGTGCGGGGGAACCATCGGCCAGACTGTTGACCTGCCGGCGCTGACACAGCAAGCCGCCCGCTGGCCGGGTGTGGCTGTGGCCGAGACGGTTGACTTCGCCTGTTTTCCCGAAACGCTCGAACGCATGGGGGCGCACATTCGCGAGGCCAACCTGAATCGCGTTGTGGTCGCGGCGTGCAGTAACCGCACCCACGAGGCGCTTTTCCAGCGCAGGGTTCGACAGGCCGGACTCAACCCTTACCTGCTCGAACTGGTCAACCTGCGCGACCAGTGCAGTCAAGTTCACCAGAAGCAAAACCAACTCGTCAATCGCAAAGCGCAAGAACTGGTCCGTATCGCCGTCGGTCGCGTCCTGGCGGCGCAACCCGTCCACAAACAGAAGCATCACTGCCGGTCGGCGGCGCTGGTCATTGGCGGCGGCGTGGCCGGCATGACGGCAGCCCTGGCGATTGCCGATAGCGGCTTCGACGCGCATCTGGTTGAGCGATCCGAAATGCTCGGCGGAAACCTCCGCAACCTCTACTACGTCGCCGAAGGCTACGACCCACAGCGTTTACTGCGCGACTTGGTGAATCGAGTCCGCGCGCACCGGCACATTGTGGTTTACACACGCACCGAAGTTGTGCGCCACTCCGGGCACATCGGAGATTTTCGGGCCGAACTTCGCACCCGATATTCCGACGGCTCGGTGGAAACATCCCACATCGAACATGGGGCAACCGTCGTCGCCACCGGCGCGCGGGAAACTCGTGAACACCCTCTGCTCGACCTTCCCGGCGTCATGACCCAGCGCGAATTGGAGTCGAGAATCATCCATCAACCCGCCGAAGTCGCCGCGCTTCAGGATGTGGTGATGATCCAATGCGTGCGGCCTCCGAACGTGGCCGAGTACTGTTCGCGAGTGTGCTGCACCTCCACCATGAAAAACGCGATCCGCCTCAAGTTGTTCAACCCGGCCTGCCGCGTCATCGTGCTGTACAAGAACATCGTCACCTACGGATTCCGCGAAGAGTATTACAACGAAGCGCGTCGGATGGGCGTGATTTTCATCCGCTACACCGACGCCGAGCCGCCCGAAGTCACCGTCGAGGGCAATCGTCTCCGTGTGCGCGTGCACGACTTGACGCTGAATCGCTGGCTGACTCTGCCTGCCGACATCGTGCCGATGAGCATGGCGGTGGCCCCCCCCGAAAGCGCCGGGCAGTTGGCGGCGATGCTGCGCGTGCCACTCTCCAGTGAGGGCTTCTTCGAAGAGGCGCAATTGAAACTCCGCCCGATGGACTTCATGCGCGAGGGCATCTTCCTCGCTGGCATGGCTCATTATCCCAAGTTCATCGAAGAGAGTATCAGCCATGCTCTGGCCGCCGCGGCGCGCGCGTTGACTCTGCTGTCGCAGAAAGCGTTTCATCTGGGCGGCGTGGTCGCCCAGGTGGACCCCGCCAAATGCACCGGCTGTTTGACCTGCACCCGCACCTGCCCCTTTGGGATTCCGCAGGTGATTCAGCAAGAGGGGCGAACCGGCGTCGGCGGACTCGGCGGCGCGGCCTACATCGACGCGGCGCAGTGTCAGGGCTGTGGCACCTGCACCAGCGAGTGCCCGGCCAATGCCATTCAACTCGTCAATTACACCGATGAGCAGGTCATGCTCCCCTCTATCGGCGGGCTGGGCCGCTGGCTGCCAGCGATGGCAGAAGAGGCGATGTGATGAGTGATAAGCCATTCGAGCCTGAGATCACCGGCTTCTACTGCCTCTACTGCGGCTACATGGCCGCCGACACTGCCGGGGCGCTGGGGATTCAGTACCCGGCCAACGTCAAATTCGTCCGGCTGCCCTGCACCGGCAAGACCGACATTCGATATATCTTGGAGGCCTTCGAGCAAGGCGCGGACGGTGTGTTTGTGGTGGCCTGCCCCATCGGCAACTGCCATCACGTGCGCGGCAACGAGCGCGGGCGCGCCCGCGTCAAACGCGCCCGGAAGATTCTGGACGAGGTCGGCCTCGGCGGGGAGCGATTGGATATGTTCTTCATGTCGGGCAGTCAGGCCAATGCGTTTGCCATCGCCGCCAAGACCATGACCGACCGGATTCGGGCGCTTGGCCCAAGTCCGCTGAAGGGAAAGGATGAAATTAGAAGGATGAAGGATGAAGAAACCGAAGACAATGAGATCGAGTTCCGGGGCCGACGCCCTCATCCCAGCCGATAAGGACTCATCCTTCACACTTCACCCTTCTGTCTCGGTTGGCCATGGCTCAGATACGCGGCAAATCTCTCGAAAAACAACCCATCGGCGCCGTCATGGTCGTCGGCGGCGGCATTGCCGGGATGCAGGCCTCGCTCGACCTGGCCGAGCAGGGCTTCAAGGAGATTCCAAATAGAGATCGAGGCAAACAATGATCGTTGTTTTGCTCATCACCACATTCATCATTGCCTTCGCCGTTGCATCCATCGTCGTCTTCGTCTTCACCAAACCGGTGGATAGCATCATGAAGCGAGTGGCGCCGGCCGACATCAGTCAGGCGTGGACGCGCTATCTCCAGTTCGCCATTTACGTGGTGGGCATCGGCGGCGGCGTGCGGGTGTGGGACCTCGAGAAGTATATGACGGCGGTTGAGCCGTATCGGGCCGTCGTCGAGTTGACAGCCGATCGTTGGATGCTGGAGGTGTATCAAACGATCATCGGCACGCTACAGAGCACGGCGATGGTGTTGTTGGTTTTCTTCGTCTTTGCGCTCATTGGTGTCGTGATCGTCCGGGTGTTTGAGGCAAGAACGGCAAAACCAGAATCGCAAAAGTGACGGACGTCTACACCGCAAAGGAAGAGCGCATGAGCAACCCGACACCCGTTCTAACCGACACACGACCCATCGGCGCTGTCATGGTCGTCGGCGGCGGCATTGCCGGGATGCAGGCCTCGCTCGACCTGGCCGAGCAGGGCTTCAAGGTCTATCTCGTCGAAGCCAAACCCGCCATCGGCGGGCACATGGCCCAGTTAGACAAAACGTTTCCGACCAACGACTGCGCGATGTGCACCATCTCGCCCAAGCTCGTCGAGACGGGCCGCCACCTCAACATCGAAATCCTGACGAATACCGAAGTGCTTGGGGTGGAGGGCGAGGCCGGGAACTTCATCGCCCGCCTCCGAAGAAAGCCGCGCTACATTGACCCGCTCAAATGCGTGGGCTGCGGCGATTGCGAGAAGGTCTGTCCCATCGTCCTGCCCGACGAGTTCAACGAAGGACTCTCGAACCGCCGCGCCGCGTACCGCCTCTACCCCCAGGCCATCCCCGCCGCATATGCAATTGAGAAGAAGGGCGTCGCCCCGTGCCGTGACGCTTGCCCCGCCGGACAACGGGCGCAGGGCTACATCGCCCTCATCCGCGAGGGCCGCTACGCCGACGCCCTGCGCGTCATCAAAGAGGACAATCCTTTTCCCGCCATCTGCGGGCGCATCTGCAACCATCGTTGCGAACTGGCCTGCAACCGCAATCTCGTTGACGATCCGCTGAACATTCATGCGCTCAAACGCTTCGTCGCCGATTGGGCCTTTGCGAAAGACCGCGAGCCGATTGAACCCATTCCGCAGACTCGATCTCAGCGAGTCGCCGTCATCGGCGCGGGGCCGTGCGGCCTCAGTGCGGCGAAAGACCTTGTGATGCTCGGCTACGGCGTGACTGTGTTCGAGGCCCTGCCCGTCGCCGGCGGGATGCTTCGCGTCGGCGTCCCCGAATATCGCCTGCCTTCCGCAATTGTGGATCGTGAGGTGCAGGACATCGTTGACCTCGGGGTTGATCTGCGGCTCAATACGACGGTCAACAATCTGGATGACCTTTTCGCGCAGGGTTTCGACGCCGTGCTCATCGCCGTCGGCGCGCACGAAGGCAAAAAACTCCCCATCCCCGGCGCGGATTTGCCGGATGTGCTGGTGAATACAAAGTTTTTGCGCGATGTGCGGCTGGCAGAACTTCAAACTTCAAACTTCAAACTTCAAAACCCAAACTCCAAAGCGAGCGATTTGAAGTTTGAAATTGGGAGTTTGATATTGAACAAGCGTGTGCTTGTTCTGGGCGGCGGCAACGTGGCCATTGACTGCGCCCGCACCGCCGTTCGGCTGGGGGCCGCCTCTGTGGCGATGGCCTGCCTCGAAGCGCGCGAGAAGATGCCCGCACATGAGTGGGAGATCGAAGAAGCCGAGACCGAGGGCGTGACGATGTATCCGGCGCGGTCGTTCAAACAGATTCTGAGCGACGACGGGCGAGTGACGGGCGTCGAATGCGTCAATGTGACGTTCATGGAGTTCGACGCCGAAGGCCGATTGGCGCTGGAAACCGAACCCGGCTCGGAACACGTCCTCCCGTGCGACACGGTCATCTTCTCCATCGGCCAGAGGGCCGGCCTCGCCTTCATCCCCGACGACGCGGGTGTGGGCGTCACGCGGCAGGCCACCATCGCTGTGAACCCGAACACCTTCGCCGCCACCCGCCCCGGCGTGTTCGCCGCCGGCGATGCGACGACCGGCACAGCGTTCGTGATCGAGGCCGTCGCCTCCGGCCACAAAGTTGCGGCCACCATTCATCGCTATCTTTCCGGCGAACCGCTCGAGCCGAAGTTCGCGCCCGATCTCCCCGTGGTCAAGATGGCGCGGCCCGAGATCGAGGAAAAACTTGTGCGCGGTGAAATTCGCCATGCCCCGCGTGTGCCGATGCCGATCATTCCAGTCGAGCGGCGGCGCAATAGTTTTGCCGAAGTGGAGAAAGGCTACACCGAAGAGCAGGCCAAAGCCGAAGCCTCGCGCTGTTTGGCCTGCGGCATTTGCTCCGAGTGCCTGAGCTGCGTGTTTGCCTGCGGCGTGAAGGCCATCAATCACGACGAGGTCGAACGCATCGAGGAAGTCAAAGTCGGCGCGATGATCCTCGCGCCCGGCTATCAGGCATACAACGCGAAACTTTCGCAGGAGTTCGGCTTCGGGCGCTATCCCAACGTCGTCACCGCATTGCAATTCGAGCGCCTGCTCTCCGCTTCCGGCCCGACGGCCGGCCACGTCAAACGCCCCTCCGACGGCGCGCGCCCGAAGAAGATCGCCTTCCTCCAGTGCGTCGGCTCGCGCGATCAAACTCACGATTATTGCTCGGCAGTCTGCTGTATGTATGCCGCCAAAGAAGCCATCATGGCCAAGGAGCACGAGCCGGACACGGACGTGCACATCTTCATGATGGACATGCGCGCTTTCAGCAAGGGCTACGAGGAATACTATCGCCGCGCGGAGGAAAAGTACGGCGTTCATTATCACCGCTGCCGCATCTCGGCGCTGAAGGAAGACCCGGCGACGCGCAACCTCATGGTTCGTTACTCTAAAGAAGTTGAGATTGGAGAATTAGAGAATAAATCTCCAATCTCTAATCCTCTAATCTCCGAAGAACAATTCGATCTCGTCGTCCTCTCCGTCGGCATGGAAATGTCGCCCGCTGTCCGAAAACTGGGGAGCGATCTCGGCGTGGAGCTCGACCCCTACGGCTTCTGCGCGACGACGCAGTTCGATCCGCTTCAGACCTCGCGCCCGGGCATCTATGCCGTCGGCCCGTTCCGCGAACCGAAGGACATTCCCGAAACGGTGGTGGACGCTTCCGGCGCGGCGGCCCAAGCCGCGGGCCTGCTCGCCCCCGCGCGTGGATTGCTGGCCCGTGAGCGCGCGTATCCGCCAGAGCGCGACGTGAGCGGCGAGCCGCCGCGCGTCGGCGTGTTCGTCTGCCACTGCGGCTCGAACATCGGCGGCTTCCTCGACGTGCCCGCCGTGACCGACTACGCGGAGTCCCTTCCCCACGTTGCTCACACCGAGCACATGCTCTATACCTGCTCGCAGGACTCGATTGGCAGAATCACCGAGCGAGTGAAGGAGCTCGGCCTCAACCGCGTGGTCGTTGCCAGCTGCACGCCACGCACGCACGAGCCGCTGTTTCAAGATTCGATCCGCGCCGCCGGTCTCAACCCGTACCTCTTCGAGATGGCGAACATCCGCAACCAGTGTTCGTGGGTGCATTCCAAAGATTGGGGCGTGGCGACCGCGAAGGCGAAAGACCTCATACGCATGTCGGTGGCCCGCGTTACCGCGCTGGAGCCACTGCACACCATGCCGGTCGGCATCGAACATTCGGCGCTGATCATCGGCGGGGGCCCGGCGGGGATGACGGCGGCGTTGTCGCTGGCCGATCAAGGATTCGGCGTTCACCTCATCGAGCGCGGCCCGGAACTCGGCGGCAACCTGCGGAATGTGTTCTATCTTGGTGATGCAAATGGTCGTCAGTCATCAGTGAACAGTGATCAGAGCGACCCGCAGGCATTTCTGCGTGAAATGATTGACCGCATTCGAGCGAACCCATTGATCACGGTTCACTGCAATACCGAATTGCTGGACACGACCGGCTTCGTCGGCAACTTCGCCAGCCATCTGAGCGACGGCGCTGAAGTCCGTCACGGCGTCACCCTTGTGGCAACGGGGGGGCAGGAATATCGCGGCGGCGAATACGGTTGCGGCGCAGACCCGCGCATCATCACCCAACAGCAGTTCGAAGCGCTGTTGGCTGATAGCAATCAGCAACCGGCAATCAGCAATCAGCAATCTATCGTAATGATCCAGTGCGTCGGCCCGGCCGAGAAATACTGCGGCCGCATCTGCTGCGCCACCGCCTTCAAGAATGCGCTTCGGCTGAAGGAATTGAATCCAAAGGCGGACGTGACCATCCTCTACCGGGACATTCGCGCCTATGGCTTCAAAGAGCGGTTATACACCGAAGCCCGACGGCAGGGCGTGCGATTCGTTCGTTACGACTTCGACCGGAAGCCGGTGGCGCAAATTTCGAACTCCAAATCTCAAACTCCAAACCCCGATTCGCAATCAGCGATCAGCGATCAGCGATCAGATATTGTTGTGCGGGTTCTGGACCCAATCTTGGGCCGTGAGATCGAGCTGCGGCCCGATCTGCTTGTGTTGAGCACGCCGCTCGTTCCGGCAGATGGCGCGCGCGCGCTCGGCTCGAAACTCAAAGTGCCGGTGGATGGCGACGGCTGGTTCCTCGAGGCTCATGTCAAACTACGCCCGGTCGATTTCGCCTCCGAAGGAATCTTCATGGCCGGCGCGGCGCACTACCCGAAACTACTGGATGAGACGATCGTGCAGGCGAAGGCGGCGGCCTCGCGGGCGGCGGCCATACTCGCGCGCGAGTCGCTCACTGCCGGGGGAGCGGTGGCGGTGGTCGCGCCGGAGAAATGCACGGGCTGCCTCACCTGTGTCCGAATCTGTCCTTATCATGTTCCGAAGATCACGGCCAACATCACGGGCGTGGGCAACATTATCGGCGCCGCCTATATCGAACCGGCGATCTGTCAGGGTTGCGGCATTTGCGCCTCGGAGTGCCCGGCCAAAGCCATCGGCCTGATGCACTACCGTGACGCGCAGGTGATGACGAAGGTGGACGCGCTGTTCGAAATGGCGGCGGTGTGAGTATGGAAACTTCCAAGTTCCAAAATCAAACCTCAAACTCCAAACTTCAAAGTGAAGTCGAGAGGCAGTTTTTGGAGTCTGAAGTTGGGAGTTTGAAGTTGAACATTGTGGCTTTCTGCTGTCACTACTGCGCCTACGCCGCCGCCGACCTTGCCGGTTCACTTCGCCTGCAATACCCGCCGAGCGTGAGAGTGGTGAAACTACCCTGCACTGGCAAACTGGATGTGCTGCTGGTGCTCGACGCTTTTGAACACGGCGCGGATGGGGTGATGGTAGCCGGCTGTATGGAAGGCGACTGCCATTATCAATTGGGGAATCTGAACGCCAAACGGCGTGTGCGCTACGTCTCGAAACTGCTGAAAGAGATTGGCCTCGAGCCGGAACGCGTGCGTATGTACAACATGTCGTCGGCTATGGCCAAGCAGTGGGCCGAGGCGGTGACAGAGATGGATGAGACGGTCAGAAGGCTTGGGCCGAGTCCCTTGCGGAAGGCAGACTGCGCCGGTCACACCTAGCGGACAGCGCTCACTTGAGGATGGATTGTTTATGCTGCCGGAACAAACAAAAACCTATCGCAATCTCATTACCCTTAAGGACGGGGTGCAGGTGTTACTGCGCCCCATGACTCGAGACGATTGCCAGACTCTCACCGATCTGTTCGCGTCGGCCAACGAGGAGGATACGTTGTACCTGCGCGACAACGTGAAAGACCCGGCGGTGCCGAAGGGCTGGTGCGAAACGCTGGACTATAGCCGGGTGCTGCCGTTGATGGCCTTGGTCAAAGACCGCGCAGTGGGTCAGGGCAGCCTGCATTTTGGCAGTGGGCCGGAGCGGCACATCGGCAAAGTGCGCCTCTTTCTGGCCAAAGACTTTCGTGGGCGAGGGCTGGGCACCAAGATGCTCAACTCGCTCACCGACTTGGCGCGCAAGCACAACCTGCACCTCCTCGTGGCCGAAATCGTCACCGATCAGGCGAAAGTAATCCGGGCCTTCGAGGACATTGGCTTTCAACCCTGCTGCACCCTCAGAGATTATTTCATGCTGCGCGATGGTGATGTGCGCGACGTGGCGATCCTCATGCTGCGCCTGCGAGAACCGGGCCACGAGTTTTGAGATGAGGCCGGAGGGCAGAGAAATGACCGACATGACTGCCGAAATCGAAATCCACGACAAGGTTGTTATCCTCAAGGACGGCGGAGAGGTGTTACTGCGCCCCATGACTCCAGACGATTGCCAAACGCTCATTGGCTTATTTGCCACAGCACCCGACGAGGATGTTCTTTATCTCCGCGACGATGTCCGAGACCCGGCAGTGGCAAAAGGCTGGTGCGAAAACCTGAATTATGGCCGCGTGTTCCCGCTGATGGCCCTCGCCGATGAGCGGGCGGTGGGCCAGGCGACCCTGCACTTTGGCTGCGGGCCGGAACGCCATTGCGGCCGAGTGCGAATCTTTGTCGCCAAAGATTTTCGGCGGCGGGGCTTGGGCAAACAGATGATCAACGTGTTGATCGATTTGGCTCGCAGACGCGGCCTGCACATGCTGATCGCCGAAATTGTTTTGGATCAGGCGCGGTTGATCAAAGCCTGCATAGCGGTGGGCTTCGAGTTGTGCCACACCCTGAAAGACAGTTTTATGCTGCCGGATGGAAACACGCGGAGCGTGGCAACCCTGAGAAAGTGTTTGCAACCACCCTGCGATGAATTTGGGCCGCTGGCCGAGGAGTAAACCATGATTGTCGCCGAACAAAAACCACTTGAAGAGATCAGATCGCTGACCGGCGATGCCAAGAGGGTGTTGGTGGTGGGGTGCGGCACGTGCGTGACGGTTTGCTTTGCGGGCGGCGCGAGAGAAGCGGCCATTGTGACGGCCTCCCTGCGCATGGCCTCAAAGATCGACGGGCACGAGAAGGCCGTCACCGAGGCGACCGTTCAACGCCAGTGCGAATGGGAATATCTGGACGAGATCGCCGAGCAAGTGCGCCATGCAGACCTCGTGCTTTCGCTCGGCTGCGGCGTCGGCGTGCAGGCGCTGGCCGAACGGTATCCGGACGCGGTTGTCGTCCCCGGCCTCAATACGACCTTCATGGGTCTGCCGCTGGAGCAAGGCGTGTGGGCCGAGCGCTGCGCGGCCTGCGGCCAATGCATTCTCGGACTCACGGGCGGCGTCTGCCCCATTGCGCGCTGTTCGAAGCAATTGCTCAACGGCCCGTGCGGCGGCTCGTCGAAAGGCAAGTGCGAAGTTAATCCTGAGATCGATTGCGCCTGGCAGATGATTTACGACAAACTCAAGTCGCAGAATCGGCTCCACTTGATCATGGAGATCACACCGCCTAAGGACTGGCGGACAAGTCGAGATGGTGGGCCGAGAAAGATCGTGCGGGAGGATTTGCGTCTGCCAGTGGCGGGGAAGGTGTGAGATGAGCGATCTAAATGGTTACAAATCCGGTTCCAACTTAGAGAAGATTCTCCGCGCCGGTCACTTTGCCGTGACCGCCGAGCTGGGCCCGCCCAAGAACGCCGACGCGGAGGTGATCCGCAAGAAGGCCGCGCTTCTCAAAGGATGCGTCGAAGCGGCGAACATCACCGACAATCAGACGGCCATCGTCCGCATGTCGTCCATTGGCGCGGGCGCCCTCGCCCTGCGCGAGGGCTTGGAGCCGGTGATGCAGATGACGTGTCGTGATCGCAATCGGCTGGGGATGCAAGGGGATCTGCTGGGCGCGTACGCACTCGGACTGCGCAACATCCTGTGCCTGACCGGCGATCACCAAACCTTCGGCAATCACCCGCAAGCCAAGAACGTTCACGATATGGATTCGGTGCAGTTGGTGCAGATGGTCGTCGGCCTGCGCGATAAAGGGTGCTTTCAGTGCGGCGAGGAAATCAAGGGTGTCGTCCCGCGCTTCTTCGTCGGCGCGGCGGAGAATCCGTTCGGCGATCCGTTCGAGTTCCGCCCGCTCCGGCTGGGCAAGAAGGCAAAGGCCGGCGCAGATTTCATCCAGACGCAGATGATCTATAACGTGCCGAAGTTCCGCGAGTTCATGAAGCGCGTGGTCGATCTCGGCGTGCACAAGCAGACCTACATTCTGGCCGGAGTCGGCCCGCTCAAGACTCCGGGCGCGGCCAAGTATATGCGCGATCAAGTGCCCGGCATGGACGTGCCGGATGAGATCGTGGAACGCATGGAGACGGCAGGCAAGGGCATCGAGGATAAGAAAGCGAAGGCGGCGGCCTATCGGGAAGAGGGCCTGAAGATTTGCATCGACATCATTCACCAGATGCGCGAGATCGAAGGGGTGGCAGGTGCGCACATCATGGCGATTGAATGGGAAGAGGCGGTCAAGCCGATTGTCGAAGGGGCGGGACTGCTGCCGCGCCCAGTTGTTGAGGCTGTGCCATCCACATAGGAGGTGGGCCGATGGCTGATTCACTACCCGTCAGCGGGCAGACACCGATCAGCGCCGATCTCGCTCAGCGAGTCATGAGCGAGATCGGGCAGAACGTGTTTTTGTGTTACCAGTGCGTCAAGTGCACGAGCGGCTGCCCGGTGACTGAGTTCTTCGATTGGCAGCCGAACCAAATTATGCGCGCGGTGCAGCTGGGGCAGGAAGATATTGCCCTGCACGCCCAGACGCCATGGCTGTGCGCCTCCTGCCAGACGTGCACGACTCGATGCCCGATGGGGTTGGACATTACGGCGATCATGGAATTCCTCACGCGCGAGGCGCTCGAACGAGGCATCAAACCGTCGGTCACCGAGGTGGCTATCTTCAGCCAAGCATTCATGCGCGAGGTGCGGCTGTGGCGGCGAGCGTACGAAGTGGGTCTGATGACAGAATTGAAACTCCGCACCGGCAACCTGACGGGTGATCTGGATTTGGGCCTGAAGATGATTCAAAAGCGCAAATTGCCCTTCCTCCCGCATCTGGCTCGATCACCACAAAAACCGAAACCGATCCCCGGCGCGGCGAACGCTGTGGCTTACTATCCCGGCTGTTCGCTTCATTCCACAGCGACTGAGTTCGACGTTTCTTCGCGCGCAGTATGTGGCGCGCTCGGGATGACTCTGATCGAGCCGGAGGGCTGGGCGTGTTGCGGCAGCTCTGCCGCTCATCGCGCTGATCCCCAAGCGGCGCTGCGCTTGCCGCTGGAGAATCTGGCGCTGATCGAACAGAGCGGATTCAAAGAAGTGACGATGCCCTGCGCGGCCTGCTTCAATCGCCACAAGGTTGCCCAACATGAGATTCGCCGCGACGGCCATCATAAAGCGGCCATGGATGAAGCCCTCGGTTACACATACGGCGATACGGTGCAAGTCAGCACATTGATCGAGGCCATCGCCAACCATGTTGGCGCTCAGGATGTGACCGCTCGAGTGAAGCGCCCGCTGACCGGACTGCGCGCCGTGTGTTATTACGGATGCTTGCTCACCCGGCCGCCGCAAGTGACCGAGTCGCCGCACCCTGAGTACCCGACTGATATGGACGCGCTGATGAGCGCCGTCGGCGTGGAAGTGTTGGACTGGTCGCACAAAACTTCCTGCTGTGGCGCGGCACACTCGCTCACCCGGCCCGACATCGTCCTCAAATTGAGCGGCGATTTGCTCAACCATGCTCGCGAGGCCGGGGCGGATGTCGTCGTCGTGGCTTGCCCACTCTGCCACACCAACTTGGATGCGCGCCAGTTCCAGATGGGGTTGGAAGAGTCGCTGCCGGTGTTGTACTTCACTCAGTTGATGGCCCTGGCCTTGGGGCTGCCGCATAAGGCGGCTTTGGACAAGAACCTCGTCGATCCGCGACCATTGCTAAAGAGAAAGGGCTTGCTCGAGTTATACCCATGAAGCCCGCGGCCCGATAGATACACGACAGGGGTCGCGGGAGATGCTGGTTCCTCTGCGGCGCGACAATCGAGACTCCTTCGACAAGCCGGTGCTGAAAGAAAGCCCCAGCGCCTCCTATCTTGACTTGCCGGAGGTGCTCGAGCAAACGTGGCAGATGATCTGCGACAAGTACGATGCTGTCGCCGACCCCCCCGACACGCCGACTCTGTTGGAGGGGGCCGACTTGGCCGCACCCGATCAAGCCGCAGAGACAATCGTGGCCAACATGCTGTTGGAAGTTATGGGCAGTATTCCACGCTTCTCACCGTGGCACACCAAGCCATTGGGGTTGAGGCTTGTGCGGGACGACGAAACCAATCGCACACGGTGGGTCTTGTCGCCGAGCACCTACCAAACGTGGCGCGAGGCTCTTAAGCCTCTGTCGTTCGCCATCCGCCGCAACGTCGGGCTGGCCTTAGCGGCTGATTTTCTGGAAGGGTTGGATGAGGAGCCCCTTCCGGCCGATCAGGTTTTGGCCACCTGCCTGTGCATTCCTCCTCGCCTGATCCGAATCAAGCGCGTGGCGCTCATGACCGCCGACATTGTGTGCGATGCCTGCGGCCAGCCTTTTCAGCCGGTTGACCTTCCCAATGCGGGCAGGGAAGCGAATTCATCCGGGTTGTAGCGGCGCGGCGTTCGGCAACGGCCTCTCGCGCGTCGCACGCATTCCCCCATCCACAATCATCAATCCGCAATCAATTTGTATCCCACACCCGTCACGGTTTCGATGCTGGCCGAACTGCCCGCCAGAATCTTCCGCAAGTGCGCCACGTGCACATCCACCGTGCGTGTCTGCCCGTAGAAGTCGAAGCCCCACACGAGATCGAGCAGTTTCTCGCGCGAGAGGACGAGGCCTTTGTTCTCGGCCAGCGCGAGCAACAGATCGAACTCTTTGGCGCGGAGCGCGGCCGGCTTGCCTTTCACCGTCACTTCGCGGCGGGCTTCGTCAATCGTCACATCGCCCACGTGCACCGGCCCGGCCGGCCTCTCGCCTTTGCCCGCCCGCTCACTGCGGCGCAGAATGGCCTTCACCCGCGCCACCAGTTCGCGCGGGTTGAACGGTTTGGTCATGTAATCGTCGGCGCCCAATTCGAGGCCGATGATCTTGTCGATGTCTTCGTCGCGGGCAGTGAGCATGATGATCGGCACATCCGAGTCGGCGCGCACGCGGCGGCACACCTCGTAGCCGTCGAAGGTGGGGAGCATGATGTCGAGCACCACCAGCGCCGGGGGCTCTTTCTTCACCGCCTCCACCGCCAGCGCCCCATCGCCCACCGAGGCAATGCGAAAGCCCTCGCGCTCCAAATACATCTTCGCCAGCTCCACGATGTTGGCTTCGTCGTCCACGAGGAGGATCAGTTCACCGGGCATTCACCACCACCATCTCGCTAATCTTCCCGCGCTTGCCAGCCTTCGAGTTGATCGAGCGCGAGGCCTTCAACTCGACCCGCTTGAATCCGAAATACAGCCGCCGCGTGAAATCCGTCCACGAATTGTTCACCATCACTTTGCACCCTTTCTCGCTCAACGCCCGCGCCACCAACGCCAGCGACTCGTGCTCGAACTTGCCAAACGGGTGCTCGGTGTAACTCGTAAAACTCGCCGTCTTGCTCAACGGATAATATGGCGGGTCGAAATACACAAAATCGTTTTTGCGCGCGCGCTTGAGCACGTCGCGGAAGTCGGCTGCCTCAATCGTCACCCCGTCGAGGGCGCGGCTGGCGGCGCGCAGTTCATCGGCATTGAAGATGCTCGGATTTTTGTATCGGCCTATCGGCACATTGAACTGCCCTTTGCGGTTCACCCGATACAGCCCGTTGTAGCACGTCTTGTTCAAGTAAATCAACCGCGCCGCGCGCTCCGTGTCGCCCATGTTGCGCGGGTTCTGCGCCCGCACCGCATAGTAATACTTGGGGCCGTGATTCTGCTTGTGTTCCTCCAGCCAACCGATTACACTTTCCACGCCGTCGCGCACGGCGCGGTAACAGTTCACCAATTCATCATTCGAGTCCGTCAGACTCATGCGCCTCATCGAGGCCTTCAACTCGCCGCGCTGTTTCATGTTGTAGAGATGAAAGAACACCGCCGCGCTCCCCACAAACGGCTCGTGGTATCCCTCGAAGCGTTCGGGGAACAGCCGCGCCAGCTGCGGCAACAACTGCGTTTTGCCGCCCGCCCATTTGATGAAAGGTTTGGGTTCGACCGTTGATTTTGGCATGGCTCACAATTCTATCGTGCTTTTTCGATGGGGGAGGTTGAGAGGGTCAACTCCTCGCCGCCCTCGCCTGCCTCACAATCTCGGCAATCTGATTCAAATGGTTGTCGTCGTGCCCGAGTCCGCGAATGAATCGGTTCACGCAGTTCACCGGCTCACCGCGCTCATAGGGGCGGTAGGTGTTATCGAGATGCGGCGCGGCGGGCCACACATCCAGAGTCGCCAACCGCATTCGGCGGCTCTCTTCGAGTCGGCGGCGGCACTGCTCAATCGTCGTCACCGTCGGCCACGGCGCTTCGCTCCGCGAGCGCCCGTGCCACTGCACACCGCGCGCCAACTCGGCGGCGAGGAACGCCGACTCTTCGGCGGAGGCAGTCGTGTGCACGATCACGTGCCCCAGCGTCCACGGCATGTTCACTTCGGACTCGGTGGCCGCATCGGGGTCGTGGGCTGTCGAGTCGAGCGGCGTAAAGGTCACATCGGCGTCGGCGCAGTCGGCAATGAGGGCCAGCATCCGGTCGATCATTTCGTTCGTCTCGCGCCGCAGATCATCAACCGTCAGCCCCTCGGCCAACTCGGCCATCGTGGTTTGCTTGTTGCGAACCGGAGAAAAATCAATCATCGCCTCATCAATCCTCAACACACCGCGCCGTCACTCGCACTTCTCCATTCCTCATTCTCCATTCGTCATTCGCCATTCTCCATTCCTCATTTCACCACCCCCACCTCCCTCCCCACCTTCGCAAATGACTCCAGCCCTTTGTCCAAATCTTCGCGCGAATGCGCCGCCGAGATCATCACCCGAATGCGCGCTTTGCCTTTGGGCACGGTGGGGAAGCCGATGGCCATGGCGAACACGCCGTTCTCGAACAGCGCCCGGCTGAACTGCTGGGCCAGCGGCGCTTCGCCCAGCATCACCGGCGTGATCGGGGTGGCGCTCACCCCCGTGTCAAAGCCCAGCCGTTTCATCTCGGCTTTGAAGTAGCGGGCGTTGTCCCATAATCGATCCACGAGTTCGGTGGATTCTTCGAGCAGATCGATGGCGGCGAGGCAGGCGGCGGCGTCGGGCACGGTCATGGCGCTGGAGAAGAGGAACGGGCGGCCGCGCTGTCTCAGCCACTCGATCAGAGTCCGATCCCCGGCCACACAGCCGCCCACCGCGCCGAACGCTTTCGAGAGCGTGCCGATCTCCACGTCCACGCGGTGGTGCAAATTGAAATGATCGACGATGCCGCGCCCGCCTCTGCCCAGCACGCCTTCGCCGTGCGCGTCGTCGGCCATGAGCAAATACTCTTCCTCTTCGGCCACCTTCACCAATTCGTCCAGCGGCGCAACGTCGCCATCCATGCTGAACACGCCATCGCTGATGATCATCGCCCGGCGGAAGCCGATCTTCTTTTCGCTGGCGATGGCTTCGCGCAAACTGCCAACGTCGTTGTGCTTGTAGCGCGCGATCTTCGCGCCGGAGAGTCGGCTGCCGTCGATGATGCTGGCGTGATTCAGCTCATCCGAAAAGATCACGTCCTCTTTGCCCACCAGCGCGGGCACGGTGGCGAGGTTGGCGGTGAAGCCCGATTGAAAGGTGATACACGCCTCCGCGCCTTTGAAGGCGGCCAACCGCCGTTCGAGTTCGACGTGCAGTTCCATCGTCCCGGCAATCGAGCGCACCGCCGCCGGGCCGAGGCCGTATTTTTCCATGGCCGCCCGCGCCGCGCCGAGAATGCGCGGATGGTTGGCCAGCCCCAAATAATTGTTGGAGCAAAAGTTGAGCACGCGCTGGCCGTCCACCATCAGCCACGCGCCCTGCGGCGAGCCAATGGTGCGAATGGTGTTGTACAGCCCCTGCTGTTTCAATGAGTCGATTTCGTCGGTGATCCATTTCGTTTTGGTCATATCTGCTCCATTCTTTTTGATTCACGCACGGTCTGTTTTTGTTCACCGCCGAGTCACGGAGTCCGCTGAGAAGAATAACGATCTCTGTGGGCTCTGTGTTCTCAGCGGTGAAATCATAGATCATCGAGAGGCATCCGCGCCCCTCCGGGTTTCATATGTCCCAATCAACACGATCTTCTTCGCGCGCGGCAGGCGCTTGATCGCCAGTTCGCGCTTCTGCGCGGCGGAACGATTCGGCAGGCGCTCGCTGTACACGAGCCGCACCGGGCGGCGAAGCCGGGTGTATTTGCTCCCGCGCCCGGCGTTGTGAGTCTTCACCCGCCGTTCGAGGTCGGTCGTCCAGCCGGTGTAAAACGAGCCGTCGGCGCATTGGAGGATGTAGCAGTACGGCACTGATGTCGTGGAGCGTGAGGCGTGGGGCGTGGAGCGAGATCGCCTCACGCTCTACGCCTCACTTTCTCTTCCCCAACCCCACCAATTGTCTCAACAGTTGCCCCGGCGTGGGCATTTCGGTCTTGGGTAGCTCGTCGGCTTCCCAGTTGGCCTCGCGGCGTTTGGCAAGCCACGCCTCACGAAGGATGGCAACTTCGGTCAGCAGTGCGTCCATTGCGGCTTCATCGCCTGCGGCGACCGCTCCGCGCAAGGCAGTGAGCTGCCCGATCATCGAATCGAGCGCGCGCAGTGTGGCGGTTTGATTGAGGAGCGCGGCGGCGCGGGCGGCGGCCGGGCTGGAAAACGACACGGGCGCGGTGGCGGTGGCAAACGTTCGGTCGGCCAGTTTGCGGGCGTCGGCCCAATCGGGCGAGGCGGCCACCACTTTCATCAGCGCCGCCGAGGCCAGCGCGGGCAGTGTGTGTGTCCCGGCCATCAGCGCATCGTGCTCCACCGCGCCCACAAAGAACGGAGTCGCGCCGATCAGTTTGGCAACATCGGCCACAAGTTTGAGCGCTTCGGGCGCGGCCTCGGCCTGCGGCGCCAGCGCCCACAACCCGCCCTCGAACAGATCGGCGCGCGCCGCGTCGAGGCCCGTGGCGCTTTCATGCAAATAGATCGGGTTGAGAATCGGACTGCCGCCGACGAAATATCGATCGGCGGGCGTGAGCGCGGCGGCCCATTCGAGCACGGGCGCTTTGAGCGGCGCGGTGTCGGTGATCACACAGCCGGGTTTGGCGTTGGGAGCAACTTCCTCCAACGCTTGCCGCAGAGCCGAAAGCGGCACGCACAAAAAGATCGCGTCGGCGTTTTCGCAGGCGGCGGGCAAGTTCCATTCGGCGCGATCCACTGCGCCTTTGGCTTGCGCCATCTTCGCGTTTTGCAACTCGCGGTCGTGCCCAACGATGAACAGTTGGCCGGGCGCGGCTCTGCGTTTGAGCGCGAGGCCGAGGCTCGTTCCGATGCGTCCGAGTCCGATGAGGGTGAGTTGGATAGCCATTGAGGATTTGAGTTGGAGTTGGAGTTTGGGTTTTAGTTGCTGTTGTCGGCGGATTGGAGGGCGGAGAGGAGATCATAGAGATCCTCTGTCGGCGTGATTCGATCTTGATGGCGGCGGATCAATTCGACGAGCGTAGGCGAGCCGCCAGCCGCGTTCACCATTTCCGCGCCCCAAGCCGGGTGCTGCATGGCAACGACAAAGGGGCGCCGCCACCGCGAACCACCCTCTCGGCTGCCCCACGCCGTCGCCAACCGCTTTGCGAATCGGAAACCCAGCACGATGGCGACTTTCTCCCACACAGCCAACGGCATCCGGCTCTTGCCCACATCGTGCAGAAGCGCGGCGGCGAGCAGATCGGGATTCGTTTGCCCCTGCGCGGCGAGAGTATGTCGAACGCTGTACGCATGATGTTGCTCGGCGGGAGACATTTGGCGAAACACGTCGAACAACGAAGGCGGCAGCCATTCCCGAACTTGAGTCAACTCATCGGGCGAGAGTCGTTGCGTGATCAGCCGCCAGAATTGCCACAGCCGGTAGCGCGCGCCGCGCATCACAACCCGGTGATCAAATGAAACAAGCCGTCTCGCATCGGCTCCATCACGAGGCCAAAGATATTGAAACCGAAGCGGCCGCTCATGAGCAGTAGCATGAGAATCAGGGGGCCGTAGGGTCCGATGCGGGCCAGCGAGTTGCTCATCTCATCGGGCAGCACGCCCAACGCAATGGTGAAACCGTCGAGCGGCGGAAGGGGGATGAGATTGAAGAGCAGCAAACCGATGTTGACCACAATGAAGATGATCAGAAAATCGGCGAACGATGGCAGGATGTTTGTGACGCCGCCGAAATCGAGCAGAGGCAGGAGGCCGAGCCGGGCCGGGATGGCGGCGATGAGGGCGAGGATGAGATTCGAAAACGGCCCGGCGGCGGCGACAATTGCCATGCCAGTGCGAATCGGCGATTCGGACGATTCGACCACGTGGGATAACCAGCCTCCCCCATCAGACATATTGCTGGAAATACCATACCCGCGTGAGCGGCCTCCAAAATTGTAGGGGTTCGTCATCACCGGCTTGCCCCAGCCAAAACCGGTGATCACAAACAATATCGAGCCGAGCGGGTCGAGATGCGCGAGAGGGTTCAGCGTCAATCGCCCCTGCGAGCGCGGAGTCATGTCGCCGAGCGTGTCGGCGGCATAGGCGTGGGCAAACTCATGCGCAGTGATGGCGATGATCAGCGTGATCGCCAGTGAGATCATTGTGGACAGGTTGAGGCCAATCATTTTGTGCCGTTATTCATCCTTCATCATTCATCGTTCTTCATTCGATTATATCATCCGCCCCTCTGCTATAATCGCCCCATGCTAGCCAAACCGCCGATGGAATTTGCGATGGGCGAGCGCGTGCGCCTGCGCAAACCGCACCCGTGCGGCAGCTACGAATGGACGGTGACGCGGCTGGGCGCAGACATCGGCCTCAAATGCGAGTCGTGCGGGCGATACGTGATGCTCTCGCGCCGCGAACTGGAGAAGCGACTCAAAACCAAACTACCTCCCCTCTCTCATCCCTGACATCTATCCGCCATTCGCCATTCGTCATTTGCTTCCATGCCCCACCGCATCCTCCTCCTCATGTCCGACACCGGCGGCGGCCACCGCGCCTCTGCCGAAGCCATACAGGAAGCCCTGTGCCTCAAATACGGCGACGCGGTCGAAGCCAAACTGGTTGACGTTTTCAAGGAATACACGCCGTATCCCCTCAGCCGATTCCCGGCGTGGTATCCGAAGATCATCTCGCGCGGCGTTCGGTTGTGGGGAACCGGCTTCCACGTCAGCGACGGAATCCGAAGATCGCGGGCCCTCAATGGGGCGGCGTACCCGTATGCGCGCAGGTCGTTCCGCCAAATGGTGCGCGAGAACCCGGCCGACATTTACGTGAGCGTGCATCCGTTGCTCACCATGCCCGCCGTGCGCGCGCTGGGCAAAGGCCGCCCGCCCTTCATCACCGTCGTCACCGATTTAGTGTCGGCGCATGCCTTTTGGTTTTATCCGAAGGTGGACGAGATCATCGTCCCCACCGAAGGCGCCTACCATCGAGCCATCCGCCACAAGGCTCCGGCGCACAAACTCAAAGTCATCGGCCTGCCCGTGTCGCAAAAATTTTGCGCGCCGCCGGGAAACAAAGATGAACTGCGGCGCGCGCTTGGCTGGCAAACGGCGCTCACCACCGTGCTGGTGGTGGGCGGCGGCGAGGGTATGGGACCCCTGCGCGAGATCGCGCGCGGCATTGCTGCCACCGGCTTGCCCATTCAAATGGCGGTGGTGTGCGGGCGCAACGAAAAACTGCGCGCCGAACTGAGCGCGATGAAATGGGAGGCGCCGACTCACGTGTGCGGCTTCGTGACCAATATGCCCGACCTCATGCGCGCCGCCGATCTGATCGTGACCAAAGCCGGGCCGTCATCCATTGTGGAGGCCGTCAACGCCGGACTGCCGATCATTCTGAGCAGCGCCCTGCCCGGGCAAGAGGATGGCAATGTGCGCTGGGTAGTGGAGAACGGCGCGGGGCTGTGGGCGCCGGGCCCGCAGAGGGTGGCCGCGGCGGTGAAGCAGCTGCTCGAAGGCGGCCCGGAGAAGTTGGCCGAGGCGGCGTCCAACGCCCGGCGCATCGCCCGGCCTCAGGCCGCGCTCGACATCGCCGAAGAGATCGGGAAGTATTTTCCGGCAGCGGGCGACGGGCGAAAGGCGAAGGAAGCGCAGAGGTGAATGATAGAGATTACGATTGGTTGCGCGCAAACGCCTCAATGGCCGCGCAGGTTTCATCGAGCGATTGCTCGGGGTTTATTTTTTGAGCATAGGCTTGGCAGCGATCTCGAACCTGCTGTGACGCCGTCACGGCGTTCAATTTTTCCGCAAGTGACGCGGCGCTAAATTTTTTCGGGCTTAGAGATACACCGATTCCCAATCGCTCCACGCGGGCGGCGTTATCGGGCTGATCGTGCGCCATAGGACGGATCACTTGTGGGATGCCCGCGGCAATCGCCTGCGCCACTGTGCCGATGCCGCCATGATGCACGAGGGCAGCCGCACGCGGAAGCGCCACACTGAACGGCAAATAAGCAAAGTGTTGAATATCCGGTGGAAGCTCGCGAGGCAATTGTTCTGGGTGTTGGGTCAGCAAAATGCCGCACCGCCCGAGCATTTGGCAGGCCTGAATGCAATCTGCAAAGAATTGATTTGCGTGCTTCATCGCAGTGCCGGGCGTAAAGATGATCGGCGCGTCGCCGGCATCTAAAAATTCCTCCAGCCGCCCGGAATGAGCCTTTTGCCTGCTCGGTTTGTCGTAATAGACGAAGCTGGTCAATTGTGTTTGTGGGGGCCAGTCGGGCTGGGAAGGAGCAAACCAATCAGGAAACAGACCCAAGTTTTTTTGCGGGGAATGAATCCATCTGTCGAATATCTTCTTGACGGGCGGCATGTTTAGGCCGCCTCTAAACTTATTGATCTCCGGCGCGAATAACTTGTCCAGCACCAAAGCGTCGAGCAGGTTGAACAGCCCCCGCCTCAGAAGTGAAGGCATCCATGAGGGCAACAACGGGAAGTCATTGGCGCTCCGAAAAGCGGCGGGTTGCAAATGGATCGTGATGAATAGGAATCCTAACTTCTCATGCGCAATATGCGCCCCGAACACCTGCCCCTGCGCGGCAAGCACTGTTTCGGATGGATCAAAGCCAGAAATGATTTCATAGACTGGCTCGATGATGGGAAGTGCTACGCTCTTCGCAAAGACCTTGAAGCCTTCTTCAGGATCCCAGAGATCAGGGTTTTGGATGGTGGTTTGGTAATCTTCAGCGCTGCCGAGGCCAAAAAATCCAAGCCTGCGCCACGGGCGTGCGCCTCAAAGAACCGGCTGGTGATTAGAGCCACACGATGACCGCGATTCTTCAGTTCTTGCCCTATGCCAATAAATGGGTGCACATCGCCAGCGCTTCCGATTGTGCACAAGAGAATTGATGATCGTTTCTTCATACGCAGCGCGTTGTTCCCGTTCGCACACACCCACATTACCACCCAACCCTCATGCAGTTATAGCCTTCAACGAAAAAAGCCCCCACTCACCGTGAGGGCTTTTTGTTGGTGGCGGGAAGGGAGGGATTTGAACCCTCGGTACAGAGTTGAAGCTCCGTACAAGCACTTAGCAGGCGCTCCCGATAAGCCATACTCCGGCACCTTCCCAAGACAGCGATTAGCGTTTGGCAGTTAGCGATTAGGCTAATGGCTGACCGCTAACCGCTGATTGCTGCCAGCGGAGGGAGAGGGATTCGAACCCCCGGTGAGGCAAGGCCCCACAACGGTTTTCAAGACCGCCGCTTTCGACCACTCAGCCATCCCTCCCTCGTTTCGCATTTTACCACAACCGCGATCACTCAGCCGTCTTCTTGCCCGGCCAGTAAAACCAAAAATAGAAAACGACCATTGCCACAATGGCGCCGAAGACATTGTAGAGCGGATCGAATTCAACGGCGGTGAACAGCGATGGCGTCGGAAGCGCCGAGCCTTTGTAGTTGGCGAAGATGGCGGCGAAAAGGTTGTTGGCGGCATGAACGCCGAGGGCCAGTTCGAGAGAATTTTCTTTGAGCGAGATGTGCGCCAGAAAAACTCCGAACGCAAAATAGAACAGCGGCAGAAGCAGGAGACTTTGGCTGACTTCGGGGTTGGCGAAGTGCGGGCCAAGGAAGAGCAGGCCGGAGAGGAGGCAGAGAAAGATTCGGTTTCGGGTGAGGAGGCTGAGGCTCTGCAACAGGTATCCGCGAAAGACAAGTTCTTCGGCAGTCGTTTGTATGGGAATGAGGGCAATGGCGGCGACGGTGAAGAGGATGAATTGGATCGGCTCGAAGGTGAGCTGATAGCGGCTGGGGTGGAGCAAAGCCTCGAACACAGCCAGCACAGCGGCCAACAGAAACCATACCGCCAAGCCCTCGCCCGCTCGCCGCCAATTGATTGTGGCGGGAGTGATGAGGCCGAGAAACCGCCGCCCGTGAACGTATCGCACGGCGACATAGAGGCCGAACAGCAAAGCAACAAAACTGATCATGAGGGCCAGGAAAGGCCACAGCGGGTTGACGCCGGTCATCGCGCCCGTGTTGGGATCGATGGACGTGGCCGGATCAGTGTCGAGGCTGACGATGACGTTGAGGGCCAAATAGGGCATCGAGCCGACAACCAGCCACAGAGTCATGATGACAAAGAGGGCGGCGAGGTATCGCCACCATTCGTTCTTGCCTTCGTTCACAGCGTCGAGATAGTTCATGGCTAAAAACCCGTCTTCAGCAGATCACGAAACAAGCACTCTGAGCGAAGGCCTGCGGAGCAGGCCGTAGTCGAAGAGTGCGCTTCAACCGCAAACCCGCGCCCTTCGACTTCGCGCCGAAAAGCATCGGCGCTTCGCTCAGGACGCTTTGGTGATCTACTGATCCTCCGTTCGCATCCCAAGCGAGGCTGGAATGATCGCAGTCAAGAAAAAGCCACCACGGATTACTCAGATGTCACTGATGAGTCGAGCGAACTCTGTGTAATCCGTGAAATCGGTGGTTTCAATCCGCCTCCACGGCGCAAGTCCTGTGGGTTAGTCTCCGCGTTCGACGGCGGTAGACATCATCGACATCACTTCGGCCAACGGCTTGGCTTTGAGGTCTTCGCCGGAGCGCAGGCGCACGGCCACCGCGCCCGCTTCGGCCTCTTTGTCGCCGCAGACGAGCATATATGGAATCTTCTGCATCTGCGCGTCGCGAATTTTCGCCTGCATCCGTTCACTGCGCGTGTCCACTTCCACCCGGAAGCCGGAGTCCTTGAGCTGCTGGACGACTCGATGGGCGTACCCCACATGCCGATCGGCAATCGGGATGACCATCGCCTGCACGGGCGAGAGCCACACCGGGAACGCTCCGGCAAAGTGTTCGATGAGGACGCCGAGGAACCGTTCCGTCGATCCGGTGACGGCGCGGTGCAGAAGCACGGGCGTGTGCGGTTGGCCGTCTTCGCCGATGTACTCGCAGCCGAGCCGCGCCGGTTGAATGAAGTCCACTTGAATCGTGGACAACTGCCACTCACGCCCGATCACATCTCTGGCGAGGAAGTCGGCTTTGGGGCCGTAGAAGGCGGCTTCCCCCTCGACGGCTTCATAGTCCACGCCGTTGGCGTCGAGCGCGGCTTTGAGGGCGGCGGTGGCCTTCTCCCATTTTTCGTCGTCGGCCACATACTTGCCCTCGCTGCCGCGAAGAGAGAGGCGCACGTTGTAATCGGTGAATTTGTATCGCGCCAGCACTTCGCGGATGAGGTTGAGGCAGAGGGTGAATTCTTGCTCGATCTGATCCGGCGCGCAAAAGATGTGGCAGTCGTCTTGGGTGAGGGCGCGCACGCGGGTGAGGCCGTTGAGCTCGCCCGTCTTCTCGTAACGATACAGCGTGGCGAACTCGGCGAAGCGCAGAGGCAGTTCTTTGTATGAGTGCAAGCCCATCTCTTTGAACAGAGTCATGTGGCTGGGGCAGTTCATGGGCTTGAGGCGGAAGGTCACGCCTTCATCTTCCATCGGCGGGAACATCGAGTCTTTGTAGTTGTCGTAGTGCCCCGATTTTCTGTAGAGATCCTCTTTCACCAAATGCCCCGTCCAAACGTGTTGGTAGCCATACTTCGTCTGCGTGTCGCGCACATATTTCTCCATCAAGTAGCGCAGCATCTCGCCTTTGGGGGTGAAGAGCGGCAGGCCGGGGCCAACGTCGTCGGAGAGGTAGAAGAGGCCGAGGTCTTTGCCCAATTTGCGGTGGTCGCGCTTCTTGGCTTCCTCCAACTTCCACAAATACTCTTTGAGTTCGTCCGCCGTCTTCCATGCCGTGCCGTACACGCGCTGAAGCTGCGGGCGCTCGGCGTCGCCGCGCCAATACGCCCCGGCGATGCTCATCAACTTGAACGCCGAAGGATTGATCTTGCCCGTGTGCTCCACGTGCGGCCCGCGGCACAAGTCGGTGAACGTGTCGTGCGTGTAAAACGAAATGACCGGCTTCTCGGAGATCGGGTTGCCGTATTCGTCCGTGCCGCCTTTGTCCAGCCCATCGATCAACTCGATCTTGTACGGCTGATCCTTGAATTGGGCGCGGGCTTCGTCGGCGCTCACCTCTTTGCGAGCGAAGGGGTGCTTGGCCGAAATGATCTGCCTCATGCGCTTCTCAATCGTCTCGAAATCGTCGAGCGTGAGTTGGCGCGGGAGATCGAAATCGTAGTAAAAGCCGCTCTCAATCGGCGGGCCGATGGCAATGCGCGCCTGTCCGGGGAACATCTCCATCACCGCCTGCGCCATGATGTGCGCGCACGAATGACGGATTTTATACAATTCGGATTCCTCGTAACGTTCTTTCGATTGGTTGGACATTTTGAACTCCTTCAGAAACAAAAAGACTCCGGCCCACAATGGGGCGAGAGTCTTCACTCACGCGGTTCCACCCAATTTAGTCGAGTGGTCAAGTAGTCATAGAGTCAAATAGTCAAATCCATTGACTAACCGACCACCAGACTACGCAACTACCAAACTATCTTTGCGGCTGTAACGGGCCGGCCCGTTGGCCTTACTTGCGCGGGCAACCGCGAGGGTTGCCCCTACGTTCAGGTTCACGCTCGCGGGTGGTTTTCTTTGCCTCTACGCGGCGACGGCTCTCAATCGTTGCGTCGCTCCCTGTCGCGTCGTGGGGCAAATACTTGTCCCGGTCATAGCGTTTCAATTCTCTACTCCTCCAGTTCTCCAAAACTCTTTTGATTGGAGAATTGGAGATTGTGTGGGCGGTATAGGACTCGAACCTACGACCTTTGCGATGTCAACGCAACGCTCTAACCAACTGAGCTAACCGCCCGGCGTGAAGGCATTATAGCGGCGGAGCGAAAAACTGCCAAGAGCAGATCGACTCTCTACCGCCTCGCTTCCATCACCGAAATCTCCGGCGCGATCTCAAAACGCAGCCGCCGATGCGCCTCCCGCAGAGCCGCCTCCACTTCGTCGGGCATGCTTCCCCGCGCAAAGATGAAACCGAGATAACTATCGCCCTCCGGCAGTGGAACGATAGGGTAATTCACTTTGGCAGTGATCTCGACGGACTCGATTCCCGGCACGGCCATCGCCTCTTCGATTCCGCCGCATCCCAAAAACATCCCGCCGCGCGGAATCGGAATCATCATCACCCCTCCGGCCCTGTTCTCATGGGGCGCCGACTCGATCTCCATCCCAAAGGCCTGCCGCAGAATCAACTCCTCCAACGACATATCCGTTCCGAAGCGCAGGGTGCGCGAACACAACCCGCCGATGGAACGCCCGGCCAGCTCAACCATCACCGGGCTTGCCCTGAGCGAAGTCGAAGGGCCGAGGTCGTTCACCCGCAGTTCGGCGTGCACTGGCCCCTCGCGCAGGCCGAGAGCGGCGGCGGCTCTCGCCGCGCAATCGAAGATAGCTTGCTGAGTCTCGGCAGGCAAGCGCGACGGTGTGACATAAATCGTCTCTTCGAAGTACGGGCCGTCGAGCGGATCGGGTTTATCGAACAGCGCCAGCACCTTGAGCACGCCGTTGTCAAGAATGCCTTCGAGGGCCACCTCGAAGCCGGGAATGAATTCTTCGACAAGAAAATCGTTCGCGCCGGTTTTTTCGAGAATGGGTTGCAGTCGCTTGTGGGCGACGATGAAATCCATCGGCGAGTCGGCGCGGATGACGCCGCGCGAGCCGGAGAGTCGGCGCGGTTTGAGAACGACGGGGAACGTGAGAGGCCGGGAAGAGTCGGAGCGCGGATGAACGCGGATCGGAAGAGATGAACGCGGATCGTTTTTTGATTCTGATCCGCCCGTGTCCCCCGGCGCCCCCATCAATTCGTCGGCAATGTCTTCAGGGTCGTCGCTCAGCGAGTAGAGTCGAAAGTTCGGCGAGGGCACGTTCGCTTTGGCGAAGAGTTGCCGCATGATGTATTTATCTTGCGCGGCTTCGGCGGCTTCGGGCGAGTTGTGGCGCAGGCCGAGCGCGTGGCTGGCTTCGGCGGCGAGCACGGTGGCGCTGTCGTCGGCGGAGAGGATGACCTGCGCCGGATTCTTTTCGGCCCACTCGGCAATGGCTTGCGACGAGCGGTCAGTGTCGAGGTAATCGAGGGGCAGTGAGCAGTGATAGGTGTGGGCGAGCGGCGCGGGCACGTCCATGCCCAGCGCCACTTCGATGCCCAACCGTTTGGCCGCCTTCTCGAAATCGCCGGCGCGGTACGAGCTGGCCGAAGCGAGCAGGATTAAACGTTTCTGAGAATCCATTGGCTATACAGAATTTGAGCGATAAGATTTCAGGAACATTTTATCGCACATCCCCATCATCCCCAACGACTCACAAGGAGAGGCCATGAATCGCCCCACACTTCGCGTTGCCATCATCGCGCTCACCCTCATCACCGCCGCCATCCACTTCTATCTCAATTTCAACACCGGCGCATTCGTGTTCCAGCCCGCCTTCACCCTCAACGCGCTGGGCTATCTCGGCCTGCTGGTTGCCTTCTTCAAGTTCGCGCCCCTGCCGTTTCTTGAGGGGCGGGGCAAGTTGCTGTGGTATGCCTACATGGGCTTCACCGCCCTCACCATCGTCGCCTACTTTGCCGTGAACGGTGCGAAGAGTTTTGCCAACCCGGTGGGCATGATCGACAAAATTGTAGAAGTGATTCTACTCGCCGCGCTGTGGATGCACAAAGACAATTGACCGGCCCGCCGAATATGTTGACCGCCGCCCCGCCGCTCCCGTTGACCGTCACCCGCATGGTCTCGGCCCGCATCCCCGCCGCCGAGGGTGAGTTCGAGCTCGCCCTCTACATGAGCAACCGCGACGACAAAGAACACCTCGCGCTGATCTACGGCGACGTTCGCGGCAAGGCCGATGTGCTGGCCCGCGTGCACTCCGAGTGTTTCACCGGCGACGTGCTCGGCTCGCGCCGCTGTGATTGCGGCGAGCATCCCCAACGACTCACAAGGAGAGGCCATGAATCGCCCCACACTTCGCGTTGCCATCATCGCGCTCACCCTCATCACCGCCGCCATCCACTTCTATCTCAATTTCAACACCGGCGCAATCAAGGCTACGACACGGTGGAGGCCAACCTCGCTCTCGGCCATCAAGCCGACGAGCGCGATTACGGCGTGGCCGCCCTCGCCCTCGAAGACCTCGGCGTGCCCTCCATTCGCCTGCTCACCAACAACCCGCACAAGATCGAAAGCCTGCGCCAGCTCGGAGTCAGAGTCACGGCGCGCGTGCCGCTTCAACCCACCGTGCACGCCGACAACGCCCACTACCTCCGCACCAAAGCCGAACGCATGAGACATTTGCTCACCATGAGCGCCGCGCCCGGCCTGTAATGGCGGCCCGCCCGTTCGTCACCCTCGCCTTCGCCCAAAGCCTCGACGGCAGTATCGCCCTGCCCGGCCAGCGCATCGAACTCAGCGGCCCCGAGTCGATGAAGATGACTCACGAACTGCGCGCCGCGCACGACGGCATCCTCGTCGGCGTCGGCACAGTGATCATTGATGATCCCAAACTGACCGTGCGATTGGCTTCCGGCCCGAACCCGCAACCCATCGTGCTCGACAGCACACTGCGACTGCCCCTCACTGCCTCCCTCCTCAACCATCCCGATCATCCCCTGTGGGTCGCCGCCACCGATCCCGAACCCAACCGCCAATCCGCGCTCGAAGCGCTGGGCGCGCGCGTTCTGCGCCTGCCCCCTGCAAGCGATGGCCGCGTGAATCTTCCGGCGCTCCTCGAACGGCTCGGCGGACTCGGAATCCAAACCCTCATGGTCGAAGGCGGCGCGAGCGTGATCACATCCTTTCTGCAACAGCGCCTCGCCCATCGACTCGTCGTCACCATCTCCCCGCAACTGCTCGGCGGCGTGAAAGCAGTAGCCGCCCTCGCCGAGTCCGTCCCCCTCCGCAACCCCGCCTTTCGCGCGCTCGGACAGGATATAATCCTCGAAGCCGATCTGTTTTGATCGCCACAGAGAACACTGAGAGCGCAGAGATTTCGTTTCATTCCTCCGTGTGCTCTGTGTTCTCTGTAGTGAAACCCCATGCTTCGCCGCTGCCTCTACTTCACTGCCCCGCGCGCCGTCGAACTGCGCGAAGAGCCTCTGCCCTCGCCCGCCGCCGGGCAAGCCCTCGCACAAACCGTGTGCTCGGCCATCAGCGCCGGAACCGAACTGCTCCTCTATCGCGGTGAAGCGCCCGCCGCCCTCGCCGCCGACGAAACAATCACCGCGCTCGGCGGGGCGCTGGCCTTCCCCCTCAAATACGGCTACTCTGCCGTCGGGCGGATCATCGCCATCGGACCCGGCGTCGATCCCGCGTGGCAGAATCGACTCGTCTTCGCCTTCAACCCACACGAGACTCACTTCGTCGCCGAAACCCAAAACCTGATTCCCCTCCCGCCCGATCTCGATCCTGCCGACGCCGTTTTTCTGCCCAACATGGAAACCGCCGTCAACTTTCTGCACGACGGCGGGCCGCTCGTTGGCGAGCGAGTGGCCGTCTTCGGGCAGGGCGCCGTCGGCCTGCTCACAACGGCATTGCTCTCGCGCTTCCCGTTGGCCTCGCTCGTCACCTTCGATCATTATCCCCTCCGCCGCACACTGTCCCTCCAATGCGGCGCGCACCAATCTCTCCACTCTCCACCCCCCGCCCTCCACGATTTTGATCTCGTTTACGAACTCTCCGGCTCGCCCGCCGCGCTCGATGAGGCCATCGCTCTCACTGGCTTCGACGGGCGAGTCGTGGTCGGCTCGTGGTACGGAACCAACCGCGCCAGACTCGATCTCGGTGGCCGTTTCCATCGGAGCCGAATCAAATTGATCAGCAGTCAGGTCAGCACTCTCAATCCTCACCTCACCGGGCGGTGGACAAAATCTCGCCGCCTGCAAACCGCGCTCAACCTTCTCTCCGAGATCAGGCCCTCGCGGTTTATCACCCATCGCCTCCCCTTCGCCGAAGCAGCTCAAGCCTACGCATTGCTCGGCGAGAAGCCGGAAGAAGCCGCGCAAGTTGTATTGGAATTCGAAGAACAGTGACCCGATGAGTGGATGGCAAGATGACAGGATGAATCCGCTCATCGTGTCATCCTGTCAACACGAAATATAGAGGCACACAACCCATGTACACTGTCGCCGTCAAACGTGATTTCGTCGCCCAGCATTTCCTTATTGGCGGAGATTGGGGCGCGGAGAATTTCAAACATTCGCATCACTACGCCATCGAAGTTCAACTCGATGGCGAGGCGCTCGACGAACACGGCTATCTCGTTGACATTGTGGATATTGAGAAACACCTCAACGATCTCGTCGCCCGCTACCGCGATCAAACCCTCAACGACCTCGCCGAATTCTCCGGCCTCAACCCCAGCATCGAACACTTCTCGCGCATTCTGTGCCAACGGCTCGCCAACCGAATCAAAGCGGGAACGCTCACCGCCATCACCGTGAAGTTATGGGAGAACGAGATCGCCCGGGCGGCGTATCGAATGAATTTGTAGGGGCAGGCCTTGCGCCTGCCCTTTGTTGGGCGACGGCAACCCCGCCAAAGGCGGGGCGGGTCGTCGCCCCTACGACAATGCGCTTCGGCCTCATCCTCTACGGCTCGCTCGATACCGTGTCCGGCGGATACCTTTACGACCGGATGCTGGTGAATCATCTCCGCGAGCGCGGCGACACGGTTGACCTCATCTCCCTCACTTGGCGCAATTACGCCGCGCGCCTCGCCGACAATTTTTCCCCGACACTTCACCGCCGCCTGCGCGAGGGGCGATACGATGCGCTGTTGCAGGATGAATTGAATCATCCGTCACTTTTTCTTGCGAACCGCATCACCGGCGCGCGGCGCATTTCCATCGTTCATCACCTCCGCGCCAGCGAGCATCGCCCGGCGTGGCAGAACCTCCTCTACCGATTCGTCGAACGGCGCTATCTCGACTCCGTTGATGGATTCGTCTTCAACAGCCAAACGACTCTGGCCGCCGTGGATCGACTCTCGCCGCTCGGCCAGCGGCCTCACGCCGTCGCCCTTCCGGCGGGGAACCGATTCGGCCCCCCGCCCGATCCCGATCGGATACGAGGTCGGGCAACCCGTCCCGGCCCGATCCATCTTTTGTTCGTCGGCAATCTCATCCTGCGCAAAGGATTGCGCATGCTTCTCGATGCGCTTGGGCAAATTGAGGATGGGTGGGAGTTGAACGTTGCAGGCAGTTTGCAAGCCGATGCCCGATACGCCGAGAGCATCCGGCGCATCATTGCCCAACGGGGACTCTCGCAAGTGACCCTGCTCGGCTCTCTCGACGAATCGCAACTCGGCGCACGTTTGCGACTCTTTCCACAGAGCGCGGCGCGCCGACTCGTTTGGTGCAGGAGGGGGGTCGGTGGTCGAGCGTGCGGATGGTGGAGCGGTACACGCGCTCGGTTCAGTTGAGTCACTTGGTGAAGTTTCTGCCGATGTCGGGGATGAGGGGATAAATTGATCGGGCGTTCCTCCCCAAAGGAACGCCCGACTCTGGCCCGTGACGCCGCGCACCTGGGGCGCGGTGAGAAGTTGGCAGGCCCATCACCAACGCCGACGGCGTGCTTTTCCCGCCCGGCTGTATAGGCCGGGCGGGCTTCGGGCAGTGAGCCACAGAGGACTCGAACCTCTAACCAAGGGCTTAAAAGGCCCCTGCTCTGCCAATTGAGCTAGTGGCCCGAAGTGCCTGCGATTTTAACACGCCGCTGGCGCATCGTCAACGTATAATGCGCGCATGTTCGATGCGCTCTACCTTTCGCCTCATTTCGACGACGCTGTGCTGTCGTGCGGCGCGCAGATTTGGGATCGGACTCGGCGCGGCGAACGGGTGGCGGTGGTCACCGTGTGCGCCGCGCCCCCGCCCCCCGACCTCTCTCCGTTTGCGGCCAGCCTGCATGAGCGGTGGAGCGGGCGCGGCGTGTTCGACCGCGCCGCCGAAGACCGCGAGGCGCTGGCCCGGCTCGGCGCTGTGCCCCTCCATTGGTTTCTGCACGATTGCATTTACCGGCAATCGAGCGGCGGCCAATGGCTGTACAACTCGGAGGCGGGCATTTTTGGGAAGGTCTCGGCGGCGGAGGCCGGGCTGATCATTGAATTGGCGAGGAGTCTCGAGGCGATTGAATTGAAGCCCGATGCGGAGGTCTTCGCACCCGCCGCAATTGGCAACCACGTTGACCATCAGATCACACGGTTGGCCGCCGAGCGGTGGCGGCGCTCCCTTCAGTATTACGCCGACTACCCGTACGCGGAGGCGACTCCCGGCGGCGAAGTGGCGCCGGTGAGCGAGGAGGGTCGGCGGCAAAAGATTCTCGCCCTCAAAGCCTATCGCTCGCAGTTGTCCACATTTTGGTCAGATGAAGCGGCGATGATTGCAAAAGTGAGTCAGTGGCCGGAGCGTCTTGTCAAATCAATTTGAGTGTGCTATTATGCGGGCAAGGGCTAGAACTGAGCGCGATGTCTCAGTTCTTTTCTTTGCCCCATTGGAAGATTGGAACAAAACCATGAGCGAGCAAGTCACATATCTCACCCGCGAAGGCCTGAAGAAACTCGAAGAGGAGCTCGAACACCTGCGCACCACGCGCCGCGCCGAAGTGGCCGAGCGTTTGCATCAGGCCATGGAAGGCGGCGAACTGATCGAGAACGCCGAATACGAGGAAGCCAAGAACGAGCAGGCGTTTGTCGAGGGGCGCATCCTCACCGTCGAAACGATTCTGTCGGAGGCGGTGATCATCGAAGAGGAAGGGCCGACGAACACGGTTCGCGTTGGCGCAACGGTGAAAGTGCAGGAGGACGGCAGCAGGCCGGAAGAGTACACTATTGTGGGCGCGGCAGAGGCCAACCCGGCCAAGGGACTCATCTCCAATGAGTCTCCGCTGGGTAAGGCTCTGTTGGGGCGCAAGGTGGGCGACGAAGTGAAGGTGAATGCGCCCGCGGGGGTGCTGTCATTCAAGGTCATCAAGATCGAGTAGGCCGACCGTTGAATCACATCAGCCCTGCGCCCAAGCGTGGGGCTGTTTTTTTATCGGGAGCATTTAGCCGTTAGCCATTAGCTGTTAGCGATTTGCTAACCGCTAACCGCTATCCGCTAACCGCTGATATATGCGCGAATACAGCGAAATCGAAAAAGTGCGTTTGTCGAAAATGGAGGCGCTTCGGGAGGGCGGCGAGGAACCGTATCCGAATCGTGCGCAGAGGACTCACACCACGATGGAAGCCGCCACTGCGTTCGAAGCCGCCGTGGCTGGGGGCGCCGACCCGCACAACTCCGGCGTGGCCGCGACTCTGTGCGGGCGCATTCGCTCCATCCGCACCATGGGCAAAAGCGCCTTTGCTCACATCGAAGACGGCGCAGGCAGATTGCAGTTGTACATTCGCGCCGACGAAGTGGGCGCAGAGGCCCTGAAGAGCTTCGAGGCCAACTATGATCTCGGCGATTTCGTGCAGGCCGAGGGTGTGCTCTTCCACACCAAAACCGGCGAGTTGAGTCTGCGAGTCAAATCGTTCCGGATGCTGGCGAAGGGCATCAGCCCCCTGCCCGCCGCCAAAGAGCAAGTGGTGGACGGCGAGCGCAAAGTGTATTCGGCCTTCGATAACGCCGAGGCCCGTTACCGGGAGCGATACGCTGACCTCGCAGTGAACGCCGAAGTGCGCGACGTTTTCCGCGCGCGGGCGAAAGTGATGGCCTCCCTGCGCCGATTCTTGGACGGCGAGGGCTTCCTCGAAGTGGAGACGCCGATTTTGCAGCCGTTGTACGGCGGCGCGGCGGCGCGGCCGTTCGTCACCCATCACAATCAACTGCACCAGGATTTATATCTGCGCATCTCGTTCGAGTTGTACCTCAAACGATTGCTGGTGGGCGGCCTCGAGCGCGTGTACGAGATCGGGCGGGACTTCCGCAACGAG
>VGOW01000016.1 GCA_016875735.1 Chloroflexota bacterium | reverse complement strand
GGATGACGCCGACAATCGGCACAGGTGCAACCATGAACCTTTCGCTTCTTGGCTTTCACTTGCTCTCCCTGGAGGCAACGCCCAATGGATAGACGTTCGAGCGCGCCTGCCACGCGAGAGCCTATCATAAATCAGAAAAGTAATACTTCTGTCGATCCTAAGATTGCTCATAGTAGTCTCCTTGCCGCCTTCGCTTGTCCTTGCCAGACTCAAAGCGCGGGCGGTTTTGATTCCTCAGTTCCCTGCCCCTGCAATTGCCCGGCCATTCGCCGCCTTGTGAGCGAGGGAGGGAGGCCAGAGTCCAATCGCGTAACCGCGCTCCCGAATAACCCGCCGCAGAAAAGCCGAACGTGACTCGCGCTCGATGTGGGCGAGTTGTTTCAGTAGTTTTGCCGTGTCCGAATCCATCTTGACCTGTACCAATGTATTGCCGATCTTCTTTGGCATGATCGCCTCCTTACCTTGTGTAAACAAAACAGGGGCCAGCCTGATCGATTTCGATCAGGCTGGCCCCTGTATCAGTCGTGTCGGTGGCCGCTCGCTGGTTAGGCGATGGATATTTGGTTGTCGCTATTATACTGAATTTAAGGTGGGCTATGCAATACCGTGACATTGATCATATAAACCCCATGCATCGGCAAAATTGACAGCCAAAGCGCAAACAAAAAGAGCGTGACACGAGTCGCGCTCTTTGAGTTTAGGAACACAAACCCACAGCGATCACATCATCGCCGCCTCACAACCTATCCGCCGGGCTGTGCTTCTCCGCCGCCTCGCGCAAATCGTCGCTGTTCTGTTTGGTGTAGCGTCTGATAAGCGACAAGTCCGAGTGCCCCATGAGGCGGGACAGCGTCACGATATCGCAACCGTCACGGAGCATTGCCAGCGCGAAGCCGCGCCGGAAAGAATGCAGAGGCGGATACGGAACGCCCGCCCTACGCGCCAATCGTTTCACCGCCGCCCTCAACCCGTTGTAATCCAGCGTGCGCCCGTCACGGGCACAGAATAACGCGCCCGCGCCGCCGCCCCGCTCTTTCAGCCATGCGCGGATCGCCTTCCGTGTTTTGTGCCCGGCGAATACTACCCTGCCCTTCCCGCCCTTGCCGTGCCTCACCGTCAATGCGCCCGTCACCGAGTCGAAGTCCGACACGTCCAGAGATAGCAACTCGTTCGCCCTCAGCCCGCAATCAATGAGCGTGAGCAAAACCGCCCGGTCACGGAGTCCGAGTCGGTCATTCCCGCATGAGTCCAGCAAGGCCGCTACGTCTGCCATTTCAACGGGCGGCAAAATCTTTTCGGGCACTTTGGGCGCGGCCACCTTGCGGATCGGATTGCGCCAACCTTCGGGCGCGGCCTCAGTTTCGTACCACAGAAATAAAGCGCGGATGATGCGAAAGAATCCATGCACGCCGCCCGCATTGTGCCCGGCCTCACCGAGCGCAAGCAAGTATTCGCGTATGAGCGTCGGGTCAATGGCTTCGACTTCCGCCGCGCCCCGCCCTTCGCAGTAGTCGGTGAAGTGGGCAAGCCGCTTGCGGTAAAAGGTAATCGTGCTGGTAGCGAGTCCGCCTGCCCGCCGTGAAATGATAAAGCCGTCAACCCAACGCCGAAGAGTCGGCGTGATGACGGCAAGAGTCCCCTGTGCTATTTGAGTTTGCGCCGCCATGAAATGCCAGTTTCACGGCGAAAAATTGAAAGAATCGGCGGAGTCAGCGAGGAGCGGTAATCCAAAGTCCTCTGTGCTGCCACTGCACCACGGCTCAGTGTAACGGAACGATCACCGTGCGCGGATTGTAACACAGCGGCGCGGGGTTGAGTAGGTTTACGATTGATTTTCTTTGGGCACGAGGCCGAGTTTGAGGGCTTGCTCGAAAGAGAGGGCGTTGCCAGTGGCGCCTTCGGTTGCGGGTTGAGTGAGGGCTTCATCCCAGAACGAGTCGAGATCGGCTTGAGCCAATTGTCCGGCGGCGGCATCGAGTACTTCAGCGCGAATCTCGATAGCCGGCTGCGCCGGTTCGGGTTCGATGATCGGCTCGAGGTCGGGCGAGTGGGTGAGCACGATGGGCTCGGGCAGTTCGGGGCTGGTGAGTTCGATGGTCGGCGGAATGGCCGTCGGCTCGAGGGGCGAGGGCATTTCGGCGAGCGCGTTGAGCATGTCGTCGGCGCACTGCCGCCCGTAGCGCGACACCTGCCCCATTTGCCGCGAGCCGATGTCGCCTGTGTAGAGCATGAGCAGCATGAAGGCCTGCCCGACGTTGAGCACGTACAGATCGTACTCGTCGCCGTCGAAGAAGTGCATGTTTTGCATGACCAGGCCGCCGAGCATTCCGCACACTTTCATCGAGGCGCTGAAAGCGACTTCGAGGTGACTCAGCAATCCATCCACATCGAAGGCCGACACATCTCCGGCGCGCGCCACCACTCGCCCATCGTTGTCGCTGAGGTAAACGGCCAAACATCCGAGGTCGCGCCGAAGGGTGGTGAGGCGGTCGGCGAGGCTGGGCGAATACGACATGATCTCCTGCGGCTTGGGCAGGGGTTTGTTGGTGGCGCCCAGCGCGCGCTGCACGGCGGCGATGAAGGCATCGGTGTTGAGATTCTGGGCTTCGGCTTCCACTTCGGGCGATGAGCCGCCAGTGATGATGATGGTTTGAATCTTGGGATGGATTTTGCGAATGCGGCGCGTCATCTCCAGCCCGTCCATTCCCGGCAGGCGGATGTCGGCAATGATCAGATCGAACGGGCTGCGGCGGGCTTCGAGCATGGCCTCTTCGGCAGAGGGAACTTCGACAATTTTGTACGAGCGGTCGAAGAGTTCGAGCGTGGCTCGCAACATGCGACTGAGTTCACGGTCGTCGTCGACGATGAGAATCTGCGCTGGCATGGCCTCATTCTATCACCGAATCAAAAGAGCCTGCAACGCAGGCTCGTGAAATTGAGTGTGTTGTAGGCTATTCGACTCGCCAGCAGGCCACCCAATGATCGGGCGCTGCTTCCTTGAACACCGGCTCCTTTTGCGAACAGTGTTCGAGGGCTGCCGGGCATCGGGGGTGGAAGCGGCACCCCGACGGAGGCCGGAGCGGGCTGGGCACATCGCCTTTGAGGATGATGCGTTCCCGCTTGAGGTTGGGATCGGGAACCGGAATGGCGGAGAGGAGGGCCTGCGTGTAGGGGTGCAGGGGTTTGCGGAACAATTCATCGCGCCCGGTGAGTTCGACCATCTTGCCGAGATACATCACGCCGATGCGATCGGAGATGTGCTCGACGACGCTGAGGTTGTGGGCGACGAAGAGATAGGTGAGGTTGAATTCGCGCTGAAGCTCTTTGAGGATGTTGAGCACCTGCGCTTGAATGGACACATCGAGCGCCGACACCGGCTCATCGCAGACGATGAATTTGGGGCGCAGGGCGAGGGCGCGGGCAATGCCAATGCGCTGGCGCTGGCCGCCGGAGAATTCGTGGGGGTAGCGGCGGGCGTGGTAATCTTCGAGGCCGACTTTGCGCAGGGTGTTGATGACGACTTCGAAACGCTCTTTGCTCGTCTTGCCGATGTTGTGAACGAGCAAACCCTCGGCCACGCTTTCGCCTACCGGCATGCGCGGGTCGAGGGAAGAGAACGGGTCTTGAAAGATGATCTGCATATTGCGGCGCAGGGCCTTCAGATCGCGGGCGTTGAGATTGAACACATCCTGCCCGTCGAACACTACTTGGCCTGAGGTGGCCGGGATCAACCGCAGGATTGTCCGGCCCACGGTCGTTTTGCCGCAACCCGACTCGCCCACCAGACCGAACGTCTCGCCCTCGCGCACGGTGAACGACACATCTTCGACCGCGCGCACATGCGCCACCACGCGCTGAAGCAGCCCGCCGCGCACCGGAAAGTATTTGACCAGATTCTTGACCTGCACTAGTTCGTAGGTTTTCTTTTCTTCAAACACTGCTAGCCCTCGTTCGTGAGATGATTTCGTTCGCGGTTATTTCGGCGCCAGCCCTTCCGTGCTGTGGTACAACCAACAGCGCACCGTATGGCCTTCGGCAATGGGTTTGAGCTCGGGCATACGTTCGGGGCAGATAGTGAGATTATGCTCGACGCGCGCCCGGCAACGGGGAGCGAATCGGCACCCCGGCGGAAGGTTGATGAGATTGGGCACACTGCCGGGGATGACTTCGAGGGAGTCTTTCACAATGCCGAGCACGGGAATGGAGCCGATGAGGCCCTGCGTATACGGGTGGCGCGGCTCGGCGAACAACGTGCGCACATCGGTTTGCTCCACGATCTGCCCGGCGTACATCACTGCCACGCGCTCGCACATCTCGGCCACCACGCCGAGATCGTGAGTGATGAAGATGATAGAGGCGTTCACTTTGTCGCGCAGGTCGCGCATGAGATCGAGAATCTGCGCTTGGATGGTCACGTCGAGCGCGGTAGTCGGCTCGTCGGCGATGAGCAGTTCGGGCACGCAGGCCAGAGCCATAGCGATCATCACGCGCTGGGCCATGCCGCCAGAGAGCTCGTGCGGAAAAGCGTGGGCGCGGCGTTCGGCGTCGGAGATGCCCACCATCCGCAGAAGTTCGATGGCCCGATCCCAACCGGGCTTTTTGCCCAACGCTTGATGGATGTTCAGCACTTCGGCGATCTGATCGCCGACTTTGAACACCGGGTTGAGCGACGACTGCGGTTGTTGAAAGATCATCGAGATGCGGTTGCCTCGAATGTGCACCATCTCGCTTTCGGGGAGGCCAAGGATGTTCTTGCCGTCGAACACGATCTCGCCTTCGACCACCTTGCCCGGAATGCCGATGAGCCGCATGATGGACAACGAGGTGACGCTCTTTCCGCAGCCCGACTCGCCCACCAACCCCAGCACTTCGCCGCGCTTGACGGAGAAGTCAACGCCATCGACTGCTTTGACCACACCATCTTCGGTGTAGAAATATGTTTTGAGATTGCGGACATCCAATAGATTATCGCCGTTGGCAGATAGTTGTACCTCAGCCATGTATGCTCCCTCATCTAAAAAATGCGTTGCATCGTTTGCATTGCAGAGACGCCCCAATGTGGGGCGTCTCGTTGGCAATGCGGTGAGACCGTTTACAGCTTGAGGCGCGGGTCGAGCGCGTCGCGCACGCCGTCGCCGACGAAATTGAACGCCAGGCTGCACAAAAAGATAGGCGTGCCCGACACCAGCGGCAGCCACGGATGCTGGAACATGAAGCTCTGCGCCGCCGAAAGCATGTTGCCCCAGGTGGGAGTCGGATCCTGAATCCCCAAACCCAGAAAACTGAGAGCCGCTTCGTAAATAATGAAGCCCGACAGACCGAGACTGGCGCTCACGATCATCGGCGCAATGGCGTTGGGGATCATGTGGCTCAGGATAATGCGGAGGTCAGAAGCGCCCAGCGCCCGCGAGGCTTCGGTGAAAGTCTGCTCCTTCACCGACAGCACCACCCCGCGCATGAGGCGGGAATCCTGCAGCCAGCCGAAGGAGACGAGGATAGCGATGATCAGAACTACTTGCACGGCATCGCGCGGCTGAATGAGCAACAGCCAAGCCATGAAGTTGGTGAGCACTTCCGGCACGGGGATGGCTTCTTGATTCTGAATGACCAGCGAGGAAATGATGAGCAACAGCGGCAGCTGTGGAATGGTGAGCATGAACTCCACGCCGCGCATGACGACCGCATCCACGGTGCCGCCGAGGTAGCCGGAAATAGAGCCGACGAGGATACCGATGATGACGCTGGCCACTTGAGCGGTGACGGCCACGGTGAGCGAAATGCGCGCCGCATAGGTGATGCGCGACCAATAGTCTCGCCCGATGGTGTCGGTGCCGAGATAGTGAATGCGCACGCCGTCTCTCCCCACACTGCCGGGAGCCAAGAAATCGTTGCCCACTTCGATATCGGTGGGGTCGAAGGGCGAGATGACCGGGGCCAAAATGGCGATGAGGACGATGGCCGCCAAAACGAATAGCGAAGCAACAGCCAATTTGTGGCGCAGAAAACGCCGCAGGATAACCCGAAACTGACTGACTTCTTCGGGCATCGCCTCCGCGGCGGCTAAGTCAATGGCTCTGGGCATGGTTGAAGTGGTCATGAGAATATTCCCTGCAAAATGCTAACGTCAACCTGTTGGGGCAGGGCTTGCCTCTGCCCAATCACGGGCGGCCGCAACCCCGCCGTTGGCGGGGCAGGTGGTCGCCCCTACGAATAGGCTCTAGCTCAACCGAATGCGTGGATCCACCACCGTATACAGAACATCGCATACGAGGGTGGCGACGACGGTGAGGACTGCGGTGATGAGGAGCAGGGCCATGGCCACCGGGTAATCGGTGCGCCCCAGCGCGTCGAAATAGAGCCGCCCCATGCCCGGCCAATTGAAAACGGTTTCGGTGATGATGGCGCCGCCGAATGCGGCGGGGATGGAGAACACGACCAATGTAATGAACGGGATCAGCGCGTTGCGAAGGGCGTGTTTGGCGATCACCACACGTTCGATGAGTCCTTTGGCTCGCGCCGTGCGCACATAATCTTGCCGCAGAACTTCGAGCATGCTGGTTCGCACGTAGCGGCTCCAGCCGGCCACGTTGAACAACGTCAGCACGCTGACCGGCATGATCAAATGGAGAATATTGTCCTTCAACGAGCCGGCATCAACCGCGCCGATGAAGGGTATCACATAATCTTTTACCGATTCGGCGTTGCCGGGCGGCAAATACACCCAGCCCATCCTTTTGAAGGTGATGCTGAAAATCAGAATCATGAGCAGGGCAAAGAAGAAGGTGGGCATCGAGGAGCCAAAGAAAGCCATCGAGGTGACGGTGTAATCGAACGCCGAATACTGGCGAACAGCAGAGATCACGCCAATGGGGATGCCGATGATGATGGACAGGACAAGGGAGATCATCATCAATTGGAGGGTGCGAGGCAGCCGGGAGACCACGACAGCCGACACCGGACGATCGCGGGTGATTTGCCATGAGTTGCCGAGGTCACCGAAGATGATGCCTTTGCTGCTGCGAGGCCGATCCACCAAATCGGCCAGCGTGACATCTTGGCCTTCGCGGCAACCCACCGTTTTGAGTTCTCGCCTGCCGTCCGAGTAGCGTATTTCGACTTCTCTGGGTTGGCGGCACCCTACCACGAAATCGGCAAAATAGGTTTGGCCGCCCACAGTGATGGGTCCTCGCGGAAAGCCCGTGAGCCAGCGCGAGAATCGCACCGGCAGGAAGAGGTCTAGCTCGAAATAGGCGCGGACGCGGGCAATGTCTTCTTGATTCATTCTCCGTTGAACGGAGGTGAGGAAAGTGAGGGGGCCGCCCGGCGCCAAGTTGAGCAAGGCGTACGAGGCCATCGTGGATAGGAACAGCACGATCGCCATTTGGAACAGACGGCGGATGAGGTAGTTAAACATACCGGCTCCGAAACCTTACAGGGCTTGAAGACCTTTGAAGCGCTTTTCTGTGTATGAACTAAGCAGGCGCAACAAACTGCCGTTGCGCCTGCGTTACCGATATTCAGTTGTTCATAGCGCCCGACCTGCTTCCACTGCCAATGAATACAGCCTGCATACTTGTGTCACAGACTCATCAGCTATGCCGGTCGAGCGCCCGTTCCTCATTGAATATCCATGTCTCGCGCCGGGGTTACGGCACGAACAGGTTCATGTCGATGTGTTCCCAAGTGGCGCTCGGCTCGATCAAGACTTGAATCGGATCGCCTGCCGCCTGGGCATCGATAACCGTCTGCACTTCGGCGCCGGCGCCCAACGTCTCGGAGCCGATTACATCCACGTCGCCGCTGAGCAGTTGAGCCACAGCCTGCTGGGTATCCTGAACGATCAAGATGGTGATGTTCTTGACCTTGTTCTCACCGCGCCAATAGAAGGGGTTGGCTGTGAGTTCGAGCTTCACACCCTTCTCCCAATTCGTCAGGATATACGGGCCAAAGCCCAGCGGGGTCTCGGCGATCTCCTTCAGGCCGGACCACTCTGTGGTGGGGACATCCGCCAGCTTGCGGCCGTCTGAAAGCACCTGGTGCGAAGGGTAGGTAGCGATCGGCGGGATGAAGCTGAGAGAGTTCATGTACCCCGGCTTATAGGTGACAGTGTACTCGTTGTCGCTGGTGAAATCCACGCTCTGAATGGACTGGCAGGTGCTGTAATCCACCGCGCCGGAGGCCGGGTCGCAGTCGTTCTTGTAGGCCAACTCAAAGTCGGCTTTCTTCACGGGTTCGCCGTCCGACCAGGTGAGGGTGGGTTGGAATTCATAGGTGGCCACCAGCTGATTCATCTTGACGGTGCCGCCAGAGAACTCAACGTCCTCGCCGGAAGAGGTCTTGACCTTGAGACCGGAGGTGAGGGTGAGGAGGTTGCCTTCGGAATCGGTGGGCGTACCGCTGTAATCCACCACTGGGTCGCCTTCTTTCACCTCAACCTCGTTGATCTGGATCATGCCATTCTCAACGCTGGAGAGTTCAGCGACAGCCGCCGGTTGAAAGTCCCAGTCGTATTGCGACATACTGGAGTCAAAGATCATCCAGCCGACCGTGCGCTGAACAGCCGCCGACTCGATCAGGCTGTACATGGAGGCCGGTTCTTGCGAAAGGGCCAACACCAGGGTGTCGCCGCCATCGGCGAGTTCCCACTCGTAGGAGTTCCAGGTGTAGTACTCGGTGGCGCTGGGTTTGAAGTTGACCAGATTCGAGGATGCGGCGTTGCCTTCCGCGCGTTGGAACACGGGCAGGCTCACCATATCCTTGGCAAACTCGATCTGGAAGGTCTTGTAGTGCGCGATACGCTCCTCGCGGACAAGGGTATTGTTGGCCGCATTGATCGCGTCGCTGGCGACTTGGTTACACCAGCCCATGTAGTTCTGGCCAGCCCAGCCGTTTTCGGGGACGTTGATCTGGTTACAAGCGTAGAGAGTCTGTCCCTTGGGATCCGTCTCGCCCACCCAAGCGTAAGCGCCGAGTTCGAAGTCGCGATGGCGCAGGCCGGTGGTGCTGCCGAACCACCATGAAGCCGGAGCGTGGAGGCGGATGATGCGGAGGCCGCAGGCGGCCATTTGCTTTTCGAACACAGCGGCCCAGGTTTGGCGGAAGGCGGCGGTGGTGGTGGTGAACTTGAGATTCATTTCATCGCCGTCGGCATTGGTGCGATAGGTCGCGCCTTCGGCCAGAGTCCAACCAGCCTCATCAAAGAGGGCTTGACCTTTTGTGGCGTCGAAGGGGTACTTCTGAATCTCGGGGCCGTCGTAGGCCGCCCAGCTGGCGCGGGGAATGTTGGTGTCCATCAACTGCTTCTGCTGCCCTTCTGCGTCAACGAACGGATACACGGAGGCGATCAATTGGGGGCGGTTGGTGCAGTAGGCGATGCCTTGCCGAACACGAATGTCGCCCAGAAGGGGATGCGGCTTGGTGAATGAGGCGGCTTCGACTTCGACGACGGTCGTCGCTTCGACGAGTTGAGTCTGCACGACTTCAACTTCTTTGGTGACCTCGACGATCTGTGTCACGACTTGGGTGCCGCAGGCGGCAAGCAACACGCTGGCGATGGTGAGGAAAGCCAAGGCTACCATCGCGTTCTTGTGATTACGCATTTTTCTCTCCTCCTAAGAAAGAATTGTAGGTGCGAATTCGAGATGGGTATGTTGTGATGGCGCGCGCGCAAAAGGCGGCGCCCGGATCGGAGTTTGGGAGCTGTCACCTCCTGTGGATGTGGAGTAGGGGCATTCTGTTGTGCTTCCCGCCGAATTGCAACATTCTCTGGCTGGAGGAATTGCACATTTCGGGCGGGCTAGGGAGAAACTGCGGCAACTATAGCATAGGGGTATAGGGGAGTCAAGGCGGCGCGCTCTTGCTTTCACTAACTTGACTCGCCGCCTCCGAATATGACATACTGACACCACAATTGCGGTTTGTTTCCTGCGCAGGTCATCTCTCCAAGGAGGATACTTTATGACCAAAAAGCAACTCACGCTCTTCTTCTCCACCAGCATCGTTGTCGGTCTATTCCTTACTGCCTGCGCTGGAGTGGCAACGGGGAAGTTCGACACGGCCTCATCGGGCACACTGTTCGGCGCGCCCGGCGTCCAATTCCTGCAAGCAACGTCGCCTGATTTCACTCTCACCGGCGAAGTCGTTCACACCCACATGGCCGTCAACAAATCGCTGGAGACTCATCGCCTCGCCCAAACGCAGATGCAGACCGGACACTTCTGCCACGGCGGGGCGCCGTAGCCTGATCCGGCAACCCACCTTCTCGAACGGCCCTCTCGCAGGGCCGTTTTTGATTCCCCGCCTCGCATCCCGCCGAACATCCGCGAGTGGTAGAATCGCCTGAAACACCCTCTGATTAGATGCAACTCGCATGAAAATTCTTGTCACTGGCGGCGCCGGTTTTATCGGCTCGCATACCATCGACCTGCTCCTAGCCCAAGGGCACACCGTCCGCATCCTCGATAACCTCACCCCGCCTGTTCACCTCGCCGGCCAGTGGCCCGACTACCTTCCCTCCGGCGTCGAAACAATCCTCGGCGACGTGCGCGATCGCTCGGCGTGGGAAGCCGCCTTGCCCGGAGTGGAGGCCGTCATTCATTTGGCGGCCTACCAAGACTACCTGCCTGACTTCTCGAAATTCTTCCACGTCAACTGCGTGGGCGCGGCGCTCCTGTACGAAATCATCGTCGAGAAACGGCTGCCCATCCAGAAAATCGTAGTGGCCTCGTCACAGGCCTCCTACGGCGAGGGCAAGTACACCTGCGCCACAGGCGGAGTCGTGTATCCGGGACAGCGATCCGAGTCGCAGTTGAAAGCGCGCGATTGGAACGTCAAATGCCCCAAGTGCGGCGGACCGATTCAATGGGAGCTCACGCCCGAAGACGCGCTGGTGAATCCGGCCAACGCCTATGGCATGAGCAAGTTTGCCGAAGAGATGCTGGCGATCAATCTGGGCAAGCGATACGACATTCCGACGGTGGGGATGCGCTACTCGATTGTGCAGGGCGCGCGGCAGTCGTTCCGCAATGCGTATTCGGGAGCGCTGAGAATCTTTGCCATGCAGACGATGGCCGGCCAACGTCCCACCGTGTACGAAGACGGCCAGCAGATTCGAGATTTTGTGTATGCGGGCGATGTGGCAAGGGCGAACGCGTTGGCGCTGGAAGACGAACGCGCAAACTATCAGGCTTTCAATGTAGGCGGCGGCAAAGGGATCACCGTCGAAGAGTTTGCGAAGGTGATGATCCGCGCTTCGGGCAAAACGGAACTCACCCCGAACATCACCGGCGAGTATCGCTTCGGCGACACGCGCCACATCTTCTCCGATGTGAGCAAACTGCGCGCGCTCGGCTGGGAGCCGACGGGGAGCGTCGAACAAAATTGCCGCGAGTATCTCCATTGGGCCGCGACTCAACGGGACTTCCGAAATTACGCCAGCGAGGCGAGGGAGTATATGCAGAGGGTGGGGGCGGTGAGAGGGTCAAACGATGAATGATGAACGCGGAACGATGAATCAAGAACCGCCGCGAGACTTGCGTGAGCGCACGAAGCAATATGCTTTGCGAATCATCCGGCCGTATGCCTCTCTTCCGAAAACGGCAACAGCGCAAACTATCGGCAAGCAATTGCTTCGGAGCGGAACTTCGGTGGGCGCGCACTACCGCGAGGCTGATCGGGGTAAATCGACTGCGGATTTCATCAGTAAAATAGAAGGGGGTTTGCAGGAACTGGATGAAAGCGCCTATTGGATGGAATTACTCATCGAAGCCGATATCGTCTCCGCCGCCAAACTTGGACATCTTCTCCAAGAGACAAGCGAACTGATCGCCACCTTTGTCGCATCGATCAAAACCGCCAAAGGGGAAAAGTGATGCTTGCGCTTCGACAATTCGACATTCCGCATTCCGCATTCCGCATTCCATGATTATCGCCAGAGCCCCCGTCCGCATTTCCTTCGCCGGTGGCGGCACCGACCTGCCCGCCTATTTTATGGAACACGGCGGCGCAGTGGTGAGCACCACCATCGACAAGTACGTATACGTCATGCTGTCGGTGCACGCCCGCCCCGATCTGCAGATCCTCTCTTCCGACTATCGCACCTTCTTCCGGCATACCGGCGGCGAAGTGCTGTTTTGGGAAGGCGACCTGAATCTGCCCAAAGCCATCCTGCACGAATTTGGAATCTCAGGCGGCGCATCCATGTTCCTCGCCTCCGAAGTGCCGCCCGGCACCGGGCTCGGCTCGTCGTCCACCGTCACCGTCGCCTCGCTCAAAGCGGTGAGCGCGGCCAGCGGGCGAAGCCTCACCAAAATGGAACTGGCCGAGATGGCTTCGCATATCGAAGTGGAAAAACTCGGCATGCCCATCGGCTATCAAGATCAATTTGCGGCGGCCTTCGGCGGCCTCAACCACTTCGAGTTTCGCGCCGACGGCAACAACGCCGAATCCCTCCGCGTCTCTCAGCCAACCATCGACGGCCTCCAGCGGCGGCTTTTGTTATTCTTCACCGGGCAAGCCCGCGACTCAACTCAGATTCTTGCCCGCCAAAGCGAGAACGCCAAGAAACATAAAACCGTTGCACTCGACGCGCTTCACGCGGTGCGGGCGATGGTGGAACCGATGCGCCACTGCCTTGAGTCGGGCGACCTTGAGAAGTTTGGCCGCCTTCTGCACGAAGGCTGGGAGCAAAAGAAAAAGTTCGCGCAGGGCGTGAGCAACGAGCGAGTCGATCATTTGTATTCCACGGCGCGCAACGCCGGCGCAATGGGCGGCAAACTCGCTGGAGCGGGCGGCGGCGGATTCATGATGCTCTACTGCGAAGAGGGCCGCCAAGACTCGGTGACAGCGGCGATGGAAGCCGAAGGCCTGCGGCGGATGGACTACATGTTCGACAACGGCGGGGCGCGGGTTCTGCTCAACACCGGCCTGCGGTTCGTGCGCGGAGACGACAACCTGTGAGCATTTGTCAGCATCCTGAGCGAAGCGGCATCCGAAGCGCAGTAGCGAGGACGCCGCGCAGTCGAAGGATGCGATCACCCGGCTAATGAGTCGACGCGGCCAATACCTCCTCTTCTCTGCCCTCATCATCAGCGATGCCGCCGCTGTGGCCGTCGGCCTGCTCATCGCGCTCTTCCTCCTCGCTCCCTTCACCGTTGACTCGGCGCGATACATCACTGCCATCCAACTTTCGCTGGTGGGCTACCTGCTCATCTTCGCCGCGCTCCGACTCTACGACCTCGAAACCGTGCTCGAAGATTCGCAAGAGTATGCCACCGTAGCCACCGGCTGCACTTACGGAGTCATCGGCCTCGTCGTCGTCAACGCCGTCGTTGGCCGCACCGACCTCGCGCCCATTTGGCTGTTGGCCGGATGGGGCGCGACCGTGTTCATGGTTGCGCTGGGCCGCTTCCTCATGCGCCGGGTGGTGCGCTACTTCCGCGCGCGCGGCCACCTCATCACCCGCGCCATCATCGTCGGCGCCGATGAGCAGGGCCGCACCATCGCTCGCCAGTTCCGCTCACTGGCCGACTCCGGCGTGCGAGTGATCGGCTTCGTGGATGACTTCCTCCCGGTAGGCACGCCGGTGCAAGACGGCCTGCCCGTGCTCGGCCACCCCAGCGCCCTCACCCAACTCGCCCGCGATCATCGCGTCGCCGAAATCGTCGTCGTGCCCGGCGCGTTGGCGTGGGAAACCTTCCACGAAATCATCGAACGCTCGGCCCTCGCCGACGGACTCAAAATCCGCCTCTCGCCCGGCTACTACGATCTGCTCGCCGCCACCCCGCGCGTGGCGCACCGCAACTTCGTGCCGCTCATCGTCGTCGATCGCGCGCGGCTCAACGGCTTCGACCTTCTGCTCAAAATGACTCTCGACTACGGACTCGGACTCATCGCGCTGATCCTCAGCCTGCCGCTCACAGCAATGATCGCCCTCTATTTGCGGATCGTGAATCGCGGCGGCATCCTCCACTCCCAAACCGTGCTGGCGCAGGGAGGCCGCCCCTTCCGCGCCACCTTCTTCCGATTGGAAACCGATCGCCCGCTCTCGAAACTTCTGCGCGACACCGGACTCAATCATCTGCCCCTCCTTTTCGCCGTGCCGTTGGGTAAAATGAGTCTCGTCGGCCCGCGCCCCATCCCCGAAGAGAAGCGGCACGTCTATCAACGTTGGCTGCCCACCATCGCTTCGGTCAAACCGGGCATCAGCGGCCCGTGGGCCGTCGTGCCCCTCGCCTCGCTCGAAGAAGAAATGCGGGCGACGATCTTCTACATTCGCAACTGGACCATCTGGCTCGACCTGCAAATCCTCGTCCAAACCGGGCTGGTGATTTTGCGGCGACGCTGGGAAAGGCTTACCGAGTGAGGCGTGAAGCGTGAGGCGTGAAGCGATATTCGCTCCACGCTTCACGCCCCACGCTCCACAGTTCTCAAATGGATTTCATCGACTCTTACCTCGCCACCCTCTCACAATCGGTCGGCGCCCTCTCGCGCGACGATTTACGCAAAGCATGCGACGCGCTGATGGTTGCCTGGCGCGAGGAGCGCGCGATCTTCATCATCGGCAACGGCGGCAGCGCCGCCACCGCCTCGCACATGATGAACGATCTCAACAAACTCACCATCACGCCGGGCAAGCATCGCTTCCGCGCCATCGCCCTCACCGACAACATGCCGCTCGTCACCGCGTGGAGCAACGACTCCTCGTTCGCCGTCTCCTTCGCCGAGCCGCTGCGCAACCTCATGCGCCCCGGCGACTTCGTCATCGCTATCTCCACTTCCGGCAACTCGCCCAACATCCTCAAAGCCATCGAGACCGCCTACGAGATCGGCGGCACGGTGATCGCGCTGGTGGGCGATGTGGGCGGCAAACTGGCCGACATGGCCGACATCGTCATCCGCTTCCCCGACCCGCATCAGGGCCGGCAGGAGGACGGGCACTTGATCATGAATCACATCATCGCGGGTGAACTGAGACAAAGGATGAAGGATGAAGGATGAGATCAGAAGAGATTGCGTGTCATCCTTCATCGTTCATCCTTCATCCTTTCCCTATGCCTGCTCTTTCCGTCATCGTCCCCGCCTATAACGAGGCGCAACGCATCGCCCCCAGTCTCGAAAAGATTCTGACCTACCTCCGCGCCCAACCGCTCGCGTGGGAGCTGATCGTGGTGGACGACGGCAGCCGCGACGAGACGGCCTCCACCGTGAACGGATTGATCGACGGCCTCCCCAGTGCGCGGCTGATCGCCTATCAACCGAATCGCGGAAAAGGTTTCGCGGTGCGCACCGGCGTGCTGGCCGCCTCCGGCCAGTGGATCGTTTTCCTCGATGCCGATCTCTCGACCCCGCCCGAAGAAATCGAAAATGCTCTGCGCTATTTGAATGACGGCTACGATATGGTGATCGGCTCCCGCGCCCTGCCTGACTCTCAAATCGAGCGCAGGCCCCCGCTCTTCCGCCGAGTGGCGACCGCCATCTTCGATCTCGTCAAACACCTCCTCGTCGGCCTGTGGCAATACTCGGACACACAGTGCGGCTTCAAGGCCTATCGGCAGAGCGCGGTGCGCCCGCTGTACGAACGCGCAGTGATCGACCGATTCATGTTCGATGTTGAGATTCTGTATCTTGCCGAGCGAAAGAAACTGCGCGTGCGCGAGATGCCCGTGCGCTGGGCCGACGCCGAAGGCAGCAAAGTGCGCTTCTTCGAGGGCGTGTATCACATGGCAAAAGACTTGGCGCGCATACGCTGGGCGCACCGAAGCGTTTGATACAGTCACACTCGTGACTGCGCCCTCCTCGCCCGACCTATTTTCGCTTTCGGGACTCTCGTCACCCCTCCCACGTGACAAGCGCAACTGTGGCAACGCGCAGGGGCATGATAGCCTCCTTTCCGTTCACAAAAGGAGTCTATCAATGGCAACATTCACCCCACAGGAAGTCTTCGAATATCACCGCCGGGGGCGGCCCGGAAAGATCGAAGTCGCGCCCACCAAACCCCTCGACACCCAGCGCGACCTTTCGTTGGCCTATTCACCCGGCGTAGCCGAAGCCGTGCTCGAAGTCGAGCGCGATCCCAACACCGCTTACGAATACACCGCCAAAGCCAATCTTGTCGCCGTCATTTCCAACGGCACGGCCATCCTCGGCCTCGGCGACCGCGGCGCGTTAGCCAGCAAACCGGTGATGGAAGGCAAGGGCGTGCTCTTCAAAAAATTTGCCGATGTCGATGTGTTCGACATCGAAGTGGATTCGCACGACCCCGACGAAATCATCCGTGTCGCCAAAGCCATCGCCCCCACCTTCGGCGGAATCAACCTCGAAGACATCAAAGCCCCCGAATGTTTTTATATTGAAGAAACCCTCAAAGGGATGCTCGACATCCCCGTGTTCCACGACGACCAGCACGGCACAGCCATCATCTCCGGCGCCGGCCTGCTCAACGCCCTCGAAATCATCGGCAAGAAAGCGGGCGATCTCAAAGTCGTCGTCTCCGGCGCCGGGGCCAGCGCCATCGCCTGCGCCGAATTTTATGTGCGGCTCGGCGTGAAGCGCGAAAACATCCGATTGGTGGATACGCGCGGCGTGGTCTTCATCGGGCGCAAAGATGGAATGAATCCTTACAAATCCCGCTTCGCGGTGGACACCGACGAACGCACCCTCGCCGACGCCATGCGGGGCGCCGACGTGTTTCTCGGCCTCTCCGTCGCCGACCTGCTCACGCCCGCCATGGTGAAGACAATGGCCGAGCGCCCGATCATCTTCGCCATGGCCAACCCGAATCCCGAAATCAAATACGATCTGGCCAAAGAGGCCCGCCCCGACTCCATTGTGGGCACCGGCCGCAGTGATTATCCGAATCAAGTCAACAACGTGCTCGGCTTCCCCTTCATCTTTCGCGGCGCGTTGGACGTGAGGGCGAAGGCGATCAACGATGAGATGAAAGTGGCGGCGGCCAAATCGCTGGCCGCGTTGGCGCACGAAGACGTGCCCGACAGCGTTCTGCACGCCTACGGAGTCGAAAAGCTCAAATTCGGAACCGAGTACATCATCCCCAAACCGCTCGACCCGCGCGTGCTATTGTGGGAAGCGCCCGCCGTGGCCGAAGCGGCCATGCAAACCGGCGTGGCCCGCAAGACGATTGACCTCAACGAATACCGCGAACAGTTAGCCGCGCGGCAGGGGCAGGGCCAGCGCGTGCGCCGCTTCATCATCAACAAAGCCAAAGCCTCGCCCAAACGCATCGTCTTCGGCGAAGGCGAAGAGACGAAGATCATCCGCGCCGCCGCGTTGGTGGAAGAGGAGAACATCGGCAACCCCATTCTGCTGGGCCGCCCCGAAGTCATCCAGCGCACCATCGCCGATCTCGGCCTGCACTTCGCGCCGGAAGTGATCGACCCGCGCACGTGCGACAGCTGCGACACGTACGCACAGGCCTACTTTGAGCTTCGCAAACGAAACGGGGTGACTCTCAAAAACGCTCAGCACCGGATGCGCGAGCCGAACGTGTTCGGATTGATGATGGTGCAATCGGGGGACGCCGACACGTTTCTCTCCGGCCTCACCTACGAATACCCCGAAGTGATCCGCCCCGCCCTGCAAATCTTCCACACCCGGCCCGGCTTCGCTCGCGTGGCCGGAGTGTATCTCGTGATCGTGCGCGGCAAAGTGTACCTCTTCACCGACGCGACGATGAACATCGATCCTTCGGCGGAAGATTTGGCCGACATCGCCTCGTTGGCCGCCGACTTCGCCCAACAACTCGACATCGCGCCGCGCGTGGCCTTGCTCAGTTTCTCCAACTTCGGCTCGGTGCCCCACCCGCTTTCCGACAAAGTGCGCCTCGCCGCCGCGCTGGTCAAAACCCGCCGCCCCGATCTGGCAGTGGACGGCGAGATGCAGGCCGACACGGCTGTGTCGGCGGAGTTAATGGAAGAACGCTTCCCGTTCAGCGCGATGAAAGATGCCAACGTGCTTGTCTTCCCCGATCTGCAATCGGCCAACATTGCTTACAAGCTCATGCGCCACCTCGGCGGCGCGCAGATCATCGGCCCGGTGCTGTTGGGCATGGGCGCTCCGGTTCACGTTCTGCAAGCCGGAGACGACGTGCAGGAGATCGTGAGCATCGCCGCCGTTGCGGTGATGGACGCGAACAGCCGGTAAACAAAAACCTCCCGAAGGATCGATCCTTCGGGAGGCTGCAATTGTAGGGGCGACCCTTGCGGTCGCCCGATTCGGGCGAGGGCCAGCCTCACCCCTACAATTCAATCGCCCTCTCCAACGTATACACGATCAAATTCACCGCCGCCTGCACATCGCGCATATCCACCATCTCCGACGGCGTGTGAATGTGCCGGCACGGAATGGACACGCAGCCCGAGGGCACACCGATCCGCGACACTTGGATCGGCTTCGCATCGGTCGTTCCGCCTTCGAGCACTTCGCGCTGCGCCAGTATCTTGCCCTCGGCGGCCCGCTGTTCCAGCAGAGCCACAATACGCGGGTCGGCGATCATGCCGCTGTCGCGCACTTTGATCGCCGCGCCGCCGCCCAGCGACACCTCCATGCGTACACCCTTCGGCGTGTCGCCCGTGCGCGTCACATCCACCGACAGCGCCAGATCCGGCTCCAGCCCAAACGCCGACGGCCCCGCGCCGCGTGTGCCCACTTCTTCCTGCACGGTGAATGCAAACTGCACTTCGTGCGGCGTGCGCTTCAGCCCGCGCATCACTTCGATGAGCACCGCGCACCCGATGCGGTCATCCATGCTCTTCGCCACCAGCCGCGTTCCCATCTCCTCGAATGAGCGATGAAATCCGGCGGCGTCGCCCACTTTCACCGGGCAGTTCTCGGCGCTCGTCGCGCCCACATCAATGAACAACTGATCGAACGACGGAAGGTTGCTCGTGTTGTCGCGCTTCTCGATGCCGATCACGCCCACCGTGCCGTCGGCGAAACGGACTCGGCCGCCCACGCAGGTGAGAGCCGACACGCCGCCGATGGGCACGAACCGCGCAAACCCTTTCGAATCCACGTGCGACACCATCACCCCGATCTCGTCCATGTGCGCGGCGAGCATCACTTTCTTTCCGCTCTTCGACTTCTTTTTGATCACCGCGATGAGATTGCCCAGCGGATCGACCGTGACGTAATCAGCCAGCCCTTTGATCTCGGCGCGGATGAGATCGCGGGTTTGGTCTTCGTGGCCGGAGGGGCCGTACGATTCGACGAGTTTCTTGATCAGAGGCTTCATAACAAGCAATTGGTAATTGGGTATTCGTAATTGGTAAGTCGCGCCGCAAATTACCAATTACGAATTACGAATTACCTTTTCAGCACCTTCCCATCCCAATTCTCCAGCGCGGCGCGGATGAGTTTGGCCGTGTTGTGGAAATCGCTGGCGCTGACGATGGCCGCCGGAGAATGAATGTAGCGGCCCGGAATGGACACCGACACCACCGGCACACCGGCGCGCGAGCGCTGAATGGCCGAGGCATCGGTGCCGCCGCCGCCCGGCTGACGCAATTGATATGGGAGTCCTTTGGCTTCGGCGGCGGCGCTGACATATTTCACCAGCCGCCGGTCGTGCAGTGTCGATCCGTCGTGAGTGTAAATGGCCGGGCCGTATCCGAGCCGCGTGTTGTATCTGGTGTTCTCATCGCCGTCGTCGGCGAGCGGCAGATCGTTGGCGGGGGTGCAATCAATGATGATGGCCGCGTCGGCGTTGGCGGCGAACCCGGCCACCCTCGCGCCGCGCAGGCCCACTTCCTCCTGCACGGTGAAGGCGCAGATCAATTCCACCGGATAGTTCTTCCCGCGCAGAACCTCCACCAGCGCCGCGCACCCGGCGCGGTCGTCGAGCGCTTTGCCGCGCACGGTGGGGCCGAGTTCGGCGAACATCGCCGCAAACGCCGCCCGGTCGCCCGGCTTCGCCATGCGGCTCGCGCCCTCTTTGCTCGTCGCGCCGATGTCAATGCGCAGCGAGTCGATTTTCACCACGCTCTCGACCTCACTGCCCTTCACCAAATGGATCGGCTTCATGCCGATCACCCCGGGCACTCTGTTCTCGCCAACCCACACCGGCTTGCCGAGCAGAATGCGATCATCCAAACCACCCACTGCTTCGAACTTCAATAACCCATCGCCGTCGATGCCAACGATCATGAATCCCACTTCATCCATATGCGCGGCCAGCAAAACGCGAGGCGCGCGCGGCGGGCCGTGTTTGACGGCGAACAAATTGCCGAGGGTATCCACCTTCACTTCGTCGGCCAGCGGCGCCACCGCTTCGCGGATGATCTTCCGCGCCGCGCCCTCGTCACCCGAAACGCCCACCGACTCGGAGAGGCGGCGCAGAAGATCGAGCGCCGTCACTTGCGCGGGCGCGGGCGTGGGCGGAGGCGCAGGCTTCGCGGGCTTCTTCGGCTTGGCAAGCTTGGCCGCCCTTTTGGGCTTGGCGGATCGAATCGGTTTTTTCGCCATAATCATTCACCGCAGAGCGCACAGAGATCGCTGAGAGGTTATTCCAAGTGTCATTGCGAGGAGCGAAGCGACGAAGCAATCTCCTGCATAGGAGACCGCTTCGCCGCCTCACGGCGGCTCGCGGTGACGGTTCTAAACATACTCCAAGCGCTCGTTGCGATTAATCGAGCGCCAACTTTTCCAACGTCTCATCATTCAAGCCAACAATGAGCTCGGCCATGAGTCTTCCGGCGCGGGTCACGTCTTTAACGGAGACGACTTCCACCGGCGTGTGCATGTGTTTGAGCGGCAGGCCGAGAACAGCGGTCGGTATCCCTTCGCGGCTGATCTGAATCGCATAGGCGTCGGTGCCGGAGTGCATGGGCATCACTTCGACTCGGCAGGGGATTTCGTTTTTGGAGGCCGTCTCCATGATCGCTTTGTGAAGTTTGGGGTGCAGATTGGGTCCCCATCCGCAGGTGGGGCCGTCTCCGATGGAAAACGTTTTGTGGTCGGGCTGGCCGGGCCCGGAGGCGAATGTGACATCGATGGCGATTGCCAGATCGGGAGCGAGGCCAAAGGCCGAGGTGAACGCGCCGCCGAGTGTTTCTTCTTCTTGCGCGGTGGCTACGGCCACCACGTCCCAACGGTGCGGGCGGCCTCGCAGGGCGTCGAGGCACACAGTGACCGCCGCGACCGAGGCGCGGTTGTCGAGCGATTTGGCGACGAGCCAATCGCCGTTTTGCATCTCGAAGGGTTGCTGGCCGAAGGAGATGAGGTCGCCCACGCGCACCAGTTCGGCCACACGCTCGGCGGGCAGGCCCACGTCGATCATCAACTGATCGAGTTTCACTGCTTTGTCGCGGTCGGCGGCGGAGAGGAGGTGCGGCGGGGTGGAGGTGACGAGGCCCGGCAAAGTCTCGCGCCCGTGAACGAGCACCGGCTGGCCGGGCATCACTCGCGGATCGACGCCGCCAATTTCGGTGACCCACAGGAAGCCCTCGCGGATGCGTGTGACCATGAGGCCGATGGCATCCATATGCGCGGCGAGCATAATTCTTTTGCGCGGCGCTTTGCCCGCGCCGTGTTTGATGGCCCACAAACTACCCAGCCCATCGCCGCCGAGTTCATCGGTGAGCGGAGCCCACGTTTCGCGGATGAGGTCGCGTATGGGCAGCTCATGCCCGGAGAGGCCGGGCGCAGTGACGAGTGACTTAAGGTGAGCAAGTACGTCCATCGGAATCCAATCTCACGGACAAGTTGGCGTGCCCCCGGCGGTGGCGGTTCCGGTGGCGCACGCGGCGGCAGTGGCGGTGGCATTCGCCGTCGAAGTGGCAGTTGCAGTCGCAGTTGCCGTTGCGGTGCCAGAGGCGGTGAACGTGGCCGAAGCGGGGGTGAGCGATCCGGCAACGTTGGTGAGGAATTGACTGGTGGCCGCCGCCGATGTTTGAGTGGCGGCTACTGCGCTGGCCACCACGTTGGGTGTGGCAGTCGCCGTATTCGTGAAAATCGGCGAGGCGGCGGTGGCGCCAGTGAAGGTGGCGGTGGGCGTGTTGGTGATCGTCGCCGTGTTGGTGAAGGTGGCAGTAAAGGTGAAAGTGGGCGAGGGGGTGAAGGTGCTGGTGGGCGGCACGAATTGAGTGGGGGTGGCGGGGAGGGTGACGGTTGGGCCGCCGGGCGTGACTGTGGGCGCGGCAATGGTGGGCGCTTCGGTGGTGGGGGCGGCGGCAGTGGTGGGCAACACGAATTGGGTGGGGGTGGAGGGCAAGGGGGTAGCGGTGCCGGGAGCCGGAGTGGCCGGAGAAAAAATCAGCGCAAAAAAGCCGGCACAATAGCAGGGAACGGTGAGGACGATGATCCCGGTGAGGATGGAATAAGTGCGCCGTCGGCGGCGCTCGACTTCGGAAAGGGCAGACATAGCGGGTGGCGTTGTTGGATTCCGGCCCTGAATGGAGCCGCCCCAAACACGATGGGCGGCATAATAGCAGAGCAGGGGGGATGATGTCAATTCGAGAGTTCGAGACGCGCAGTTTTGCTAAAAACATCTTGTGGTATTATTGTTTCCGGTCGAAGTCTGAACAAGCAATTCCCTCGCGTGAGCACAGGAGCAAAGTGGCCGGAACAACCGATGTGAGCAGCGCCAGCAAAGAACTCGGCGAACTGCGCAAACTGACGCTGGACATTAAGGCATTGTTGAGTAGCCAGAAGGAGACGCTGGCTAAGGCCAAACTGTCCCTTCCCCCCGGCGTGTCCGACGGCCTCACCCAACTTTCGGCGACGCTGGAGCGCTTGAGTCGTTCGGTGGCCGAGCAAGAGCAGGAGCGAGCGCAGTTGCAGGCTCTGGCCAGCATCGGCGGCGTGGTCAATTCCTCGCTCGATCTGACCACCGTGCTCAACGAGGTGATGGACACCATCATCAAACTCACTGGCGCCGAGCGCGGGTTCCTCATGCTCAAGAACCCCAAAGGCGGCCTCGACTTCCGCATCGCTCGCAACGTTGACCGCGAAACCCTGCAAGCCTCTTCTTTCGAGATCAGCCGCACCATCGTCGATCGCGTGGCCCGCACCGGCGAGCCGGTCGTCACCACCAACGCCCAAGAAGACCCGCGCTTCGGCAAACAAGAAAGCGTTGTCGCCTTCAACCTGCGCTCCATCCTCTGCGTGCCGCTCAAAGTGAAAGGCGAACTCACCGGCGTCATCTATTCCGACAACCGCGTGCGCACCGGCCTCTTCAACGAGCGCGACCGCGACATCCTCACCGCCTTCGCCAACCAAGCCGCCGTCGCCATCGAAAACGCCCGGCTGTTCGAGAGCGTCAAGCAATCGCTCAACGAAGTCACCCGCCTCAAGAATCTGCTCGACAACGTCTTCGCCTCCATCAACTCCGGCGTCATCACCACCGACGTGGCCGACCGCATCACCCTCTTCAATCGCGCCGCCGAAACCATCCTCAACGTGCCCGCCCGGCAAGCGGTGGGCGCTGAATACGACAAAGCCCTCCCGCCGCTCGACGGCGGATTGGCGCACGCCCTCACCGAAGTGAAGACCGCCGACAAAGCCTTTGCCTACGAAGTGAAGCCGACTCTGCCGGGGCGCGGCGAAGTGGATTTGAGCCTCAGCCTCTCCCCGCTCAAAGACTCCTCGCGGGCCACGCAGGGCGTCGCCATCGTGCTCGACGACCAAACCGAGCGCAAACGCCTGCGCAGCAAGTTCGAGCTGTTCCAAAAGATGGTCAGCCCGGCGGTCATCGAACGGCTCAACCCCAACCAACTCAAACTCGGCGGCGACCGCCAAAACGTCACCTGCATCTTCGCCGACATTCGCGGCTTCACCAACTTCAGCGAATACCTCGACCCGGTGCAGCTGCTCGACGTGCTCAACCGCTACCTCGGCGCCGCCGCCGACGCCGTGCTCCTTCACGAAGGCACGCTCGATAAATTTCTCGGCGACGCGGTGATGGCTATCTTCAACGCTCCCGAACAGCAGGAAGACCACACCATACGCGCCGTGCGCGCCGCCCTGCAAATGCGCAACGACATCCTCGCCCTGCACGAAGTGATGCAGCCGCAATACCGCCTCTCCTTCGGCATCGCCATCAACGTCGGCGAAGCCGTGGTGGGGCTGGTGGGCACCAAACAGCGCGTCGATTACACCGCCATCGGCGACACCATCAACACCGCCAAACGGATTCAAGAAAACGCCAAAGCCGGGCAAATCCTGCTCAGCGAAACCGCCTACGACAACGTGAAAGATCAAGTCATCGTCGTCCCGCTCGAGCCGATGAAAGTGAAAGGCCGCGTCCAGCCGGTGCAGGTTTATGAATTGATGGGAATGAAGTGAACTCCGCCGCCCACACATGGGTAGGCGCGCACGGGTCACGGTCTTTCTCGCCGTGACCCGTGTTTCTTGTGCGCGCTCAGGTTAGAAAACGATTAGGAATCGTCATGTCGTTACTTGCCATGCTCTATGCCCTCGCCGTGATCGTTCTCACGCTCTACGGCTTCAACGCGATCATCTATACCCTCATCTTCATCCACGCAAACTGGATCGCGCCGCGCCGCGCACACACACCGCCCGCCCCCGCCGAGTGGCCGACCGTCACCGTGCAGCTGCCCATCTTCAACGAGCGATACGTCGTCGAACGGCTCATCGACTCCATCGTCGCCCTCGACTACCCTGCCGACCGCCTTCACATTCAAGTGCTCGACGATTCCACCGACGACACCGCCGCGCTGGCACGCGCCAAAGTGGCTCACCACTGCGCGCGCGGAGTCAACATCGAATACATTCAGCGCCCGCACCGAGTCGGCTTCAAGGCCGGAGCGTTGGCCTACGGCCTCACCCGCACCGCCTCCGACTTCATCGCCGTGTTCGACGCCGACTTCACCCCGCCCGCCGATTTCCTCAAACGCATCATCCCTCACTTCAACGACGCGCGCGTGGGCATGGCGCAGGCCCGCTGGGGGCACATCAACGCCGACTACAGCCTGCTCACGCGCGCCCAAGCCATGATGCTCGACGGGCACTTCGGAATCGAACAACACGCGCGCGCGCAAACCGGACTCTTCCTCAACTTCAACGGATCGGCGGGCGTGTGGCGGCGAGCGTGCATCGAAGACGCCGGAGGGTGGGAAGCCGACACCCTCGCCGAAGACCTCGACCTCTCCTATCGCGCTCAACTCAAGGGGTGGCGACTCCGTTATCTGCCCGATCTCGTCGTCCCTGCCGAAATCCCCACCCTGCTCGGCGCGTTCAAGCGACAGCAGTTCCGCTGGGCCAAAGGATCGATCCAATGCGTGCGCAAACACGCCGCGCAGATCATCCTCTCGCGCGAGTCGGCGTGGCGCAAACTGCAAGCCCTGTTGCACATCACCGCCTACATCGTTCATCCGCTGATGACACTGGTGGTGCTTATGAGCCTGCCATTGGCCCTCACTGGCGAAATCTCACGCATTCACTTGGGGGCCATCGGCCTCGCCGGGTTCGGCGCCCCCATCATGTTCGCTGTTTCCCAATTTGCCCTCTACCCCGATTGGCATCAGCGATTGAGTTTCCTGCCTACCATCCTGTTCCTCGGGCCGGGCATCGCCGTGAGCAACACCTGGGCAGTCATCGAAGCCCTCATTGGCCGCAACCCCACCCTCTTCCTCCGCACCCCCAAGTTCGATGCGCAGGGCAAAGCCAAAACGGATCGGCCAAGCGGCACAGCCGCCTACGGCCTGCCGGTGGATTGGACGACATGGGCCGAGATCGCGCTGATGTTTTACAGCGCCATCACCACCGTCATCGCTCTGCAGTGCGCGCCGGGCCTTGCGCCGTTCACCGCCTCGTATGCCATCGGTTTCGGCTACACCGCCTATCTCGGCCTGCGCCAGTCGCTGGGCATACGCATTGAGCCGGCCGAGTCGATTCGCGGCGCTATCACCACCGAGTAGCCTTGCATGAACCCGCAACGCCCTTCAGCCTCCTCCTCGTTGCTCAATCGCATTACCGGCGCGTTCGACCGAACCCCCGAATGGCTGGCTTCATCGCTCGCGTTATTTCTGCTCGTCGTATTGGTCTTTGCCAATGTGCTTGTGCGCCCAAGCAGAGTGGTAGAGGGCGACGACCTGCTGAACTTTTACTTTTGGGAACAGTTCACCCGCGAGCAATATGCGTCGGGCCAACTGCCGCTGTGGACTCCGTACATTCTTTCGGGCTACCCGGCGGCCAGCAATTTACAAGTGATGGCCTTTTATCCGCCCGCGATCCTTTTGCGGCTCCTGCCGTTGAACTATTCTTTCGGCGTCGGCTATACATTTCACTTTTGGTGGATGGCGTTGGGAATGTATTGGTGGATGCGCTGGAACGGATACCGGCGGGGCGGCGCGTATGTCTCCGCCATCGTGTTCGTGTTGAGCGGGTTCGTCCTTCCGCGCGTGGACACCGGACACGCCGACGTGATCTACAGCATCACATGGATGCCGTGGGCGATGGGGCTTTGGCAAAAGACTCTGCGCGAGTCGTCGCCAACTTTCATGATCATGGCCGCCGGAGCGATGGGAATGCACTTCCTCGGCGGCCACCCGGCCACATTCGTTCTGACTCTGATTTGGTTGTTGCTGAGCACGATCTATTGGTGGGCGACGGAGGGCAGAGGCAAAACGCTCACCGAGTTGTCGAAGCGAGGAGTGCTGGCGATAGGGGCCGCCGCCATCGGAAGTGCCGGTGTTGCCGTGCAATTGCTGCCGACTCTTGAACTGGCGAGCCTCTCCACACACGCGGTGGCTTTGCTCAACGAGTGCGGCCTTCCACTCTCGCTCACATGGCAAGACCTCACCTCGATCCTTTTCGCCGCCATCCCGTTCGACACCTATTTGCCGTGGGAACGCAACGGCTACTTCGGGGCGTTGGCGCTGACACTCGCGGCGGTTGCAGTGTTTCATCGCGGCGATAATGACGCAGGCCGCTTCAGATGGCTCATGGTCGGGGTTGTCGTCGTCGGCCTCATTTTAGGATTCAACCCTCGATTACCGTTTCTGCCCGATCAACGATTGCCCCCTCCGGTGTCGTCGTTCCGCATGCCGTCGCGATTCATGCTCTACGTGTGTGTGGCCGGGGCCGCGCTGGCCGGGCTGGGTTTCGATGCGCTCGCCCGCCGCGCCGAGAGCGGCAAAGGGCCGGGCCGTTGGCCGCTGATCGCGGCGTTGGCATTGGCCGGGCTGGCCGCGCCGGTGGACGCATATTACCTCTCGCACATCAAGTTCGCGTCGAGCCAATCCGATTGGCTGATCACATTGAAAATTTTTTTGCTGAATGGAGCGCTGATGTCGGCGCCGCGCTATTTGCTCGCCGCCCTCGCGCTGTGGCTGTGGGGCAAGCCAGCGCCGCCCGTTGGGCGATGCCATTGGCATTCGCCATCGTGTTCGCCGATTTGTGGCTGTTCGGGCGAGTATATATTCTGAGTGTGCGCGAAATGGCAAACCCATCGGCGGTAGTGGAAAACACCGACGCGGCGCGGGAGCGGCTGGTTGTCTATCCTTATATGTTCGCCAACGGCTCCATTGCCACCCACTCCGCCAACGCGCAAGGTTACACCGCCATCGTCCCGGCATGGTACTCAGAATTGTCAGCCGATCCGGCCAATGCATGTGGATCGGTTGAGCACGTGGATATACCACCGACGGATTCGCAATTGCTGAGATTGTTGAGCGTGAAGTATCTTGTGAGCAGCGGGAAGCCGCTCGACATCGGGCGCGAACCGATCCGCGTTGAGTCGGATGTGTATGTTTACGGAGTGGCCGATCCCGGCCCGCGCGCGGTGGTCGTATCCCGCGCGATGGCGGCCTCCTCCAATCGAGAGGCGTTATCGTTGGTGCGAAGTGCAGGCTTCGATCCCGCCCAGATGGCCGTGATCGAGTCTGCGAATGGCGCGGCGCGGGCCGCTTCGGAGGAGTCGGGCAACGCGGCCTCGGCGGTGATCACAATCTACGAGTCGCAACGAGTCGTAGTTGAAACCGATTCGCCGAGCGCGAGCTGGCTGATATTGAATGACACGTGGTATCCGGGCTGGCGCGCGCAGGTGAACGGGAAAGAGACGCCGATCTATCGAGCCAACGGCGCGTTTCGCGGTGTGCCAGTTCCGGCGGGGCGCAGTGTGGTCGAGTTCGCCTACCGCAACAATTTGTTTCTTCTCGGCGGTGCGATCAGCCTTGCCACGTGCGGTCTCGCGCTGGCGGCTTTAGCGGCGATGCGCCTGCGCCGCAACGCATAAACTTCGCCTCACACTCCATGCCTCATGCCTCCCGCCCCTCCACCCACATCTCGTGCCACAGCGCGAAGTTGAGCAGATACCACGCCAACTCATCGCGCGCATCGATCAACTTCTCCACGGCCGGCCAGCGCAAATAATCGGTGCGGGCGCAGAACTCGCGTAGCTTCTGTTTGCCCATCGCGCCTAGCGCCTCGGCCATCCATTCGACGACCGGGACGCGAAAGCCCTGCTTCGGGCGATCAATGATCGCATCCGGGATCAGCCCGCGCACGGCCCGTTTCAGCAATCGCTTCGGCTCAATGGCCTCGCCCACCTTCAGCCTCTGCGGGATGCTCATCGCCAGCCCCACAAACTCATGATCGAGATACGGCACGCGCGCTTCCACGCTCGTCGCCATCGTCATTTTGTCCACGCGCATCAACAGCAGTTCCGGCAAACGCAAACGCAAATCGAGATAGCCCATCCACGTCACGTAATCGGCGTGCGGACTGCGCTCATCGAATCGTCGGCGATACTTGCGGATGACATCGTGCGACGACAAACCGCCGACCGCGCGGCGCATCGACTCCGTGATCAACACATTTTTCCGCGCCTCGCCGAACGCTTCCGCCCCACCCCAAAATAATTCTTCGCCCTCGGTCGCCCGCCGCACATATTCGTGGCGCACGCCGCTCAACGCCGCGCCCGCTCCGGCCAGCGCCAACTGCCGCACCGGGCGCGGCATCATCGAATACGCTCGCCATGCGCCGCCGTGCAAGCGCAAAATATCAACCCAGTGGCGGTATCCGCAAAACAACTCGTCGCTTCCCTCGCCCACTTGTATCACCGTCGTGCCGCTGTCCTTCGCCAGCTTCGACACAAAATAGATCGGCACGCACACCGGGTCGGCAATCGGCTCATCTTGGTGATAGATCAACTTGGGCAGGAACTCGATGAAATCCTGCGCCCCGATCTGCGCCTCGCGGTGATCCGTTCCGAAGTGGGAGGCCGCCTGCCGCGCCCACTCGAACTCGTTGTAACCCGGCGCATCTTTGTATCCAATCGAAAACGATTGCACGGGCCGATCCATCTGCGCGGCCATGAGCGCCGTGTTCACCGTCGAATCGATCCCGCCCGAGAGAAAGACGCCGAAGGGCACATCGCTCACCATCCGCAGTTTCACCGACTCCGTCAGCTTCGCCTTCAGCCTCTCGGCCCAATCGCGCTCGGTGAGTCGCGGATCGTAATCGGACTCATCGAACACATCCCACCACTCATCCACGCGGAACTCACCTGTGTCGGCGTTGAGCGCGGCTCGGTGACCCGGCGGAAGTTTGTGGATGCCCTTGAACAACGTGTCCGGCGCGGGCGGGGTGAGAAAGGTGAGGAAGTGGTAAAAGGCGGCGAGATCGATCTCGCGTTTCACCGCCGGGTGGCGCAGAATCGTTTTGATTTCGGAGCCGAAGATGAATTGGCCTCCGGCAAAGGTGTAATACAGCGGCTTCACACCGAGCCGGTCGCGGGCGAGAAAGAGTTCGCGCTTGCGCTTGTCCCACAGCGCAATGGCGAACATGCCGCGCAAATGATGAAGGCAGTCGTGGCCGTGTTCCTCGTAAAGATGGACGATAACTTCGGTGTCGGACTGTGAGCGGAATTTGTGGCCGCGTTCTTTAAGCGGCGCAAAGTGTTGGGCGTACGTGTACGTCTCGCCGTTGTAGGCGATCCACACCGAGCCATCTTCGTTGCTCATCGGCTGATGCCCGGCGGGGCTGAGGTCGATGATCGCCAGCCGCCGATTCGCAAGCCCAACGCGCCCGTCGGGCGAGAGCCAACTGCCGGCGTCATCCGGGCCGCGATGCGTGATCGTGTCGCGCATGGTGTCGAGCAAGGCGGGGTCCACACGCGGGCCGTCGCCGAGGGTTACAATGCCGCAAATGCCGCACATGATAAGTTATGAGTTTGAGTTCGAGTTGGAAATATCAATTCCAACTCAAACTCAGACCCTTAGCCTTTCCGGGCGCACGCCTCGTACATGTTTTCCCATCTCTCGGCAATTCTATCCCACGCGAAGTTCGCCAGCACAAATTCGCGCCGGCGCTCCGAATCGCGGCGGGCGGCGTCGCGTTCGTTCAGCGCGCGCACGATCTCGTCGCTCAATCCGCGCACATCGCCGTGCTTCACCACCGAGCCGAGTGTGTTCTGCTGAATCTCATCGGCCAACCCACAGCGGTCGGTGGTGATCACTGGCGCGCCGCAAGCCAACGCCTCCAACAAAGTGATGCCGAGAATCTCATACGTCGAGGGCAACACATACACATCCGCCGCTCGATACGCTTCGAGTTTCGCCGCCCCGTCGGCGTAGCCGATGGTTCGCACCCGATCCTCGATCCCCAATTCGCCCACTTGCCTCTGCACTTCGGGCAGGAATCCGTCATCGGGCCCGGCGATTGCCAGCACAGCATTGGGAATTTGGCGGCAGGCTTCGGCAAACGCGGCCACCAAAAAATCCACGCCTTTGATTTTGTTCACGCGCGCGAGGAACAATACGAGCGGCGCGTCGGGCGGAAGGCGATGCCGTTGGCGAAACGCCGCACCCTCCGGAAGGGCGTGATACTCCTCAACATCAATGCAGTTGGGGGCAATGAAAACCTGCTCCGGCCTGCCGCCCGCTTCAATGAGTTGCGTTTGCTCCATCGTGTTGAGCGCATGCAACTTGCAGGCGCGCGAAAGCAGAGGCCGCCCCACCCATGCATCGTAAACTCGTTTGAGGGCGAAGCGCCCCACGAGCAACGGCACGCCGCCCTGTGCGGTGAGGATGAACGGCTTGTTCAATCGAGAAAGGATCGGCAGAGCCATCACATTCAACAGCGAGCGATACTCATGCAGATGCACAACGTCGGCGCGGCGAATGGCTCCTTCGAGCGCGAAGGCCAACACAGGCGGCGCGAACAGCCGCGCCCATGCCAGCCGATTGCTGAGATTGGCGAAGCGGCGAATCTCGACTCCCTCCACCACTTCGCGCGCCGGGGTTGCGCGGCGGCGGCCATCGAGCGCGTCGGTGGTGTAAGCCGTCACTTCGTGGCCGCGTTTCGCCGTCGCCCGCGCCACTTCCCACGCCGCGCGGCACGTGCCGCCATAGGCCCACGCCGGATAAAAGTATGGCGCGATGTGAAGGATGTTCATTCGTGGAGCGTAGAGCGTGGGGCGTGGAGCGAACGTCGCTCCACTCTTTACTCTCAACGCTTTACTTTCCAAATCTGCGCGCCGTCGAAATCTTGAATCAGTTCGAGATACACAGCCTCGGCGAACGATGAGACTTGCGGCTCGATGAAGGGGGGCCGCCAGCGCATGGCCTCGGCGAACGACTCCGGGCGGCCGATCACTTGCGGCACAAACACGTAATCGATCCCCGCCGAACGCATCGCCGCTTCGGACTCAGGGGAGGCCGGATCGAGATAAGCCTGATTCAGAATGGGCTGGAGCGCCCACGCCGGGCCTTGCCCGATGTAAAACAACTGCTCGCGGAACTGCACCGTCTTTCGCTCGGCGATCACCGGAACCCAATCGCCCTCGATGCTCACGTAATTGAGAATGAACGACTCTTTGGGCGTGTTATCGCGCAACCAGTGCAGCGCCCGGATGTCGGCCTTCGAGTTGAACGAGCCGACGATGCTCACCCGCCCTTTGCTGGCGCGAATGATGGGCTCGTGAAAAATTCCTGCCACCGCCGCGCCAACGATGACGAGTGAGGCCACCGCCACGCGCCAACTCGGCGGCGGCGTCCATTGGCCCAAAAGTGGAACGGCGGTGACGGCCATCGCCGCCAGAATCGGAACGGGAACGATGGGCGCGTGCCAGGCCACTCCGAAGGGATACAACACTTGCATCGGGTCCACTTCCGTCGCCCGCGAGATCGTATCGAGGTTGCCAAACCCCGCGATCTCCAGAATCATGATCGCCCAACCGATGAGCCACACGTCGAACCATCGCCGCCGCCACAGAGCCAGCGCCAGCCCGGCCAGCGCAATGTAAGGGAACACGCCCAGTATGTTGAATAGCAAGAACACTGTGGGGTTTTGGCGTTCGTGCACGCTCACCTGCGCGAGCAGTGGGAGCATTTTGATCAGCCACGGCAAATACAACGCGATGCCGAGCGCGGGGATGATGGCCGTGAGAGCGGCGTATTGTTTCAGCGTGGGCCGTTCGCGCGAGAGCCAAATGGTGAAATAGAAAGGGAGGTAGGCCATCAGCAAATGGATGAGGCTGTCGGGATGGGAGAGGGGCAGGCTTGCCAATGTAACGGCGGCAAGCGCAACATTCAACCGAGTCGGCTCACGCGTGGCGCGAAACACCAACACAATGATCGCGGTGATGAGCAGTGTGCCGAGCACGGTGGTGTACGCCGCATCCATCAGCGTGCTGAACAACCCATAGCTGAGCACGCTGAAGGCGGCCGTCCATCCACCGACGCGCTCGCCGCCGAACTCGCGCCCCACGGCGGCCACGCCCGCCACCGTTGCCGCCGCCAGTGTATGCGCCAGCCCCAGAATCACCGGCGGCATCGTCGCTCCTCCGGCCATATCCGAAAGTTGAGCGGCGAGCAAAAAGAATCCGGGCGAATAAAAATACTTGATCTCCGGCCAGAAGGGGGCCATCGAGTTGATACTGCCGCTCAGCCGCGTGGTGAGCGCGAGCAATCCAAAGCCTTGCGCGTCGGTGTCGAAGGGCAGGGTGACGACGAGAGCCGGAACGATGAAAAGGGCGGCGACGGCCCCCCACCCGAGGACAGGCCACGGCCACTGTGAACGCGCCCACGCGATCCATCCCGGAATCTCGCGGCGAAGCCGCCACCCCAATGCGCCCACCGCGATCACATTGACGGCCAATTGCAAAGGGAAACGATAGCCGAAGAAAACGGCGAGCCACACGTCGAGGACGATGAGGCCGCCCAACCCCAAGCCGATGCATGTGGCGAGCGCGAGGCCGCGCTCGCGCAGCCATACGTGCAACAGCACGCCGGGCGAAAAATAACAAATGCAAGTGAGAAGCGCAAAAAGCAATGGCATTGCAGAATCCAACAAATGAAAGTTACGGCGCGAACGGTTCGGCGATCAGTTGATAAACGATCACGGGTTTGCCGCCCGCGGGCCGCTCAAAGCGAGCCATTTCGCGCGGGTTGACCGTCAGCCCGAAGAAGTCGGCAGTGTCTCGCGTTGTGTCCACGATCAAATACGTTGGCCGCCCGCTGGCAACCACGCCCACGATGTCAGGCGAGTCGCTGCTCCACGCGAGATCAACCTTGCCGGGAGAGTCCGGCGGCCAATAGAGCCAAGCGACGACTTGTGTAGCAAGATTATTCGCATACACCACTGCCCCGCTCTCACCGGCGATGAGGCGGCCCGTGAATGCAGCGGCCTCGCGGATGCCATAGCCCGACGGCCAACCAGCGACATGTTGCATGCGATCCAGATCGGCGAGCGGCAGTGCGGCCGGATCGCGATAGGCTTGCGCGGCGAAGGCGGCAAACGGCCAACCCGCCGAAAACAAAATCGTCGCGCCCGCGATCCGACGGAGCGCGCGAGCCGAGATCAACGTCAACCCAAAGGCAACGGCGTGCGCGGCAAGCAAACTGGCAAAGGCCAGCGCGGGCAAGAAGTAGCGCGGGTACATGGCGGCAGGCAAAGCAACGTGAGCAAGGCCGAGCGCGCATCCGGCCAGCGAGAGTGTCGCCAGCGGAGTCCGGCGCACCAACGCAACGGCGGCGCCCGCCACGATCACGATCCACAACGGGTCGATGTACACCAGTGACCAGCGGGCAATCTCGCCGAGATTAGAGATTACATATTGCGGCCAGCTCAAGCCGCCAACCGACTCAGCCCGATCTACAATTTCGCCCAGCACGTTGTACCGAAGGGACGCCGCCCCCAATACAACCGTCACCGCGCCACCAGCGAACGCATAGGGCAACCATAATCGCGCCAAACTATTCTTATTCTCCAACGCCGTGACGAGCAATGGCAAAGCCGCGAAAACTATCGCATTCAATTTGATGAGCGGGAGGGCGATGAGGCACAACACAAACGCGAGTCCGCGCCGCCGCGAGGGCCGCGCCGCCCATGCCCCCGCAACCCACACGGCGAGGATCACGGTGGCCGCAAGCAACGGGTCGGCCACTGCCGTGCGTTCGTGGAAAAAAGTCCACGGGGTGAGCGCATACAGCGCCGCCGCCCACAGCCCGATACGCGCCCCGCTCCACTGCCGCGCCACTGCCCACAGCCCCGCCAGCGTCACCGTTCCCATCAGCACACTGCCCAACCGCCCCACCCACAGCGGCGTGCGAAACGGCATGAGCGCGGCGAGAAAGAAAATCTCCAATGGTTTCGCCGTGCTGAACGGAAAGATGACTCGCCCTTGCCACACCTCTGCCGCCCACAGCAAATGGTTGCCTTCGTCCACGAAGCCGGGCAATTGCAGGAGCGCGTGAAGGCGCAGGGCGAATGAAGCGAGAAGCAGAGCCAACAAACCCAATTGGTGATTGGTAATTAGTGATTGGTGATTGAAATTGTGTCTGTTCATATCCGAATCAGCAATCACAAACCGGCGATCAGTGACTCGAATTCGTCGGTCAGCTTTTCCCAATCGCAGTGCGCTTCCACGAACGCGCGCGCCTGCGCGCCGAGCGAGCGGCGATAGTCTGCGTTCAGCAATTGCCTCAGCACGTTCGGCAGTTCGTTTTCATCGGCATACAACACGCCGTTGCCCGGCGGCACATCGCGCATCACGCCGGGCAGGGGCGAGGCCAGCACGGGCCGCCCCGCCGCCATGTATTCATAGGTTTTGATGGGGACGATGTGGCGGGTGATGGGGTTGAGAGTCGAATACAATGTGCAAACATCGGCCAGTGCCATGAACGATGGCGCGAGATCATACGGTTGAGGGCCGGTGAAGATCACTCGCCCCCCCAACCCTAATTCCGAATGCAGCGTTCTCAGCCGGGACTCCGCCTCTCCGGTTCCCACGATCAGCAGTTTCACGTGGGGCGGCAGATCGCGCATGTGGCGCATGAGCGTATCCGCGCCCACGTGATCATAAAGCCAGCCGATGAATAACAGCGCCACGTCGTCGCCGGCCAGACCCCATTGCTGTCGCAGTTGCGCCGAGTCGAGATCGGGGCGAAAGCGATCCAAATCCACGCCGGTGCGAATCATGCTGGCGCGTTTCGGATCGGCGCCGAGCGAGATGCCGTATTGCCGCAGCTCTTCGTTGATGTACGAGGTGCGATCGGCGGCGCGCAGCAGCCCGCGCTCGAAGAGGTAAGCGATGGGGCGAAGGACGGAAAAGGGAACGATGGTGTGGAGCGCGTCGATGATGTGGAAGAGGAACGGCGCGCCGAACTGCCGCGCGGCGATGAGCGCAGGCAGTCCGGTGGAGAGGGCGTAGTTGACGATCACATCGGGTTTGGCGGCGCGGCAGAGCCGGACGAGTTCGGCGTAAAAGGTGAGCAGTGAGAGGGGGCGGGCGAGCAGTGGCGTTCGCAGTGTGGCCGGCCGAATGACGGTGACGCCGGGCGAGCGGAGCGGTGTGCGAGTGACGGCGCTCCATTGTTGGCGCGGGGCGAAGAGGGGCGCGCGGGGAAAGGGCGTATACAGAATCTCGAAGTCGAGCGCGGTGACGGTATGTCCGCGCGCCGCGAGTCGCTCGAAGAGATGATGCTGTTGGTGCGGGCCGCGTCTCAGCCAATCGGTTTCTTGCACGATCACAATGCGCAAAGGTTTCACTCGCGCACCTGAATATCGAGCAGACTGAGGAACAACGAGCTGAACATGATCTGCGTTCCGCTGACGCTGAGGGTGAGGGCCAAGAGGCCGCGCCGCAGTTCGTTGATGTTGGCGAAGTTGTGCTGGGCCCAAACGAGGAAGATGTTGAGGCCGACTCCGAATCCGATGGCGAGGAGAATCAGGCCGAGCAACAGTCCGCGCTCCAGCGTGACATGAGTCTGCAACCAGTCAATGAGCGCATCGCGGCGATCCAATCCGCGCGCCACAAGGTAGCCTTTGCCCTGCAAGCCGAGCAGCAGTGTTTGCAGGCCGAGCAGGGCCAACGCACTGCCAACGATCATGTAATGGAAGTCGAAGAAGAATCCGCCGAGGGTGAGCGGGCCGCGCTCGAGGGCGATGAGCGGCAACCAGCCGAGACTCATCATCACCGCGCCGGGCGCGATGAACAAAGCGGTGGGGCTGCGGAGAAGCAAATAGCGCAGATGCCGCCAGCCGTCGCGCCACGTGTCGAGTTTGCTTTCGCCTTCGCGCGGGTAATACGTGATCGGCGTTTCGGCGATACGCAATCGCGCCTGCGCGGCGGCGACGATCATTTCGCTGGCGAACTCCATGCCGGTGGTGCGGAGGCTGAGACGGTCGTAGGCCTCGCGGGTGAAAGCGCGCATGCCGGTGTGCGCATCGCTGACGCGGAGGCCGAAGAGAAGATTGAGAACGCCAGTGAGGATCGGGTTGCCGACGTATCGGTGCAGCCACGGCATCGCGCCGGGCATGATATTGCCGCGCAAGCGGGAGGCCAGCACCATATCGTAGCCTTCGCGCAGTTTGGCGACGAGGCGCGGCGTTTCGCCGAGATCGTACGTGTCGTCACTGTCGGCCATCACGATGATCGGCGCGCGCGCTTCGGCGATGCCGTGCAGGTAGGCGCTGCCGTATCCGCGCCGCGCGGCGTGAACCACTCGCGCACCAGCCTTCGCCGCAATGTCCTGCGAACCGTCGGTGGAGCCGTTGTCGCTCACCACCACTTCGCCGCGCAAGCCGCTGGCCTCGAAGGCCCTCATCGCTTTTTCCACACACCGCCCCACCGTCTTGACTTCGTTGAGGCACGGCAGAACCACCGACACTTCCGGCGCGTCGCTCATGGCCCATTCACCGCGTAAATCGTTTGCCCCTCGTCGCTCGAGCGGTAGAGTTCGACAAACAGAGTCGGGTCGTCCAACGATTGATTGATTTCATCCGCCGATGCGCCAAGCGCCGACAGCACACTCTCGCCCCACGGCGCGACGATGTAATAATCGTAGCCGCGCAAGTCATTCAGCCGAGTCGGGTAGCCCGCCGTCAATTCGTAATCGTAAAGCCAATAGGCCAGCGAGCCGTCCATTACATACAACTTCTCGCCGGGCGGAATCTTTTCGCGCACATACTTCGCCGTCAGCCACGAATCTTTTGCCAGCCGAGTCAGTTTCACATCATCGCTCCGCAGTGGATCGGTGAGGAGATAATACACCGCGCCGAGTCGGGGCCGGATCGCAGATCCGATCAACGCCGCCGCCACGATCACGGTCGCCGCCGCCGGAGTCCGCGCCAACATCGGAATCCGATCCGCCGCCCCATCCACTGCGAACCCGGCCACTGCGGCGTACATCGGCAGGGAGATGAAAAGGTATCGCGCTTGATACGTGAATCCCCACCACCAAATCAAATGATACGGGATCACAAAGGCCGCCCACAACAGAATCGCGCGGCGCACATCGCCCTCGGAGTCGGACAACCCGGCGAGTCGCGGCCACACGAAGGCCGCCGCCCACAACAGCATCCCGGCCAGCACGGTCGCCGCGAACGGCACGCCCCACTCACCGCGCCGATACCAAAAGGCGATCAGCGCGTTGAGCGAATGATCGACAAACAGCGCGTCGTACGTGCTCGGCGCGGGGAATACCTCAGCGCCGAGAAGATAACTGCGCGCGAACCACGGCGCGGCTGCCAGCGCCATTGCGCTCAAAGCCATCGCGCCCAATGCCATCTCACGCCGCGCCCGCGCAAACGAGAGCGGCCACAACCGCAGAAGCGGCACGACGGCCAACGCCGGAATGAGCACGAGGCTCGAATGTTTCACCCACAGCGCCAGCCCGCCGAGCAACCCGGCGAGCAATGCGTAACGCGCCTCGCCGCGCGCGAGCCACAAATAGGCCATCGCAAAAGTAACGCCGTGATAAAACCCGTTGGGGATGTCGATGTATCCCGACGTGGCCCAATTCACGAACACGGGAGCGCTCGCGGTGAGCAAGGCGGCAACCCACGCGGCGCGGGTCGTGAATAGTAATCGCGTCACAACCCACACCGTGATCACCATCCCCGCAATCAACGCCGCGCTCATCATCCCGGCCACATGATCATTCGCCGCGCCCGCCGCCATGAATCCAAACGCATACAGCAAATGCACGCCGAGCGGGTAGCCGGTGAGCGCGGGCGCAATGCGCGCGCGCGTAAACACATCGCGCGCGTCCGCCGCATACCGCACCAGCACATCGTAAGTGTAAAAAGGATATGAGATGAGATTGACGGCGATCACCGCGACGACGGCGGCGCAAAGGAGTCCGATCCAAAAGGGAGGCGACTCCACGCGCAGCCATTCGCGCCAATGCAGCCCGTTCCGCGCCCGCCGCGCCCACGCCGCGATCTCATTGCGCCCCCTCCACGCCCAAACGATCAACCCGAGCCATGGGATGGGCAGCACGATCCACCCTCGAAGCCACGCGCCGGGCAGAAGGCCGATCCACATCATCGCCAGCGAGAGCAAACCGAGACTGAGGGCGAGGCCGACGGCGAAGGCCAACGGCTCGAAGCACGGCGAGCCGCGAAGCGCGCGGCGGGCCAGCGGCCACAGCCACACGCACGCGGCGATCACGGTGGGGATGCCGAAAAGAATCATCCGAAGACGAGAATGCGCTCCGCGCGCATCCCCGACTCGATGGCCGCGCGAGTGGCGTTGAGTTCCGCCATCACCACGTCATGCTTGATCAGAATCGCCAACAGATCGGCGCCAACGCAAGCATCGGCCAGCGAGCCGCGCCAACGGTATCCGTCCACCAACGGATCGTAATGGGCCACTTCGTAGCCATCGGCGCGAAGCAGGTTGACGATTTCCACCGCCGGGCTTTCGCGCCTGTCTTCGGTGTTGGCTTTGTAAGCCGCGCCAATGGCGACAATCTTCGGCGCAGAAATGCCGCGCACTGCTTTGCGAATTTTGGCCGCCACTTTGCCGGGCATCTCGTCGTTGATTAATCGTGAGGTGAAGATGAGGCGCGAGTTGGCCGGGTCCACTTCTTTGATGAACCACGGGTCGAGCGGGATGCAGTGGCCGCCCACCCCAATGCCGGGCCGCAAAATTTTCACGCGCGGGTGTTTGTTGGCCAGCTCAATCGCCTCGAACGGATCGATGCCCAGCGTTTCGGCCACCGCCGCGAATTCATTGGCCAGCGCAATGTTCACGTCGCGGTAAGTGTTCTCCATAAGTTTGCACAGTTCGGCGGTCACGTCGTCGGTTTGATACAGCTGGCCTTCGACGAAGGTGGCATACACCGCGCTCGCCAACTCGCGCGACTTCCGATCCGCCGCGCCGATGATGCGGTCGTTGTGCACGATCTCGTAAAACACGTCGCCGGGCAGAATGCGCTCCGGGCAGTGAGCGAGGTGGAGAGTCTCGCCGACCTTGAGGCCGCTCTTTTCGAGGATCGGAGTCATGAACTCGCGGCAGGTGAGCGGCGGCACGGTGGATTCGAGAATGATCAAGTTGCCGGGTCTGAGATAGGGCACGATGGACTCGGTGGCCTCGCGCACGTATTTCATTTCGGCCACCTTCTTGCGGTGATCCACCGGCGTGGGCACGGCGATGAGAAACACATCGGCCTCGGCGGGGGTGGTCTGCGCCCGAAGGTTGGCGCGCACCGCCGGCTCGTTCATGATCGCCTGAAGTTCTTCCTCTTTGATGTGCAACACGCCTTCGTTGATCGCGCGCACGATGTTTTCGTTGATATCCACGCCGATGACTTCGTGCCCGGCGCGGGCCAGCAGCAGGGCGGCGGGCAAACCCACGTACCCCGTGCCGATGACGACGATGGTTTGTTTTTTGCTCATAGCGGTTAGCATTCAGCGATTAGCGGTTAGCGAACAGCGCTTCCGGCTACTGACTTCTGGCATCTGACTTCCGACTTCTGACTTCCAACTTCCGACATCTGACTACTGGTCACTGACTACTCCATAGACTTGCTTCTGCCATTCGATGGTGCGCGGGATGCCAACCGCCAACGGAACGGCGGGGCGGTGATCGACATCGCGGATAGCTTTCGAGATGTCGGTTTTTTTGTCGCGAGTGTTGTGCGCTTCAATCGGCACATATTTCACCCGATGATCATCCTTGCCCAGCGAGGAGAGGATCAAATCCGAAAGCGCTTTAATGTCGTGATACTCGTCTCCGGCAATGTTGTAAACTTCGCCGGGGTGGAAGCGCTCGGAGATGTTCGCCATCGCGCGCACCGTGTCATCAATGTACGACGACGTGCGATGATGATCGAGATACACGGTGTACGGCAGATCGTGGAGGGCGCGATACACAAACTGGCACACCACACTGCGATATTCGGAATAATACTCGCCCGGCCCATAGGTGTTGAAGAGCCGCACGCGCACCGTTTGTGTGTCGAACCGCTCGGCGGAGTTCAATATCTGCATCTCGTTCACCCACTTCGAGATCGCGTAATCGTTCATTTGCCGGATGGGGCGCTGCTCCATCACCTCTTCGCTCATCACGTCCGGCCAGTCGCCGTACACTTCCGAGCTGCTGGTGAAGACCATGCGAAACTTGCGCTCCTCTTGAAAGCGCAGAATGTTCTTCGTGCCGATGGCATTCGACTGCCATACTTTTTCGTAGAAGTCTTCGCCGTTCCACCGCCCGAACTCGGCGGCCAAGTGATACACAAACTCGAAATCAGCGCGCTCGAACACGCGCTGGAGTTGGCGGTAATCGCCCACGTCACAGCGCATGTAGTTCGGCCCTTCGGCGTGGAGCAGATCGCACACCCACACTTCGTGGCCGCGCCCGCGCAGTTCGCGGGCCAACGGCGCGCCCACCGCGCCCAATCCGCCGGTCACTAAAATTTTCATCTTTGGAAACTAGCCTTTCGTTGCGCCAAACGCGCTTTTATTTGACGATGCGATACACGGTGAGCGCATCGCCCTCGGACACAAACAACTTCTCGAATTGCGCCGGATCGTCCAGCGCATCGAACAAATCAGTGTCCGCCATCCCGAAGCCGGGGTACACCGACTCGGCCCACGAGCCGACGATCAAATAATCGGCCTCACGGGCCGAGGCGGCAGAGGCCGGGTAAAAGATTCGGTACGGGCGGTCGGCGAAATAATAAGCGAGCCGCCCATCCATTGAAATCACCGCCGCCGATGAGTCCGTGTGATCGCGCAGAAAGTTCACCGTGCCGGCCAGATCGGGTTTGGCATGAGCCAGCCGTTCGGCATTGCTCGCCAGCGGATTCGTCACCCAATGATACACGCCTCCCCACCGCCCTGCCGAGCCAACCGCAAACGCGGCGAGCAAGCCGAGGATCGCCAGCCAACGGACAACGGGGCGCGAAGCCGCCAGTCGTTCGGCCAACGGCGCGAGTTCCAGCGCGGCCAGCACGGCGAAGAATGGCAGAACGGTGAGCAGAAAGCGCGTGTCGTATGAGAAAAGAAAAAACCACAGCACCGCATACGGCACACTCCACACCAACAACCGAGAGTGATGGCCTGCGCCGCGTCCGCGAACGACTCGCAACACCAGCATCGCCATGCCCAATGTATATGCGATGCCGGGCACACCGAAGTCAGCCGGGTGGCCGAGAAAGGGCAAAACGTTGCCCCACGTGCGTTCGGCCAGGTTGGTGTAAAAGTTACCGGGGCTGGGAATCGCATTGGCCCAACCATCGTAAGCGGCGTTGCGAATGTACCACCAACCGCCCACAGCCAACACTGCGGCGAGCGCAATCAATCCGTGCCATACAGTGCGACCGAGTCCGCGCCGCCCATCGCGCAGAGCGGCAACCGCGAACACCCATCCCAAACTCGCCAACGCGATCCAACCCGACTGCTTCGCCCAAATACTCAAGCCGATCAACGCGCCGGCCAACACCGCCCATCGCCCGCCACGTTTCTCCAACCACACCTCGGCGGCGTATGCCGACAACGTGAGATGAAGGGCGGGCGCGATGTCAACGTATCCCACCGGAGTCCAGTTCACATATAACGGGGTAGCGGCCAACAACACGGCGGCGATCCACCCGGCCCGCTCCTTTCCCCATCGCGCGGCCAGCGCGGCGGTGGCGCACACCGTCGTCGCCGAGAACAGCAGCGGCGTGGCCTTCGCCAATTGCTCGAAAAGACTCCCGCTGGCGAAGAAGGCCAGCGCATACGCCAGCGACATGAGCATCGGATAACCGCGCACGTCGGGCAACAGCGAGCTGTCGAGCCAAATGCGTTTCGCATAATAGGCGACGCGGCTGATCTCGTCTTCACCGATGAAAGGGTAATACATCGCAAACGCGGCGGCGATGATCCCGACTCCGATCATGCCCAACGCGCCCCACGCTCGCAGTGAACCCGGCTTCAATTGCGCGATGAATGGACTCAGTGGAATGATGGAAGTGATCCGCGTTTGGCGAAACAACGTGAGGCCGCCAACCGCGCCCGCGGCGATCACCACTGCCCACACCGTTGCGCGTGTGAGCCACCGGCCGGGCATCAGTCCGATAACGGCCATGAGCAGTGTGACGCTGCCGAGACTCAGCGCGTATGCCAACGGCCAACGAATGAGCGCCACACCGCGCAACAGCGGCCACAGCCAAAACGAAACGACGGCGATGGCCGCAAAGCCAACCAGCCAGTTCAGCGGCGCGAGCATGAGCAATCAACTTTCGGCGCGGGCAAAGCGCAGTTGAAAGCGCCCCATGAGAATCCGGGCCAACTCCAGCGCGGAGTCGGCGGCCCACACGGCGGCAGGAAGCCCCACCGAGATGGCCGGGAGGCTGAATCGAATGGGGTCGCCAGCGAAGACGAATGTGGTGACATGAAGCGCCAAACTCGCGGCCGGCGCCCCGAACATGACGAGGGCGGCAAAACTGCCGCGATGCCGCCAACAGCGCGCGAAGGCATACGCAACAGACAATAACAGTGCAAGCTCGACTATCGCAACCAGCCAATTGCCGCGTGTGAGCACTGCGATGCTATCGCGGAAGAAGCCGGGAGAGATCGGCATCACATTCCATCGAAAGTAGAATCGCCCGTCGGCGGAGAAGCCAAGCCACCCGCTGAGATACGGCGTATTGATGATCGAAGGCGAAGTAACAGCGTTGTGCCACAACTGCGGGGAGAACCCGACGACAAAACCCGCAGCCAGGAAAGCGAGTCCCGACCACCGGCGATTCCACAGCAATGCGGCAAAGGCCGCCGCCGCGATTGCGGCTGTGTGAATGCGAAACGCGCATCCCAGCCCAAAGGCCGCGCCCGCGAAAGCGTAGGTCATCAACGCGCGGTTGCCCGACGCCGAATACGCCCGCACGGTGAGCATGAGACCCAGCATAGCGAGAAACAATGACGGCGGATCGGTGATGCCATTCATCCACATTTGGCGGGACAAGTGGGCATCGCGCAGATTCTCGGCGTCCCAATGCAGGCCAAGCCCCAGCCACAACGCATAACCCAAAAATATCCACACGGCGGCGGCCAGCAAAGCTTGCCGACAACTGCCGCTGAGATACAGGGCAGTCTGCCCCACAATCCATACGCTCGCCCCAGCAAGCAGAAAACCGTTGAGCGGAACGAGATACGGCAAGAAGTCGTAATACGTTTCGCCCCCGGCGAGGCGATGAATGAGGGCGATGAGGAGCGGCAAGCCCGCGCCGACGGTCGTCGGTTTGGGGTGGCCGGAGTCGATGGCAATTCCCAGTTCAACGTAGAGGCTAGCGTCGCCGCCGTGGCGAAAATACCAGCCATCGTGCGAGGCGAGTTTCGGCACGTCGAGCATCAACAGCATACCCATGACGAGTCTCGCCATAACGAGCGCAAGCAACGCGATCCGCCAAAAGCGGGGAGGCGTCTCTGCAACGGGCGACAACGATTTCACGGTCAACTCAAAACAACTCCAAAATTTTTTCGGCGCGCGCAACCCAAGTGTTGCCTTCGGCGGTGCGGCGGGCATTGGCCGCCAGTCGCGCGGCCAATGCCGGTTCATCTATCATTCGCGTCAGCGCGGCGCGCAGGCTCTCCACATTTTCGGGCTCGGCCAGCAGTGCGTTGGCCTCGCGCCGCAAAACGGGCCGCACGGCCATCACATCGGTGGATACGATGGGGCGGCCTGCGGCAATGTATTCGTATAACTTCAGCGGCGATGTCCACAGCGTGATGTCTTCGCCACTGCCGGTGAGAATCTTTTTGCCGTAGGGCATCACCAGCACATCGGCGGCGAAGAGATACGACGGCACGCGCGACGGAGGCTGATAGCCCTCGAAACGGGCGTTGGCCGCGCCAACGGCTTGCGCTCGCATTCGCCAGCGATTCACATCGTCGGCGCCCCGCCCGCCCACGATCAGCAGTTTCACGGGCAGTGGCGCAACGGCGGCGAAGAGGGTTTCCAAGCCGCGTCCCTCGTACAGCCCGCCCACGTAAACCACCCACGGGCCGTCGTCGAGTCCCAATTGAGATCGGGCTTGCGCGGCGGTTTGCGGCGGGGTGAAGCGGTTGAGGTCAACACCGTCGGGCGCGAGGTGAGTCGGCAGTCCGTAGTCGCGCTCGTACAATTCCTTCAGCGGCTCGGAGATGACAATCAATCGCCCGCGCGGGTGGCGGGCGATCCATCTCAACAAAACGCGCTCACGCAAACTGGCGGGCTTGCCGTGCAATTCCACTCCGGCTTTCGCCCCGCGAGCCAGCGCCAGCACGGGCGCGGTGAGTTCGCGGATGCGGGTGTAGCAAATCCAATCGGCGCCGGGCTCGTCGAGCACAGCCCGCGCTTGAAACATGTCGGAGGCGCGAGGCAGGCGCGGCGCATTGCGAACGCGCAGATCGAACGTGGGCTTCATGCCGTAATGCGCGAACACTTCTTCAACCGATGCGCTCGACTGCGCCACCAATTTTACCAAAGCGCCCGCCTCGGCAAACGCGGCGCACATCTGCATCACCTGCACCGACGAGGCTTTGGCGGCTGGCAAGCGCGAGGCGGTTATGTAGGTGAGCCGCACAGTGTTTGCCATGTGTCGAAAACTCGCGCCGCCCACAACGCCGATCCGGCCAGCCGCGCGCCGTTGCGCAACTGCGGCTTTTGCCAATCGAGCACCGGAGATGAAAACCCTTTTTTGGGGCGGTTGAGAATCTCGGCCGGCACCATGCCGACGAGGGCCTCGCGCATGATGGATTTGTCGAGGCGGAACTCGGAGGGAAGGGAGGCCGCCAACTCCACCCACTCATGATCCAGAAAAGGAACGCGCACTTCCAGTGACGCCGCCATGCTGGCCCGATCCACTTTCGTCAAAATGTCGTCGGGCAAATAGGTTTTGAGGTCAACGTATTGCATCCGTGAGATCGGGTCAAGATCGTCACGCCAGTAGCGGCGGAAGTGCCAGTAATCGTCGTAGTCGCGGAACTCGCGGGCGAGGTCGGGCAAGAGGTGAGGCTTCTGAAAAGATTGAACGGGACAGACGAGAGCGCCGTATCGATCCGCGCCCTCTTTTCCTCGCACGTGCAGTTGGCCGCTGTAAACGAGGCCCATCACTTTGGGCCAGCCGGCAATGGGCGCGAGCGCGCCGAGCGCGAACCGCTCGAACAACCAATGCCGCAAAGCTGGGCTGCCAAAATCCTCTCCGGCGATTTCGAGCCAGCGGCGGTAGCGAAAGTATCCGGCCATCGTTTCGTCGCCGCCGTCTCCGGCCAACACCACTTTGACACGCGAGGCGGCCAACTGCGACACGGCCAGCGTGGGCAAGCCGGAGTTGTCGGCGAATGGCTCATCATAAAGTGACACCATTCGCGCCAATGCAGAATCAAAATCGGGTTGAGAGACGGTGCGGGTGAAGTGCCGGGCGCCGAAGGTGTCGGCGGCGAGTTGAGCGAAGGCCAGTTCGGAATGCTCTTCGACATCGAAACCAATGGAAAACGACATCAACGGATCGGGCTGTGCGCCCGCGGCCATCGCTGTCACTGCCGTCGAATCGAGGCCGCCGGAGAGGAAGACGCCCACCGGCACATCGGCGATGAGGTGCGATTGCACGGCGTCGCGCAGTTTGGCGCGCACGGCCTCGGCGGCGTCACTGCGAGAGAGGGGCGACGTGCCCCACTGTGTCACATCCCAGTATTCTTTGATCGGCGGCGCGAGTTTTCCTTCGGAGACGAAATCGCTTTCGATCTTGAGATAGCACGCGGGCGGCAGCTTGCGAATGTATTTGTATGCGGTTTTGGGAGTGGGGATGTAGAGGTAGGTGAAGTAGTCCCACAGCGCCGAGTGATCGAGATCGGTGTTGGCCGCGGGCAATGCAAGCAGAGATTTGATCTCGGAAGCGAAGGCGAAGCGTTTGCCATCCCAATAATAGAGAAGCGGTTTGATGCCGAGTCGGTCGCGGGCGAGGAGGAGGGTGCGGCGTTCGTCGTCCCAAAGGGCGAAGGCAAACATGCCGCGCAATCGATCCAGAATCCGTTCGCCCCACTCTTCGTAACCGTGCAATACAACTTCGGTGTCGGAGGTGGAACGAAATTCGTGGCCGGCGCGGACGAGTTCTTTTCGGAGCGCGGGGTAGTTGTAAATTTCGCCGTTGAAGACGATCCACAATTTGCCGTCTTCATTGCGCATGGGCTGGTGGCCGGTGGGGGAGAGGTCGATGATGGCGAGGCGGCGGAAGCCGAGTCCGAGTCGGCCATCGGCGCTGAGGTAGGCGCCGGAGTCGTCGGGCCCGCGATGAGCCTGAACGTCATTCATGCGTGTGAGCGCAACTTGATCGATAACGCCGTCGCGCTGCCAGAGACCACAAATGCCGCACATCGATCAGGAGTCCTTTTTCGATGGGCGCGGCTTGTGCGCCAGCAGAAGATAGCCCGCAGTGAGGAAGGGGCCGGCCGCGCGGCGATTGACATCCTGATAGCGCGGCGAACTGCCGCCGAGAGAGAGGCGATAGAGGAGGTGCGCGACAAGAAGATAGAGGTAATGCAATGGCGCGGGATCGGCGCGTTGAAAGGCGACTCGCTGGATCAGGATTGCCAGCGTTTGCTCTTCGGTGAAAAGGGGTTTGATTTGATCCACGTCGAAACCGGCGAGGGCAAACAGGCGGCTGAGGCCGTAGGCGGTGAAGCGCTGAAAGTCGAACGGGGCTTCGTGAACGGGGTACACAAATGGCGTGGTGAGGATCAACTGCCCGCCGATCTCCAATACGCGATTCATTTCCCGCGCCGCCTGCGGCGGATCGGCCAGATGTTCCAGCACTTCGGAGACAACAATTTGAGAAAATGCGCCAGAGGCCCATGGCAAATGATGCGCATCGGCGATGACGTGCACGCCGCCGCCCGGCACGATGTCCACGCCGACGCGGTTCGGGAAAGCATCGGCGTTGGGCGAGCGGCCACAGCCGAGATCGAGGGTGCGCCGATGGTTGGCGAAAGCATGAACTTCGCGGCGGATCACGCGCTTGCCGACTTTGTTTTCGAGGCGGTGGGCGAGGGCGCGAAGCGGGTTGAGAATTAATCCGAGCATTCTGTTTGCGTATATCGATCAACTTCTGAGGAGTCTTCTAGCCGGAGGAAGCACCAGCGCCAGCCAAATCAAATGAAAGCCCACCGCTGATAGCGCGGCGCCCATGCCGCCAAATGGCGGCGCCAAAACGAGCAGCGCAACGATCATCGACAAGGAGGCAAGGGTGTTGATGACTGTGAGGTGTTTGGCATGCCCTGCCGAAACCATGACGCTAGGGGCCCACAACCCGACGACCCAGATGTTGGTGAGCAAAATGACAAAGAAAACGGGAATAGCGGGGCGGTATTCCGCGCCAAAAATCAACGGAACGACCCAAGGTGACAGTGCGTAAGCCCCCGCTGTCGCGAATCCCAACGCCACCAACAGCCCTTTCATCAATCGCTTCACGAGCATGCGCACTGCCGCCGGGCCCTCGGCGGGATACAAACGGGCGACTTCGGGGTACAGCGTATCGTAAACCGGATTGGTGAGGCGGCCAAAGAATGACGACAGTTGTTTTGCCAGCCGATATACACCTACCTGTGCGGGTGTTGCCAACCATCCGAGAATGACCATATCCGCATTGCCTACCGCGATCTTCCTCAAGGCGTCGATATTCATGCTAAAGAGCATAACAAGAATCTCTCTGCGGCGTCCGCGCAATGCTCCCAAGTCTGCGGTCAACCAATGCCGGTGAAAACGTTTGCGCAACTCACGTTCTGCCATCATAGCCAGCGCCATCGTTTGTCCGAGCGCCACAATGGTCATCGTCACAATCATGCCCGCGACCCCCAATCGAAGCGCCAAGGCAGATAGCGTCAACGCAAAGGTCGCGAACGCAGACACAGTATTGAATACTGCGATCCGTCGAAAGCGATCGAACACGCGCAGCAACGGCATCCAAATGCCAGAGCCCCAACTCATCATGAGATGGAGCGTCTCCAACCGGATGAGATCCGCGCCATCGGCCCGTCTCAGCAAGGCACGGCTGGTCCACTCTGCCGACAGTCCGAGTGTTAGCGTGAAAACTAACCCGACTATTATCTCGATCAACATGCATAACTTGATAATCGCCAAGACTCGATCTTCGCGGCCTTGAGCGGCAAACTCGCTCACATATTTGACGACAGTCTCCCAAAGTCTGAACGAAACGATTTGCCCAACCAGCCCCACCCAGCCAACCACAATGCCCCAAACGCCATACTCCTCCGGGCCGAGCAAACGAGTGACGAGAGGAAACTGCACAAGGCTGATCAGAGTGGCGATAGTTTCCGCGCCAAAAAGCATGGAGGAGTTTTTGATCAGCCGTTTGAGCGAGGCATCTCCAATCCATGCGCTCAGGCGAGAGCGTAGCGAGGCCAGCATTCAGCAATTTCGCCCGTTCGCAAATTCCAGAATACTGCGCGCCCGCGCCTCCCACGTGTGCGATTCAGCATCCCGCCGAGCCTGCGCGGCGAGGCGGCTTCCCAACGCGGAGTCGGCCAGCAATCTTCGAAAGGCCGCGGCGAGAGCCACTGCATCATCGGGCGGGATCAGCAACGCATTGTTCTCATTCAACACTTCGCGGAGGGCAGGCAAGTCACTGGCAACGATGGGCCGGGCGGCGGCCATGTATTCAAACATCTTCAACGGCGACATCCAATCGGTTGTGATGCCGCCGGGCGCAACCGTGCGGCGAGAATAGGGCATGGCTAAAACATCGGCGGCGGATAAATAGATAGGGATGTCGGTTGGGGGGCGATGGCCCTCGAAGCGCGCGTTGGCAACATGATTCTGAGCGGCGAACTGTTTCATGTTGTTGGCCACCGACTCGTTTTTGCCGCCCACGATCACCAACAACGCCTCCAACCCTTTCACTGCCAGAATCATTTCTTCGATCCCGCGCCCGGGATACAGGCCGCCGGTGTACACAATCAATCGTTCATTGAGAGGCAGGCCCAACCGTTGGCGCGCTTCTGCATGGCTGAGGCCGTGCGCAAAACGCGACAGGCTCACCCCATCGGGCGCGGTCATCACCGAGCGCGCGCCCATGTCTCTATACAACTTTTCAAGCGCATGGCTGATCGCCGCCGTGCCCCCCACCTGATTCAAAACCCAGCGCCGAAAGGCGCGGCCTGCCGACGAAGTTGGCAGAGTGTGCGCCTCGAAGAAGATGCGCTTTCGGGCCGGCCGCATGGCGAGCAATATCAACGCCGCCACGAATGGATCGCGCGAGTAATACATATCGGCCGGGTTTTGCAGCAATAGCCGAATGAGCGAAACGGCGAATGTCAATGTCTGCAAAAGAAAAATCGGGCGCTCTAACCCCATGCGCCCGCCGCTGAGGTGAAACAGATCTACGCACGGCACGGGGCATTGGCGGAAAGTTTTCGGCGCGCCATAGTATTGCCATATGTCCGTTGCCGCGAACTCCGGCAAGTTGCGCCGAGCCGGATGGTAGAGTGTGACCACTGCGCCCGCCGCCGCGAACGCCGCGCACATTTGCACAGTCTGCGCGGCGTTGGCTCGCTCGGATGGGATGCGGGCGTTGGTGATGTAGGCCAATCTCAAATTGCCCTCAAACCTCTTCCTGCGCAATGTATTGAAAGAACCAGATTTGGAACGTCAGCAATGACCATAGTTGATTCAGATGATAGGCCCGTTTCGCAAGGTGCTCGATGAGCATAGCGCCCACCATCTCCGATCGAAAATATCCGCTCACCCGCAGCGACTCCGCAGACAACATCTTCTCGGCCAGCGAGCGCAGTTCGCCCCGCAGCCATTTGGAGGCCGGCGACGCGAATCCCATCTTGGGCCGCTTCGCAATCGCTGGGGGGATTACGTCGGCGAACGCTTTTTTGAGCAAATACTTGCTCACGCCGCGCCGCAGTTTGAGATTGAACGGCAGATTCGCCGCAAACTCCACCAGCGGGTGGCTGAGGAACGGCGCACGCGTTTCAATTGAAGCCGCCATCGCCGATTTGTCCACTCGCATATTCGACTCTTCGGCCAGCCACAGTTTTAGGTCGGCGGTCATCAGCCGATCCTGAAATATCGGCGACCTTCCGCGGCGCACATGCGGGCCAACGATTTGCTCGAATCCTCTCTCGCCTTCGGCTATCAAACGGCGGTTGAGCAAGCGGGTCTTATCTGCCTCCGAGAAAATAGTGTGCCAACTTAAGTAGCGATCCGCCGGAGAGCAGAGTTCCGACTTCTCGGCGAGCTTGGCCGCCCCGCCGCCGAGGCGTTTCAGCACGGGCGAAACAGCGGCGCGGCGCATGAATCCTGGCAGTTGTCGATATTGACTCACGCGAACATCCAAAGCATACCGTTCATAACCGGCAAACAATTCGTCGCCGCCGTCTCCCGTCAACAAGACTTTCAGCCCCTCCGCCCGCGCTTGCCTCGACACCAGATATGTCGCCAAGGCGTTCGGGTTAGCCAGCGGCTCGTCCATCTGGGCAATGATGAATGGGATCAGATCCGCGATCCGATCATCTTTCGAGAGCACCACCGGATGATGGTTGGTGCGAAAACTCTGGGACGCGAGCTCGGCGAACTCGGCATCGGTATTGAACTTGGGCGTGCCGCTCGCCGACTCATCAAACCCGACCGAATAGGTATCCACCGGGCGATCCATCGCCCGGCTCATCAAGCCGACCACGAGGGTCGAATCGACGCCGCCCGACAGATACGCGCCCAGCGGCACATCGGACATTAAGCGCTCTTCGACCGCCATTGTGACCACGCGCCGCAACTCGGCGATGGCTTCTCGTTCATCCACTCCTCCGGCTGGCGATTCTATGGTCACATCCCAGTACGGCTCCACCTGCGCCTTCGCGCCGCGCGCAATGAGGCGGTGTCCCGCTGGAAGTTTGCGCACGCCTTTGAACATTGTGCAGGGGGCGGGAACATAGTTGAGGGTGAGATAGAGATCGAGCGCGGCCTCATCCACTTCCGGCGTGAGGCCGGGGTGCCGGAGCAAAGCTTTGATCTCCGAGGCGAAGATGAGCTCGTTCGGCAGTTCAGCATAGTACAGAGGCTTTTCACCGAGTCGGTCGCGGGCGAGGAGAAGTGTTTGCGAGGCGGCGTCCCAAATGGCAAAGGCGAACATCCCCCGCAGGTGCGTCAGCGCGTCCGTTCCATATTCGTCATAGGCGTGAATGATCGTTTCGGTGTCGGAACGAGAACGGTAGATGTGTCCGCGCGTTTCGAGTTGAGCGCGCAACTCACGATGATTGTATATCTCGCCGTTGTAGACGATGGCGGCGGAGCGATCTTCGTTATAGATCGGTTGATCGCCGGTAGCGAGATCGACGATGCTCAGGCGGCGCATGGCGAGGCCGATACCGGGGGCCAGATGTGTTCCCGCGCCGTCCGGGCCTCGATGCGCGATGGAAGCATTCATCGCCGCGAGCGCGCGCTCGTCGGGCAACGAGTTGTCGAAACGGCGAATGCCGCAGATGCCGCACATGGTTTACGGAAGATCGATTTCTTGCAACGTCAGCCAGCCGTCGGCAAGGCGCGAGCCGTCGGCCAGAGTTACTGGCAGCCGCTCACCCGTCGAAGGATCATAGAAGCCAGTGGTGAGAGTGTATCGCCCAGCATCGAGGTGGCTGAGGTCGAGGGAGGTGATCTCGCTCACAACTTCGCCGGGCGCCCACCACGAGGTGAGATATTGGTAGGAGGCGGGCATTGAATCTGCTTGGGCAACGACATCATGGCCGCGCCAAATATGGATGAAGTATTTGTAGTCGCGCAAAATTTGGGCGGCTGTTTGCCAATGCAGAGCAAGCCGCAAGGTTGCGCCATCCAACAGCAGATCATACCCCAGCAGGCGAATGGAGTCACCGTAGATAACGTTCAGTGTGTGAGACATCGGCGGCGGCTCGAAACGCCGCTCACGAGGCTGTATCTCAATCGCGGTCTGAAAGGGCGCGGCAACGGATTCGCCGCCGGGGCCCGCCCATTGCACTTCAAGGTGATAGAGGCCGGGGGATATGTCGGTCGGCGCGCGCAAAAGGTAATGCTCGGCAACGAAAGTTCCGGCGGGTATTTGCGTAAGCGCGGCGCCGGGAAGGAGATCGGTGAAAGTCTCAAATGCAGTTTGATGGCCGCTGTCTATCAATCGCCACCGCAGTCGCAGGTCTTGCTCCGGGTTGCGGACAATGTGCCATGTGGCGGCTACATCCAACGGCGGGCCCTGCAACAAAGGGGCGTTCGTCGTGAGGCTGTCGAGCGCAATGCCGCTGTCCCATTCCATGAGCGGCTCGGCTTGCCCGCGAATCTGGATCAGGCCATAGTCGTTCACCTCGTTACCACCATCATCCAACACTTTGGCTTGGCCTGCGCTGTTATACATGCCAACACGCAAGTAAAGCGGCCCGGTCGTCGGAAACCCTTCTCCAAGCTGGAAATCGAGTTGGCTCAATACATGTTCACCGGCTCGTTGGTGCGCGGCTGGGAGCGCGGGCACATCCAGTTGGGCGGACTTGTTGCCGTCGGCGTCAATGAGGTGGGCGAACAGGGTGAAGTCATCCGAGCCGGGCGTGTCCACGCGCGAGACGAGATACACCGTCCAGGGCTGGCCCGCCACCGGAAGATTGCCGGGCGGCTGGGTGAAGAGACCGAGGAAGGCGAAGCCGCTGGAGAGGCGAATGGGGTGGAGTGGAGGCAGATTCGGCTTGAACTGATCGGCAGGAGGCAGTTCGACGATGCGAAAGTATTCGCCATACATCTGCCCTCCCGCAAACACCAATGGGCGCGAATCGTAGTTCGCAAACCCGATCATCACTGCGCCTTTTTCCGGGAGGGGCAGCGGGCGATTGTGCCAGATCACTCGCGAAGGTCGCCCTTGATTGAGAAGCTCCCAAATGTAGGGGGGCTCGTCGCCGGTGTCATTGGCAAGCAGTAGCACCTCGCGGCCGCTTTGCGCCGCGAGTGTGTGAGCCGCGTTGATCGCGGCAATCTGCTCTTTGAGAGAGTAGCGAGAGCCGAGATAGCTTTCGGGCGGAGTGAAGGCATAAATGAGGTGGAGGCCGGTGATGAAAGAGACCAGAGGCGGCGCAATCCACCGGAAGTAGGGCGTATGAATCAAGCCGCGCCAATTCCACCACAACGCATCAGGACCCGTGAGTCTTTGCTCATTCGTCGCCCCGCCAATGAGTGCGCCCATCACCAGAAATGCATTCGGGTAGGAAGAAGTGAGATAAGAGTCTCGGAATTTTGCATCGAGGGCCAGCGCCAAAATCGGGATGAGAAAGAATCCCATCACGGCGATCAGGCCGGGCAGCCCATCGCGCCGCCGAAGCGATCGCGCAATCAGCCAAAGTGAACCGGCCGCCATCAACCCGGGGACAATGCCCTGTGAGAAATGTTTTCTCCAGTAACCCAGCCCTTCGTAAAGCACTTGAATGGTATATGCCAGCCCACGATTCTTCAGCGCGTTGACCTCGCTCTGCGGCCCGCCATTCTGGGTTGCGCCATAGATTCCAATTCCCCACGGAAGCAGGGTGAAGAGGGCAATCGCCCCGCCCAGTGCGGTTTCCAGAATGAGTTCGCGGCGCTTGCCGGGCCTCCACACCCATGCATACAAACCTGCCACAGCAGTGATGGGCAATAGCAGCACCGCCGCCGGATGGCACTGCAATCCGAGGCTGAGCGCAGGCAGATGGGCGACGCGCGCCCACCGATGATCATGATAGTAACCCAACAGCGCAGTCGCCACAAACAGCATGACGAACGGAGCGCCCAGATTGGAGTTCCATATCCCCCTGCCAAACATGATCGTCTCGGGGTGAACGGCCATCAACAACGCGGCGATTAGGCCAGCGGGCCGGCTGAAGAAGCGGCGCCCGATAAAATACACCAGAGCCACAGCCGCCAGATTCATGGCTGTAGTGAACAGGCTGGCAAGGCGAGGATCGAGGCTCAGAGAATACGGGACAGCGTAGAGGTAGAAAGTCAATGGCGAGTGCCAGAAGCCGACCGACATCACCGGGCCAATCAGCGGGCGTTGTCCGTAGCGCGCAATGCCAATGGCCCGCAGGCTGATCACGGCATCATCGTTGCCCATTGGGCCGGAGCCAAGATCCGCACAGCGAAGATATGCCGCCAACAACAGGATCGCGACCATCGGCCCGCACTTCTTCAACGCTGCCACTTCAACTCTTCAACTCCAACAACGCAGTTGCCAATCTTTCCACCAACGCACCCTGCCCGAATTCGGCAACCGCCCGTTCACGCAAGCGCACCCCCAGTGCGCGCCGCTCGCCCTCCGGCAAGCGCAGCAACGCTCCCAGCCGCGCCGCAACCGCATCAACATCGCCATCGGGAGCGACGAGCAGATCGGCATCTTCGCCAAAGACGGGCTTGAACGTTTCGTTGCGCACCAGAGTCGCCACACCGGCGGCCATCCCCTCCAGCACCGCCTTATCCATTCCGCCTGTGGGGCACAGGTTGACTCCCGCCGTCGCCGCGTGGTATTCGGCAGGGATTCGATCATAGGCCACGGGGCCAATCAACTTCACCGTATCCGTCAGCCCGGCGCGATCAATTCGCTCCTGCAAACTTCGCGCATAGCCTTCCGGCGCATTGCCTTCATCCCCACCCACAATCCGCACTTCAAACTCGCCCACTCGCGCTTCGTGCTTCAATAGCTGCGCCGCGTCAATCAACATCTCATAATTCTTGATCGGCGCTCGGCGCCCCACAGCAAGAACAATTGGGTGGTCACGGGAGTGAGTGGAGTCGTCGGGGGGCGGGCTGAATCGCTCAGTGTCAATCCCGTGGCCGATCACCCGCGCTTTCGGTGTGGGCAAACGAAAGCTCTCCGGCGAGGCAGTGAACACGCGGTCGGCCAAGGCGACGGCGAATCGTAGTCGCCAATCTACGTGCCGGTGAGTGTACCACAGGGCAATCGGCCATCGGCATAGTTTCGCCAATGGCGCAACGGCCAACACATACTCCGGGCTGAACTGGCAGAACACCGCGTCCACATCGGCGCGCAGCCGCCACAACACGCGGGCGAGATTCAACGCGCGCTCGATTCGCCCTGCCCCACGCTCCTTGCCCAGCGAGTGAACGCGCGCGTTATCGGCCAACGCCGCCTGCCCGCTGGCAAGGCAGATCACTTCCACACGATCCATGTGGCGGGCCAGTCCGTTGATCCAGCCCACCACGTAGCCCACCAGGCTGTCGCGCTCGTCAACTTTGTAAGTGATGCACAACAATCGCATCAGATCAACTGCCGATATGCCAGCGCATAGTCACGAATGATCTGCGATCGCTCAAATCGCCGAACCGCCTGCGGCGCCGACGCGCTCAAGCGAGATCGGAGCGAATCGTCGGCGGCGATCTGCGACAAGCGTTCGCCCAGTTCGCGCGCAGACCAATCCGCCTGAAAACCGTTCTCGCCATCTCGCACCAACTCGCGCGCGATGCCGACTCGGGTAGTGATGGCCGGGACGCCGCACGCCAACGCTTCAGCCACCACCCGCGGGCCGCCCTCACTGTACGAAGCGCACACCAAACACTTCGACCGCCGATACAACTCGGCCAATTCCGCCGGCGTTTCCACCCAATCCACAAACTCAACATCAAGCTTCAATTGCCTCGCCCGCGCTTTAACGCGCGCGCTCAACGGCCCCCGCCCCACCATCAGCGCATGCAGCTCGCCCAACCGTTCGCGGGCAACAGCCAGCGCATCCAAAAACAAGAGCGGCGCTTTGTTTGCGGCCAGCCGCCCGCAGAACATCGCATCGTATTCGAGAGCGGCGGCCAAAGGCCGGAACACATCAAAATCAAGATACAGGCTGGGCAACACAAGCAATTGCGCTTCTGGAATGCCCCAACGCATGAGAAGCGGCTTGAGTTCGGTTTCGTTGACAACACGAAATCCCTTTGCCCGACGCATCGTCCAACGTACGTACCATCGCGCCAGCGTTGGCTGCATACGCTCATGCCAGCTCGCGGCGCGCGGATAACCCTCCACGTGATGTATCTCGCTCACATAGGGAACGCCCGTCGCCCGCGACAACCACGCCGCGCCGATGCCGTTGAGGAACAACCCGTAGTCGTGCGACACAATGAGCTGATGCCTCTTTTGGGCTATGAGTTTGCGGCCCCTGCTCGCAACAAAGAAGGGGTACGCGGCGGTAGGCCAAGGAGACGGATGAAACATCACATTCCCAAATAACTCGCGATGCGACACGCCCGGCACGCGCCGGGTCAGCACGTCAATAGAGTCCCAATAACGAACGAACTCGGAGAGGGTGTTGTAGAACGGCCCCTGCTCCCCGCGCGCCGTAACTGTGTCGCCCCCGACCATCAACAAATGGCTCGTCATTGCAATGCTCTCAACGCCGCATCGTATTCGTCCACCAAGCGCGGCCACGAGAATCGAACCAGACTCTCGGAGGCGGCGCGGGCGCGGGACTCGGCCAGCGCGCGATCGCGCAGGGCTTCGCCGATGGAGGCCGCCAACGCGGCCTCGTCGCCCTTCGTCACCACCCAACCGTTTTCGCCGGCAGTCACCACTTCGGTGTTGCCGCCCGCGTCCGAAACAATCACCGGCGTTTCGCACTGCATCGCTTCGATGACCGTGTGCGGCAATCCTTCGTAGGTCGAGAACAGCACGAACGCATCGGCGGCGCGCAGATAAAGGCGCACACGATCCGGCGGCTGCGCGCCCACAAACACCACCGCATCGCCGAGTGGCGCCGCCTCTCGTTCCAGCGCCGCACGCTCCGGCCCATCGCCGACGACAATCAGCCGCGCCGCTGGAAATTCTCGCCGCACAAGGCTCAGCGCCCGAATGGCTCCGGCGATTCCTTTCCACGGCGTGAGACGAGCCACAGTAACGAGCACAGGATCGGCCATGCCGATTTCACGTTTGGCGTCGGCGCGAGATTGAGAGACGGCAATCGGATCGAGAGCATTGTAGATCACGCGCACTTTCGAGGTCGGAATTCCCCAGCCGACGACGAGTGACGCCGAATAACGGCTGGGGGCGATCACCGTGTCGGCGGCCCCGATGAACCAACGTTGCACAGCGCGCAAAAGTTTCACGCGGGGTGAGTGAGCCGCCGTTTGGAATTCGTCAATCGTCTGCCCGGTCGGAATCCACCGATGCCGAGTCGAAAACTCCCACGCAAAATCACCAACGTTCTTCAATAGCACAGGTCGCCGCAAAACCAGATTCACCACCGCCGCCGGAAAACCGTAGTCGCTGACAAAGAAGGCATCGGCGCGGCGGCCTGCACTGAACACGGCGCGAGTGAAAGCGAGCAGACGAATGGGGATTGGATAGCGGCGCGAGATGCGGGTGACTCGGTACGGGTAATCGGTGGGGTAATCGGCCTCGCCGTGAGTGACGGCTTCAATGATATGGCCGCGCGCGATCAGTTCCGGCAGGAGGCGATAGAGGAACGTGGGCGGCCCGCCCGGCTCGGGGTGAAACGTACCGGAGACGATGCAGAGTTTCATTGTTGATTTCTGATTGCCGACTGCCGATTTGGTGTTCAATCAAAGATCGACAATCCACAATCGTCAATCACAGTTTGACCACCCTCGCCCCGTTCCCATTCACCCGCCCCATCGCGTTCCGCGTATCCACGATCAACTTTGCTTCGCGCGACAACGCGGCGTAATCGAAAACGGAGTGATCGGTGACGATGACCACGCAATCGGCGGCGCGGATGGCCTCTTCGGTGAGGGGCGCCGATTGTTTGTGGCCGCGCCCCCCGGCATGTTCCAGCGACACCGAGGGGATGTACGGATCATGATAGTCCACGACGGCCCCCCGGTCGCCCAGAAGTTTGATCACGTCGAGGGCCGGAGACTCGCGCACATCATCGATGTCTTTTTTGTAGGCCGCACCCAGCACGAGAATGCGCGAGCCTTTGATCGGCTTGCCGTCGTCGTTGAGGGCTTCGGCAATTTTGCCGATCACGTGGCGCGGCATGTTCATGTTGATCTCGTCGGCCAGTTCGATGAAGCGCGCATTGTAGTTGTATGATTTCATGCGCCACGAAAGGTAGAGCGGATCGATGGGGATGCAGTGTCCGCCGAGTCCGGGCCCGGGGTAAAACGGCATGAAGCCGAACGGTTTTGTTTTGGCCGCCTCGATCACTTCCCAAACGCTGATGCCCAGTTTGTCGCACATGATCGCCATCTCGTTGACCAGCCCGATGTTGACGGCGCGGAAGGTGTTTTCGAGAAGCTTGACCATCTCGGCGGCTTGTGTGCCGCTGACTTTGACCACCTGAGTGATCGCCGTCGAGTATAGGGCGTGAACGGCTTCGGTGCAGTCGGGCGTGTAGCCGCCCACCACTTTGGGCGTGTTGCGCACGCTGTATTTTTGGTTGCCCGGATCGATGCGCTCCGGCGAGAAAGCCAGAAACACATCTGCGCCCACTTCGAAGCCGCGCTGTTTGAGTCGCGGCAGGAGGATTTCGTCGGTCGTGCCGGGGTAGGTGGTGCTTTCGAGGATGATGAGGAAGCCGGGATGAGCATACTTCACCACTTCATCCGCCGAGGCGATCACGTACGACATATCCGGGTCGCGTGTTTTGCGCAGAGGGGTGGGCACGCAAATGCTCACTGAATCAGCGTCGCGCAATGCAGAGTAGTCAGTGGTCGCCCGCAGCTTTCCCGAAGCGGCCAGCGCGGCCACCTCTTCGGTGGGCACGTCGGGGATGTAACTTTGCCCGGCGCTCAGCGAATCAACTTTGCGTTGATCCAGATCGATGCCGATCACTTTGAATCCTTCTTTGGCGAACTCGACTGCCAACGGCAAACCCACGTATCCGAGTCCGACGACGCCGACGACGGCAGTGCGGTTTCTCACTTTTTCGAGAAATTGAGTTTTGTTCATAAAAGCATTCAGCGTTCAGCAGTCAGCGATCAGCGAAAGGGTTGCTGAACGCTATTCGACTCTTGTCGCGTTGGAAATGGGGCGGCGAGAGATTTCCTCACTGCGCCCTTCGGTGCGGTAAAAGGCGATGATTTGATCGAGCGTTTGGTCGAGCGGGATCGTCGGCTTCCATCCAGTGAGCGCGTTGATCTTGGATGTGTCGGGCACGCGGCGGCGCATATCCTCGAACCCGGCGGCGTGGGCTTGCTCGTATGGCACGAGAATGATCTCGGATGAGCTGTTCGTGCGGGCTTTGACTCGGCGGGCGAGATCGAGGATGGTGATCTCTTCGGCGGAGCCGATGTTGAACACTCCGCCTTCGGCCTGCGGGGACTCCGCCAACCCGATGATGCCGCGCACCACATCGCTCACGTTACAGAAACACCGCGATTGCTGGCCGTCATCGTACACGGTGAGCGACTCGCCCGCCAGCGCCTGCCGCACAAAACGCGGCGCCACCATTCCGTAGCGCCCGCGCTGTCGCGGCCCAATGGTGTTGAACAATCGGAAGATCACGACCGGCAAACCTTTTTCTTGATGATAAGCGAGGGCCAAAAACTCATCCACCGCCTTCGACACCGCGTAACTCCACCGGCTGCGAACGGTGGGGCCGAAAACGGAGTCGTCGTCCTCTTTGAACGGCACGCTATCCGACTTGCCGTACAGTTCGGAGGTGGAAGCGATCAACACTTTTTTGCCGTATCGCCGCGCAGTGCGCAGAACCATCTCCGAGCCCATGATGTTGGTCTCGATGGTATGCACCGGCGACTGCACGATCAATTCCACGCCAACCGCGGCGGCCAAGTGGAAGATGAGGTCGCATTCGCTCACCAGTCGATCCATCACCGTTTCGTTGGTGATGGTTTCGATGGCGAATCTGAAATTGGGATTGGCGGTGAGGGGCTTGATATTTTCGAATCGGCCCGTGGACAGGTCGTCCACCACCATCAACGAATGCCCGGCGGCGAGCAGGGCCTCCGACAAATGGCTGCCGATGAATCCGGCTCCGCCGGTGATGAGTGCGCGCATAATATCTCCGTTGCGAGAGTCGCGCATGCAAACAAAGCATGGCACGAAAAAGCGGCCTCTCAGTTAAACTTGGCCGCTTCAGTGATTTTCTACGGGATACAGGGATTATAACGGGGGGGAGGGGTTCTGTCCAACGATGCCCCGATGGCGCTGGTTCAGCGCTCTTTCGGCGATTTCAGTGAGCCGAAGCCGGAGCGCATCGGAAGTGCAGAGCGCCGATACGGCAATTCGGCCACTGGAGGCAAGCGAATAGCGTTTGGCCGGATCGTTGCGAAGGGCTAACAACGCATCGGCCAGATCAGAAGGCGAGTCTGGCGGGATCAGCCATAGGTCACGACCTGCGACAAAGACTCGGCGCTTGGCTTCGCCATCGGCGGTGATCACAGGCCGGCCAGCGAACATGGCTTGGAGTTCCTTCGTGTATAACGAGCGGCGTTGCTTATCATCGCCGCGAAATGCCCCAAGGCAAACGTGTGCGCGCTGCACCGAAGCTGCCAATTCACTTGCCGGCACCGATCCAAAGAAAATAACATTCGACAGGCCCATCGTCTCAGCCGATGTGCGCATCTGCCGGGCAAGCGGGCCGTCGCCCACAAGCTCAAATATGATGTCGGAGTGCTCACGAAGAATGTGGGCAGATTGGAGGATCGCGTCAATGCCATGGCTGGCGATGAAACTGCCATCCCAATGAACGATAAATGGCGTTTGAGATTCGGGAGGAGAGGTGTGAGTGAAAAGCGCCTCGTCGATACCCGGCGGCAGCCACGCAGACCGAGTATTCGGAATCTGGTACAAGCGTCCAAAATACTCCTCATCTATCGGCGTGAACCACATCACCACATCCGGCAATCGGAATGCTAATCCGTCCAGCGCCTTCAAATACTGCGCTCGAAACGAAGTCGGGCGGTGTGCGCGCTGGCACACAACCATCTCATCATAGAATGAAATTCCGGGGTCAAAGATTAGCGCGGCGCCCGAGAGGCGCGAAAGCAACCATGCCAACGGAACGACAGTATGGCAGAATTCTGCCACAAGAATGATGGATGAAATTCGCGCTGATCTTTGAGAGAGGAATTGGCCTGCCAGCGCCGGCCAGCGCCGCACATTGGGCCACTTGGGCGGCACACGGCATTCAACAATCGGAATGCCAGCGGATGTCAACGATCTTCGAATGGCAAGATTGCGCGGATAACTGGGGCGATACGCGCCAAAATAACAGACCGAGACAGGGCGAGCCATTCAAAACAAACTCAACTGCTCCGCCCCGTCTTCCGGCGGAGTGGGCGCAGGGGTCTGCGCCGCTTCCACTTTCGCAATGAGTTCGGGCAGTTTCTTGAAATCCTGCTCAATCGACGAGCGATATTGCGGCTGATGCAGGGCCGCCGCCGGATGGAACATCGCCACCACCAGCCGCCCGCCGATGGTGCGCGCTTGCCCGTGAATGGACGAAATCCTCGCGCCGGGAAAAAACTTCTCCATCGAATAACGCCCCAACGTCACGATCACTTTGGGATTGATGATCGCAATCTGCCGCTCAAGATATTCGTTGCACGCCTTCAGTTCATCCGGCTCCGGATCGCGATTCTGCGGCGGGCGGCATTTCACCACGTTGGCAATGAACACCTCACTCCGCCTCATGCCGATGGAGGCTAGCAGCTCTTCCAAAAATTTGCCGGCCGCGCCCACGAACGGCCTGCCCTGCTCGTTTTCATGAAAGCCCGGCCCCTCGCCGATGAACATGATCTTCGCGTCCGCCGGGCCCTCGCCGGGCACTGCCTTCTTGCGCGTCGCGTGCAGTTTGCACTTCTCGCACGCCGACACCTCTTTGGCGATCTGTTGCAGGCTGTCTGCGGTTTCGCTCATGTCGTCGCTCCTGTCGTTCCGGCAAACAATTTACCACAAAGATTCAACGGCGCGAAGGTGGGCCGCTTCAATCGAACAGACTCGCGTTCGCGCTCACCCACTCCCACAGCCGTTTCACTCCCTCCGGTGGGGACACCATCGGCTTCCACCCCAACTCGGCCTCCGCCTTGCGAATGTCGCTGATGTACACCTTCTGATCGCCGGGCCGCCAATCCCCGTATCGCACTTCGATCTTGCGCCCGGCTAGCGATTCCAGAATCGGCCCCACCTCAGTCCAAATAGACAGGGTGAAATCTGGCCCCCCGCCAATGTTGTAAATCCGGCCGGCGATCTTCTCCGGATGATTCAACGCGATCTCGTACGCATCAAGCAAATCATCCACCCAGAGCATATCGCGCACCTGTTTGCCGTCTCCGTAAATGTTGATCGCTCTGCCCTTTGCAGTGGCGATCACAAAATGCGCCAGCCAGCCCTGATCCTCAACGCCGAATTGCCGCAAGCCATAAATGCACGACTGCCGAAACACCACCGTCGGCAAATCGTAAATGCGAGCGTAGTCGCGCGCGTACTGATCGCCCGCGCCCTTCGAGCAGCCGTAGGGAGAATGGAAGTCAAGCGGCTGCGTCTCAGGCAATCCCATCAGCAAATCAGCGTAACGCCAGCGCGTGGCCTCCTCGGCAACCCGCACCTCTTCCATCCCGCCGTACACTTTGTTCGTCGAAGCGTAAGCCACCATCGGCTGTGTGCCCGCCGCCCGCGCCGCCTCCAGCACATTGAACGTGCCCAGCGCATTAATCTCGAAGTCCTCGCGCGGGTCAGTCACCGAAGTGGTCACTGCCACTTGCGCCGCGAGATGATAGATGGCTTTCTGCCCTTTGGCCGCTTCGGCCATCGCCGCCGCGTCGCGCACATCGCCGCGCACAAAATGCAGTTTGCCCTGCGACTTCTGCGCTCGCTGCGCTCGCAGCCACTCCAAGTTGGCCGCCGCGCCTTTGCGCGAGAGGTTGTCGAACACCGTCACCTCGTGTCCGCCGCGCAGAAGCCGCGCCGCCCAATTGCAACCAATGAATCCAGCGCCGCCAGTAATCAACACCTTCACGATTCTTCACTCCTCTGTTCAGTATTCATCATTATTCTTATCGGCCTCGCCGTCATCAAGATCGCGTCCTCGCCGTTGTCGCGGTAATAATGCTTTCGCTGGCCCACCACCTCAAAACCATATTTGCGATACAGCCCGCGCGCCGCCGCATTCGACTCGCGCACCTCCAACGTCGCCATCACCGCGCCCTGCGCCAGCGCATGTCGGAGCATCGCTGTCAACAGCAATTCGCCCACCCCGCGCCCGCGCCACTGCGGATGCACCGCAATCGTGCTGATGTGCGCCTCGTCCACGATGAACCAATAGCCGCAAAAACCGATCACGTTCCGCGAAGCGCGGCCCAGCCACTGTCCCCCCTCCTCCGTTTCCACCGCCACAAAAAAATGCGCGTTCGCATTCTCGGTCAACTCTTTGCTATACGATAACTCCGACCACGGCAGCGCAAACGACAGCCGGTCAATCGCCGCCACCTGCGGAACATCGGCCAGCGTCATCGGCTCAATCGTCGTCATGTTTCACCCGATGTGGGCTGATGCGCATACACCGGCATCAGCGCCGCCGCCGAGTCAACTTCCCCGCGCCGCCAACGCTCCCACGCCATCTCGGCCAACCGGCTCGCCCGCCGCACATTTTGATCCGCAGACGCCACCCGGACTCCGGCTCCCTGCAAAACATCCATCCCTCGCGAATCGATCTCCCCCACCACAACCGATCCCGTCGCCGACCGACTCACATCCTCCCACGACCCGACGACTCCGTCGTTCGCCGACTCCCATCGCCCCGCCCTCGCCGAATACCGCGCCCACACCACCCGCCCGCGCCCGGCCTGAATTACCGCCACTGCTTCGCCCTCGTCGATGGGTAATGCCCGCACCGCAATATCGAGAGTCCGTACGCCGACGAGCGGCAGATCGCCTCGCGCCAGCGCCAACCCTTTGGCAAAGCCCAACCCAATGCGCACGCCGGTGAACGACCCCGGCCCAATGGCAACGGCAATCGCAGTCAACGCTTTCACCGCAACCCCCGACTCGATCAGCATCCGTTCCACCGCCGGGGCGAGCTCGGTGGTGTGATTGTTTTCCGATTGCCACACGGCTTCAGCCAGCGCGCGGCCCTCTTCGGCCAATGCGATGCTGATGGAGCGGGTAGCGGTGTCGATAGCGAGAATCACGAGCAATCGTAGGGCGTGAGGCGAAGAGCGGAGGGCGAAGAGCGAACGTTACGCCTCACGCTTCACGCCTCACGAGCCGCCGCCAACAACTCGGCGTGCCTCTCGCCTCTCGCGCTCACTCTCACTCGCCTCGTGCGATCATCTTCCCACTGCAACTCGATCCACAACCATTCGGGCGGAAGCAGTGCGCGCACGCGCTCGGCCCATTCGATCATGATCGCGCCCTTCGAGTCGTCGAGTAGATCGGGCAGGGCAATCGAGTCGGCGTCCGCCGAGTCGCGCAGGCGATAGGCATCCACGTGATAGAGCCGCCCGCCGTCGGCGCGGCTGTATTCGTTCACGAACACGAACGTCGGGCTGGTGGCCGGCTCGGCGGCGCCCCATCCGAGTCCGATGCCCGTGGCCAAAGTCGTCTTCCCCGCGCCCAATTCGCCGGAGAGGCAGATCACGTCTCCGGGCCGGATCAGTTGTCCGAGTCGTATGCCGAATTGT
>VGOW01000015.1 GCA_016875735.1 Chloroflexota bacterium | reverse complement strand
ATCGCCACCGGCTATTTTGTCGGCCACCCCGGCCACGTTCTGCAAGTAAGCCGTCATCCGGCGGAAAGCATCAGCCAACTGCCCGATCTCATCTTGGCTGTTCACTTCCAGCGTTTGATTGAGATCGCCTTCGGCGATGGCATCGGCCACGCGCCCCACCTTGCCCAGCGGCACGGTAATGCCGCGGGTGGTGAACACGCCCAGCCCAACGGCGACTGCTACGCCGATGAGGACGACGACCACAAACGTCGTCACAGCCGTGGCAAAATTGGCTTCGCCTTCCTTCTGCGTCTCGCTGGCAACCCGCACGTTGATTTCGATCAGTTTATCGATCGCCGCGGCAACGGCTTTGCGCGCGTTCGAGGCGCTTCCACCGCTGAGCAACATTTCGATAGCGCCCTGCTCGTCGCCAGCGTCCACCTTGGCCAGCAAAGCCTTCACTTCGCTTTGATACGTTGCCCAAGCCAGATCGAATTCGGCCAGCCCCTGCACTTCCTCTTCAACCAGATAAGTGGCCCGATATTTATCGACCCTCTCGTTGGCCGTCCGGGTAGCTTCCGTAATCGCCTCTAAGACCTTCTCACGCTCATCGGGGAGCAAAATGTACTTGTACACATCGCCGCGGAGTTGATACATCGCCGCGTCGGCCTGCCCCAAATCCTCAATGGGCAACGTGCTTTCGAAGTACATCCCACGCATGCCATCGTTGAGACTCTTCATGTCGCTGTAGCCCAGCACAGCCACCACGACAATGATGGCGGCCACCAGCAGGAATCCGCCCACCAGTTTGACGCCGGTTTTTAGGTTGTTGAATGCGTTCATATTTCTCTCTTTGTTGCGGAGCGTCGCCCTCGCAGAACTTCGCTCACGCCGTCCACTGTAATGCCCACCGTCGCCCCGCCCATTTCCACGACGACGATGCGGGTGTCTTTCGTGGTCTCGTTGCTCGGCAGGCCAAAGCGCTTGCGCAAGCTAATTGATTTCCGCCAGGCCTTCGAAGCGCCGCCCATTGTCCCCTGACACCGCGACCGCAGACGGCGGACGACTGACCGTACGGTGGTCGGCGGTCGCCCATCCGCCGTCGTCCAACTTGAACTGCCGCACCAGCGCTTGCAGGGCCTGAGCCATCTCCGACAGCGCCTGGGCCGAGGCCGTCACTTCTTCCACTTGCGCGCTCATCTCCTCGGCCCCCGCGCTCACATCCTCCACCGCCGCGCTGTTCTCTTCGCTCACGCTGGCGATGTTCTCAATCGCCCGAGACACCTCATCACTGCCCGCCGCCATCTCTTCGGTGGCCGCCGTGTTCTCTTCCACCACCGCGCTCACCGCGTCCATCGCGTCCATCAACTTGTTCGACGCCGCGCTCATCTCCGCCGCCGCCGCCGCGATCTTCTCCACCTGCTGATTGACGGATTCTGCCGCTTTCAGGATGCTGGTGAGCGCCATCCCGGCCTCGTTGGCCCGCGCCGCGCCCGTTTCGACTTCGCGCGCGCCCTCGTCCATCGCATTCACCGCTTCCGCCACCGACTGCTGGATGCCGCGGATCAGCCCGGCGATCTCTTTGGTGGCGGCGCTGGAGCGCTCGGCCAGTTTGCGGACTTCGTCGGCCACCACGGCGAAGCCTTTGCCGTGCTCGCCCGCCCGCGCCGCTTCAATCGCCGCGTTGAGGGCCAGCAGGTTGGTCTGGGAGGCGATGTCGTCAATGGTCTCGACGATGGCCCCGATCTGCTCGGAGCGCCGCCCCATCTCTTTCACTTTCTCTGCCGACAGGCCGACTTTGGCTTTGATGCTCTCCATGCCCTTGACGTTGGCTTGGACGGTGGAAGAGCCGGCGCGGGCGGTCTGGGCGGCTTCGGCGGCGCCCTTGGCGCCGGACTGGGCATTGGCGGCCACCTGTTGGATGGCGGTGGAGATGAGGGCGGTGAGGGTGGAGGACTTGGTGACGGCGGCGGCCTGTTCCTGGGCGCCTCTGGCCACCCCGTCAATCGCCCGCGACATCTGCTCGACGGAACCGGCGGTCTTGGTCACGCTCTCGGTTTGGTGTTGCGTGCCTTGCGCCACCTGCTGGATAGTGGCGGCGATTTGGGCAGTGGCCTGCCCGGCCTGATTGGCGGCGGAAGCCAGTTGCCCGGAGGCGGCGCCGACGTTGTTGGCGCTGGCGGTCACCTGGCCGATCAGATTCCTCAAATTGGCGGTCATCTGCGCGAAGGCATTGCCCAATACATCGCGCTCGGATTGGGGAGTGACGTCGGCGCTGAGGTCGCCGGCTGCCATCAGGGTAGAGACTGAGGCGATCCCCTTGATATAGTCAGCCAGACGGGCAAAAGCGCGCGCCATCTGGCCTATCTCGTCCTGGGATTTCACCTCGAAATCTACATCCAGCTCTCCCTGCGCCAATTTCTGGGCTGCCCGCGCCAGATGCTGAGTCGGGCGGATGACTGCCGCGCGCTGGAACGCCAGGATGAGCCCGACGAGCGCTGTGAACACGCCGATCATTCCCGCGCTCATCCAGAGCGCCTGCGCGCGAGCGGCGGCGAACTCGTCGGTGAGCGGCACTTCGACGATCAATGCCCCCATCATGTCGCCCACTTTGAAATCCGTCTTGGGACTGGCCGGGTGGGCGTTATGGCAGGCCACGCAGCCTTCGGCCGACGCGAAGTCGGCGCTCATGTACAGCAAACGGCTTTCGCCGTTCACCGTCTCCAGGCTGCTTTGTCTCGACTGGGGGTCGCTGACCAGGTCCGCGACGGCCGCTCTCTCCCAGTCCGATTTGGGCCCTTTTTCGGGGTTGATGGGCCAGGGGCTGATGAGGCTGATCCGGTACAGACCTTGTTCGTTGACGCGATCGGAGATGCGATGAATCAGCGTGGCCGGAAGGGGAATGCCCCCGACAGTATCGATGAAGTCGGCCGACGGCGTCACGGCCACCCCGTCCGCCTTCAGCTTGCCGACAACATTCTCAGTGTAGACGGCGCGGGTGGCCAGGGTCTGAGCGACGACTACCTGGGCCTGGCGGGCGGCCTGCGCCGCCACGTTTTGGATTTGGACCCGGTAGATGACGTAGACGGCTGCCGCGTCAAGCGCCAGCATACCCAATAGCAACGGCAGGCCCATCCGCCGACTCAGGCTGGCCTGTATCCAGGACATAAAAGTTTTCATCTCATAACCGCCTCTTCACGTTTGGAGCAAATCACTAGAGTTTGTCCGGTGACTGGCCCTCAGCCGGCCACCGGCAGGCTGCGCAGCTCGACCTTCTCCTGCGTGTTGAGCACCTTGCCCAGGTCGAGCAGGATGACCAGCCGCTCGGTCAGATTGGCGATGCCGCGGATGAACGACGAGTCCACGGTGGTGACAATCGGCGAGGGCGGCTCGATAACGTCGCGGTTGACCCGCAGAACTTCGCTCACGCCGTCCACCACAATGCCCACCGTCGCCCCGCCCATTTCCACGACGACGATGCGGGTGTCTTTCGTGGTCTCGTTGCTCGGCAGGCCAAAGCGCTTGCGCAAGTCGATCACCGGCAGCACTTTGCCGCGAAGGTTGGTCACGCCTTCCACAAACGTGGGTGCGCGCGGCACGGCGGTGATGGCTTGCATCTTGATGATGCCCTCCACCGCCGCAATGTCCAGGCCGTAGTGTTCGTTGGCGAGGTCGAATACGACAAGTTGATCTTCCATGGGTTATGCTCCTTACGGTAATGTCAAGGTTTTCACAAGGCATTCACAGAGTAAGTTAAATCGGAGAACTGTGTCCATAAACAAGCAGTAATTAAGAAATAAAAACTCCGTTAATCAAGCTCGGGCACAGCGCGCCACAGTTCTATCGCATGAGCGAAGGCCGCGCCGGAACCGGCATGGTCGCCGCGGCGAGTCCGAGTTGGCGCGCTCCCTCGCGCAGGGCCAAATGGATCACAATTGAGCCGATGGAGCTTTGGAGCGGCACCACCAGCCGGGCAAAGTCGAGGGTGGAGATGGTGGACCCCTTGCCGATGAGCATGGTGGGCGGAGAGATGGTGGCTTCGTATCCGGACAGTGACAGTTTGACGGTAGCCCGCCCGGTGATCACGTTAGCCAATTCGGCAATGCCGCTCTGCGCCAAATGGTTGAAGGCCTCGAAAGGCTCGCTCAGCATCCGCGAAGCAAAGCTAACCGCCGCCCGCTGATCCATGCCGTAGAAAACCGTCCCCTCCACCAAGCCAACGACGCTGATGATGGCAGTGACATCGTTGGTCACATAGGCTTCCTTCTCGAGGCTCAGTTCGCCGCGCGCAATTTCGATGGCCACTTCGGCCTGCAAAACTTCATAGGCCGCTTCGACAAAGGGGTTCAGAAACTTGACGTTCATTTTCCAAGTTCTCCCACCGCCATCGCCATTCCGCCAACGACCGGCGCGTAGTTTGCATTGCGCGCATTGGACGGGCTTTCGCGCACAGCCAGATGCACCATGAGGTTGCCAAATTCGCACGAGAGCGGCACGACGATCCGCGAAAAATCAAAAGTGGAAATCGTCACCGATTGCCCTTGAATCAGAGCCGGCGGCGAGATGTTGGCGATATAGCCGGCTTCGGCCAACTTAATGCTGGCCCGTCCGGTGATGACGTTGCCCAGTTCGGCCACCCCGCTCTGGGCCAAAGCGTCGAAGGTCTTAAACTGTTGCGCCATCACCCGCGACACGAGAGCCAGGCCAGTGGCGACGGACATGCCATAGAACACGACCCCCTGCACTTGCCCGACGAGGCTGAGCATCACGGTCACCTCATCGGCGGTGAGCGAAGATTTTTGCAGAGTGAGGTTGCCGCGCTTCATGACAGTTTGCGCTTCGGCTTCCAGCACCTCATTGGCGGCTTCGACAAATGGATTCAAGAACTTCACGTTCATGTCAGGCTTCTCCTCGGCGCGCGTCTGGCGCAGCGCACAGTTCAGTGTCTCGGTGCGCGAGACATCGAGTTATTTGCGCTTCTTGATGAATTGCTCGGCTTCTTTGACGAAAGGCACAACCTTCTCGACACAATTCACCGAAAGCGGCATCTGTCCATTTCATTCGTTCCACGTTGTGGCCGAGGTATGTGACGGCTTGCTGGACGGTGGAAATGGTGGAGGCCGGGCCGTAATAGGGCGAGTTGGCCCAGCGCAACACGAGGCCGGCCAGCGCCGTGTCGAGCGACAGCATCTCGGCAAGATCGGCCATATCGGAGGCGAGGTCGCGAATGATCTCCAACGCCTTTTGCGCCACGCGCTGCAGAGGCGGCAGATCGCCCGCCCGCCTAATCAATTCGCTGATGCCGAGTCGTGTTCCCGCCATGTCACGCTTTCTGATAGAAAGAGACTCCGAATCCGCGGAATCCGATTTCTTGCGAGCGGGGAATGATTTCGGTGCCGCCGACAAACAGCACGCCGCCGGGCCGCAAGGCGTCGTAGAATTTTTTGTAGAGAATTTTCTTGGCCGCTTCGGTGAAGTAGATCACCACGTTGCGGCAGACGATGAGATCGAAGTCTTTCTCGAAGTCGTCCTCGAGCAAGTTTTGCTCGCGGAAGGTGATGCGCTTGGCCAGCGAGTCGGTGACAAAGAGCGGCGGGCCGCCCGGATCGAAATACGCCTGCCGCTGGGCAGATGTGATGTTTTGTGTGTCTTCGACGGTGTAGGGGCCGCGGGCGCGGGCTTTGCCCAACGCGCCCCGGTCGAGATCGGTGGCGAGGAGGTAGTGGCGGCGCGCAGGCGTGATTTCATCGAGAAGGATGGCAAGGCTGTACGGTTCGAGTCCGATGGAGCAGCCGGCGCTGAAGAGGCGCAGGCGGGGCCGATGGGCGAGCAATGTGGGCATGACCTGCGCGCGCAGGGTTTGCCAGCGTTCGATGTCACGGAAAAAGGATGAGACGTTGATGGTGAGGTAGTCGCGGAAGCGGGCGAGCTCAATGGTGTCGGCGCGCACCCGCTGAAAGTAGTCCGTCCACGACGGCGTCCCCGACCGAACCAGCCACGAGTCGAGGCGGCGTTTCATCTGCTCGTCTTTGTAGTGCTCGAGGTCGATGTCGAGGATGGTTTTGATGGAGCGTTTGACTTGCGAGTAAACCTGTTGTTCCACAGACGAATCTTTCTGCCCACCTCAGGAATTCACGGCGCGCACAATGGCTTCGGCCACGCCATCCAACGGCACGACGGCATCGGTCACTCCGGCTTCGGCCACACTGCGCGGCATTCCCCACACTACGCAAGTCGATTCGTCTTCGGCGATGACTTGGCCGCCCGAGCCGTGAATGAGGGAGGCGCCGTTGGTGCCGTCGCGGCCCATGCCGGTGAGCACCACGCCGATGGCCGACGCGCCGTAGCGTTGCGCCACCGAGGCCATGGTCACATCCACCGCTGGCCGCACCCCGTGCACGGTGGGGTTGCGGTTGAGAGAGACAAGATCGTTGTCGTCCACCATCATGTGAAAGCCGCCGGGCGCGAGCAGGCCGCGGCCCACTTCCAAATGGTCGCCGTTCTCGGCCTCTTTGACGGCCAATAGTGAAACGCTGTTGAGCCGCTCGGCCAGCGACTTGGTGAATCCCACCGGCATGTGCTGGACGATGAGCACTGCCGCCGCCAGATCGGCGGGGAGGTTGGGGACAACAGCGTTGAGGGCGCGCGGGCCGCCGGTGGAGGTGCCGATGACCACCACTTTGTCGGACGATTTCATCCGACGCGGAGTCTTCACGCCGAGCCGCGACTCGAGGCCGCCATTATTGCGGGCGGCGGCCTTCAGTGCGGCAGTGGATTTCGTCGGCCACACGCGGGCGCACGCCGCGCCGCGAACTTTGGCGATCACTTCGTCGATGATGGCGGCGACGTTGGCTTTGGCGGTGGGCTTGGTCACAAAATCGACCGCGCCCCAAGTGAGGGCTTGCACGGTTTCCTGCGCGCCTTCGGTGGTGAGGCTGCTCAGCATGACGACGGGCATGGGGTGGCGAGCCATGATCTCGCGCAGGGCAGTCAAGCCATCCATGCGCGGCATCTGAATATCCAGCGTCACCACCGTGGGCTGAAGTTCGGGGATGAGACGCAGGGCTTCATGACCGTCGTGGGCCGTGCCCACCACTTCGATGCCAGCCGCCTCACCCAAATATTTGGAGATGGTGAAGCGCATGTAGGCGGAGTCGTCCACCACCAGCACCCGCACGGGGCTAGCCTGCGCTTCTGTGCTGTTTCGCTCTAAGGTCAACATGCGAGTTCGTTTCTGCCGAGCGCTGTCAGGCGAGGGCTTTGGTGAGAGCCGCCATCACCCGTTCCGGCTGGAACGGCTTCACCACGAAGTCTTTCGCGCCCGACTTGATCGCTTCGAGCACTATCGTCTCTTGTCCGAGGGCCGTGAGCATCACCACCCGGGCGTTCGGGTCGCCAGCGCGGATCTCTTTGAGCGCCGCCAAGCCGTCCATCTCGGGCATGGTGATATCCATCAGCACCGCATCGGGCTTGTCGGCCTTGTAGCGGTTGACCGCAACCGCGCCGTTGTCGGCTTCGATGACATCGAAACCGTTGCCGGTCAGCATCTTGGAGATGCGCAGGCGCAAGAACTCGGCGTCGTCCACGATAAGTATTTTGGGCATCAGATGTTTCTCCTTAGATTAGTGTGATGCGCTCGATGGCGCCGGGTGTCGTTCAGATTTCTCGTTCCTGCCCGCCAAGCATCCGCATAGTCATTCGTCCATCGCACACGTAAAGCCGCATAGTGCGCCCGACGTTGCCGCCCACTTCCTCGGCTCGAATCCTGAGATTGAGGTTGGCAAGAACCGCACGGGCCGAAGCCACGTTGCGGTCGCCGATGCTCAGAGTCTGTTGGAAGCCGGGCGCGGTGAGCATGTTGGCGCCGCCAACCATGCGCACGATCAATCGTTTGCGATCTGCGCCCATCCGCTCCAGTTGATTCAGCAGGCCTTTGATGCCGCTGTCCACGTACTTCGAGGAGGCGGGGTCGGCTCCGTTATTGTGCTCCGGCAGCACCGCATGCAACAGCCCGGCCACTTTTGCCGCCGGGTCGTACATGCCGATCCCCACACAGGAGCCCAACCCGTAAGCAACCAGCACATCGCTTGGATCGCGGCTGAGTTTGACCTCACCCAATCCAACCGTCAAACTATCCCCGGTCATATTCCGCCTCGTGTTTGACAAAGGCTTCCAGCGTCGCCACATCGGGAATCACCCAAAAGCTGGCTTCCACTTCTCTGCCACCCCGCAAGAACGACGAGCTGATCATCAACACATGATCACTCACGCTCCCGGAAACGGCGATGATGATGTCGATGATGGCGCCGACCATATCCACCATCACAGCGGGCGGCGACGGGCGCGCGCCCAGCCCGGTGAGCGAGGCCACCGTGTTGAGGAAGAACGTGCCGGTAATGTTTCCGGCTTCGGCCAAAGCCGAGCGCTCCAGCGAGCCTAAATGCGTGGTCGTTCCAACCGGAGCGCCGATCATCAGATCGGTCAACTCCATTGCCTTCTGATACGGCAGCACCAACATCATCTGCCCGCCGAGTTCGCCATGCACTTGCAGATAGATGCCCACCGACTCGGCCTCCGGGCCGCCCAGCAGCATGGGAATTTCAACCAACGGGATCAACACAACTTGCGAGTGAGACACCGACAACTCCTCACCCAACATGCCAGAGAATCCCTCCGCCGCCTTGCGAATCCCCTCGCCTGCCATTACTTGCAGGAGAACCCGTATTTGCTCGTCTACGCCAACTGGTGCTTCGGCCATGCAATGTATTCCTCTCGTAGAGTCATGATCCGGCCAGATTGAACAGGCTGGGCACATCAATAATCAACGCCACCCGCCCATCGCCCAAAATGGCCGCCCCCGACACACCGGGTGTGTCGGCTAACAGAGCGCCCAAAGACTTGATCACCAGTTCTTGCTCGCCCACCAACGTGTCCACCATCAACCCCACTTCCAACTTCCCCCAGCGCACAGCCACCACGTATTCGTATCGTCGCTTGCTGGGCGGCACGGCAAACTGCAACACCTCGCTCAACCGCACCAGCGGCAGCACATGCCCGCGCAGCTGAATGACGGGCTTGGTGGTCACCGTGCGCACCGTTTCCACCGGCACCCGCAGAGTCTCCATCACCGTCACCAGCGGCACAGCCAGCGTTGCCTGCCCCACCTTCACCAACAGCGCCGGGACGATCGCCAACGTAAGCGGCAGAACGATCTGGAATCGCGTTCCCTTTCCCGGCCAAGTCTCCACCACCACACTGCCGTTGAGCCGCTCGATGTTGGCTCGCACAATATCCAACCCCACGCCGCGCCCCGATATATCGGTGACAGTTGTGGCGGTGGACAAACCCGACCGGAAGATCAGATCGATAGCCTTGTCGTGCGACATGGAGGCCGACTCGGCTTCCGTGATCCAACCCTTGCTCAGGGCTTTGGCCTTCACTTTCTGCTCATCGATGCCCCGCCCATCATCCTCCACCGTCAGGATAATGTGGTTCTCTTCGTGGCGGGCCGTGAGCAGCGCCGTGCCCCGCGCTGGCTTGCCAGCGGCGGCGCGATCGGCTGGCGACTCAAGGCCGTGATCGATGGAGTTGCGGAGCAAATGCACCAGCGGGTCGCTGATCTCCTCGATCACCGACCGATCTAATTCCGTATCCTCGCCGCGCATCACCAATTCAACTTCTTTGCCCGCCTTGCGCGCCAAGTCACGCACCAGGCGCGGGAACCTGTTGAACACACTGGAGACGGGCAGCATCCGAATGCGCATCACCTCTTCTTGCAACTGATCGGTGATGCGGCCCACATGAACCACCGTCTGCACCAAATTGTCCACTTGATCATCGCTGCGGAAACGCGACTCGAAGTCAACCCGAATCTGATTCAAGCGATTGCGATCGGTAATCAGTTCGCCCACCAGATCCATCAGCGAATCCAATCGCTCCACGCTGGTGCGCACTGTTTTCTCGGCCACCCGGCTCTTGGCTCTCTCGGCCACATTCTGAGCGTCGGCAATCTGAGCGGGAGCAGTGTCGGCTACGCAAAAAACCGCCTCACCATTGAGGGCGACACGCGTAACCTCCGAAACGGATTTGAGCGCGCAGGCGACCTCTTCAATAGAATGCTCGGTAGCGAGCGAGGCAGTGAGTCGAGGAACCGGCATAGCCGATTCAATATCCGACTGCGGCGGCTGAAGGTCGCGCACATCGCCCAGCGATTGCAAGGCCATGAGCACTTGAAATGCGCGCGCCGCCGAAGCCACACTATCGGGAGCGATGTCAACGCAAACGGACACAAGCGGGGTGAGAGAGTCTTCGGCCACTGCCTCAGGAGCCCTTTGTCTCTGAAGGAGCGCCGCCTTTACCGTTTTCCGCCCGGCGACCTTCGCCGCCCTGACCCGGCCATTCTTCCGCCCGCTGGACTTGCCATTCTTGCGGCCTTTGCGGCCATTGCCATTCTTGCGGCCTTTGCGGCCATTGCCATTCTTGCGGCCATTGGGTTTAGCTGCGAGGCGAGGCGGCTTCACCGAAGTGGCCGGGACAACAACCACTCGCGGAGTCGAGACGCTCTTCCCATTTTGAGGAGCAGAGGCAACATTGGATCCGTTTCCGCTGGAGGGAGCGGGCGAGATCGGGGCGGCTTGTTTGCCAATAGCAGTCAAATGTTCCACCAGCGGAGCCACATCCACCGGATTCGAATCGCGCTCGATCACTTCATTGCGGAGGAGCTTGAGCACATCGAGCGTTTCGAGGCAGGTATCCACCACTTCGACAGTCACCGATAATGTGCCCTTGCGCAAACCGTCCATCACGGTTTCGAGCGCATGGGTTAATTCAGCCATGCGCCGGTGGCCGATCACGCCCGCCGAGCCTTTGAGCGTGTGCGCGGCTCTGAAGATGGCCTGCAACAATTCGGGGTCGTCGCCCAGCCGTTCTAATTGAACGAAACCTTCATCCAACATTTGCAGGTGCTCGTCCGCTTCAACCAACCACACCTGCAACTCATCTTCGGCAAGATCAAATACTAGATTCATATTGGCTCACTCAGGCTCTCAAATGCGCTGGGCATCAGTCTCACCCGTGCGCCGCAAGGCGCGCCAGCACGCTACCTTTTTACCGCTACTCAACCCTCAAAGTCTGTAAGCATGGTCTAAACCTTGAGTAAAAAGAGCGTGAAGGCGGAACGGTTCGCGCTACCGCCTGCCCACGTTGGAAGAAATACAACTGCTCGCCAAGCAAGACCTCGGCGAACATCACCCCTGGCCGTGCTGGTCAAGCAGTTGCGCCGAACACCCCTGCCCCGGCGGATGCCTGAGTGAATGGGTGGACACCGATGACTCGCGCCACGGCAACGGCATGGCCGAGATCGTCGCTCCATCATGGTTGATGGCCCGGCGCGACTCGCATGAATGTCACGGGGCGCTGGCCGATCACGGTTACTCCTTCGTCACCTTCCGCCTCGTCCGCGATACTGCCCGGCGGCGCAACTGAACCGCTTTCACCGCGCGCCGCCGCCGTCCATCTTCAGCCGACTTTCACAGCCTCTTCACGGCTCTTTTACTGACGTCATTCGGCCAGCGTGCTACTGTCAACTCGACATGACTCTTAGCGTGCAGACTGTCGCCAGCACGATATTTGATTTGCCGAATGATCGCACCGGAATAAAAGCCGTTCGCATCCCGGATGGCGCCGTCACGTTGGGCACGAGCGACCTTCAAATCATCGAACTCGAATCGGAGCCGGACTGGCCGCGCTCGGAGCGTTTCGATTTCTTTCGCGATGAGCAGCCTCAACACAAGGTCCACGTCCCGGCGTTCGCCATCGGCCTCACCGCAGTCACCAACGTCCAATATCTTGCCTTCGTCGAATCCACCGGCGCGCCTTTCCCGCGCAGTTGGACAGGCCTCATTTACGCTGAAGGGCAAGGCGAGCACCCGGTGGTGTCCGCATCGTGGCACACCGCGCAAAAATACTGCGCGTGGCTCAGCGGCATCACTGGCCTGAATTGCCGACTGCCCACCGAAGCCGAGTGGGAACGCGCCGCCCGCGGCGACGACGCCCGCCTCTTTCCGTGGGGCGCCGACTTCAACCCCTATCGCATCAACACTATCGAGGCCTACACCCGAGTCACCACGCCGGTTTTCCTGCACTCCCCGGCCAGCGACAGCCCTTTCGGTGTGGTGGGCCTCAGCGGCAACTCTTGGGAGTGGACAAACAGTCTGTTCGCTCCCTACCCTTACGATGCCAACGACGGGCGCGAAGACCCGGCCGCCCAAGGACCGCGCACCGTGCGCGGCGGGTCGTACATGTATTCGCACCGCCTCGCTCGCTGCGCCGCGCGCGAAGGCGCTCCCCCCGACGTGGCCTTGACCACCATCGGCTTTCGCATCGCCATCGGGTAACACGCATGACTCTGACCGATCATCGTCTTCTGCGCGAGCGCGCCCTCGCCCAACTCACCGCCAACAAACCCGTCGAAGCGATCCGGCTCCTCTTTCGATTGCTCGAATCCGATCCGACAGACCTCGACACCCTGCTCACGCTGGGCGACTGTTACCTCGCCGCCAACGACACGCCCGCCGCCGACGTTTTTTACCAACGCGCCAGCCAAGTCGGCCTCGACCCTTCGCGCGCGCGGCTCCGCCGCAACCTCGCCGCCGGAGTCGCTGGCGGCCCATCCTCCCCGTGGCTCATCCAATCCGGATGCCCCGTCGGCGCACAGCAAACACAAGCCTATCTCGACACACTTCGCCACGCCGCGCCGACTTCGGCGAGCTCAGTCGAGCCGCTCCGTTCCACGCCCGCCCTCAACATCACTCGCGGCGACGCTCGGCAAGCAACCCTCCTCCTCGAAGAAATCATGTGCGCCCCCGACCCCTCCGCCGCCATGCGCCAACGCCTCGACGACGTTTTGCATCACTTGCCCGATATCATTGCTCTGGCCGCCTCGCAAGCCGAACACGAAGGCGACCCCCGCCGCGCCCAAGCCCTGCTCATCCTCGCCGAGCGCGCCGCCGTGTAACCGCCCCGCGCAAAACTTTAGCCAATTCACCTCAACTTAACGCAGGGTTTACCCGAAGTTTACTGACGACAATCGCCCCCGGTAATACACTGGCGGCGACCGCTTTGTCGGTCGTTGAATAACCTGCATGGAGAGACAGCATGGAAACTCGTCATTTCAATTGGGATAATCTCGTGAAATGGCACCGCTCGATGAAAGCCCGAGCGGGCCATGGCAACATTGGCAAGAATGACGATCCAGCGAGAGCCTATCCTGCGAGCCCACCCTACCAACATCTACTGCGCAACGTAGCCGTCACAACCGATCCGCCTGCCCCGCCCGATCCCGATCAACTGCAACAACTCGCCGCGGCCATCGAGCAAATGCTTGGCGGCAGTGTTGCCGTCTCGGTAGCCGATGTGGATCACGCCGCCGGATTCCTCGCCGAGTTGCTCGCCTCGAACACGCCCGCCATTCTTCTCCGCCAACGCATGGCCGAAGTGGGCGATGTGTTCAAGGCCATGTTGGCGATCAACTATCAAACCGCCGTCGAAAAAGGCCCATCCCTCGAAGCCGATCATCTGCAATACATTCTCAACATTGTGCGCGAAGAATTGCGAAGGCAAGCCGACGAGTATTTCGCTATGGGCGATTTCGCCGCGGCTCGCGATGCGCTCACGCAGGCGCTTGGCATCGTGCCCGATGATCCACAATTGCTTGTAGCCCTCGGCAACATTTCGCTCCGCGTCGGAGAGGTAGATTTGGCTCGCCGTGAGTTTGTCAGGGCCACACAGTCACATCCAGCATACGCGCCGGGGCACAGTAATTTGGCCGCAGTGCTATGGCACAGTGGATTTGTGGCAGAAGCCGAAGCATCAGCGCGGCGGGCGCTCGAACTCAATCCAAATGACGAGCAAGCGGAAACAATAGTACGCCTCGTCGCCGTCCCAAAACCAGAAGCCGCCACGCCCGCACCCCGAGCGAGTTTTCAGCGAGACGATTCGGGCCAAGCCGGAGCCCTTGCAGGACAACCGACGAGTCGGTCGTTGGATGCAGTATCCGATTCGCCCGCCCTCTCTATTGGTTGGGTGGCCAACGTTTTCGACTTCAGCGGCTACGCCTGGCTCTCGCGCCACACTCTCCCGGCGCTGGATCGTTGCGGCACCCTAATCCAAGTTTACCCGCTCTCAGTGAACAAGGACTTTGCGCAAGGATTGAACCAAGATCAACAGGCAGTGCAGTTCTGGAATCGCCTATTGGACAATCGTGTGCAAAGGGGAGTGGGTGTCTATTTTCATCCCCCAGTCTCTTGGAGCGGCAAGGATATCTTCGCCCGCCTTTGCCAAGAAAGCCCTTCCTTCGATTCCCATATCGGCCTCACCATGTGGGAAACCGACCGCCTGCCTTCCGGCTGGGCAGATTCGCTCAACCGCATGGATGAAGTGTGGGTGCCGAGTTCTTTCAATCGAGAGTTGTTTGCCGCTTCCGGTGTAAGCGCAGAACGTATACAGGTGATCCCTTTTGGAATAGACAGCACAGTTTATGATCCGTCGCGCGTCCAACCGATGGCGCTGGCCCAACGGCGCGGCTTCAACTTCCTCTCGGTGTTTCAATGGAATAAGCGAAAGGGATGGGACATCCTCATCGAGGCCTATCTTTCGGCGTTCACGGCGAACGACGACGTTTGCCTATACCTGCGCACGTACCCCGACCGCATCAAAACCCCTCCCATTCCTCAGCGCATCGATGCCTTTATTCGCCGACTCGGTCATAACCCCAAGCGCATTCCGCCCATCATTCTGCTCGATGACTTCATCCCCGACGCATCTCTGCCGTCTCTATTTGCCGCCGCCGACGCCTTTGTATTGCCTACACGCGGCGAGGGATGGGGCATTCCATATATGGAAGCCATGGCTATGGGCAAACCTGTCATCGGCACACGCTGGAGCAGTCATCTCGATTTCATGACAGATGAGAATAGTTATCTCATTAATGTCGAGGGGTTGGTTCCGGTCGACGCCGACCAGACTCGGGAGAATCCGTTTTACACTTCCGATCAACGCTGGGCGCAGCCTTCGATCAAGCACACTGCCGCACTCTTGCGCGAAGTCTTCGATGATCGCGACCACTCCCGCGCCGTGGGATTGCGGGCTCACCGAGATATCAAAATGGCCTGGACTCCGACACGCACCGCAGAGTGGATAATCGAGCGCATCAAAGCGCTGGGGCGGGCCAAGCACACTGGCCGCTCCGCAACCCGGACTCGCTCGGCGCCGCCGCTCGAGAATCCGGCAGTGGTGTGGCGCGCGCCCATCTTCGATCCCAGCGGCTACGCCGACGAGGCGCGTCACTTCCTCATCGGCCTTCGCGCCCACGGCCTGCCGCCCACCGCCCGCGCCATTGGCCGCCACTCGGAAACGTTCCGCAAACAACTCGACCCGGCCACGCTATCGCAACTCGACGCGATGATTTCCACCCCTGCCCAGCCGGGATCGATCAGCGTAATTCATTTTCCTGCCTACGCCTTTCAGCGCAACTCTAACGCTTCGTACAACATCGGGCGGGCGATGTTCGAGACCGACGGCCTGCCGGCCGAATGGGTGGCGGCCTGCAATCAAATGGATGAGGTGTGGGCGCCGACCGACTTCAACATGGAAACCTTTCGGCGCGCGGGGGTAACGACTCGTCTCTTCAAAGTTCCCGGCGGCATCGACACCGACATATTCAAGCCCGGCCTCAACCCCCTGCCCATTCCGGGCGCGCGCGGCACAGTGTTCCTTTCGATCTTCGAGTGGGTGTATCGCAAAGGTTGGGATGTTCTGCTCCGCGCGTGGGCGCAGGCGTTCAGCGCCGCCGACGATGTGAGTCTCGTCATTCGCGCCTATCCGGTCAACGCTATCGAGTCGGTGGACAACACCGCAGAGATCGAGCGGCGCATCGACAATTTCATTACCAATGATTTGAAATACCAGCGTTCCGAACTCGCGCCCATCATTGTGTTGGGCGAGCAAGTGCCCGAAGCCGACTTGCCCCGCCTCTTCGCGGCGGCGACTGTGTACGTGGCCCCCTCGCGCGGCGAAGGTTGGGGGCGGCCTCACATGCAGGCCATGGCCTGCGGGTTGCCAGTGATCGCCACGCGCTGGAGCGGCAATCTCGAATTCATGAACGACGGCAACAGCCTGCTGCTCGACGTTGAGCGGCTGGCGACGATTGACGACCGAATGGAGTTCGCCTTCTATCGCGGCCAGCAGTGGGCCGAGCCATCAGTGCCACACCTGACCAAACTTCTGCGCTGGACGCGTGAGCATCCGGCAGAAGCGGCCTCCATCGGCGCGAGAGCGCGGCAAGACATGATTGCCAAGTGGCAATGGAGCGCGGTCAGCCGTATTGCCGCCGACCGCCTCCGCGCCATTCACGCCGAACTGAACGGAGGCAAGGAGCTTAAGCCCCTTGCCCGGCCTCTCGCCGTGCGCTGGGAAGGATCACAATTCGTGCATCATTCGCTGGCGCTGGTCAACCGCGAATTGTGCATCCGGCTGGCGCAGGACGAAAACACCTCGCTCTCGATCATCCCGTACGAGTTACATCAGTTCGGCCCCGAAGCCGATCCGCGTTTCGACCTCATCAATGAGCGATTGAACCGGCCCCTGGCCCGCGCCGATGTGCATGTGCGCCATCAGTGGCCGCCCAACTTTGCCCCGCCCGCCGAAGGCCATTGGGTGATCATTCAGCCGTGGGAATACGGCGGCATCCCCAAGAAATGGATCGAGGCGATGAAGCCGCAAGTGGATGAGGTGTGGACGCCCAGCAACTTTGTGCGCCAGTGTTACATCGAAAGCGGCCTGCCTGCCGATCAGGTGCATGTGGTGCCCAACGGCATCGACGCGAGTCTGTTCAACCCCAATGCGCCGCGCATGGCCCTGCCCACGCAAAAGAAGTTCAAGTTCCTTTTCGTCGGCGGCACCATTTGGCGCAAAGGCCCCGATGTGCTGCTCGACGCCTACTTGCGCGCCTTCACCGCCCAAGACGATGTGTGCCTCGTGATCAAAGATATGGGCGGCGACTCGTTTTACAAAGGCCAGAACCTCGCCGAGCAGATCAAGCAAATCGCCGCCAACCCCGACGCGCCCGAGATCCTGTATCTCAGCGATCCCATCGCGCCCGCCGACATTCCCGACCTGTACACCGCTTGCGATTGCCTCGTGCATCCGTATCGCGGCGAGGGCTTTGGCCTGCCTATCGCCGAAGCGATGGCCTGCGGCCTGCCGGTCATCGTCACCGGCGCGGGCGCGTGCCTCGATTTCTGCGACGACTCCAACGCCTATCTCATTCCGGCGGCGCGGCAAGAGTTGGCCGAGAATCGAATCGGCCAGTGGGAATTGGCGGGCAAGCCTTTTGTGTTCGAGCCGGATCGCGCGGCGACGGCGCAGTGGATGCGGCACGTGTTCGAGAATCCGGTTGAGGCGCGAAGCAAAGGGAAACGCGCCAGCGAGCATATCCATCGGAACTTCTCGTGGGATACCGCCGCGCAACGAGTCCGCGCGCGATTGCTCGAAGTGAGAGGCCGCCCCATCCGGCGTGAACGGCAACCCGAAATGAAACGTTTGGCGACAGTGGTCGCCGTCACCGGCAAGCCGTCCGCCGAAGCCTGGTCATCGCTTCAGAACAATACGGACTGTCCGCTGGACATCACCCTCGTCTCCGCCGGGTCGCCCATTTTCACCCCGCCGCAAGCGGCGAACGATTGGCGGGTGCGATCCAGCGAGCAATCGCTGGCGCGCGCGCTCAATGAAGCGCTGAGCGCCGCCAATGAAGATCCCGTTGCGCTCCTTTCCAGCGATGTGATTGTGACTGCCGGATGGCTGGAGCGAATGAGGTTGGCGCTCGACAGCGATTCTTCGATTGCCATCGTGGGGCCGGTCTCCAATCGCGCCCCGGCGCCGCAGTCGATCAAAAGCAAATACGACGGCACGGGCCGCCCGATGCGGCAGTTCGCCAAACAATGGGCGCGCAAACATGACGGCGAAGTGAAGGAGGCCGCCTATCTCGGCGGCTTCTGCGCCCTGTTCAATGGCAAGGCTCATCGCGCGGTGGGGCCATTGCGCGAAGACTTGCCGTTCGCCGAGTCGTTGTGGGAATACTTCGCGCGAGTCGCGGTGGCGGGATTCAAGTTGGCGGTGGCGGTGGATGCCTATGTTCACCACGATGCGCTGGCCGATGACGAGGGCGCAGAGTTCGATGCCCTGCACAAAGCACAGGAGCGGGTGAAGGCTTTGTTTGCCGATGGGACACAAGCCGCCTCTGCCCAGCAATGGGATCGGGCGATGATGATCTTCGAGACTCTCACTAGCGAGTATCCCGACCTCGTCAGCGGCCACGCCGCGCTCGGCTCCACCCTGCTGGCCAAAGCCGATTACGGCTCCGCCGCGCGCGCCTTCGCTCGCGCTGTTCAACTCGCCCCGGCTGAGATTGGCCTGCGCAATCAACTCGGAGTCGCGCTGTACCAAAACGGCGAAGGCGAAGCCGCCGAGCAAGCTTTTCGCAACGCGCTGGAACTCGAACCCGACAACGTGGACTCGCTGTTGAATCTGGTGGAGTTGTATCGCGCCCAAGAGCGTTACGCCGACGCCGCCGAGAACGTGAAACGCGCCGTCGGGCTGGCCCCGAAGAATCCCGATGTGCTCATCGCCTTCGGCAGGCTGGGGCTCGAGCTCGGCGACGCGGAGGCGGCGCGCATGGCGCTGAATAATCTCGAAAAAATCGAACCGGCGCATCCAGCGATTGCCGCCCTCCGAGAAGCGCTGGTCGCCGCATGACTCGCATTTCGCTATGCCTGATCGCCAAGAACGAAGCCGCCAACCTGCGGCGGCTCTTCGACTCTGCGCGAGGCGCCGCCGATGAAATTGTGCTGGTGGACACCGGCTCCGCCGACGGCACCGTTGCGCTGGCCCAAACGCTCGGCGCAATCGTCCACCGCTTCGAATGGCGCGACGATTTCGCCGCGGCAAAGAACGCGGCCATCGCCCGCGCCAGCGGCGAGTGGGCGCTCATGCTCGACGCCGATATGGAAGTGGCGGCCGGGGGCGCGGAAAAGATTCGCCGCGCCGCCGAGTCCGGCTCAGCCGGATCGTATTACCTCAACATCCACAGCCCGCGCGCCGACGGCGTCACCACCGAGATCATTTCACAGCCGTGGCTGTTCAAGCGCGCGCCGGGAGTCGAATTCATTGGCCGAGTCCACGAAGACATTCTGCCATCGCTCATCGCCCGCAAGATGCCGCCGCAAATGACCGATATCGTGGTGATGCACTTCGGCTACATGACCGATGCGGCGATGGCCGCGCGCGGCGAACGCGACATGCGAATTTTAGAATCGCAGGCCGACCCGAACGACACGCTCTCGCAATACTATCTGGCTCGCGCTTACGTGCGCGTGGGCCGCAAGATGGAGGCGCTGAAAAAATTGGTATGGGTGATCACCTCGCCCAGCGCCGAGCGGCGCATGAAAGCCAACGCCCACACCATGCTCATCAACCTCTCGCCCGGCCTCGAAAGCCGCGAGGCGACTCTGCGGCGGGTGGAAGACGCCACCCGCGCCTTCCCCGGCGACCGTATGATCTGGAGCGCCGCCGCCAATGTGTACGTGCAGTTGGATCGGGTGGAGTTAGCCGTGCCCGCAATGGAGCGCGCGCTCGGCCTTCCGCGCCAATCTGCGGCAGAGGGCGCAGTGCTCGACCGCTCCGACGAGCATTTGCGTTTGCAGCTCGCCGAATGCCTCACCTATCTTGGCCGCCTGCCCGAAGCCCTCAACCATTTTCATCGCGTGCTCGACGACGGCTTGCGCACGCCCGACGTGTATTGCTCATTTGGATTGGCGCACAGCCTTATGGGCAACCACGCCGAAGCCGAAATGGCTTTCGACACCGCGCTCGGCATCGATCCATCGCACGCCGACGCCCACCGTCAACTCGGATTTCTGTGCGCCGAAACCAATCGCCCGGCGCAGGCCCTGACTCATTTCAACATCGCCGTCGCCGCCGGGCACAACGACCCCGATCTTCTGCAAGCGATTCGATATGTCAAAGCACAAACACAAACCTCCCAAAACGGGCACGCCTAACAACGTCGTGCAACTGCTCACAGCGGGCAATGGGCAGAGCAGTGTCGCCGCCGCCCGCGAAGCCTACGATCGCGGAATGCGGCTGCGCGAACGCAATCAACTCGACGGCTCGGCCAAAGCCTTCCACGAAGCCATTGCCGCCGACCCGCATTTCGTGGACGCCCTCAACGATCTCGGCCTCACCCTCGTGCGGCAAAACAATCTTTCGGAGGCCATGAGCCAATTCAAGCGCGCGCTCGAACTGCGCCCCGACCACCCGCACGCGCAAAACAATCTCGGCGTGTTGTGGCTTCGATTGGGAAATCACGACGAGGCGATCCCATACTTCGAGCGGGCCGCGCGCGCCGCGCCGCATCTCAAAGCCATTCACGCGAATCTCGAAATCGCCCGGCGCGAACGGGACGCCGCCCGCCGCCATACGTTTGCCGCATCTCCAGCGCCCCACCCCGATTCGTCGGCGGATCGGCCCACCATCACCCTCTGCCTCATTGCCAAGAACGAGGCGGCCTATCTCCCCAAACTTTTCGAATCGGCGCGGGAGGCCGTCGATGAAATCGTGTTGGTGGACACCGGCTCCACCGATGACACGGTCGCTATCGGCAAATCGTTCAACGCCAAAGTTGTGCGCTACGAATGGCGCGCCGATTTTGCCGCCGCAAAAAACGAAGCCCTCAAACATGCCACCGGGCAATGGGTACTGTTCCTCGACGGCGACATGGCCATCGAAGAAGGCGGCGCGGCGAAGATACAGGCGGCAGTCGCCTCGGGCATCGCCGGAGCGTACAACATCAACATCCACAGCCCGCTGGCCGACGGCGTGAGCGAAGATATTGTGGCCCAGCCATGGCTGTTCCAAAACGCGCCCGGCGTCGAATGGGAGGGCGCGATCCACGAGCGCATCTTGCCATCGCTGCAAGCGGCGGGCCTTCAGCCGGCGCACACCGATGTGGTGGTGTATCACTTCGGCTATGCCAGCCGCGAGGCGGTTCAGCGTCGCGCCAGCCGCAACTTCGCCGCGTTGCGGCAGCGCATCGAGTCGGGATGGGACAACCCGATAGCGCATTATTATCTCGGCACAACACTCATCACCCTCAGCCGCCCCGCCGAAGCCATCGCCGAATTAAAAAAGGCCATCGCCGACAGCCGCCTGCACTGGCGATTGCGCGCCAACTCGCATCTCTCGCTCATTCGCGCCCACGCCCTCAACGGGGAGCCACAGGCTGCGCTGCAGTGCGCCGAGGAAGCCGTCGCGCTCTATCCAAAAGATCGCATGGCGTGGACGTATCGCGGGCAAGTGGCGGCGGGAATGAGCAATCATCATCTGGCCATCGAGTCGTTTGTCCGCGCACTCGAAGCGCATGATGTCGCGGGCGCAGAAGCCACCGTGTTGCATATGAGCGACGCCAGTTTGCATCACGAACTCGCCAAGTCGCTGGCGTTCACCGGCCGATTCGCGGAGGCAATTCAACACTTCGATCAATCTATCGACAATCGGCAACCCGCCGACCGCAAACGGCTGGCGCAGAGCATGATCGTTTTCCTGCTGTTCGCGCTCGGCAAAAGGGATGAAGCCAAGAGGCGATTGAGCGCCGAGTCGCTTATTGAGGAAACGATGGCGGCCATCGACTCGGTGGCGGCCTCCACCGGGAACCGGGATCGCGTCCCGGACTTTTGTCGCTGGCTGGAATCCGCCAATTGCCTCACCGATGCCGTCCGCGCCCGGCTCGGCCAATCCGCGCGCAATCCAATCTCTCGCGCCAATGAACTGGCGCAATACGCGCGGGCGCTGCGAGATCGCGGCGACCTCATTCACAGCGCCATAGAATTCGAGCGCGCAGTTGCGCTCGCGCCGGAACTGCCCGGCCTGCATTACGAATTGGGGGCGCTGTATTCGGCGGTGGGCGACAGCCTTCGCGCCGCGCAGGCGTTCGTGGCCGAGTTGTCGATCAACCCCAAGCACGCGCTGAGCGCGCACGATGTGGGCGTGCTGTATGCAAAAGATGGTGATTTGAGAGAGGCGGCGAATTGGTTCGAACTGTGCCTCACTCTCGATCCGACCAACGAAATCGCCCAGAAGAACTTGACCGAAGCGAAGCGATGCCTGGCAAAGATGGGGTGATGGTTCATCATGCGCGGTTAGTGGAAATTTCCAAAAGCAAAGGCACACACCATGCATCAAAGTTACGCACCAATCTATTCCGATGCTGAACTGAGCCCGGCAGAAAAAGACCTTGTGGCTCGTCTGCCGGCCAGCCTGCAGGGCATCTCGCTGCCAGCGCTCATTCGGGTGCGCCAAGCGTTGGCGGCAACCATTCAACTAGACTACCCGAAGCACACTCTCTTCCTTCACGCTGATTCCGAGATGGATCGTTATCGCGCGCAGGCCTGCCGCAAGGAGCCCGAAACGATAGAGTGGATTGAAGGTTTTGTTGAGCCCGGCGATGTGGTGTGGGACGTGGGCGCTAATGTGGGCGCATATTCCTTGATAGCCGCCGCCCATTGTCATGGCAATATCTCAATCAGCGCGTTCGAGCCAGCGTTTTCGACTTATGCCCAACTCTGCCGGAACGTGCTTTTGAACAAGTTTCAAGCCTGTATCTCACCTTACATTCTTGCGCTGCACGGGCGAACGGGGTTGGATACTTTCAATTACACGCATCTCGATTCGGGCATGGCAAGCCATTCGCTGGGAGCGCCGGTTGACTATCGCGGGGCAGCATTTGAGCCGGCCTATCGGCAATCGGTAGTGTGTATCACTGCAGATGACTTCGTCAACAAATTTGGCGCGGCGCTCCCCAACCACATCAAGATAGATGTGGATGGCGGCGAGGAGACCATTCTCACGGGCGCGGAAAGCCTGTTGAAGGCCCAAGGCCTCAAGTCGCTCATGATCGAAGCCAGCGGCTGGGATGTGTTGGAGCGAATACAATCGTTGCTCAAGGCGGCCGATTTGACTCTGCTGGCTGTGCGGGATCGCGGGCCGCAAGTGATCAACAGCATCTTCGCTCGCCCAGAGGTGATCAATTCCCGAAGGGGCTTGGACAAACAACTTCCCCACTGGACGTTTATGCAGGGTAGGCCCTCATCGAGAGCAGAGTCTCGCCGCAATCCTTCACGGGAAGCGGTTGTCAACAACACTGATTCCAAACAGCCAACACGTTTCGCTAGATTCGACGAGTCTTCGTATATGGCCTGCAACCCCGATGGGGCCGCCGCCGTGAAGAGCGGCCAGTTCGTTTCGGGTTGGGATCATTACCTCCAGGTGGGGCAACATAAGCAAAGCCCAACTCTCACAAAGTGGCCCGCTGAAACTGCTCAACCTGTGGATATCCTTTGGCTCATCGAGCATGTTGCGCGAGAATTGGATGTGGCCTGCGCCGTGAAGGCAATACTGGAAACCCAATATGGGCTGAGGGTTGAAATCCGCAACATGTATGCTGACGTGGATCGCTTGACTCAAGCCTTTGAGCCGCGCGTGGTCGCCGTGCCCTACTTCTATTGCACTAATGATGCCGGAACAAATACGTTTCTTCGGCGCTGGCCCAACGCATTGTTTTTCAATCTGGCATGGGAGGAGATATTCTATCAAGGCCACACCAAGATCAAAGCCCCGGCAGACGACTTCACACGACGGCATGTTCATCATCACGCATGGGGAGAGTTTTTCCAAGACTATCTGTTGCAACACGGGGTAGCCGGAGATCACATCTTTCTGAATGGCAACCCTGCTTATCAGTTATATCTCGATCCATATCGCCACAAATACCCCAGCCGGCAATCTCTTGCGCAACGATATGCGCTCCATCCAGATCGACGCTGGGTCTTCGTGCCCGAAAACTACCGATGGGCATTCATGCGAGATTCAGACTTGCATGAACGCGCCGAGCGGGGAGCCGACACAAAACAAATGCGCGCCATGCGAGACTTCGCGCGCGACTCACTCATTGCTCTATTGCAGTGGTGTCAGGCGGCTGGGGCAACCGGTGATCACGAAGTGATATTCCGTCCGAAACCGGCCACTCATCGCAAAGACGTGCTGGCTTTCTTTGATAAACATGTGTCCGCACAGCCGGCGCAAGGGTTACACTTCATCAAAGACGGCTCGGTTCGCGAATGGATTCTCGCAAGTGATGTGGTCATCTCGTCGTTTTCAACTTCGCTCATCGAGGCCTCCATCGCCAAGCGCCCAATCGCAATGGTTGAGCCGATCCCACTGACCGAGGACTTCGCCGCCGACTGGTATCAGCACGTGCCACGCCTGACCACGCGCGATGCCTTTTTGACCGCTTGCCGCCAACCGTCAACCGAAAGCGGCGAATCACTGCGAGCATGGGCGACCGACACAATGCTCTCGCGCGGCGACGCGATCTCAGGACTTGCAGAGCACCTTCGCGGGTTGGCGGGGCAGTCTGCAATACCCAGCGCTTCGGCTGCTGCAATCGCGGTTCGCCCTGTGCCAGTCGCCTTCGACGCGCACACGCACGAAAACGATTTGTTCGAGGCCAGCGACGCGAGTCGGGTCGCGCACGAGTGGGCGGGTGTGCTCGGCCTTGACGGATCACGCTATCAAGAATCCGTTCTCGTGTCGGCTTCAACAACAGAGTCGGGCAGGCAACAAAAAAGAGTGCTGCTGGCAGCCCCGTATTTTTGGCCCTCTGTGGGAGGGTTGGAAGCGCAAGTCGAGGCGCTTGGAGGTCATTTGGTTGATAAGGGTTACACGGTCGAGGTGGCGACATTTGCCATTCCCGATAGGGCGGACCATATCTATCGCGGCGTGCACATACTTCCACTCGATACACAGCCGAGGCGCAGCGGTGAGCCAGCGTGGGTGCTGCAGTTGCGCCTGTTAGCCTTGTCTGGCCAATATGATGCTGTGATCATGTATGCCGATCCGTGCAACCAGTTTATATGGTCAGTGGAATCGGCTCAGTGGCCCAAACAGACTCGTTTCATTGTGCAGTTGATGATCAACCAAGATGGCTATAACTCATGGCGCAATCGGCGCGAGTTTCGCCAGCGGCTTGGCGTCATTCTGCGCAATGCGACTGCCGTTCTGGCGGCCAGCCATTCCGGTGTGGATACACAATATCTCGAAGAGGATCGCATTCCTTATGCTTTCATGCCACATGCCACTGAGCCCATAGAACCGAGCGGCGATTTCCGCCTTAAGCATGGGCTGGGCGCTGATGAGTTCGTCATTCTTCATGTAGCCAACCTCTGGTCAGTCAAAAACCATCTTGGCTTGCTTGAAACGTTGCGTTCACTGCCAGATAACTGGCGGTTGGTGATGATTGGACATCCGGCCCGCGAGTCCGGCGAGGCGGCGTACGGCGCCGCAGTGATGGAGGCTATCCGAAAAAACCCACGAGCGCTCTACATCCCGGGGTTGCCTCGTCAAGATGTAGCCGCGGCCATGAAGGCCGCAGACGTGGTCGTGCTGGCATCCAAAGGTGAGGTCTCGCCCGTTACCATATTGGAGGCCATGAGTCATCGCAAGCCTTGGTTAGTCACGCCCGAATGCGGCGCGGCGACCGAGCAGGCTGGCGGCCTCATTGTGCCCTTGCGCCACTTCCCTCAGGCGCTGGCCTTTTTGGCGGAGCGCCCTGCCCTGCGGCAGTCTATGGGAGAAGCCGGATATCAGTATTGGCAAGCGTGTCATGCATGGTCAAGTGTTGTGGAGCGCTGGGCAAGCATAATAGAGTCGGGCCGAGTGCCTGCCGAGCCCACGTCTCCGGCGAGCGCAGTCAACCTGATGAAAAGCATACGCGCCGAGGCGCTGAGCAGCGGTTTGGAGTTGCACCAAGCCAGCGCAAGCGAGCCTGCGCGGAAGAGCGCCGAGCGGCCATCTGGCGTCAGCTTCTGCATCATCTCGGCCGGCCAGCGCAATGAGAAACTGCGGCGGCTGATCCGGAGCATCCACCAACAGGACATTCCTTCATACGAAATCATTGTGGCCGGGATCGCAGAACCAATGCCCGGCGTGGCCTCGCTGGAAATGCCCGATGCCGCCAACGCTGGAAATACCAGTTCCCTTCGCAACAGCGCCGCCGCCCACAGCAAATACAGCCACATCGTCTTTTGCGACGACGATATTGTTCTGCAACCCGGCTGGTATGCCGGGCTCCAACCCCATCTCGAGTCTCACGACATACTCGTTGGTCGGTTGCTGAACGTAGATGGCACGCGGCATTGGGATTGGACAACCATCGGCGGCCCAACGGGCCACCACCTCCTGCCATACGGCCAGCCGGACGAACATCTATATCTCACCAGTGGCCTGCTAATGGTCAGCGCCCGAGTTTGGGAGGCAATCGGCTGGGACGAAAACCTGGGCTTCCGGCGCAACGAGGACGTGGATTTCTCTCAGCGAGCCTTGCGCGCTGGTTTCCGGGTGCGGTGTTGCCCAGAAAGCACGGCCATCCACAACGATCCGAGCTACACACAAGTCGGCGCGGTAACTTATCGGCGCTCCCCGGCAGGCGCCACTGTTTGGCTGAACCGCCAAACCATGAATCAATCGCCAGAAATGATACTGACCGCCGCGAAAGAGCACTTGCAACAACAGCGCATCGCCGAGTGCGGCGACTGCCTGCGGGCATTCATCCATTTACAGCCGGGCAATTTGATAGTTCGCCAATCATGGATGCACTTGTGCTCACAGTTGGGCGGCGATGGCGAGGATGGATGGCAGCCATACCCCATTTCATTCTCGCTCACTCCACAGATCACGCCCACCTTCAGCGAACGAGCGGTCAACACATTGCAGTTCCTCCTCAGTCAGAATGATCTGGCCGCCGCTCTTGCCAAACACGTCGATCAGTTGGACACCGAAATGTTGGCGCTCGTCCGACTCAACGCGGACACGGCCGAAGCGGACGGCAACTCTGAACTTGCATCCGCGCTGTACAACCTTGCCGCCCACATCGACCGCCTACTGCAATCTCCATTGAAGGCCGCACTGCAACCGCCCGCGCTAGAAACCTTCCAATGCTTGCTCAATGCCAACGATGTGGACGAGGCGCTAGAACACTATCGAGATCGATTCAACAGCGATTTCGTGGCAATAGTCCGATCTAACGCTCAAGCCGCGCATATCCTCGGCGGCACAGAGGTGGCTGAAGCCTTAGATGCGCTGGGAGAACATGTCCTGCGGATGATGCCATGAGCAGGCCGGGCAAACTCAACCGCCACAGAGAGACGACCGATCGGTCGTCTCTCTGTTTCTAGCCCGTTATGGCGCGTCCGGCCATTTTCACACTTCCTTTACTCGCGCTTACCCAAGTTGGGCCTGCCCCTGCCGATAATGCACTCAACAGCGAAACAGACCCAAACGGAGGTGATAACGGACGCGGCCAGCGCCCCAACGCCCAGCGGTAATCTGCCCGCCACTGGGCAAACACAATCGGGCAGAACATCACAACCATCGGGGAAGGATCCCCGGCCAACACCCTAGAAAACAAGGAGGTTTTCTACCATGGCATCCCCAGATCTCAGCCGCATTGCCGGCAACATTGGCGCACTCAACGCCCTCTATTCGCTCCAAAACATCAACTCTCAATTGACCGTCGCCCAGACCCGCCTGTCCACCGGCAAGCGCATCAACTCGGCGGAGGATGATCCGGCTGGCTTCCAATTTGCCGCCAAATTCCAATTTCGCTCCGAAGGCATGCTGGTCGCGCAAGACATGATCGCCGACGCGAAGAACTTGCTCTCCGTGGCCGAAGGCGGCCTGCGCAAGATCAACGACATTATGGTCAAAGTCCGCAACAAAGTGCTCGAAGCCGCTGGCGACACCATCGGCTCATCGGAGCGCAAGATCATCATGGCTCAGATGAACCAATACCTGGAGCAGGTGGACACCATCGTCGATCAGACGAAGTGGAACGGCCAGAAACTGTTGGACGGCACGTACACCGACAAGAACCTCCGCATCGGCGCGGACGCTGGCGACAGCATCAACTTCCAATTCGGGCAAGCCCACACCTACTCGGCCTCGGGCACCGCTGGCCTCGATCTGGCGACGACTTCTCTGTCGAGCGCGAGCGCGGAAACGTTCTCCGTCTACCTCACCAGCGTCAACGCCGCCCTCGACACGCTGGGCACCAGCATCGCCTCGGTTGGCTCCACCATGTCCCGGCTCTCCTTCCAAGAGCAGAACCTGCAAGTGGCCCACGCCAACACCGAAGCGGCCTACAACCGCATCATGAACGCCAACATGGCCCAAGAGCAGGTAAACGCGACCAAGTTCACCATCCTGCAACAGACCTCGACGGCGATGTTGGCTCAGGCGAACGCCGGCCCGCAGTACATCCTCTCGCTGTTCCGGTAATCCCGGTCATCACAGGCGCCCCGCCTGAATTACCTCCAATTCTCTCCCTCTCCCTCTCCCGCCCCCGCGGGAGAGGGAGCAGACCTTTAGCGGAGCGGCAGAGAGAGCGGCGACATGACCACGGCATCCATCAGCAACGTCAACACCTACTTCACCAGCCTCATCACCCAACTGATGACGGTGGAACGGCAGCCTTTGCAGACTCTCCAATCGCGCCGGAGCGAACTGCAAGCCAAGGGCGCCGTCTTCAGCGATCTGGGCGCCAAACTCAGTTCGCTTCGCGCCGTTGTTGACAAGTTCGCCAGCACCGCCCTCGCCTCCGTTTTCGATCAACGCGCCGTCACGGTTTCCGATCAACCCACCGGCAAAACCGTGCTCACCGCCACCGCCTCCAGCACAGCCACCGCCGGTGTTTACAACATCGCCGACATCGTGCTGGCGAAAGAACACCGCGTTCGATCCGACCAGCAAACCTACGCCGATCAGGCCCTCAACTTCAGCGGCACATTCGTCATCGGCGGCGCTGCCTCCCGATCCCAAACCACCACCTCCACCATCGCCAACACCGTCACCGCCTTCGACGTTGCCTCCATCGCCAGCGGCCAGAAGGAACTGGGCAAAGGCGCGTACTATGTCGAAACACGCAACGATGCGACAAGCGGCTGGCAGTTCCGAATGGTGGATGCCGATGGCAAAGCCGTATCCGTGAAATCCGGTTCGACCACCGATTACACCAGCAACTGGCAATCCATCCCCACCGGCGGCGGATCGTACAACACGGGTCGCGGCCTCACCATCACCTTCGGCGCAGACAGCGGACAATACACTGCCGCCAGCAAAGGCGCAGGCGCGGCGCAACTCAGCTACACCGCGCAGGGCGCGAGCATCACCGTAGCAGCCACCCACACCCTCAACGACATCGCCTCCGCCATCAACGGCGCAACCTTCGCCTCCGGCGATACGGTGACGGCGAGTGTGGTGGACAAGCAACTCGTGCTGGCCGCCAACGAAACCGGCGCAACCCACAGCATCACCGCCAGCGACACAAGCGGCACGGTATTGCAGACACTCGGCGTGCTAACCGGCGCGGGCGCATTCAAGAACGTGATGCAAACGGCGAGCAACGCCACCTTCAGCGTCAACGGACTCAGCGTCACCCGAAGCAAGCACACCGGGTTGGATGACGTGATCACCGGCGTCACTCTCAACTTCGCGTCGGACGCCGCCTCTCAGACCGCAAAAATCACCGTTGCCCGCGACAACGCCGCCGTGCGCAGTGAGGCGGGAGACTGGCTGAACAAAGTCAACAGCCTCAACACCTATCTCGCCGACAAGACCGGCGTGACCGGCGACGGCAGCACCACCGCCACGGCCAAGTACACGCGCGGCGTACTCGCCGACGACTACTCGTATACGACCCTTCGCAGTGATTTGATCGACGACCTCACCAACCGCTACTCCGGCCTGCCTGCCGGGTCGGCAACCACGTTAGCTCAGATCGGCATCACGCTCGACGAGAATCTGCAAATGACGATCAGCGACACGTCAAAGTTTGATACCGCGCTGACGAACGACTCGGCCGGCGTGAAGGCCCTGCTGGCCAAAGTGGCCGACCGCATGACGCTAACCCTCAATGGAATGACGGATGCCACGTCGGGAACGCTCACATCGAGCAAGAAGGCCATCACCGACGAGATCAGCAACATCAACGATCAAATCACCTTCATGGAAGAGAGACTCACGGATCGAGAGAGCGCCCTGCGCGATCAATATGCCGTGCTCCAATCGCAGGTGATCGGCAACATCTATTTGCAGCAACAATTGAGCTCTTTTGGCGGGTTCAACTTCTACGGATGATGAGAAGCCTACCAGGAGGAACGCAATGACAACCATCTCTTCAGTCACAGCAGTCACCAGCCGGGCCTCGCCCAAGACGGCCCCCCTGCCGCCCGCGCCCGAGCAGAAACCGGCGCAGACCGAGCAGAGGCAAACAGAAGCCGCCAAGCAACAGCCGCAAGATACAACCACGACTGTCGCCAAGCAACAGCCGCAAGATACAACCACGACTGCCGCCAAGCAACAGCTGCAAGATACAACCACGACTGTCGCCAACCGAGCGGCCAACACCGTCTCCGCCAATGTTTTGCGCGATGTCACTCTGCGTTACCAGATGGATCCGGACACGCAGAAGATGATGCTGCTGATCATCGATCGCAAGTCGCGCGAGGTCATCCGCACCCTGCCGCCGGAGGAACTCCTGAAGATGGGCGTGGATCGCATTTTCGAAGGACTGGCCTAAAGCCTGCCCGCGCCGGCTCACAGCCATGCCGCGTGCCGCCTCGCTGAAGAGAGGCCGCGCAATTGCCATTTATGCCGCCTGTGAGCATGCCTGCTTCGTTGGAGTTTCATGGAGTTTTTACAACACTGCTCTGAAGTGATTTCGCCCGCTTACCGATACCGGTGACGGAGGTAATTGACATGACAAACCCGTATGTGCGCCAAGCCAAGGAATACCGATACCAAGAGATCATGACAGCCAGCCCCGTCCAGCTGCTGATCATCGCCTACGATGTAGCCATCGGCGGGTGCCAGACACGCGACCTCGAACGAACCACCCACGCCCTCTCCGTCCTCAGCAACAGCCTCGATTTCAGCCAACGCGAACTCGCCTATCGCTTTCATTCTCTTTATCAATGGTGTGGTGAACTGGCCCGGCAGGGCAAATGGGATGAGGCCGCCGCCATTCTGCGCGACCTTCGCAACGCATGGGCGCAAGCCGATCAACAAACGAACACGGCCCGCGCCGCCACCCCCGCGCCCCCCAGATCCACCCCCGCGCTGGAACTCCAATTGGCGGGAGTCCGCTAACGAACACCCAACCTCCCGAAGCCCAACCTTCGGGAGGTTTTCAGAAACCGGCGCACATCCATGAGTCACACTCTTCTCCCCTCAATTCGTCATCCGCTATCTGCTATCCGCTATCTGCCAATCGCCATCTTCATCGCCGCCTGCGCCGCCGCGCCCACCCGCGAGCCGCATCGAGTGGGCGGCGCTGTTCCTCTCAGCACCGCGCTGGCCGAATCGGGCGGCGTGCCCTCTGCGCCCGCCGCCGCGCCTATTGCCACTCTGCCAGCCCTCCTCCCCGAAACCGCCCCCACCCTTCCCCCAGAGCGCGTCGTCGTCGCCAGCATCGGCCTCGATGCCCCCGTCGCCCCCACCAACTGGACGCCCGGCGGCGAGTGGATCGTTCCCAATGGATCGGCGGGCTGGCTTGAGAATTCGGCCTACCCCGGCCAGCCCGGCAACACCGTGCTGGCCGGCCATCACAATACGCAGGGCGAAGTCTTCCGGCGCATTTCCGAAATCCCCATCGGCGAACACATCGTGCTCAATACGCAGGGCCAAGCCCTCGACTTTCAAGTTGTCGAGCGGCTCATCTTGCCCGACTGGGGCATCTCGCCGGAACAAGAGAGAGCCTACTCAACTTACATCGAACGCACTCGCGACACGCGACTCACGTTGGTGACCTGCTGGCCCTATTACACCAACAGTCATCGAGTCATCATCATTGCCAAACCCGCCGGGAGTTAACGCCGCCTTTACGCTTCGACCCCGCCGAACACCCCTCGCCAAAACTTAAGCCCTTCACAAATTATTCATTCCCCCTTCACCGTCGTTTTACTGACTGCCATACCTCCCTCTGCTACACTGCTCGCGTAGACAAAAAACTCTCGCGGGCAATGACCGATTCCTTCAATTTCCCATCGCTGCCAACATATTTCCCCTCCGCCCTGCTGAGCAACGGACAGCCGGGCGCGGGGCAAGGCTCGCAGTTCGCCTCCTTCGCCATGCTGTTGGGGCAAGCGCTCGTTCGCATGGCGCAAGAACTGCAAACCGCATCGCCGTACTCGATGCCATCACTGCCGTTCTTCGATAACTCATTCAACTCTTTCAATTCGACGCCCACGCCTCTCAACAATTTGATGGGAATGACATACGCGCCCGCCGTCGCCACCCGCGCCTATCAGAACGCCGGACGCTGGACATTCATCCCCGTTTACATTCCCGAAGGGGCATCGACTCCGACTCTCACCGACCTCGTTTCCCAACCGTTCCCCGCGCAACAGGCTCAGAGTCAAAGCCTCGCTCCGGTGGCGGCGCCCACTCCCACTGCGCCCACTGGCGCAATGCCCCTCAGCGCGTTCCCCCGCCCGGCGGGCGATAACGGTCGCGGCATCCATTGGATCCCCACCAAATCATCCACACCCGAAGTCGTCGATCAATTTGCGCAAGAACTGGCCGATATGAAAGTGAAATGGACGGTGATCCTCAACGACGGCGCGGACATCGGGCGCAACGATTATCTCGTGCAAAAACTCGCGGCCAACGGCATCGAGCCGATCATGCGCGTGTACACGTCGGGGCTGGACCCAATCGGCGGCGATCTCGGCGCAATGGTTCGGCATTATCGGGCGATGGGCGTGAGTTACTTTCAACTTTACAACGAGCCGAATCACGAAATCGAAAACAACGGCCACGCCCCCGATGTGAACCGTTACCTCGACGCGTGGATTCCGGCGGCGAAGGTGGTGGCCGAGAACGGCGGCCTGCCGGGATTCGGTGCGCTCTCGCCCGGCGGCCCCGCGCCCGATTCGCCATTGCGCGCCGACGACCGCCAATTCTTGCGCGAGGCTCTGCGCGGCATCAAAGCGCGCGGCGAAACTCCGGTGCTCGATAATGCTTGGCTGGCGGCGCACAACTACATGGGCGACAAACCGCTAGCCGATGCCGATGGCCTGCTTCGCGTCGATCAATACGATTCGATCATCCGCGAGGAGCTGGGACGGCAGATGCCCATCATCGGCACCGAGGGCGGCAGTTTCGTCGGCGAGACGATGAGCGAAGCCGCGCAGACATCGCTGGTGGCCAGCGCGATGAAATACATGCAGGACTCGCGCGCGCCGCACAACTTCGCCTACACCTATTGGGTGCTGGCCAATTCGCTGGGCGGCAGCAGCGACTCGGCGTGGGAATGGCAAGCGCTCTTCCAACCCAACCACACCAGCCCCATTGTGGATGCGCTCAAAGGAATGTAAAGCGAGGCCACATGAGCATCTTCAACGCATTTCATATCACCACCTCGGCGCTCACAGCGCAGCGACTGCGCATGGATGTGATCGCCAACAACATCGCCAACGCCGAAACCACCCACACCGAATCGGGCGAGGCCTATCAGCGGCAAGCCGTTGTGTTTCAGCCGCGCGGCAGCGCGCCGCACTTCGCCCTGCCCAACTTCGTGCGCGGCGCGCGCGCCGACCTGCAAAGCCTTGTGGGCGCCAACGGCGGTGTGCAAGTGACCGAAGTAGTGAAAAACGAAGAGATCGGCTCGCGCGTGTACGACCCTTCTCACCCCGACGCCGACGAAGAGGGATTCGTCACCTACCCCAACGTCAACATCGTCACCGAGATGACCGACATGCTCTCGGCCACCCGATCCTACGAGGCCAACGTCACCGTGCTCAACGCCATCAAGCAAATGGCCTTGAAGACGCTGGAAATCGGCCGAGGGTGATTTGGATTTTGAGATTAGAAGTTTGAGGTTCCCATGCCCATCCCATCCGTGGCACTCTCCCAACTTCAGAACGCTCAACAGATCGCGGGCGCATCGAAAAACAATGCGGCGCAAACCGACAAAGCCGGGCAGGCCTTTGGCTCGGCTCTCAACGGAGCGCTCAACAGCCTCAGCCAAATGCAAGCCTCTTCCGACAGCGCCATCCAACAGTTGGCCGCCGGGGAGAACGTGGACTTGCATCAAGTGATGATCGGCGCCGAACAGACCGACATCGCTTTCCGCGTCGCCATTTCCATGCGCGACAAACTCGTGGAGGCTTATCACGAAGTGATGAGGATGCAGGTGTAAGCCATGCTCAAGACTCTCTGGACTCAACTGGTTGCGGTATGGCAGCGGATGACGCGCGTTCAGCGCATTGTGTTCATCACGCTCATGGCGTTGGGCGTGGCGCTGGTAGGTGCGTTCACGTGGTGGGCCAGCACGCCGGTGTATAGTGTGGCCTTCACCGGCCTCTCCGAAGCCGATGCCGGAGCCATTGTTGAAAAACTGAAAGCGCAGGGCATCCCCTACAAGTTGGAAGACGGCGGCACGATCCTTGTGCCATCGAATCAGGTGTACGACGTGCGGTTGTCGATGGCCAAAGACGGCCTGCCCAACGGCTCCACCGTCGGGTTCGAGTTGTTCAACTCCAACACGCTCGGCCTCACCGAGTTCAGCCAGAAAGTGAATTATCGGCGCGCGCTCGAAGGTGAGTTGGCCCGCACCATCGAGTCGCTCGACCCGGTGAAGGGCGTGCGCGTGCACATCGTCATCCCCGAAACGGCGCTCTTCACCGAACAGCAAAAGCCCACGACGGCCTCCATCACCGTGCAACTCAAGCCGGGGCAGAACCTCAACGCCACGCAGGTGCAGGCCATCACCAACCTCGTCGCTTCGAGTGTGGAAGGGCTCACCCCCGATAACGTGGTCATCGTGGACACCAACGGCAAAATGCTTTCGGCCACGTTTCAATCCGAAGATGCGTTGAGCATGTCGCTAAGCGAAGAGCAGCAGCAAGCCCAGCGCAAATACGAAGCCGCCGTCGAAGCAAAGATCACCGAAATGTTGGAGCAGGCGCTCGGCCCCCAAAAATCCATCGTCAAAGTGAATGCCCGACTCAATTGGGACAAAGTCGAGGAAACGTTGGAGTCGTTCGACCCCGAAAACGTCGTCCGCTCGTCGTCCACCATCACCGAAACGTACACCGGCAGTGGCGACCTCCCCGGCGGGATTCCGGGCGCGTCGTCGAATCTGCCCGAAGACACGGCCCCCACCTATCAAACCACCGCCACCGAAACCGCCGCCACCAACTATGAGCGCAGCGAAGTGACCACCAACTACGAAGTGACCACCACTCAAACGCACACCCTCGTCGCGCCGGGGCAAGTGGATCGGCTCACGGTGTCGGTGTTGGTGGACAGCGTCACTGATCAAGCCACGCTCGACGCGCTCAACCCCATCGTCGTGATGGCCGCCGGGATCGACACGGCGCGCGGGGACGAAGTGACGGTGCAATCCATCGCCTTCGACCGCACCGCCATCGAAGCGCAAGAGGCAGACATGCAGCAAGCCGAGTTGATCGATTTGCTGATCCGCATCGGCATATGGGTTGCCATCGCCCTCGTTCTCATCGCCCTGCTGTGGTACATGCAGAAGCTCATCGCCAATCTGCGCTTGCGCGCCGGGCAAGATGTGTGGACGCCGCTGATCGGCGCACCCGGTGCTCTTCGGCCCGCAGTGGCTGGCGCTACCCCCGCGGCAGTGTTGGGCGCTTCCACCGATTCGGCTTCTGCAACTATAGCCGCACTGGCCGCCGCGCAAGCGGCCACAACCCCCGCTCCCGATGAGACGCCGCAAGCGCCCGCCGCGCCTGCGGCAACACCCGCGCCCGCCATACCGGTTTACGTGCCGCATCCACTGCAGCACATGTCGCCCGAAGCCGAGCGCACGCAGAAGGCGCTGAGCAAAGCCATCGAACAGCGCCCGTCCATTGCCGCCGAAATCATCCGCCTCTGGTTAGACGAAGATGCCCAACGAAAGTAGCGAACCCATCGCCGCCCCCGGCATCGTCCTAACGGGCGAGCAGAAGGCCGCCATCTTCCTCGCCAGCATGGGCGTGGAGCATTCGGCGGAGGTGCTCAAGTATGTTTCCGAAGAGCATCTCGAAAAAGTGATGCTCTCGCTCTCCAGCCTCGGACCGGTGCAGCCCGATCTGCGGTTCAACGTGATGATGGAAGCGTTGAATCTGATGGACGCCGCCGAGAGCTTGCAGGTGGGCGGCATCGAATACGCCAAGCAGCTCCTCTCGCGCGCTGTGGGCCAGCGCCGCGGCTCCGAAATTTTGGAGCGCATCACTGCGCATCAACTGACGTCGTTCGATTTTGTCCGCGCCGCTGATCCGGCCCAAGTGGCCGGGTTTTTGCAGGACGAGCACCCGCAGACGATCTCGGTGGTGATGTCGTATCTCGAACCCAAACAGGCCGGAGCAGTGATGGCCGCCCTGCCGGAGCAAATGCGCGGCGAAGTGGCCCTGCGCATCGCCCGAATGGATCGCATCAGCCCGCAAGTAGTCTCGCAAGTGGAAAAGGGCCTGGAGCGAAAACTCTCGGCAGTCGTCAGCCCGGTAGATATGCCGACTGCTGGCGGCGTCACCTTCCTCATCAAGATTCTCAATCAGGTTGACCGGGGCACCGAGAAAAGCATTCTGCAGGGGTTGGAAAGCAGCAACCCGCAGTTGGCCGAAGATGTGCGCTCAAAGATGTTCACCTTCGAAGACCTTGTCAAACTCGACGACCGTTCGGTGCAGCGCATCCTGCGCGACGTGAACAAGCAAGACCTGCTCATGGCTCTCAAGGGTGCAAGCGAGGAAGTTCGCAACTTGATCTTCAGGAATATGTCCAGCCGCGCCGCCCAAACCTTGCGAGAAGAATTGGAGATCAGCGGCCCGGCGCGATTGAAGAACGTGTACGAAGCGCAGAAGCGCGTGGTGGAAGTGGTGCGCGCGCTCGAAGCCGCCGAAGAGATTGTCATCCAACGCGAAGGGCAATCCGAATATGTCGGCTAGCGTTCTCAAATCCTCTCAAGTCAAATACGTCAACGTGCCGTTCGTGGTGACGCCGCAACCGCACGCGCCTGCCCCTCACCCTCACAGCGAGGGGCACGCCGAGTCGCATACTCTTCCGGCAACAACCGACGCCGAGCAACACCTTTCCGAATCAGTTCTGCAAGAGGCGCAAGCTATTTTGGACACGGCGCGCATCGAAGCCGAAGTGGCTCGCGCCGAAGCCAGCCGCTTGCTGGAGAATGCCCAACGCGAAGCCGCCGAAATTCGGCGCACCGCGCAAACGCAAGGGTTCGAGGCCGGGCGAGCCGAGGGCCGCATTGCCGGAGACGGCGAAGCCCGCGTGCTCATCGCTACTGCGCAGCGCGTGCTCGACGACAGCACCGAGTGGTGGGAATCGATGCTAAAAATGTCGGAGCCGCAAATCATCAAAATGGTCGGCGACATTGCCGTGAAACTTTTCGGCGAAGGATTTATCGTGCCGCCGGATCAACTGCGCTCCGTCGTCGCCCGCGCCCTCGATCACGCCAGCACACTGGGGGAGGCCGCCGTGTACCTTCACCCCGACGATCTGGCCGCGCTCAAACCGTTCTGGACATCGAGCGTGCCGCTCGCGCCCGACGACACTCTGCGGCGGGGCGGCTGCGTGGTGAAGGCCGCGCGCGGAATGGTGGATGGGCGAATCGAAGTGCAGCTCGAAAAGATCGGCCAAACGCTGGCCGATGAAGCCGTGCTGAGTCAAATGCAGGAGGCGGCATGACTCTCGCCAGCCCGCCGCTCATGCTACGGCATCCGGCTCCCAAACTCGATCGGGTGAGCGCGGCGCTGCGCCAAGCCCGAACGCTTCGGGTGTGTGGCCGCGTCACACAAATCGTCGGCCTCACCATCGAAGCGCAGGGGTTAGATTGCGAGATCGGCGAGTTGGTCGAGATCCGCTACAACTCACATGGCCGCCTCCCGGCGGAAGTCGTCGGTTTCAGAGATGAGCGCACCCTGCTCATGCCGCTCGGCGAGATGCGCGGCATTCAACCCGGAAGCCCGGTGATCGCCGAGGGACAGCCGTTTCATGTTCCGGTGGGGCGCGGGTTGTTGGGGCGCGTGCTCGATGGATTGGGGCAACCGATTGACGGCAAAGGGCCGCTCAACGCTACCAACATGGTGCCGGTATCCAGTGGGACATCGCCACACCCGTTGAAACGTCAGCCCATCACCGAGCCGCTCGCTACCGGCGTGCGCGCCATCGACAGTTTGATCACCATCGGCAAAGGCCAACGCATGGGCATCTTCGCCGGGAGCGGCGTGGGCAAAAGCACGCTCATGGGCTCTATCGCCAGCAACTCGCGCAGTGATGTGTCGGTGATTGGACTCATCGGCGAGCGCGGGCGTGAAGTGCAGGAGTTCATCGAGCACAGTCTCGGCCCCGACGGCTTGGCGCGATCGGTGGTCGTCGTCTCCACCTCCGATCAGCCGGCGTTGGTGCGAGTGAAAGGCGCGTGGGTGGCCACGGCCATCGCCGAAGGCCTGCGCGAAGAAGGGCGCGACGTGACCTTCATGATGGACTCGGTGACTCGCGTGGCGATGGCCCAGCGCGAGATTGGGCTGGCGATTGGCGAGCCGCCGGCCAGCAAAGGCTACACGCCGTCGGTGTTCGCGTTGATGCCGAAACTGATGGAGCGCGCAGGCACGTCGGAGCGCGGAACGATGACCGGCTTTTACACCGTGTTGGTGGATGGCGACGATTTCAACGAGCCTATCGCCGACGCCGCCCGATCCATTCTCGACGGGCACATTACTTTGAGCCGCGATCTCGCCGCGCGCAATCATTATCCGGCCATTGACGTTTTGCATTCGGTGAGCCGCGTCATGCCCGCTGTCACGTCCGCAGAGCATCGGCATTTTGCCGGGCGATTGAGACAAGTATTGGCCGTGTACGAAAAGGCGCGCGACCTGATCAACATCGGCGCGTACGTCAAAGGCTCCGATCCGCAGATTGATGAGGCGATCGCCCTTTTGCCCAAAGCGGAACTGCTCCTCAAGCAGGGGGTCGATCCCACGTCATACGAAGCTACGTTACAGCATCTCGGGGCCATCTTTCAAGGTTGATTCATATGCCAAAACAATTCTCGCTTCAGCCCGTTCTCAATTATCGCCATCGCATCGTCGAGTCGCTCGAAATTGCGTTGGCGCAATTGCTCGCCGCCGAGCAAATGCTCAAAGTGGCTATCCAAAAACTGCATTTGGCCGAGCAGGATTTGTTCGGCACATTGGCCCAGCGCCAGATTGGCATCCTTGACATGATGACCATCAATCAACTGCGGGCCCAGATTCGCGGCGTGCAGTTGCAGATCACTGCGCTTTCGCGGCAGCTCAACGATCTTCAGCCGCAGATCACGGCCAAACGGCAGGAAGTGGTTCTGGCCCAGCAAGCCAAAGAGACGTTGGAGAAGCTGAAGGCGCGCGAGCGTGAACGTTGGCTGGCCGAAGAGGCCCGCCGCGAAGCCGCCGAACGCGACGACATTTACATCGCGCAGGCTTATCAAAAGAGTCAGCAATAGGACGGCAGCCATGTTCGGAATGATCAACGGCCCGGATACGCAGTTACAACTGATGCTCGTGCGGCTTATCATGCAAATGCTTCAGCAGTTCAGCACCACCAGCGCCCCCGCCCTCGCCAACGGCGAATGGGTGTATCCCGCCGCGCGTGACATCGGCGCGCGCAACCCTTCGGCATTCGACTCGCTCATCGCGCAGGCTTCGCAACGCTACCGGCTCGATCCCGCGCTGGTGAAGGCCGTCGTGCACGCCGAATCGAATTTCAATTCGGGCGCCGTTTCTAAAGCGGGCGCGCGCGGCCTCATGCAGCTCATGCCCGGCACCGCCGCCGGACTCGGCGTGAGCAATTCTTTCGACCCAACGCAAAACGTGGAGGGCGGCGCGAAACTTCTTCGGCAGCTGCTCGACCGCTACGATCAAAATGTTTCGCTCGCGCTGGCGGCCTACAACGCCGGGCCGGGCGCAGTGGACAAGTACAACGGCATCCCCCCGTACGCCGAGACACAGCGATACGTGCCGCGCATCCTCAATCTCTATTCGGCTTATCGGGGAGGAGGATAACCATGCCTAACCTGATCAATGACACCACCACGAAAGTTCTCGAGGCCGCGCTCGACGGATTGGCCTCACGCCAGCAAATCGTCGGCCACAACATTGCCAACGCCGAGACGCCCGGCTATCAGGCGCTGGCTGTCACTTTCGACCGGCAGTTGAGAGAAGCAATAGGCCAAGAGTCAAAATTCAAGATGGCTCAGACTCACACGGGGCACTTGGCCTCGCCCGCCACACGAGAGCAGGGGCCGAACGTCACCCCGCGCCAGACCAGTAGTATGCGGCTCGACGGCAACAACGTGGACATCGATCTCGAAATGTCGCAGTTGGCCGAAACATCCATTCAATATCAATCGCTCACACAACTAGTTTCGCGTAAATTGGCTCTGCTCAAAGCCATCGCGATGGGACGATAAGCCATGCCGCCAAACGTATCCAACGTCATCCCCGAAGTGTTCGTCGTCGCTCCGCAGAAACCGACCGGCAAGCCCGGCGAGTTCGACGCGGTGCTCTCCACCGTGACCGAATCGGCGAAGCCCGAAGCCGCCGCCCCCGAATACGAAGTGAAAGACCCGGCGGCATTGGCCGCGCTGGCCGCACTCGTCGTGCCGGTAATGCCGCTCGTCACTATCGCCGCCGAAACGGTGAAGGCCACGGAAGAATCAGCATTGGCAGAGGCGCTCGTCGCGCAACAACAACTCACGGTGGATGCGGGCAGTGAAAACGGCGGCGATGAATTGCTCTCCGAGAGCAATAGCCTGACGACAAAAGCGGAGCCGAAACAGAAACCGACTGATGCCGACTCTCCGGTGGAGGCCGACACACTGCTCGAAGCCGCCCCCGACCCCGGGCCACAACCCGAAGCGTTCTCCACGCTGCTCGCCGCCTCACAAAAGGGAAACGAGGATGCCAACCGCAACGGCAAAGAGGGCGAGGCGTCGAAGGCTGAGTCCCTCAACATTCGCCCGGCAGCGGGACAGGGTCGTGACGACTTCCCCGCGCCGACAAAAGTTGAAATCAACGTGCAGGCCGAAAACCGGCCCCCCGCTCCTCCCCAGCCGACCGAGGTCAAGATCGAATCCGCCGATCAACCTTCGACAGCCGCACGCCTGCCCGAACCTGTGCAGCGTGTGGCAATGGCCATTCGCCAGTTGAGCGCCGAGGGCGGCCAAGAGGTGCGCTTGCAGTTGCAGCCGGAATCGCTGGGGCGCGTGGAAGTTCGGCTGGCTTACAGCGGCAACGAAGTGCGCGTGCACGTCACCACCGAGACTGCGCCCACGGGTGCGCTCATTCGCAAGCATCAAAACGATCTGCGCGTTGCGCTGTCCGAAGCGGGCGTGGCAGTGGGGCAGCTATCGGTGTCGGTGGGCAACGGCCAACAGCAAGATCGCCGGCACTTGTTCGACGAACTCGCGCGCCGCCCCACCGTGATCGCGCCAGCCGCCGCTCCGGTGGCGGCCGCCACCCCGACCGACCGCAAATCGTCGAGACTGGATTTGAGAGTGTAAGGCGGGCTTTACGCTCGCTTCACGCCAATTTTCAAGAAAGGAGGTCAATATGCCGACAACATCACCAACGTCTTTAGCGCCGACAGGCAATGCCACGCGCACTGCGGCCAGCGCCGCTCCGTCGACTGCGTTCGACGGCGAAGCGTTCATGAAACTGCTGATGGCGCAGTTGAAGCATCAGGACCCGATGAACCCGATGAAGGATCAGGAATTCATGGGGCAGCTGGCGCAGATGAACACGCTGGCCGAGATGCAGAAGCTGAACAAGAACATCGAGGCCATGAGCCGGACGCAATCGCTCGTGCAGGGCGCAAGCCTGATCGGCAAGATGGTGCAAGCCCAAGACGCAACCGGCCAGCAAGTGAGAGGCATCGTCGGGTCGGTGCGGCTGATGGGCGCTGATGTGGTGCTCGACATCGGCGGCGCCACGGCAAAACTGTCGGACGTGCAAACCGTTCAGGAGGGGTTCTATGCCTGAGCCAAGAGCAGTGGCCTATGGCCCGTCCGTGGGCGTCGGCGCGCAGCCACGCCCCATGCCGCCACCGAAGGCAGGCAGCGGCCAGAACTTTGCCAACACCCTCGACGAGGCGCGCGTGCGCTTCTCGGCGCACGCCGAAAAGAGGCTGGCCGCGCGCGACATCACCATTCAGCCGCCTGATATGCAGCGGCTGGCCGAAGCGGTGAGCCGCGCCGAACAGAAGGGTAGTCGCGACTCGCTCATCCTCATGGACGACCTTGCGTTCATCGTCGATGTGCGACAGCGAACCATCGTCACCGCCATGGACTCGCGCAGTCAGCGCGAAGGAGTTTTCACCAACGTGGACACCGTCGTGTTCGCGAAGTGATCCACATCAATCATCTGCCGGGCTGGTCCTCTCGCAGGAAGCCCAGTGGATTCTGAAGCGAAACGCTTCGGGAGGACAACATGTTACGCTCAATGTACTCGGCCATTAGTTCATTAGGTCTGCATCAGACATATATGGATGTGGTCGCCAACAACCTCGCTAACGTCAACACCACAGCCTACAAGGCCAGCCGCGTTGACTTCAAGATTCAGATCAGCCAATTCCATAATCCGGGCAACGCGCCCAGCACCACCGCCACCCCGCCCACTGGCGGCCGCAATCCCATTCAAGCGGGAATGGGCACCCAACTTGGGGGCATCGTCAAAATCATGACTCAGGGTACCCTGCGCGCCACAGGCCGCCCCACCGATATTGCCATTCAGGACGATGGCTTCTTCATCGTCGGCGAGAATGTGGAAACCGGCGCGTTCACTCGTGACGGCGCATTCGATGTCGGGCAAGATCGGATGATGACACACATGAACACCGGCCTGCACGTGCTGGGCTGGGATCAGGGGGATGTCGATCCGGACACCGGCCTCATCGACACCACGGGGGCCGTCGGCCCCATCGCCATCCCGGTCGATACGACCCTGGCTCGCGCCACCGCAAACGTCACCCTAGCCGGAAACTTGGACGCCGCTACCCTCTCCACATCGGTTCCCAACTACGTGGACACCACCATGGCGGTGTACGACTCGCAAGGCAATCAGCACAATGTCACGCTTCGGTTAACCAAAACGGCGACCGCCAATCAATGGACGGCCGCTGTCACCGGCACCTATGCCAACCCGCCGTTCGCCTCAGCGCCCACACTCTCGGCCACCACGCTAATCTTCGACGTGTCCGGGCAGCTCTCCACTGCCGGCTCCACCACCGGCACGCTCACCATCGATCTCGTCAACGGCGCGGGAGTCAATCAGCCGCCCACCGATCCGGGCACCATCACCATCGACTTCTCGGAACTCACACAGCTTGGGCAGACCAGCACCGTATCGCAAGTCACGCAAGACGGCCTCGCGCCCGGCACGCTCTCCAGCCTCGACATAGTGAGTGAAACGGGCCGCGTGTTCGGGTTGTATTCCAATAGCCTCAGGCAGGAGCTCGGCCAGATTGCGCTGGCGACGTTCATCAACCCGGCCGGGTTGATCTCCGCCGGGCAGAACCTTTACCGCGCATGGATCAACTCCGGCGATCCGAATGTCGGCCTGCCCGGCACAGGCACTCGCGGCACGGTGGTGTCGGGTCACCTCGAAGGATCGAACGTCGATCTGGCTCAAGAGTTCACCAACATGATCACGGCGCAGCGCGGCTTCCAAGCCAACTCACGAGTGATCACTGCTTCGGATGAAATGCTGCAAGAGCTGATGAGCATGAAGCGCTAACCCCGAACGGCGCGCACACTGAAGAGAGGCCGCCGGGACGACCCCGGCGGCCTCTCTTTGCTCACTTCGCCTTGAGATTCTCCTCTGCCGCCCAGCCAATGCCTTTCCAGTCTTCGTCCTTCAGCGCTGGCACCTGAACCTGATACCACCATCGCCCGTCGCAATACTTGCGATCCAAAGTCACGGCGGCGTCATCCATATTCGCCACGCCCGCAATCTTGTTGATGACCGATCCGCAGTCAATATACAAAATGATGCTCTCGGTGTCGCCGACAAACCGCACCCGGCTGCCCACCGGAAACTTGGCCGACGGCGTGGCTTCTTCAGTTTGGCAGGCAGCCAGGGCCGCGGTCAAAAGAATCAACGCCAACAGCCAGCGCACCATCTGCGCAAGTCGCGCCCAGCGCAATCTCATGATCGTATTCTATTGATCATCGCCAAATTTGGCAACGATCAAAAAACGGGAGCCGGGGCATACAACGCGCCCCGGCTCCCGTCGGAAAGGTGGCTTCACGCAGGGGCAATCAGCCCCTCACATAAATCTTGCCCAAGATCGGATCGACTCGATTGAAGTTGCGAATCTTCTCCAGCGTTGTCTTGTCGATGGCCTTGCCGCCCGTGCACAACAACAGCCCGCGCCCGGTGTACACATCGTTCATCAGAATCATGCCTTCGCGCAATTCGTGTGGCAGCATCGCGCGCGCCGACTCGCCGCGCACACTCGCCCGATCGGCCAAGTAAGCCACGAAGGCCGTCACCACTTCCGGATCGAACCGCCGCCCGCTCCCCTGCTCCAACAACGCTTGATCGGGGCGCTCCTCGTAGGCATCGACCGCCGCGATAATGCGCGACTCAATCGGAATCTGCTCTTCGGCCAACCCGTCGGGGAAACCGGCTCCGTTCCACCATTCGCGCTGGTGGCGGATGATGCGCCCGACGTTCTCCAATTGCCGGATCCCGGAAATGATGGATTGCCCCAGCACACAGTATTCGCGGAACACCGCCGTCTCGGTGCGAGTGTAGGCCATCGAATCTTTGCGCAGCAACTCATCGGGCAAGCCCACTTTGCCAATATCGTGAAGCATGGCCGCCATGCCCAATTCCAACCGTTGCTCGGCAGAAAGCGCCAGCAAGCCCGCCACCCAATCGCACGCCTGGCTTACATGCAGGGCATGGCCTTTGGCTCCCACGCCGCGCATTTCCAAAATGCCGCTCAGCGTGCGCACCACCTCCAGCATGGTTTCCTGCAAGTGCCGATTCTTAGTTTCCACTTCGGCAGTGCGCTCGGCAACTTTTTGTTCCAGCGATTCATTCATCGTCCGCAGTTCGGCGAACTGCTGAAGAATGAGCGCATTGAGGCGCCGGTTTTCTTTGGTAATGTCGAACCGGCGCAAAGCATCGCGAACGATCTGCCGCAGGTCGTTGTTATCCCACGGCTTGGTAATGAAGCGGTACACGTGCCCGTCGTTGATGGAATTAATCACCGCCTGTGTGTCAGCGTACGCAGTCAAAATGATCCGAAAGGTATCGGGCCAATTCTGCCGAACGCGCATCAAAAATTCCACGCCCCTCATTCCGGGAAGCCGTTCGTCGGAGATGACCAGCGACACTTGATGCCGCCCCAGCACATCCAGCCCTTCTTCCGCCGAACTCGCCGTGAGCACTCGATACCCATCGTGCCGGAAAAGCAATTCGAGAAGATGAAGCGTGTAAACTTCGTCGTCCACGACCAGAAGGGTGTGGTCGGTCGCCGAAAAGGGGCTGGTGGCGGCACGGCTGGAGGCAAATTTGAGCATCGGTATGGTTGAGGCAACGGGCAGAATCGTCATAGACACTCCACAAGAACTATGGCACGGGCTGCGTGGCTACGAGTCCGCGCACCACCGCCGCCAACTGGCCCGACGCTTGAACGGGCAGAGCCGACACCCGATTCTGCTCCCGCACTTCTTCGCACAACTCTTGGCGCAGAATGCTCACATGCCGCGGCGCCGAGATTCCCAGCTTCACCCTGTCCCCTTCCACGCCGAGAACGGTGATAATGATCTCGCCGGAGTTGATACTCAACGACTCATCAGGCCTTCGCGTCAGCACTAACATGCGACAAGTCTCCTACCGGGTGATGCGCCAGATGATCGGGGTTGATCACTTGCCGCGCCGCTCTATTAGCCAGATTGACCACAACCGGGCCAAGCAAATTGACGGTGACCTGCGTGCGATTCTCGATCATCTTCACATTCATGATGACGAACATCGCCAACTCATCGGCAGAGGGCCCGCCCAAAATATCCATCTCGGTGTCGGACAAGGCGAGGGAATAATCTGACTCAATCGCTCGCGGGTCGCAGACGATAAACGAGATGTCCGGCTCATCCAACGAACGCAACAGCATCAGTGGCGCAGTGTCGGCGGGGGCTTCGAGAGTGAAGTGCTGCCACATCTCACAACCGATCAGCCCTTCCTCCAACGTGATGTTCAGCGCCGGAGCGCCGAACTCTGTGGGCAGCACGCGAACCGATGGGGCAGTGTCTATCGTATCCATAATCATCACCTCAGAAAGTCGAATAGGTTGGTGCGGCCGATTTGAGCCGCCGCCCGCAACGACGCCTTATAAACGGTGTCTTGCTCACTCAAATGCATAATGGTCTCGGCCAGATTGGCGTCTTCGGTGCGGTTGAGAAAATCGCGCAACCCGAGCTGCACGCGCTCCAGCCGGGTGCGGGCGTCGGTGAGGCGTTGTTGCCGTGCGCCGATGTCGCCAATCACCGCCGTCACGCCGTCCAACGCAGTTTGCAGAGTCGCAATATCTGCGCCGATCGCATTCACGTTGTTGGCATTCAGATCATCGCGCAGAGTGATCAGCGCATTGAATACATTCGAGGCAAACGCGCCAAACTGGCCGGCGGCGTCGTTCACCACATTCACCGCCACCGTTTGCCCGCGCTCCATCTCAACCGTGCGCACGCCGTTGCTCGCCGGAGGCGCTCCGGCCATATTCACTGCCGTCACGGGCGAGCCAACCGTGACGAACGGTTGGGTATTAGTCTGAAAACCGGCGAACAGATAGGCATCGCGGTAGCGGGCGTTGAACTGCGTGAGCGCATCGTCGATCAAGCCGTCAACGTGAGAGGCCAGCGTCGCGCGCTCGTTGTCGCTCGCGTCCTGCCGCGCATTGCTCAACGCGCGCTGCAAAACCGTCACCACATTTTGCAGCGCCGACTCGGTGGCCGAGAGCCACTCTTTCGACGAGTGAATGTTGCGAAGATACGTTTCATTGGCGGCCAGCGACGTCCGGAGGCTGAGCACTTGCCCTGCGCCCGCCGGATCATCATGCGGATCGATGATCCGTTTGCCGGAAGAGGCTTGCGCTTGCAGTTCAGCCAGCCGCTCTTTGTTGCGCGCCACGTTAGCCATCGTGTCGTCGCTAATCATGCGATCGGTAATGCGCATAGTTCACTCCTTGCATCCGCGAGCACAGAATTGCCACCGCGTTTTGGATGGTGTACCACGTTTGATCGGGGATGGACATGAAGGCTTCGACAACCTTGGGATCGAATTGCTTTCCGGAGAGGCGGCTGATCTCGGCGCGAGCCACCGCCAAAGATCTCCCTTTGCGGTACACCCGGTCGGCGGTGATGGCGTCGAGCGTGTCGCTCACGGCGAAGATTCGCGCTCCCCACGGAATGTCGTTTCCCCGCAGTCCATCGGGGTAGCCGGTTCCATCGTATCGCTCATGGTGTCTCAGCACGATGGTGGAGACGGCTTCACTGAGGAAGCCGATGCCCTTGAGCAGATCGTATCCGATCTGCGGATGCTTTCTGATCAGCGCCCATTCCTCGGTGGTGAGCGGCCCCGGTTTGTGCAGCACCGAATCGGGGATGCCGATCTTTCCCACGTCGTGCAGTAACGCGCCCTGCCGGATCACGTCAAGGGCGTCGTCGTCCACGTTCATGGCTCGGGCGAGCACGGTGGAGTATTCGGTGACGCGGCGCGAGTGGCCCTCCGTTTCTTTGTCGCGCAGGTCGAGCGCGCCGGTGAGGGCTTCGAGCGTGGCTTGATAGGTGCGCCGGAGTTCGCCGAGCGCCAGCGTGAGCGCTTCGCGTTGAAGCTCGATGGCCGACTCAAGCTCGTGCTGATAAAGATGGTTGCGCACAATGAGCCGCCGCCATGCGAAGGCGCGTTGAACGCGCAGGATCAAATCGTCGGGATAGAAGGGGCGCGGCACAAAATCATATGCGCCCAACCGCATGGCCCGCACGGCCACCGCTACATCGCCCTGCCCGCCCACGACGAGAACGGCAATGCCGGGATGCTCCATTGTGATGCGCCGGAGCAGTTCCATTCCGTACATGGCAGGCGAGTGCAAATCCAAAATCACCAACGCCGTAAGTTCGTTGATGCAGTTCAACGGGTCTTGGCTTTCGCTTGCGCCATCGCAACGGTAGCCCTCGGCCGCGAGCAGATCGGAGAGCCATGCCCGCGCGTCGGTGTCGTCGTCCACAATGAGCACGCGGCCGCTTTCCTCGTCTGCTCCCCGCACCAGATGCTTCTCCAGCGGGGGCACGAGAGATTGAGCGCTGGAGATGGGAGTAATCGGTAAGAATCTTGCCATAGTCGAAATCGAGTCTGTCAACGTCATCTGCCCACAATTCCCATTCGATTGATGATAGTGTCGGCCATTTGATCGAAGGCGGTCAGGGCGCGCGCGGCGGCTTCGTAGGCGCGTTGCGACTGCACCAGCCGAGCCGCCTCTTCGTCGAGCGACACGCCGGTGACCGATTGCTTTTGTCTCTCCATAGCCTCGCGGGCGGTTTTATGATTCTCGCTTTCGTAATCGGCCCGTTGGGTGTCGAGGCCGAGTTGCGCAATGGTGTCGGCCCAATAGCGGTTCATGGTGCGCGTGCCGTCCGACATCACCAAGGCATTGCCTAATTGAGCAATCGCCAGCGCTTGGCTTCCGTCGCCGGGAATGGTGGCGGCGGATTGCGCCGCGCCGATGAGGGTGGGGTTGGCGGCCAGCGCCGAGCTCACGGCGATGTCGGTGGCAGTGCTTCCGGAAAAGAAAAGGCGGCCGTTGCTGCCGTCGAGGCCAAAGGCGGCGTTGTGAATGTCATTGACTTGAGTGATGAGTGCGGAGGCCAACGTGTCGAGGGCCGTCATGCGCGAGCGAATGTCGGTGTCCCGCGCATCAACGGCTCCGGCAATGCGCCCGTTTCGGATGATCGCGTCCGTGCCGTCGGCCCACACCACTTTGGACATGCCCGGGTTCGCGCCGTCGGGGGCGGTGCTCAGCGTTTGAGTTTTGCCGGTGGCCACAAGGATATGGCCGCCCAGCGAAACATAGGCGTCGCCGTTCGGTTCGAAGTGCACGGTGGTGCCAGCGACTTCGGCCAGTTCGTTGAGGAGCACATCTCGCCGGTCGAGAAGATCGTTGGGGTTATCCCCCGCGCCGATGGCATTGATGATTTGGATATTGAGTCCGGCGATGGCGTTGGCCTTTGTGTTGATGTCGCCGACCAGCGAGCCGATGAGGGCGTCTTCATCGCGGCGCATCGCATCCAGCGCCACATGGCGATCGTGGATGGTTTGGGTGAGGGCTTCAGCCGAGCTGATGACGGCGCCGCGAGCGACCATGCTGGCCGGATCATTGTTGAGATTCTGCCACGCGCTCCAGAATTGGTTGAGTTGGCGCCCCAGCCCGGAGGTTTCGGATTCGTGCAGAACAGATTCGATCTGCTGAAGGATTTGTGATCGCTCGCCCCAATCGGCGGTGGAGGCAATTTCTTCGCGCAGGCGGCGGTCGAAGAAGTCGAGGGTGAAGCGGCGAATGCTCGACACATACGCGCCCATGCCCAACTGCAAACCGGTCTCGGGCCTGTTGAAAGCGTTGCGAGTGTAGGGGGCGGCGGTGGCGAGGACGGCCTCTTGGCGTGTGTAGCCGGGCGTATTGACGTTGGAGATGTTGTGATCGGTCACCAACTGCGCTTGCTGATGAGCCAGCATCGCGCGCAGAGCCAAGTTGAGGCCGGAGAATATCGTTGTCATCGTCGCATCCTTGCGGCAGTCCGTTACAGCAGGCCGCTAACCGCTCCACTCCATCAGGTTGCTCACTGGTCCGTGCGGGTGAACAATTCCGGCGGGGCCATAGGTATCGCCGCCGGACACCATATGCACAAGGAAGGCGCGAACAGCGGCGTTGCGCTCCAGCGCAGTGTTCACCAGCAAACGGTTGGCAACTCCGAGCGAGCGCACTCGATCCAAATGCGCCAGAATGCCGTCGCGCACACTGCGCAGTCGGCGGGCAGAGGCCCGATCCAGTTGCGCCAGCGCCAAGTCGAGCGTGAGAGGCGGCTCCACTTCCAGGCCTTCGGCGCGCGCCCAATCGCCGATAGCCAGTTCTCGCGCGGTTTCCAACCGGTTGAGATCGTTCATCTGTATGTCCTTTTGCTCAAGCACGGTAGCGAGCCAATCAACATCATCGGCCTGCAATGCCGCCCGTTCTTTCTCGGTGAGGCTGACCAGTGTCTGCAAGATTCGCAACTCGGCGAATAGTGTTTCTTCGATGGTTGAAAGAAACGGGGTTGTCATCGCCTACTTCACCAGACTCATCAGTTTGTCTGCCAGTGAGCGGAGGTCGATCTTGTATGTGCCGTTGGTCACCGCTTCGCGCGCCTTGTTCACGCGCTCATAATCCACATCGGAGGAGGCTTCCAGCGCGGTGCGCGCCCGCTGCAACAGCCGCGCCCGCTCCGAAAGGCTGGCGTGATCCGCGTTCTGCCGTTTCGTTTCGGCGGCCTTTTCGGCGCGGCGCGCGTCAACGCTCTGGGCGCTTTCCGCGCCGCTGGCGCCAGCCGAACCGTTGAGGCGAGGGTCGAGTGAGCCGTTAATTTTCATGTTTGTGCGATCTCCTTTTTTAACAACAAACAGGCGGTTTGCAACCTTTTACGTTATCGGCTCTCCCGCGTAAAACTTTCATCAATTCACACAGCCTTTATCCGCTTCGCAGGCGGTTTGCCATACCCATCATCTCATCCGTCTGCTGAAAGGCTTTGATGGACATTGTGTAGGCCCGTTGAGCCAGAATCATCGAAGTGACTTCTTCGGCGTAATCGATGGCCGAGTTCTCGGTGGCGCCGGAGATGATTCGCCCGAACCCATTCTGCCCCCCCACCCCCTGCGCCGGATCGCCCGACGCTTCCGACACCACCAGCAGATTGTCATCGGCCGCCAAAAGGCCGCCGGGGTTGTCGAAGCGAAACACGGCGATGGCGCCCACCTGAGTCCATTGCCCGTTCGCTCTGGCCATCACCGTGCCATCCACATTGACGTGCAGGGCTTCGGCCTCTTGCGGAAGCGCTCCATCCCACACCACCGGCTGGCCGGTCACCGTCACCAATTGATTGGCGCCGTCCTGAAGAAAGCGCCCATCGCGCGTGTACGCCGTTGTGCCGTCGGGCTGAGTCACGGCAAAGAAGCCATCGCCCTCAATCGCCATCTCCAGCGGCGAGCTGGCCGGAGCGAGAGCGCCCGGCAACGTGGATCGCCGGGTGACGCCCGGCCCCGTGCCGCGATAGGGCGTGGTGGATCGGTTGTCGGGAACGCCTTCGACAAACAATTCTTGAAAGTCGGCCCGCGATGGTTTGTAGCCAGTGGTATTCACATTGGCGAGGTTGTTCGAGATCACATCCATCTCGAACTGCCGGGCCAGCATGGCCGACACACTAACATGAAGCGCGGTGAGCGCGGTGGTTGTCATGACTCACATCCTTTACAGCCGCCCGATTTCGTTGACGGCTTTGCCCGTCATCTCGTCCTGCAATTGCACGGCGCGTTGAGCGGCTTCGTACGCCCGGGCAACCGAGATCATCTGCGCCATCGTGCGCGAGGCATCCACATTCGACATTTCCAGCATCCCCTGCCGAATGGCGGCGGTGGAGGCTGTGGCCTCGCCGAGCGCGGCAAAGGTGTTGGCGCCGTCCCGTTGAAGATCGGTGACGGGGTTGGCGAACGCCGCCAGCGCAATTTGATCTCCGGCTTGATTATCCACTCGGATGACGCCGTCGGCGTCGATGGCCGTTTCGCCCTGCGGCACGACCACGGGCTGGCCGTCAACCCCTAGCAACAAGTATCCGTCCACCGTCGCCAAGTTGCCGTTCTCATCGCGAGTGAAACGCCCGTCGCGAGTGAAACGCTCGCCATTCGGAGTCGATATCCGAAAGAATCCGTCACCGTTGATCGCCAGATCGAAAGGCTGTTTGGTGTCGCGCAGTGAGCCTTCGGCGAAATATGTCTCCGTGCCGATGGGCGCCACGCCCAAACTCGTCTGCCCCACTTCAACGCCCACCGTGCCGGGCATCGACACGCCGGGCATACGCGACAACAGTTTTGGCTCGAACTCATCCATGCTGGTGTTGAGCGATTTGTATCCGGCCAAGTTGATGTTGGCGATATTGTGCGAGAGCAACTCTTGGCGGAACAGCCCGGCCAGCAACGCCGACGCCGCCGAATAAAAACCTCGAACCATTGTTACCTCCGTTTGACAATGACCGCGCCCGCCGCCACTACCGCAAGCACGGCCAGCACACCCGCGCCCGCCCATAACCAGCGGTCGGGAATGATTGCGCCCGTGTTCGGCAATTGCGACTTGGGCGGATCGGTGACCACGGCCTGCCCGCTGCTGCCCACACCTTCCACGGGGGCGAGGGCCTCGGAATTGGGAAAGACTCCCGCCAGAGATCGTTTCTCACCGGGCGCCGAGGGCGCTTCGCCATCGGCTTCCAATGTGAGAAGAATGTATCGATATTCCTGCGATGGCAATTGAGTAATGGTGGTGGGCAAGTGGCCGTCGCTCGTCAGCGAGGCGATATGCACCGCGCCAGAGAGATTGGGTCCAGCGAGCCAAACGTGATAGGCGCTCCCGCTCACTGGCGTGAGGCTGGTGGCCTGCACCGACACTTCGCCCGTGTGCAAATCCACGATGGCGATGCCCGACGCCGATTGATTGCCGAAGTTCGACACGTCGGGCAGAAAGGTGAGGAAGATCACTTGATTGTTGCCGTTGGCCGAGACCCACGGCGCAATGGCTAACAAGAGGAGGAGAGCAAGCGCGAATGATTGAATCGTTTTCGTTTTCATTTTTGCCTCGCAATGCTGAGGATAAGATCGACTTCGCCGCGAGTCATGCCGAGCGATTTGGCGATCTCAATACCGTTCGCGCCGCCCTGCGCCATGCTCAGCGCAACGGTGGTGCGATCTAGCGAGTCGCTTCGGAGCGCGGCGGCAGGCTCACGCTTTTGGGCGGCGGCATCGATCAGAGTCCGAAAATCGGAGGCCGCGGCGGCGGGAGGAACGGGCGCGTTGGCCGAAGGTTTCGGCGCGGCAACGGGTGCGGGGGCGGCGGCAAGATCGCGCGGTTGGCCGTTGGCGATTTCCTTCAGTTCGCGCGCCACCGGGCCGAGTCGCATCGCCTTTTCGCGCACCGCCGGGTCATCGGATGTGAGCGCGGCGCGGCGGGCCAGCGACACGAAGTAAGCGGTGTCCCGAAGCAGATCGCTTGCGCCGATTCGTTCCGTCATCTCAACAACTCCGTTTCAGCCGACACTGAACGCGCGTCGAGCAACTCCATCGCCGAGCGGAGGGCCAGCACACAGCGGGCGTGGATTTGGCACACGCGTGATTCTGAGAGGTTGAGTACTTCGCCGATTTCTTTCATGGTCAACTCGTCGCGATAGTACAGCGAGAGAATTTGTTGTTCGCGGAGCGGCAACCCGGAAATGGCTTGCATGAGTTCGGAGCGCAGGTCGCCTTCGGTGAGGCTGTCGATCATGTCGTCGCCGGGGTCGGCCAGTGTTTCGTGCAGGTCAGGCTTCTCGTCGTCGCCTTCGCTGGCGTCGAGCGAGAGAATGACTCGCCCGGCGTCGGCCAATGTGTGCTGGAGAGCCTTCATCTCCAAACCCATGAAGTCGGCCACCTCGGCTTCTTCGGGCGGGCGGCCAAAACGCTGTTGAAGTTCGGCCATCGCCGCCTGGAGTTGGCGCACGCGGCGGCGGGCCGGGCGCGAAAGCAGATCGAGCGAGCGGAGTCCGTCGAGCACGCGGCCCCGGATGAGATGCGTGGCATAGGTGCTGAAAACGGTGCCGCGCGAAGGATCATATCTGTCCACTGCATCGATCAAGCCGAGCAACCCCTGACTCACAAGGTCTTCGTATTCGCCCCCCGGCTCCACACCCAAGCGGCCCAGCACGTAGCGCACCAACGGCACGTAACGCAGAATCGCTTCTTCGCGCAGGGCCGGATCGCGGCTTGCTAAAAAGTTTGCCCAGAGGGCGTTGTCGTCGGAGAGGGTGGACACGGGAGGCAGTAATCAGTAGTCAGAAGTCAGAGTAAGTAGTAAATGGCAATGGTATCTATTCGCCATCCGCTATTCGCTTCTTCACGCTTCCCACGATTTCGTGCTCGTCACGGCTTCGGCCTGTTTGGGTTTGGCCATGAGCCACAAGAAGAAGTGGGCATACAAATACGTGAAGACCCAACTGAAGAGCCCGGTCACAATCAATGTGACGACGGCCCGCGCGCCGATGATGATGGGATCGACGCTGGCGAGTGTGCTGAGAGCCATCACCACCAGCGTGGCAAAGATCGGCAACAGCCGGGCGATTGCCTGCGCCGCTTCCAGCGTAAGCGGCGCGGGCATGAACGTCTCATTACCATCCTTGTTCGCCGCGTCGCGCTTTTTGGGTTTGGCCTCGCCCTTCTGTGTCTCCTCCTGCTCTTCGAGCAGCTCATCATCTTCAGTATCGTCAGCCATTGCGTATGCTCCTCACCATCCCAACAAAAGTTCCGCCATTCGCTCCGCCGAAGCCGGCTCAATATCTTCGGGCACGCGCGGCCCTGAGCAGAAGTAACTCACCGCCAGCCCTACGCCCTGCGCCAGCATATACAGACTGCCCACGCCGCCGGTCTCGTCCAACTTAGTGAAGATCAGGCCGTTCAACCCCAGCCCTTTGAATGCAGTCGTTGCCTCCGCCAAGTCAGCCGTCTTCGACGTTGCGCTGGCGACAAAATAGGTGCGGCGCGACTGCGGCAACGGGGTAAACAGGGTGGTGATCTCCACCATTTCCAGCGCGCGGCGGGTGTTGCGGCCCGGCGTGTCCACCACGATCAAATCTTTGTCGGCGTGCGCGGCCAACGCCGCCGAGAGTTCGCCCGGCGTGTAGCACACCGAAAGCGGCACATCGAGAATCTCGGCGAAGGTTTGGATTTGCGTCAACGCGCCCACGCGGAACGTGTCCACACTGATCAGCGCCACACTGCGGCCCAAGTTGTATCGCGCATACGCCGCCAACTTCGCCGCCGCGCTCGTCTTGCCCACGCCGGATATTCCCACCAGCGCCACCACTCGCTGTTCTCCTTTGCGCGGCAAAAACTCGCCCACCGTCAGCCGCGAAGCCAGCGCCCGCGACAGAAAATCGCGCACCATCCGCCGTTCGCTCAGTCCGCGCAAACTCATCCCATCCACCGCGCTCGCAATAATTTTGTTGACGAATGACTCATCCAACCCCTGCTCGATCAAACGCGCCGAAAAATGAGTCACCGGTTCCGGCATCACCGATCCGCTCGTCGCCGTGCTCGGCTCCCAAACCATCGCGCCGGTGGACGCCGACTCGTCGCCCGGCAGAGCCATCACCTCGAACTCGGGGTCGCGCCACACTTGCCAGGCCGGGCCGTCGAGCACTTTGCGAACGCCCAGCACCACCGCTTCTGGCCCCAGTTCAATCTGAACTTTGGCCAATGCTTCGGGCATTGTCGGAGCGCGGAACGTCTTTGCCTGCGTGGTCATAGCCACCTCACACATCCACCACGCCGTGCGCCTGCACTTGCACGCCCGGCGCAATTTCCGAAAACGCAATCACCACCAAATTCGGCAGAACCCGTTCGGCGAATCGGCGGAAGGCCATACGCACTTCGCGCGCGCACATCAGCGCCGGTTGGTATCCCTGCGCCGCCATCTTTTCCATTTCTTCGCCCGTCTTCCTCAACAACTGCTGCGCCGTCGCCGGATCGATCTGCAAGCCCAGCCCGCGCTCCGACGCCGACAATGATTGCTTGAGCCGCGACTCAAGCAACGGCGCGAGAGTGATCACGTGCAAGCGGCCATCGTCGTGGCGGTACAGGTTGGTGATCGTCCGGGCCATGCTCTGCCGCACCGCCTCGCACAACACATCGGGGTCGCGCGTGAGCCGAGCATTGTTCGCCAACACTTCCAGCACCGTCGGCAGATCGCGAATGGGGATGCGCTCGCGCAGAAGGTTTCGCAGAACATCCTGCACTTCGCCCAGCGTGAGCAAATCGGGGATCAAGCCATCAACAGCGGCGGGCGCCTCTTTGCGAACCCGGTCGATCAATTCCTGAACTTGCTGGCGGCCCAATAGCGCGGAAGACGATGAGCGGATGATCTCGGTGAGGTGCGTGGTGACGACCGAAATGGGATCGACTACTGTGTATCCGGCCATCTCGGCTTGGTTCCGTTGAGACTCGGTGATCCACAACGCCGGGAGTCCAAAGGCCGGATCGGAAGCGCGGATGCCCTGCACTTCGGGGCCGCCGTCGGGAGCGCCGATGGCGAGATAACGATCGGGGATCAATTCGCCGCGCGCGATCTCCTCGCCGCGCAGTTTGATTCGATAAGCATACGGCGTGAGCGTGAGGTTGTCGCGGATGCGAACTTTGGGCAGAACGACGCCCAGCTCGCCAGCGATTTGCCGTCGAATGGCGGTGACCCGTCGGAGGAGGTTTTCGGCTTTTTCTTCGCCGACGAGCGGAATGAGTCCGTAGCCGATTTCCACTTCGAGCGGATCGACGCCGAGCAGGCCGGTCACATCGTCGGGCGATTCGGCGGGCGCGGCGGCGGCTTCGGGCGGCGGGAGGGCGGCGGCCTGCTGCTGCTTGCGCCACAAAAAGTACGCCGCTGATCCGGTGGCCGAGCCAATGAGCAGAAACGGAATCTTGGGCAGGCCGGGCACGAGCATGAGGCCGAGTATGAGAATGGTGACGACACTCAGCGCGCTGGGGTTGCCCAACTGCCCCATCACATCCGCGCCCAACGACTCATCGGATTCGGATCGGGTGACGATGAGGCCGGTGGCAGTGGAGACGAGCAGAGCCGGAATCTGCACCACCATGCCCGCGCCCACCGTGAGCAGTGTGTAAGTTTGCAGGGCTTCGATGAACGTGAGTTTGAGCTGGAACATGCCCACGAGAAATCCGCCGACGATGTTCACCAGCACAATGGCCACGGCGGCCACCGCATCGCCGCGCACGAACTTGCTCGCGCCGTCCATCGCGCCGTAGAAGTCGGCTTCGATTTGGATGGCTTTGCGGCGCTGGCGGGCTTCGACTTCGGTGATCATTCCGGCGTTGAGGTCGGCGTCGATGGAAAGCTGCTTGCCGGGCATGGCGTCCAACGTGAAGCGGGCCGACACTTCGGCCACGCGCCCCGAGCCGTTGGTGATGACGACGAACTGAATGATCATGAGGGTGAGGAAGATGACTACGCCCACCACATAATTTCCGCCGACGAGGAAGTTGCCGAAGGTGTCCACCACTTTGCCGCCTTCGGCTTCGAGCAGAATCAACCGCGAAGTCGCCACGTTGAGTCCGAGCCGGAAGAGAGTGACCAGCAACAGCACCGAGGGGAACACGGAGAAATCGAGCGGCTCGCGGATATACATGGCGATGAGGATGATGCCCACCGAGAGCGCGAAGTTGAAGGCCACGAGCAAGTCCACGGCCAGCGGCGGCAGGGGGACGATCATGAGGCCGATGATGAGAAGAACGGCCAGCGCCAGAATGGCGTCGTTGGAGCGCATGAGGGTGCGCAGGCTGGCAAACGGTGATTGTTCGTTGGCGATGACGGTCATGGCAGTAGTCAGTGATCAGTAGTCGGTGATTCAGTGGGCGGCGGGCTGGGATGGCATTTGATAGACGGTGGTGCGCCGTTTGGTTTTGAGGCTGAAGACGAAGGCCAACACTTCGGCGACGGCTTGATACAGCGCGGGCGGGATCTGCTGATCGACTTCGACCGCCGAGTAGAGCGCGCGGGCCAGCGGGATGTTTTGGATGACCGGCACGCCGTGCGCGCGAGCAATCGACACGATGCGTTCGGCAATGTGCATTGCGCCTTTGGCCACCACTTTCGGCGCGGCCATTTTCGAGCGGTCGTACATGAGGGCGATGGCAAGGTGGGTGGGGTTGATGAGCACCACGTTAGCCTGCGGCACTTTGTTCATCATGCGCTGTCGCGCGATTCGGCGCCCTTCGGCGCGGATGCGGCTTTTGATTTGCGGGTCGCCCTCCTGCCGTTTCACTTCTTCCATCACTTCCTGCTTCGTCATCTTCAGCGCGTTGAACCACTGCCGGCGTTGGTAGGCGTAGTCGGCGGCGGCATAGACGAGATAGAGCCATGCCGCGCGCGCGCCCAAGCCAAAGGCGATGTCGGTAAACAGGGCAATGGCGCTGTTAAGATCCAACGTGGTCATCGAGAGGAAGCGGGGGATGCTGTCGCTCACGGTGGAGTACACCACCCAGCCGACGATGAGCACTTTGATGGATTCTTTGGCGATCTCAACCAGCCCTTGCCGCGAGATGATGCGCCTGAGGCCGTTGAGCGGATTGAGTCGGTCGAGTTTTGGCGAGAGGGCGGCGGTGGTGAACAGGCCGCCGGTTTGGGTGACGCTGGTGATGATGCCCACCGCGCCGATGGTGAGGTAGAGAGGCATGGCCGCCAGCAAAACGTTCCACACGCCGCCGGTCTGGAAGGCGGCGATTGAATCAGCGGTAAGGTCGCCAGTGGGCAGTGAGGTGAGCATCTGCCGCATGAAGACGCCGAGCGATTGAGCAATGTTGCCAAAGGCTCCGCGCAGAAGCCAGAAGGCGGCGAGCAGGCCAAGCGCGGTGTTCAACTCGGTGCTTTTGGGAACAGAGCCTTGTTCGCGCGCTTCCGAAATTTTTCGGGGGGTTGGGGCTTCGGTCTTGTCGTCGGCCATGGTGAGGGTGAGTTAGAGTTTGAGTTTGAGTTCAGCGAATGAGTTGGATAACGTCGTAGGGCATTCGGGAAAAAAGATTGGTGATGATTGGGAAGAGCGCGGGCAAAACTGCCGCGACGGCAAAGAAGGCCAACCCGGCTTTGAGCGGAGCGCCGACGAAAAACACGTTCATCTGCGGCGCGGCGCGAGCCATGAGTCCGAGACCGAGATCGAGCAGTAACATAAGGGCCATCACCGGCATGGCGATCTGCGTGGCAGTGAGCAGCATGTTGGCCGACATTCGGATCAGGTTTTCCTGTCCGGCGGCATCGAGCGCCAGCGAGCGCAATGGCACGACCTCAAACGAGAGAGCGACGCCGCGCAAAAGTTGGTGGTGGCCGTTGGTCATGAGGAAGATGAGGACAACCATCATGGTGTAAAACTGATCGAGCGCGGTGCCGGGGATGTCCATAGCCGGATTGAGGACGGAACCGGCGGCGAACCCTGAGCTCTCGGCCATGAGCCGCCCGGCGGCGTCGAGCGCGGTGAAGGCAAATCGCGCGGCCATTCCGGCCAAGATGCCCGTGATCAGTTCTTGGGCGATGCTCCACAAAAACGGAATGAGAGATTGATAATCGTCGGCAGCGGGCAGAGTGGGCGACCACGGGAAGATGATGATCGCCACCAGCACTCCGAGTCCCAACCGGACTTGCATGGGAATCGCGCGCCCGCCCAGCACCGGCACTGCGGAAAGAATCGCCAACAGCCGCGTGAGAACGAGAAAAAAGTCTTGGAATCGCGCAATAGAAATGGACATGGGATAAGCCCTACATGCCAGTCTACTGTAGCGAACCTTTTTAGTCAGTAAATCGCGCGTGAACGGAAACTAAAGGAAAAGTGAAATGCCTAAAGTTTTAGGCAGGCACGGGCCGCAGGTTTGTTTGAAACTGACGGCTGGCGGCTTCGATTTCGGGGCGCAGGGTGTAGGCCAGCCGGCCCATATCGTCTTCGACGATTTTGAGCAATGCGGCGATTTCGGGGTGCAGAGGAGGGACACCCAACGGGGTGAGGCCGATTCCCGACTGAAGCACGACGATGTTGGCGAAGGCGACGATGGCGGCAAGGCGCGGGGCGGCGGCGAGGGTGGGCGCGTGGTGAAAACCGATGGCGTCCACCAGCACACGCGGCAGGGACCAGCGCTCGGCCATGAGGCCGCCGATGGTGGCGTGGTCAGTGCCAATGTGTGTCTCTTCGACTTGGATGATGGTTTTGCCCTGTTTGACTTCGTCGGCCATTTTCTGAAAGCGGGGCTGCATGTGGCGGTCGAGCAGTAGTTTGCCGATGTCGTGCAAAAGGCCGGCAGTGAAGGCTTCTTCGGGATCGGGATAACGCACCAAGATGCCCAAGCGGCGGGCGGCGGTAGCCACAACGAGCGAGTGCCGATACAGTTCACCGTCTTTCATTTGATAGCCGCTGAGTCGATTGCCCAACATGCCGCCAGCGGCCACGCCGTACAGCACACTTTTGAGCTGCTTGGTGCCAATGCGCACGATCCCTTCGGCTACGGTGGTGCACGGAGTGATGCCGCCATAATAAGCCGAGTTGGCGTGGCGCAGAATCTGCGCGGCGATCACTTGATCGGCGGAGAGCACCGTGCCCAGATGTTTGATGTCCACCTGCGGGTTGCCGAGTATCTGAATGGCTTGAGTGGCCGCAGCGGGCAGTGGCCGCAAGCGGCTGACTTCTTTCATCAGCGCTTCGACCACACGAGCGTTCTGAGTAGAGGGCGCGGGCATACTATCGCACCAAAGTGGGCAGAGAAGTGAACAGGCCCACCGTGAAGGCCACCAATTGCTGAGCCATCCACGAGCCGAAGAGGATGAGCACGAGGCCGATGGCAAACACTTTGGGCACAAAGGTCAACGTGGGTTCGGTGATTTGTGTGGCCGCTTGAAGGAGGCTGACCAAAACGCCCACCGCCATTCCCGACAACAACACCGGCCCGGCGACGACGGCCACGAGCAGAAGAGAGTTTTGCGCTAATGTGATAATGTAGGCTTCGGTCATAACGATGCACCTCGAGGGTTGGGCCGCCGCTAATGGAAACTGAGCACCAGCGATTGGACGATGAGATACCAGCCATCGGCCATGACGAACAATAACAGTTTAAACGGGATGGACACGATGGATGGCGGCAGCATCATCATGCCCATGCTCAATAACGCCGACGACACCACCATATCGATCACCAAAAACGGAATGTAGATGACGAACCCCATTTGGAAGGCGGTCTTCAGTTCACTGATGATGAACGCGGGCAAAACCACCGAGGTGGGGATGTCGTCCATTGTGCTGGGCGCAGACAGGTGCGCCAACTGCACGAACAAGGCCAAATCTTTCTCGCGCGTTTGCTGGAGCATGAACTCGCGAAACGGTTTCACGCCCCGATCGAGGGCCTGTTGTTGAGTAATGTCGCCGTCGGTGAAAGGCTTGACCGCCGTTTCGTTCACTTCGTTCCACACCGGGGCCATGACGAAGAACGTTAGCACCAGCGCGAGGCCCACCACCACTTGGCCGGGCGGCACTTGCTGGGTGCCGATGGCCGAGCGCAGAAGCGAGAGGACAATGACAATGCGGGTGAAGGCTGTTGCCAAAATGAGGATAGCCGGGGCGAGGCTGAGCACGGTGAGGAGAATGAGCAGCTGCACTCCGGCGCTCACTTGGCCCGGTTCTTCGCCATCTCCCACAGTGACGGTGACCCCCGGAGCGCTCAGGTTGGAGTTGCCGGCGCAGGCCGCCAGCGGCAGAGCCATCAGAATCACGGCGAGGAGGATCAGGGATCGGCGGCTCGGTGTCGGTGTCATTCCGTCGTTGCTTTCGCAGAGGCAGGGTTTTGCCACTGAGCGAGAAAATCGGCGAAGGCGTTTTGCGGCGCAGGCGGTTCCGCCGAGTCAATCGGTTCAACATCGGTGAGCAGTGAGATTTGTGTGTCGGATGCGCCGATGAGGAGTGTGCGTTCGCCGACGCGCACGATGTGTAACGCCTGGCGGGGCGAGAGGCGAAGCGTCTCGACCACCGACATTTGTTTTCCGCGTGACGCCGTCACTTGCCATCGTTTGAGCACGGCCAATGTGAGGAAGAGAAGGCCAAGCACGATGGCTGTTTTGGTCATAGCCTGCACGGCGGCGGCGGCAAATGAGTCGTCGGAGGTTGCGCCGCCGAGCAGAAGCAGAACGGCCAGCCCGACGACGACGGCCAACGCGGCGGCGGCCCAACGCCAGCGCGGATCGGCGCGCAGAACAGCGAGAAGTTTTTCCATCACTCGTCCTGCGGGGGCCGGGCCGTCGGCGAAACGATTTCGGTGATACGGATGCCGAATTTGTCTTCGATGACCACGACTTCGCCGCGGGCGATGAGCCGGTCGTTCACCAACACATCCACCGGCTCTCCGGCCATATGATCTAGCTCCACAACCGAGCCGTGTTGCAGAGCCAGCACGTCTTTCACCAACATCTGCGCGCGGCCCAAAACCACCGAAACGCGGAGCGACACGTCCATGAGCATATCCATGGCGCCAGAAGCAGAGGGCGCGGCGGGCGAGGTGTCGATGGCAGAGAATTGAACCTGCCGAACGGGCACTTCGGTTCGCTCTCCGGCGATCGCCGGAAGGGTGGCAGTGGTGTTGTGTTCAGTCATCGCGACTCCTATGATCCGTTTGCGTTCCCGGCGATGCGGACAACCATTCGCGTGCCGAGGGTGCCCGGCACCACTTGGTAGCGAGGCCGTGTGCCGACCTTCATGTTGAGTTTTTGTTGAATGGTTGTATCGAGGCAGAGGACATCGCCGGGAGTGAGTTTGGTGAGCTGCCGCACGGTGAGCGAGGTTGCGCCGAGCTCGACGGTGAGCGGCACGTGAGTTTCGCGCAGCGAGCGGACGATGGCTTGTCGGGCTTCGTCGTTGCCGCGCAGATGCTCGTGCCCGGCCATCCACGCGGTGGGGTTGAGCGCTCCGGCGACGGGCTTGAGCATGGACAGCGGAATGTAAATGCTCATCGTTCCGGTGACGCCCTGAATGAGCAGCTCGAAGGCGATGAGCACCACGCGCGCATTGCGCATGAGCATGGTGACCCAAAGGTTGTTCACGGTGGCGTCTTCTAATCGGGGTTCGAGCGTCACCACTTTGCTCCAAGCCGCTTTCACGTCGTTGAGCGTGTATTCCACCGTTCCCCGTATGAGGCTTTGGCCGATGTCGGTGAGGGGCTTGGAGGAGGGCGGCGGCGTGCGCCCCGTTCCGCCAAGCAACCGCTCGAGCACAACCCACGCCACTTCGGGGCTGAAGATGAGCAGGGCCCGGCCGGGCAGCGGATCGAAGGCGAGGATGTTGTAAAGGGTGTTGGCCGGAATGTCTTGGGCGAGGTCGTCGAAGCGGCCCTGCTCGATGTGGATGAGGCGCGGGCGGAACACGGCGCGCAAATAGGAGGGCAACGACGAGGTGAGCCGCTCGGCCAACTCTTCGTGAACCAGTTCGACCGCGCGCATCTGATCTTTCGAGAAGCGATCGGGCGACCAGAAGTTGTAGAGGCGAACTTGTTTCTGCGCCGGCTCGCCGCTAGCGGCGCTGTCGGTTGCGGCGGCGGGGCGCTCGGCGGCAATGGGCGGCTGGTCTGGGTCTTGCTGCTCGCTCTCGATTATCCCCGAGAGCAGGGCGTCAATCTCGGCTTGGGTGAGCATAGGTTATTGGACGACGAACTCGGTGAAGTAAACGTACATGAGATGCTCGGTGGGCAACAGCGCGTTGACTCGAGCGACGATGTCCATCCGCAGAAGCTCTTTGCCTTCGACCGTGTAAATCTCATCGTAGGTCTTGCTGGAGAGGAGGGTGTTGAATAGATCGTCGATGATGGGTTTCTTCGAGTTCATCTCTTCGGCGAAGAGGGTGACTTCGGCAGTGCGTTCCTCACCTACGAGTGTGTAGAAGGCGGCATCGTGAGGCGCGTACTCCAGCACGATGCTGATTTTGAGATACCGCCGCCCGCCGGGGTCGGCCAAGTTGACGATTTTGGTTCCGGTGTCGAACATGAGGCCCTCGCCCGGCAACGGCAGCGCGGCCGGAAGTTCGGGGGCGGCCTCCGCATGCCCGGCGGGTTTGGGCGTGGGTTCGGATTCGGCATGCCCGGCGGCTTCTGCGGCGGGCGGGCCCATCGAGACGTAGAACGGTTTGGGCCAATCGTCGGGGAAGACGAAGATGTACACGCCCAGCCCGATCATTGCCAGCAGCAGGGCGACCATGAGGGCGACGAGCAGTTTGACGATGAGACCGCCGATGTTCAGCGGCTTTTTCTCGCCATCGCTCTTCGCTTTCTTTTTGTTTTTGTTTTCTTTTGTCTCTTCGGTCATGTCATTACTCCCATTCGCCTGCGCTAGTGGCCGTCGGCGGGCAGGCCCGGAATGGTGATGGGCGGGACGATGTTCAGCGACACTTTCTGCGTGTCCAACGGATAGACGATGATGATGTCGGCGCGGCGGTTGAAGGCCATGTGTTCCGGTGAATCGTTGGGGAAGAGCGGATGGTGTTCGGCCTGCCCGGCGGCGGTGAGCCGCGCCGGATCGATGCCGCCATATTCGACGAGGTAGCGGGCGATGGTGACGGCGCGCGCCACCGAGAGGTCCCAATTGGTGGGATAACGCGGGTCAACGGGCGGCGTGGGATCGGTGTGAGCCACCACGCGCACGTCGTTGGGAATGTCGCGCAGCATGATCGCCAGTTGATCGAGCACGGCTTGCGCGGTGGGTTGAATATCGATACTGCCCGGCTGGAAGAGCAGCTGCTCGCTGATGGAAATGAGCACGCCTTCGGCGTTGTTGTTGACGCTCACTTCGCCAGAGATGCCGGCGCTGGACAGCGCCTGCCCAAGATTGCTGGCGACATCCAATGTGTCGGGGGGCCGGGGCGGGAAGTCGGGCACTTGAACAGGAGCCGGTTCGCCTTCGCCGCCAGCGCCGGAACCCTCGGAGAGGTCGGGGCTGACAATCCGGCTCGTGTCTCCACCAAAGGCCCGCCGGAAACTTTCGGCGAGGTCTTTGTATTTTTCGAGGTCGGTGCGTCCCAATGTGTACAGCACGAGGAACAGGGCCATCATCAAGGTGATGAGGTCGGCGTAACTCACCAACCACCGCCCGCCGTCGCCGCCGCCGTGGCTGCTCATGCGGTTGCTCCGGCGGCCTTGCCTTCGCCCGCCTCGCCCACGCGGGCCTTGGGCGGCAGGAAGGTGCTCAACTTCTCGCGCACGATGCGCGGGTTCTCACCGGCCTGCAATGAGAGAATGCCTTCGATGAGCATGTTGCGAAAGACCACTTCTTCTTCGCTATTGGCTTTGAGTTTTCCGCCGATGGGCAAGAAGATGAGATTGGCGGCGGCCAAGCCCCACAGGGTGACGAGGAAGGCGTTGGCAATACCGTGCCCGAGATGTTCCGGCTCGTCGAGGTGCTGCATGAGCACAATCAATTCCATCACCGTGCCGATGATGCCCATCGTGGGCGAGAAGCCGCCTGCGCCGTTCATGTAACCAATGCCGTGCAGGTGCCGCTCGTGCATGTTATGCACGTCCATTTCCAAAATGCGCCGCACCTGCGCCGCGTCCACCCCATCCACCACCAGCATCACGCCTTTGCGCAGAAACTCATCTTCGATTTTCTTCGCGTCTTCTTCCAACGAGAGGATGCCCTCGCGCCGGGCCTTGTCGGCCATCTTCACCAACGCCTCGACGGACTCGGACATATTCTCGTGGCCCTTGAAAAACGCTTTGGCGAACAGTTTGGGCAAGCCGGTCGTCACACTTAATGGGTATTGAGCCATTGATGCGGCGAACGAGCCAAACACGCACAGCAGGGGCGGCACGGCGCTGGAGACGAGCTGCAGCGGGTTGCCGCCGCCGAGAAGATTAGCCACGATCACGGCGGCCAGCGCCGCGCCGATGCCTCCCAAAGTTGCAATGTCCATAAGGTGTTATTCCTCTCCGCTCATCACCGGCCTCGCGCCATAGGCCTTCCGCCGGTATTCGATCACCGCCTCCACCACCAACTGCGGCGTTTCGCGCACGTTGATCTTGTCGCCGTCGTTGAGGCAGAGCACGGTGGTGTGCGCCGATTCGATCGTCTTGATCAATTCTGCGTTGACGTAGAATTCTTTTCCGTTCAGCCGCGTGAGACGAATCATGTCACTCCCAGTGTTCCACACTGCAAGAAGTGTATGACCCGCAAGGCAGATTGTCAGTAAATGGTTCGTGAAGGGGAACTAAAAGAAGTATGAAGAGTGTAAAGGTTTTCGGGGAGGCGCAACCGCGAAAGGTGCGTAAATGGCAGGGGCGACTCTTGCAGTCGCCCGCCATCGGGCAGGCGCAAGGCCTGCCCCTATCATGGGTTGATGCGATCAGAGGTCGAGTTCCAGCAATTCGGCGGGGGCGCTGGACTCGGGGGGCGGCGGCGCGGCCTGCTTCAATGGGCGGCGCGGTACCCGCACAATGAATTTCGTTCCCTGCCCCAAGGCGCTCTCAGAGCCTATTTCTTAAAGAAAACTCTGCCAGTTGAGCTGAGGTAAGATTGGCGAATGTTCAAAAAACGCAAACCCTACCCTTCTGATTTGACTGACCGCGAATGGGAATTGCTCAAGCCGCTGCTGC
>VGOW01000014.1 GCA_016875735.1 Chloroflexota bacterium | reverse complement strand
TCCGCAATTTGCGCATGGGGCAACCCATGCGCTTTCAACCACAGCGCGTCCATGCGGCGTTGGACGAGCGGAGCCAGATGCCGGTAGCGATGATAGTACAACTCTTTCAAAATCTCGGGCGTGAATTCAAGTTGGATCGTCATAGACAAAATCATACTAGAGGCTATGCGAGCCTCTCCCAAAAACCGCAATTTGTGCCCGCGCTCGGTATAGGCTCATCAGTTCCGCCGGAAGATTAACCGACTCTGGAAAAGACGCAACTCGGCTCGAAGACTCGGAGGCGCAGTTTGCCAACATTGCGCGCGCTGCGTTTCTGCGAAAAGATGGTTACACGTTACCGTGTGAGACGATCATTCGTCAATGTACCGCGAGTCGTCCAACTGCCGCTTGAGTTTCTCTTCGAGCGACAATTCGGAAATGGGCGGCTCGGGTTGGGAGGCGGCCAACTCGGCGGCTTCGGCGGCGGCGAGCTGCTCGCGGCTGGCGCGGCTCACGATGCTCCACTTGCCGCAGTGATCGCAGCGATCAAACTTGCGGAAGAACCCGGCATTGAAACTCCACCAATGAATCGCAAAGGGGCGTTTGCACTTGGGGCAGATTGCGCCGCCGAGCCAACCGTAGTTGCGCGCCGCGCCGAACGGCGCACCGCGTTTCTTGCCAAGCAGTGACGGCGCGAATTGTATTGCCATACCGATCAGCATCAGCGCCAACACGAAGCCGCCCACTGTGGCAAATATCGAACTCATCTGTTTCCAAACGAAATCGGGGGAGACAAACTCGAAACGCCGAGTCTGAGAGGTGAGCCTGCGGCCCTCGGCGGTGGCGCCAACGGCGATCAGGTCGTGCCAGCCAGCCGGGTATTTGTCGGTGTCGAATTGCAGTTTGAATGGCGGCGATGTTGCTTCGCCGATCACAATGTCATCGATCATGAAGGTGACCGAAGCCAAGTCGCTCGGGCCGGTGGCCTCCAATGTGAAGAGGCCTTGAATCTGACTCCCGCCGCCGTAACCAAAATCGCGGTGGATGGCGAGTGTGAGTTCGTCGGACTCTTGGGCAAGGGCCGGGAACGTTGAGCCGCAGAGAAGCGCGATGAGAAACAGCAATCCTCTCAGCGGTGAACATCGAAAAGGCATATGGCCTCACTTCCATTTTGTCAGAATCGCTTCGCGCTGAAAAAGCCGCGCGCCGAGATAGATGAGGCCGACATCGGCCAACACCAGCAGGCTGATGACGACCAGCATGAGTTGCGCATTGAGCACGATCACCCCGGCCAACTGCCCGAACACCAGGCCGAGCAGCGGCACAATGATCACGGCGGACGTTTGCTCGGCGGTGCGCGGATCGGTGACGCGTGAGGAGACGATGACGGCGAAGTTTACGGCCATGATAGCCATGAGCGGCCCGGCCACGAACACGGCCAGACTCCACATAGGGTTGAACAGGCTGGCCACCACCGGCGGCGCGGCGCCCACGATTGGCGCGGCGATGACGAAAACGGCGAAGCAAATCCACGTTGCCAGTATAGCCGGGATGGCGGCGGCGAGGCTCTTCGCCGTCAGCAGTTCAATCGTGGTGATCGGTGTGGCCAGCAGCGGCTCGAGGCTGCGGGTGGTCTTTTCGCCCACGATGCTGTAGGCGGCGATGGCGACCGGGATGATGAGAGGCATCATCATAAACAACAGCAAAAACTGGTTGACCAGAAACACCTGCATACAGGCTCCGGCGCTCATCTCTCCGCAGGCGGCGCGAAACGATGGCGGCAGGTCGGCCACATCGCCGCTCATATCGCTATTGCGGCTGAAAAACAGAATCGCCAACGGCATGAGGGTAAACATGAGCGGCATGAAGCCGACGGTGAACAGCACAATGCGATTCTTGAACACCTCGGCCCACTCTTTGTCGATAATCGTCAGTATCCGCTCCATTTTTCGCTCCTTCCACAGCCATCCACAGTTCAAGGCCGGTTATCCACACCGGCTCACTCGCCGTTGCCCGTTTCCTGCCGGATGAAGTTGAGATAGATGTCTTCGAGCGAGTGCCGGAGTTCGCCCACAAACTGCACCTCGGCCCCCAATTCCACCAACCGCCGCACGAGGATCGGGTTCTGCTCCTCCGGCTCGTCCAAGCCCACGATCAGCCGGGAGTCCACCGCCTGCGCCTCTTTCACAAAAGGCAGAGCGCGCGCCGCCTCAGCCCAAGCCGGGTCGAGGCGTTTCATGTGAAACACCACCTTCCGCCCGTACAGCCTCCGGCGCAGGTTGGCCGGAGTATCCACCGTGAGCAGGCGCGTTCTGAAAATGCCGATCCGACCGCACAATCGGTCGGCTTCGTCGAGATTGTGCGTGCAAAGGAAGATGGTGCGCCCTTCCGATTTCAACTCGGCGATGAAATCGCGCACCAATTTGGCCGCCTCCGGATCGAGACCGCTGGTGGGCTCGTCGAGAAACAGGATTTTAGGCTCGTGGAGCAGAGCGCGGGCAATGGCGAGTTTTTGGCGCATCCCCTTCGAGAAGCTGCCCGCCTCGTCGCCGCGCCGCTCCCACAGCCCCAGCATCCGCAAATACTTGTCCACTTGCCCGGCCACATCTTTCACCCCGTACAGTTTGGCGAAGATGGTCAGATTCTTCTCCGCGCTCAATCGATCGTACATTCCCGGCGTCTCGGTGAGGATGCCCACGCGGGCGCGGATGGCATGATCGTCGCGCCCCACCGTGAGGCCGCCGATGGTTGCCCGCCCATCGGTGGGGGCGATGAGGCAGGTGAGCATCCGCACAGTAGTCGTCTTGCCTGCGCCGTTCGGGCCGAGAAAGCCGAACACTTCGCCTTCGGCCACATCAAGGGTGAGCGAGTCCACTGCCGTGAGCGCCCCGAATTTTTTGGTGAGTGATTCGACGTGAATCATGTTCCCTTTCTATTTGACGGAAACCGGCTCCCCAATGGACTCCGACTCCACAACGGAGTCGGCGCCCATCCCGGTTCGCCTGAGTCCGGCGATGATGCCCATCGATGCGAGAGCGAACAATCCCAATATGCCTTCGGTCGCCAACGGGCCGACGGAGGGCAAAACGGAAACCGTCACCGCATTGGCAAGCGCGTGCCAGCCCGTCGCGGCGAAAAGCCACACGATGTTGCGGCGGAAGGTTTGCAAAACGAGGAGCGACAGCGAGAGGTGAAGGCAAATGGCGAAAGCACGTTCGACTGCGCCGAACAAAGTGAGATACCACGCCGCCGACCAAAAGTCGGCCACTTGTTTTTGCGCGGCGGCGAGTTGATCGGGCTGAAGGGGCAGGGCCGCGAGATCGACGCCGCGCAAGGCAAACATTTGGATGACGCCGAGTCCGGTGAACAAGCCGAGAAGAATCGCCTCGATGCCGCCGTGCCCAATGCCGAGCGCGATGCCATCATTCCAAGTTCGGGCGGCGGGAATGAAACGGCGATAGACAATGTAGCGGGCAGTCTCTTCGAACAGACCGGCGCTGATGCTGAGCACGGCGATGTTGAATGGCGTGACAATGTTCGCCGGGATGCGCGGCAACGCGCCGGATTGAAAGAGCGCAGTGAGGCCGTAGAGCAATGGGATACGCACCACTTGCGAGCCGATGAACGCCGCCGCGCCCCATGCCATGAGCGCCCATCGCCCGCCGAGCCGCCGATGGATGACGACGGCAACGATGATCGGAATGGCGATCATCAAAAGAAAGTTGAGAGTGTAAGTGATGTAGAGCATGTGCGTCTTTCGGGGTCAGTGTTTTCGCGATTGAGACTTGCGCCAAACGGCGAACCGATCCCTCCACGTTTTTTCGACTTCGCCCGGGGTGTAACTCAGCCGCTCAATATCTTGCAGAGCTTGGTCCATCACTGCGATGAGTTTCTCCCGCCGTATCTTTCGTTGATCGGCAGGCGGCGGCACGTCGAGCACGTACGTTCCGCGCCCCTGTTGAGTCGAGATCACGCCTTCTTCGGCAAGCTGGGCATAGGCGCGCGCAATCGTGTTCGGGTTCACTCGCAGGTCAGCGGCAAGTTGGCGCACGGTGGGAAGTTGATCATCGGGCTTGAGCTGCCCTGCGGCAATGAGATGCTTGATCTGCTCCACTACTTGCCGATAGATTGGCGCGCCGCCGCGAGGGTTGAGTCGAATCATGTCGTGTTCCAGATTGTATCAATTGTACCAATTGACTGAATTGTATTCATTTTGGAGGGCGGGGTCAAGAGGCAAAAAAAGGGGTATCATGCGGCCATACAATCCTTGCTTGCTCAAGCGGAAAAACGCCCATGCAAACCTCACCCGACAACGAACACCCCCGCCTCTCGCTTCGCAATCTGCCCCGCAACGTGTGGGCAGTCACGCTCACCAGCCTGCTCACCGACATCTCCAGCGAGATGATCGTGCATCTCTTCCCTCTCTACCTCGCCAATGTGCTCGGCGCGAGGGCCAACATCATCGGCCTCATCGATGGGCTGGCCGAAATGACCGCCAGCCTGCTCAAGCTTGCCTCGGGCTGGCTCTCCGACAAATTGCAGAGCCGCAAATGGCTCACGGTTGCCGGATACTCGCTCTCGACCATCGCCAAGCCGTTTCTGCTCATCGCCAATTCGTGGGGCGCAGTGCTGGCGATTCGATTGGCCGACCGCGCGGGCAAGGGCATCCGCACCGCGCCGCGCGATGCATTGGTGGCCGACTCCGTGCATGAGTCTCAGCGCGGCGCGGCCTTCGGCATTCATCGCGCCGGAGACACGCTCGGCGCGGCGTTGGGTTTGCTCGTCGCGCTCGTTATCGTCGCGCTCACTCAACGCGCCGGAGTCGCACTGTCGCAGGGCACGTTCCGGCTGCTTGTCGGCATCAGCATCATCCCCGCAATCCTGGCCGTCGCCGTGTTGCTCGTCGTTGCGCAAGAGACGCCAAAGAAGATTGACGGCAAACTCCCCACCCTTTCGCTGGTCGGTTTCGATAGGCGATTCAAATTCTTTCTCGTCATCATCGTGCTGTTCACACTCGGCAATTCATCGGACGCGTTTCTCGTTTTGCGTGCTCAAAGCGTCGGCGCAAATGTGGCGACCATCATGGCGATGATCCTCGTCTTCAACATCACCTACGCCGTTGTTTCGGGCCCGGCGGGCCGCCTCTCCGATCGGATCGGGCGGCGGCGAGTGATGATCACCGGCTGGATCATTTACGGGCTGGTGTATCTCGGCTTTGCCTTCGCCGGAACGGTGTGGCAACTCTTCGCGCTTTATGCCGTGTACGGGCTTTACTACGGAATGGCGGAAGGAGTCGGAAAGGCGTTTGTTGCCGATCTCGTGCCCAAAGAAAAACGCGGCACGGCCTATGGGCTGTACAACGCCGCCGTCGGTCTCACCGCACTGCCCGCCAGTTTTATCGCCGGGATTCTTTGGCAGGGGATGGGCGCATTCGCCGGGTTCGGGCCGTCGGCGCCATTCGTGTTCGGGTCGGCGCTCACGATAGTCGCCGCCGTGCTGTTGGCATTGCTGTAATTTTGCCTCCGCTTCCTCTGCGTGGTAGAATGAAAAAGAACAGCCAAGGGGCAAGTTTGGAGAGACCTATGGAAACGCAAACCGGAACAGTGGCCGTCAAACGCGGCCTCGCTCAAATGCTCAAAGGCGGGGTGATCATGGACGTCGTCACCCCCGAACACGCGAAGATTGCCGAAGACGCCGGGGCCTGCGCGGTGATGGCCCTCGAACGAGTGCCGGCCGACATTCGCGCCCACGGCGGCGTGGCCCGCATGAGCGACCCTGAGATCATCCTCAGAATCATGGACGCCGTCACTATTCCGGTGATGGCCAAGTGCCGCATCGGGCATTTCGTGGAAGCGCAAGTGCTGGAAGCATTGGGCATCGATTACATCGACGAATCGGAAGTGCTGACGCCCGCCGACGAAGCGCACCACGTGAACAAGCACAACTTCAAAGTGCCGTTTGTGTGCGGCTGTCGCAACTTGGGCGAAGCTCTGCGCCGCATTGCCGAAGGCGCGGCGATGATCCGAACGAAAGGCGAGGCCGGAACGGGCGATGTGGTGGAGGCCGTGCGCCATGCCCGCGCCGTGCTCGGCGACATCCGCCGCTTGCAGACGATGGCCGAGGAGGAGTTGTTTACTTTCGCGAAAGAGATTGACGCGCCGTACGAGTTGGTGAAAGAAACGAAAGAGTTAGGCCGACTGCCGGTGGTGAACTTCGCCGCCGGGGGCATCGCCACCCCCGCCGATGCGGCGCTGATGATGCAGCTCGGAGTGGATGGCGTGTTCGTCGGTTCCGGCATCTTCAAGAGCGGCGATCCGGCCAAGCGAGCCAAAGCCATCGTCGAGGCCACCACTCATTTCCGAGACGCAAAGATCATCGCCGACGTGAGCCGCAATCTCGGCGAGCCGATGGTTGGCCGGCAGGTGAACGACATCCCCAGCGCCGAACTGCTCGCCCAGCGCGGCTGGTAGCGCCTCCGCCAATTTCATTGAGTGGCGCAGATCGAAAGACTCTGCGAACATCCGCGCCGTCTGCGGATGAGAAATGAGGAAAGATCACAATGGCCCCGCCACAACGAGCCGTTATCAATCTCGCTCCTCAGCACAAATTCAAGCATCTCGGCAAATGGCCCGAGTCGCAGTTGCTCATGCAAGTGCCGCGTGTGCTTTGGAATCACACGCGGCAATATGTGCCCCACTTCGAGGCGGTGCACCTCGCCGGGCGCTTCGGCGCAGAGCAGGGCGATTACGAATGGGAGGTCATTGCCGAGCCGCAGGGCCTTAAATGGTGGCGGCGCACCGTCGGCGGCGACGCGGCCTATTGCGCGTTCACGGTTGCTCCCGATGTCAGCACCGATCCGGTGGAAGTGTTCGGCCTCATCGACATCGCCTCCGATACGCCGTGGTGGTTCGACGCCTGCGATGATATGGTGCAGATCGAAACGCGCGGCAACACCCTCGCGCATCAGCATCGCCTCAACGAACACGAGGGGCAGGTCATCATCAGCATCCGCGACGAATACGGCCCGCGCCGGTTGATCACTGCCGAGCGCGATGAAAATGGTGCGGCTTGGCGGGTTGGCAGCGCCGAAGAAGTGGACAAACTCAAGAACGCCTTCGTGGGATTGGTCAATCGCGCGCGCACTGCGGTTCTTCCCGAAGAGGCGCTCCGCAAGACGGGCGAATTGAAGCCGAAGACCGCCGAACTGACTCCGCCGAACGAGCCGCCGAAACCGAAAACCGACGAACTCAAAAAGCCGACGACCGGCTCGCTCAAAGAAAATCTCAGCAGCCTCTTCAAGCCCAAGACGGATCAACTCAAGAAGCCATGAACATCGGCGTCCTTGCTCTTCAGGGCGATTTCAGCGAACACATTCAATCCATCCGGCGCACCGGCGGCGAGGCCTCAGAGGTGCGGCTTCCCCGTGACCTTGCCGGACTCAACGGCCTCATCGTCCCCGGCGGCGAATCGACCACCATTGGCAAACTGGCCGTGCAATACGGATTGATCGAAGCCCTGCACGACTTCGGCAAGACGCGCGCCATTTGGGGCACGTGCGCCGGAGCGATCTTTCTTTCCAAAGACGTTCGCCGCCACCAACCCTTGCTGGGACTGATGGACATCACCGTTCAGCGCAACGCATTCGGGCGGCAAGCCGAGAGCTTTGAGATCGATCTCGACATCCCCGCGCTGGCCCGCGAAGGCAACGGGCGCGCGCGCCCTTTCCACGCCGTCTTCATCCGCGCGCCGATCATCGAAAGCGTGGGGCCGGGCGTAGAGGTGTTGGCCCGGCTTGAAAACGGTTCCATCGTGGCGGCGCGGCAGGGGCGCTTTTTGGCAACATCTTTCCATCCGGAACTCACCCGCGACGATCGAGTCCATCAATACTTTTTGGGCATCGTCGGCGGGAAGTAAACGACGAACGACAGGCGACCGCCGTCAACCGTCACAATGATTCGCACATTCGACTGGCGCGACTTCGGACTGGTGCGCCGACTCTCGGAGCGGGGCGTGTGCTTCGACTCCGAATCGGCGCTCACTCGCGGCGCCCATCCCCTTCAATCGGCGGTGCTGGCGTTTCTCGCTCCCGGAGTCGGACTGCCCACCTACATTTGGCGCAACGCTGACAATCACGCCCTCGAAGCCTTCGGCCAACTTCGGTTCCGCGCCGGAGACGAATCGGCGCACCTCACCTTTATCGCTCCCAATTACACCGCCGACGGCGCGTGGGGATCGCTGCTCGAACACCTCTGCGCCGAAGCCGCCTCGCGCGGCGCGCACAACCTCGTGGCCGAAGTGGACGAACACAGCCCCGAGTTCGAAACCCTGCGCCAATTCGGGTTTGCCATTTACGCCCGCCAGCACATTTGGCGGCGCGAGAGGCCCAACCCGCCGGTCACGGCCATCGTCCAGCCGCGCCTGCGCCCTCAACAAACCGCCGACAACATCGGCATTCAATCGCTGTACGCCAACATCGTTCCCCGACTCGTTCAACAAGTGGAGCCGCCACCCGTCCGATACGGACACGGATACATTCTCGAAGAGAATGGCGAAATCGTCGCCTTCTTCGACGTGAGCCGCGGCCCGCTGGGAATCTGGATACAACCGTATCTGCACCCCAGCGTCTTCGATCACAGCACCGTGCTCTTCGCCGATCTCCTCTGCCGCTTCACCGACCGCGAGTCGGTGCCCATCAATGTGTGCGTTCGTTCGCACCAAGATTGGCTGCGCACCTCGCTGTGCGATCTCGAATTCTCGGCGTGGGCCGAGCAGGCCGTCATGGTCAAACGCCTCGCCGTGCGCATCGGCGAGCCGGAATTCAAAGCCCTGCCCGTCATCGCCGGGGGCAAAGTCACCACACAAATGGTAGAATTACAGCCGACATCCGCTTCCAACCCCGCCGCCTCACTGCCGTAACACCCGCCTTGCCTGACCTCCAGCAACTCCTCTCTCAGAGAGCGCCGAGAACGCCGAGCATCGCCAAAGCCTCCGCGCCCGTTGCGCCCTCTTGCGATCAGCCGCCATGCAAAAGCGAATCACAGACGATCTGCACGACCTTCTTAAAATTCTTCCGCCCCCCATCGGGCAGGCGGTCACCGCCGCCAACCGCACCGAAGATTTGCTCGAAGTGATCCTCGACTTGGGCCGCGTGCCCACCGCGCGATACATCGACGGCGAAGTGCAGTTGACCGACACCGAAGTGGCGCACGACGACATCAATTACGCCGTCGCCCGCGTGGGCGATTTCGACGCTGACAACCGCGCCGGGATCGAGCGCACCCTGCACCGCATCTCGGCCATTCGCAACCGCCGCGAGCACATTGTGGGGCTCACCTGTCGCGTGGGCCGCGCCGTGTACGGCACTACCGAGATCATCAAAGACCTCATCGAGTCGGGCAAGAGTATTCTTCTGCTGGGCAAGCCGGGCATCGGCAAAACCACCATGCTCCGCGAAGCCGCGCGCATCCTCGCCGACAAAAAGCGCGTGGTCATTGTGGACACCTCCAACGAGATCGGCGGCGACGGCGATGTGCCGCACCCGGCAGTGGGCAAAGCCCGCCGCATGCAGGTGGCCAAGCCTTCGCTTCAGCACGAAGTGATGATCGAAGCAGTGGAGAATCACAACCCGGAAGTGATCGTGATCGACGAGATTGGCCGCGAGTTGGAGGCCGCCGCCGCCCGCACCATCGCCGAACGCGGCGTGCAGCTCATCGGCACGGCGCACGGCCAAACGCTCGACAATCTTTTACTCAACCCCACGCTGGCCGATCTCGTGGGCGGCATCGAGTCGGTGACGCTCTCGGATGAAGAGGCCCGACGGCGCGGCACGCAGAAGACAGTGCTCGAACGGCGCGCGCCGCCCACCTTCGACGTGCTGATCGAGATTCAAGATCGTCATACGCTCGTCGTGCGCCCCGATGTGGCCGCCGCCGTGGATGGGATTCTGCGTGGGAAGCCCACACCCACCGAGCTCCGCCGCGAGGACGAACACGGCCATTTCCAAATGGAGACGGTCGCCCCACCGGCCCCGGCGCGCGGGCGGGGGGGCAACGGTCGGGGGATCGATTTGCGCGCGCAGGGAACAGCGTCGGAGTTCCCTTTCATCGAAAGCCAATCGACCATTCGCGAGTCGCGGCGCGAGAGCGCCTCATCGGCCGAGCCGCTCAAAGTCTTTTCATACGGCATCACTCGCCAACGATTGGAGCAGTCGGCGCGGCGGATGCGCTTGCCGCTTCACGTCGTGGACGATCTCGCCCACGCGCAGCTGTTGGTCACGCTCAAAACATATTACCGGCGGCGTCAGCGCCCGATCTCGGATGCCGAAGAGCGTGGCCTGCCGGTGTACGTTCTGCGATCCAATTCGGTGACGCAGATCGAAAACTTTCTCGCCGATGTGTTCAACATGCAGGCCGAGCCAGCCGAGGACGACACCGGCGCGATGGAGAAAGCCCTGCTCGAAACTCAGTCGGCGATACAAGCCGTGCTCAGCGGATCGCGCACGGTGGATCTGTCGCCGCAGTCGTCCACCGTGCGCCGCGCACAGCATGAACTGGCGCGGCAAGCCAATCTCGTTTCGCATTCGTACGGCAAAGAGCCGTATCGAAGAGTCCGAATCTTTCGAGAATGAATCTCGAACTTTAAACTTCAAATCTCAAACTTCGAATTTTGGAGTTTGAGGTTTGTAGTTTGTAGTTTGCAGTTCCCCTTTGTTCATCACTTTTGAGGGCCCGGACGGCTCCGGCAAGTCCACGCAGTGCCGATTGTTGGCCGAGCATTTGCAGTCGCTCGGCCACAACGTGTTGCTCACTCGCGAGCCGGGCGGCACCGAGATCAGCAATCAGGTGCGGCAGATTCTCATGGACATGAAAAACAAGTCCATGTTTCCGGCCACCGAGTTTTTGTTGTTCTCGTCGGCGCGCGCGCAGTTGGTGCGCGAAAAAATCAAACCGCACCTCGCCGGGGGCGGCGTTGTGATTTCAGATCGCTATTTCGATTCGTCGCTGGCCTATCAGGGGTACGGGCACGGCCTCCCGCTCAACTCGATCCGCGCCGTCACCGCGCTCGCCACCGACTCGCTCATTCCCGACCTCACTCTTTTGCTCGACATCGACGCCGAGCGCGGCCTGCGGCGGCGGCAAAGCAACGGCGCCGAGTGGAACCGGCTCGACGATTACACTCTCGCTTTCCACCAGCGCGTGCGGCAGGGATACATGGAAATGGTGAAAGCGGAACCGGCCCGGTGGCGGGTGCTGAACGCAGATCAGCCGGTGGATATATTGCAGGAGGAAGTGAGGGAAGTCGTGGCGGCTTTCATGGCGGGTAGGAGTCAGAAGTCAGACTCCTGACTTCTATCTTCTGTCTTCTTCGAAGAGGAATTCCGCAATCCGCCTCACCGCCTCCTCCGCATCGGCATATCGGGCAAAGGTCAATTTCGGGTTGCCAGCGATCATCTTCGACACCTTCACGCCCTCGCGCGCCAAACACAGCACGGGCTTTCCGGCAATCACCGCATGCGCGATCTCATACCCCACGCCGTGCGAGGGAGTGGTCACATCGGCCACCACCGAATCGGCGGCGTCCAGCCAGGCAATGTCACGGGCGTAAACGGCCTCCGCCGCGATCTCAGTTTCTTCAATCATCACATTGGGGGCGGCCAAATGCGCGGTGGGCACGGTGTGCCCCTGCGCCAACAGCCAATCCACAATCGCCGAATATACGGGCTGGTCGTTTCGCCCCCCCGTGAGCGAGCAAGAAAAATAGATGTTCAAGTCTTTTCTCCGGTTGCTTGCGCGCAAGTTAATGCTACAATGTTCGGCATGACCGGGCCCATGAGAGACACCTTGCGTTTCTTGCAAGCAGAGAATGCGCGCTTTCGAGAGGAGAACCGCGAACTGCGCGAAGAGAATCAGACTCTGCGGCAGGTGCTCGACGCTCTGCGCACCCTGCAGGATGTGTCGGCCTCCGTCACCGCCGACACCAACGTGATGGGCCTGCTCGACCGCATCCTTCAATCGGCGCTCAGCACTATTAACGCCACATCCGGCTCGCTTCTTCTCCTCGACGAAAACGGCGATCTCGTTTTCACGGTAGTGCACGGCCCGGCGCGCGAACCGCTGCTCAACTATCGCCTGCCGCCCGGCACGGGCATCGTCGGCTGGGTCGCTCAACACATCGAGCCGGTCATCATCCCCGATGCTCGCCTCGACCCGCGCTTCTCTCCGCTGGTGGATGATCTATTCGACTTCGAAACGCGCACGCTCATGTGCGTGCCCATCGCCACCACCCGCAAAGTGATGGGTGTGCTCACCGCCCTCAACAAAGACGACGGCAAAGAATTTACCACCGCCGATCTGTCGCTCCTCGCCGTCGTCGCCCAACTCGCCGCCACCGCAATGGAACGCGCCGAGGTAGCGGGCGCCGCCGACTCGTAAGGGCGACTCGCGAGTCGCCCCTGCCATTCATCCTCGCAGCACCGCGCCCAATTCATCCTTCGCGCGCCGCACAATCCTCTCGCGCACCTTCGCCGCCTCGGCATCGGTCAGCGTGCGATCTTCGGCTTGACAGGTGAGCCGATAGGCGAGACTCTTCTTGCCCGCGCCGATCTGCTCGCCGCGATAGAGATCGAACAACCGGGCATCCGACAACAACTCACCGCCCGATTGGCGAATAACCGACTCCACGCGGGACGCCGCCAGCCCCTCGTCAACGATCAGCGCGATGTCTTCCACCACTGGCGGGAAGCGAGGCACTCCGGCAATCGTGTGCCGCGCCGGCACCGACGCAACGATTGCCTCGAAATCGAACTCTGCCGCCAGCACCGGCGCGGCATGAGTCCCCGCATACGCTTCGGCCACCAGCGGGTGCAGCTCCCCAAACCACCCAACAATCTTGTCCCCAATCGCCAGCGCCGCCGTGCGGCCCGGCCTATACGTGGGGTGCTCCCAAGTCTGCGTCTTCGCCTCGGGCACATGCAGGCCGTCGAGCATCGTTTCAATCACGCCTTTGAGATCGTAAAAATCCATCGGCGAACGATCGGAGGCTTGCCAGCCCTCCGGCTCGCGCGGGCCGCTCATCACTATCGCCAATCGCCGCGGCTCGTCGGGCAGTGCGCCCTCTTCACCCATCAAATACACCGAGCCGATCTCGAACAGCGCGATCCGATCATGAAATCGAAGATTGTTCGCCGCCGCTTCCATCACCGACGACAACAGCGCATGGCGCATCGCCACACGGTCGGTCGCAATCGGGTTCGCCAGCGTGACGTATGGGCGATCATCCCGCGAAGCCAACGCGCCCGGCGTGATCAACATCGCTTCGCGCTCCGGCGTCGTGAGACGGTACGTGATCACTTCCTGCAAACCGATGCCGGCCAAAATGTCGCGCGCGCGCTCTTCGAGTTCGAGCGATTGGTTGGCGCGTTGAGGCGGGGTCGTGTCGGTGATCTGCGTTTCCGGGATCAGCTCGTATCCGTGCACGCGGGCGATCTCCTCGATGAGATCGGCTTGCCCCACCACTCCGGCGCCGATGTCCATTCGATGATCGGGCGCAGTCACGCGGAGAGTCGGCTCACGCTTGTTGGAAAGCGGCTGGCAATCGAACTCCAGCGATTCCAGAATCTTGGCGATCTTCTTCAACGGAATGCGGATGCCGAGAATGCGTTCGACATCACTCTCGTTGAGGTCAACCGTCACCGGCTTCGGCTTGCGCGCCCACACATCCACGATGCCCTTGGCCACTGCGCCGCCCGCAAAGCGGCGCATCAATTCGACGGCGCGCTTACAGCCGCGCTCGGCCATCGCCGGATGCACACCGCGGCTGAAGCGATAGCCCGCCTGCGATGAGTCGAGGCTTTGCGATTTCACCGTGCGCCGGATGTTGATGAAATTCCACGACGCGGCTTCGAGCAAAATGTTCTTCGACGAGTCGGACACTTCGGAGTCGCCGCCGCCCATGATGCCGCCCAGCGAGAGCGCGCCCGCCGTGTCGGTGACAAGGATGGTGAACGGATCGAGCTTGCGATCCACGCCGTCGAGGGTGAGCAGGCGCTCGCCCTCTTGGGGCAGGCGGGTGATGAGGGTGGGCGCTTGGCCGCCCGCGCGTTTCACCAGCACATCGTAATCGAAGGCATGGAGCGGCTGTCCCACTTCGAGCATCACGTAATTGGTGATGTCGACGATGTTGCTGATGGGGCGCATCGCGGCCAGCCTCAGCCGCCTCTGTATCCAATACGGCGACGGGCCGATGGTCACATCGCTGATCAGCATGGCGGTGAAACGCGGGTTGAGTTCCGGCTCGCGAATCTCGATCTCCACTTTGCCTTTCACCGTCGCGCCGGTTTGCAGAACATCGAACGACGGCGGCTTGAGTTTTTGCCCGGTGAGCGCGGCCACTTCGCGGGCGAGGCCGACGACGTTGGCATTGCGCGCCATGTTCGGGTTGATCTTCACTGTGAACACCACATCGCCCATGTAATCGGCCAGCGGCATACCCACCGGCGCGTCGTCATCGAGAATGATGATGCCCTCATGATCTTCGCTGATGCCCAATTCTTTTTCCGAGCAGACCATCGAGTACGACTCGACGCCGCGAATGATTGCTCGTTTGAGGGTCATCAACTCTTGGCCGGGCTTGTGGCCGTCGTAGAGCGTTGCGCCCTCTTTGGCATAGGCAACTTTGATCGGCTTGGGCAACGGCCCCTGCCCTTTGAGGGGAAAGAGATTCGGCGCCCCGGTGAGCACCGTTTCTTCTTTCGGCCCGCCCCAGTCGAGGCGCAAAAGGGTGAGCCGGTCGGCGTTGGGGTGCGGCATCACTTCGAGAATCTGGGCGACGACGATCTTCTCGGCGTCCCACGCGATTCCGGAGGTCTTGAATTCCTGTGTCGCGCCCGGTTCGGGTGTGGGCATCGGCAACCCCACGTATTCAATCTCTTCCACCTCCAACCCGCCGAACGTCAACTTTCGCGCCAGCTCTTCGGGCGAGAGGGTAATCTTCACGAAGTCTTTGATCCAACTCAACGGCACACGCATAGTTCGCTCCAAACCTCGTCAACGGATTCAGCGGATTGAACGGATTGGCGTTGAGAATAATCCGTTGCGTCCGTTCAATCCGTTGATGAATCTTTTAGAATTGCTCCAAGAATCTCAAATCATTCCCCCAAAAGTAGCGGATGTCTTCGATCTTGTATTTCAGCATGGCAATCCGCTCCGGGCCCATGCCGAAGGCAAAGCCGGAATAGGTTTTGGGATCGTAGCCGCCGTTTTTGAGGACGGCGGGATGCACCATTCCGCAGCCGAGTATTTCCAGCCAGCCGCTTCGCTTGCACACCGAACAGCCCTTGCCGCCGCACACGAAGCATTCCACATCCATCTCGGCGCTCGGCTCGGTGAAGGGGAAGTGATCGGCGCGGAAGCGGGTGCGCACGCTGGCCCCGAACATGCGGCGGGCAAAGTCGGTGAGCGTGCCCTTGAGATCGGTCATGCGGATTCCTTTGCCCACCGCCAGGCCTTCGATTTGATCGAACTGAATCTCGGACCGCGTGGTGATCTGCTCATAGCGATACACCATGCCGGGCAGGACCACGCGAATGGGGTGCGGGCAAAACTCACGCATGGCATGAATTTGCCCCGGCGAGGTGTGCGTGCGCAGAATCACATCGGGGAGGGTGGTGTAAAACGTGTCCTGCATGTCGCGCGCCGGGTGGTGCTTGGGGATGTTGAGCAGTTCGAAGTTGTATTCGTCGGACTCCACTTCGCGCGAGCGGTACACTTGGAATCCCATATCGGCCCAAATGGCGCAAATCTGCCGCAGGGTTTGGGTGGCGATGTGGAGTCGCCCGCGCCGAGCCGGCCGCCCCGGCAGAGTCACATCGAGGGCTTCGGCGCGAAGCGAGTGTTCGAGCTCGGCGGCGCGAAGGGCGGCTTCCTTTTCATCGAACGCTTTGGTGAGCGCCTGTTTGATCTCATTGGTGCGCTTGCCCACAAGCGGGCGCTCGTCTTTCGGCAACGTGCCCAGCGCCGTGAGCGCAGTGGAAAGGAGGCTCTGCTTGCCGAAGGCCTCACTCTTCCACGCTTGCAGGGAAGCCGAGTCGTTCAGCCCGGCCAATTTGCCCAACGCCTCTTTCTCGAATTGATTCAGTTCATCGATCATGATCGCTCCTTATTTAACACGAAGGCACAAAGAAATCTTTGGGTGCTCGCGGTCAACTCGTCACAACAAAAACGCTCCCATCCACAAAGGGACGGGAGCGTTACTCACGCTCTCGCGGTACCACCCTCGTTGATCGCCTCGCGGCGATCCACTCGTGCGCCGACCAACATCGGCTGCCCGTGTAACGGTGGGCTTCCGGCGCAGGCTACTTCGGGCGACTGCAAGAGTCGCCCCTGCAAATCATCGCCACACATTCACCCGCGCGGCTCGGGAGCGAACTTCAACCGGTTTCCCCGAACGGAACTCTCAGCCCGATGTTGCGCGGGTTCCGTCTCTCTGACGCTTTCGCCGGTTTACTTTTCTCCGTCACAGCCTTTGATGTTCGATTGAACCGAATTATCCGCAGAAGAGGATTTGTGTCAAGGCCTCACAGCAATCTTTTGTTGTGTTCCGAGTCGAACACGTGCGAATGCAGGTTGGCGATCCACAGTTTGCCTTCGGTGGTCACGCGCAAGTAACGCAGGGCTTCTTGAATTTTTCCGCTCACAACCTTCCAGTAAAACTCGTCGTAGCCCTCGCGCAAATCGCCGGGCGCTTTGTAGCCGAAAATAGCGTTCGCGCCCGTCTCCTCGAACTCATAAAACAACGCCGGAATTTTTCGCAGATACTTCGGGTCGCCGAGTTGGCCGATGAAATCGGCCGCGCGCGCCAGCCCGCGAAAGCCGGCCGTGTTCCGGTGAAACTCGTTATCGGGGATCGGGAAGCGAGTCATCTCAATGTAATCGCAAATGGTGTTGACATCGCCTTCGGTGAGGGCGCTGTTGGCGAAACGCTCCCGCACGAATAATTTGCTGCGATCGACATGATAGGGCTGGAGCGCGGCATCGGTGCCTGCGGGTGGAAGGGAGACCGTCTCTCCGTTGCGTCCCGTCGCCATTCGTTCGCCGCTGTCCGCGCGGCAGATGCCCTTCACGTATCCGATGTCGTGGCAGAGCAGGGCAATAGTGTACAGCATCCAATCCTTCGGCGTCACGCCGCCTTCGAGCAACTGTTTGCCTTTGAGAATCGACTGCCCCACCATCGTCACCAAAACGGTATGCTCGACATTGTGATACAGCGCGTCGGAGTTGGCGATGTTTTCGAGGGCGAGGCGTCCCGTCCACGCGCAGATATTGCCGTACTCGGCCTCCAGCAAATTATAGGTTTGCTGATAAGCGTCCCTCAATTCTTGAACGAAGTGCTCAATCACGATTTTCTGAACATCGAGCATGGAAAAAATCCTCGGCGGTTTATGATCCCGAATCCACCGTCACCGACTGGAACACAAACGTGAGCACGCGCTCTTTGCCCGCCTCATCTTGCCCGCGAATGATGATGCGGTCGATCAAATCGGTGTCGCCGACGTTGAGGCAGGCGCTGTACAGCGACTCCAGCGAAGGATACACCCGCGTGTGCTCGGTGAGGCCGGACTCTTGATCCCAGCGGCGAAGAATCAGCGTGACTTCGTTGACGGTTTCGTTCATAAAGAGAAAACCGCGAAGCCGCAAAGAACGCGGAGAAATTTTTTCAAGAATCTTTGCGACCTTTGCGCCTTCGCGGTGAGGAATTAAATCGTGACGCTCTCGCCCGGTTTGAGCACGTGCGCCTGCGCGCCGGTCTCGGCTTGCACTTTTTTAGCCCACGCCCCGGCGTCCTGCGCAATGAGTCCCCATGTGTTGTAGTGAACGGGGATGACATGCTTGGGCCGGAGCAATTTTACTGCGCGCAGTGCATCGGCGGGGCCCATGGTGAAGTTGTCGCCGATGGGCAGAACGGCCAGCTCGATCCCTTCGTCGCCGAGCAAACTCATATCGCCGAAGAGGCCCGTGTCGCAGGCAAGGTAAACCTTTTTGCCGGAAGCCGGAGTGATGAGAAAACCGCACGGGTTGCCGCCGTACGATCCATCGGGGAAGGCTGAGCCGTGCAGGGCCAGCGTGAGTTTGACGTAGCCAAACGGGTGCTGGTGTCCGCCGCCGAGATGTTGGGCGTGCGTCTTCGCTCCCTGCGCGCCGCACCAATTGGCAATCTCGAAATTGGAGATCACCGTTGCGCCGGTGCGTTTGGCAACGGAGACGGCGTCCGCCACGTGATCGCCGTGCCCGTGCGAGATGAGAATGAAGTCGGCGGGAACTTTGTCGGCGGTGATGGAGGCGGCCGGGTTATCGGTGAGGAACGGGTCCACCAAAATGTGGTGGCCGCCCAGTTCGAGTCCGCCCGCGCCGTGCCCATACCAAGTGTATTTGTCGGTCATCGTCTGCGATCTCCTTTCGATAGAACTCGGCTGGCGACGGACACGCCCTTGGCGCCTCTGGCCGAGCGGCGCGCGCGCCAGTTTTCACGGTAGTCTTCGAGTTCGTGGCTCAAAGCCATCCAATCGCGAACCATAAAGAGAAAGCCCGCCCCATCCTGCCGAAGGAAAAACATATAGTCATTGAACCACAGTTTGAGCCATGGGAGCGGCAGTGGATATTTTTTCAACTGCATGGCGACGACAGTGAGTTGGCCGGTGGCTTGCTCGCGGAACAGCGGCTCGAGGAAGGTGCGCTGGCTCCATCCCTGCCGGCTCAACGGATACTTGCCGCCGAAATGCACCGGCACAATGTTGCCCACGCGCGAATAGGAAATGCTGAGCCGATAGGTGGCGGTGCTGATGAGAACGTAATCGGCGTGGCACTGCACGTAACACCGCCGCGGGGCGGCGAGACTGCCAATGTAGAGAAGCCATGAAACGACGGCGGCAATGAGAATCAAATTGCGCCCGGCAATGGGAACCGGCGTGTCGAAAGAGATCCACCACAGCACGAAAAAAGCGATAGGCAAGAAGAATGACGGCCAGACGAGCATCTCGAAGAGTCGCTCGTAGAGGCGAAGGCGGTATTTGCGTCCGGGGCGAGGTTTCTTCAAGATGGTAATTGGTGATCAGTAATTGGTAATTGATCATCGCTCACCAATTATCAATTACTACTCACTGATTACTGGCAACTGGCAACGTAAACCAGAACTCGGTTCCCTTTCCATACTCACTCTCCGCGCCGATTTGGCCGCCGAAACTTTCGATGAGCCGCTTGACGAGGTGAAGCCCCAGCCCCCAGCCTTTGTAATCGCGCACGACGGAGTCTTCGGAGCGAAAGAATTGCGAGAAGAGTTTGGCTTTGTCTTCGGGCGTCATGCCCACGCCGGTGTCGGCGACGGTGAAGCGCACGATGGAATCTTGCGCTTCGGCGGCGACGGTGATTTTTCCATTGGCGGGGGTGTAGTGAGTGGCATTCGTGAGCATATAGTTGAACACTTGCGTGAGCCGCCGGCGGTCGGCGCGCACGCGCGGGAGAGCGCCCACGTTGACGGCGACGGATTGAGTCTTGGTTTCGAATTGGGGATGCAACGCGGTGACGGCGTCCCGCACACAGGCGGCGGCGGCCACTGGCTCGAGGTCTATCTTCAGCCGCCCGGTTTCTATCTTGGCAATGTCCGAGAGGTCGGAGACCAGCGCGTTCATCCAATTGACGTTGTTGTGCACGGTATCGAGCAGCTGCTTCTGTGTGTCGGTGATTGGCCCGACCATGCCGCCGCGCAATAGATCGGCGTAGCCTTTGATGGAGGTCATGGGCAAGCGCAGCTCGTGCGTGACGGTGGAGACGAAATCGGTTTTGGAGAGGGTGGAGTCGATGGCGATGGCGGCGGCGGCGGCAAAGGTTTCGAGGGCGAGTCGATCTTCGTCGGTGAGGCCGCCTCCGCGCTCCACCTGCAACGCGCCCACCATCTGCCCCCGCGCTCTCAGCGGCAGTGACACGGATGAGGCGGTGGCAGTCGGTTCTCCCGTGTGCGCCGTTTGCAGTGCGGGCCCGCCCCGGCTGCCGACAGCGTCGAGCTGGATGCCGTAGGAGGAATGAAGCGCCCACTCTTTGATGTTTTTGTTGAAGAGGACGATCAGAGAATGATCGGCGCTCACCAATTTTGCGGCGAGGCGCAGAACACTGCTCACGGCGGACGAGAAATCGGCGGAGGCGGCGAGGCCGTTGATAGCCTCGTTGAGAGAGGCAAGGCGAGAGAGGTTGGTCATAGATGAAACACAAAGACTGCAAGACACGAAGTCTATTTTTCCTTTTTCCTTTGAGGCTTCGTGCCTTCGTGCCTTTGTGTTGATTCCGTTCTATTTTTATAGTAATCGCAGTTTCGGCGCAAGAAGCAGTTTTGGCAATTCGGCTTTTGGGCGCGGCACACCTCGCGGCCATGCCGGATGAGGTTAAGGTGTGCGGCATAAAATGTCTCCGGCGGGAGGAGCGACTCGAAGTGCGGGTGCGCCTCTTCCACTGTCATCTTGTCCGGGCGCAGGCCGAGCCGCCCAGTGACGCGATAGATGTGCGTATCCACCGGAAAGGCGGAGAGGCCAAGCGAGAACTGCAAAACAATGGCCGCCGTTTTCGGGCCCACGCCGTTGAACTTAGTGAGCCACGCCCGCGCTTCCTCTTTGGGCAGGGCGCGCAGGAATTCGAGATCGAGCGAGCCGCGCTCGGCGGTGATGGCGCGCAGGGTTTGCTGAATGCGCGGGCCTTTTTGGTTGGCCAGCCCGGCGGGGCGGATGGCGTTGATCACCGCATCGGGCGGCGCGTCGCGCACCGCCTCCCACGTGGGCAGGGCGTCGCGGAGGAGGCCGAAGGCGCGGTCACGATTGGTGTCGTTTGTGTTTTGGGAAAGGATAGTCGAAACCAATTCATCCACCGCCGGAAGCGGGTTGCGCCACGTCGGCTCGCCGTAGTGTTCGAGGAGACGGTGATGGATGCGGAGAGCACGGCGGGCGAGCGCGGCGGAGGGCATGGGGAGATTATAACCGCATCTCTTCGCCATTGCGGTTGTGCTATAGTAGCGCCGCAACACTCCCGCAAACGAAAGGCCACACTGTGCGAAAGAAAGTCACACTCATCACCGGCGCGTTGGGCGAGATTGGGCAGGCGCTCATCGAAGCGCTCACTCAAGACATCTCGACTCGCATCCTCACCCTCGACATCCGCGACGCCGACACCACCCACCCCGCCGTCACTCACCTCAAAGGCGACATTCTCGACTCGGGTTTGTTGTCGCGCATCATCAGCGAATACGAAGTGGAGGCCATCTATCATCTCGCCGCCCTGCTTTCCACCCGAAGCGAGTTCACCCCCGAAGCCGCCCACAAAGTGAACGTGGAGGGCACGCTCAAACTTCTGCACCTCGCCGCCGATCAATCCGAGTGGCGCGGCCAGCCGGTCAAATTCATCTTCCCCAGTTCCATCGCCGCCTACGGCCTGCCCGATCTCGAAACGAAAGCAAAATACCCAACAGTCAAAGAACACGAATGGAACACGCCCGGCACGATGTATGGGTGCAACAAACTGTATTGCGAAATGCTCGGCGGATATTACAGCCGCCGCTACCGCCAACTCTCCGAAGAGCATCCGGTGATGCTCGACTTTCGTTGCGTGCGCTTCCCCGGGCTCATCAGCGCCTTCACCGTGCCCAGCGGCGGCACCAGCGATTACGGCCCCGAAATGCTGCACGCCGCCGCCAAAGGCGAACCGTATGCCTGCTTCGTCCGCCCCGACACGGCGATCCCGTTCATGGCCATGCCCGATGCCATCACCGCGCTTCTCCAGTTGGCCGCCGCCCCACGAGAGTCGCTGTCCCGTTTGGTCTATAACGTCACCTCCTTCAGCCTCTCCGCCGAACAGATTCGTCAATTGACTCTGCAAGCCTTCCCCAACACGCAGATCACCTTCGAGCCGCACCTCAAACGGCAGGGCATTGTGGACACGTGGCCGATTGATCTCGACGACAGCGCCGCGCGCCGCGACTGGGGATGGAAGCCGGAGCACGACGCCGAACGATCTTTCCGCGACTACCTCATCCCCAACATCGCCCGTCGGTATCGCGGCGCATAGAGTGATGGTACAATCCGGCAAATCTTGACGATGGACGATAGACGAAAGAAACTTTCTGTTTTCGTCATTCGTCACTCGTCATTCGTTGCAAAGAGGGACACCATGACCAAACGCTTTCTGATCCTCCTCGCCATCGTCAGCATCGCTCTGGCCGGCTGCGGGTTGGCCGCCGCCGACACGCAAGCCACCGTCATCGCCCAAGTGAACGCCACTGTGGCCGCCATGCCGCCTGAACAAGTTCCGGTGACTGTGCCGGTGATCATGACTCAGGAAGTGCCGGTGCAAGTGCCGGTGACCGTCGTGGTGCAAGTGACCGTGCCGGTGCCGGCCGCGCCCACCAACCCTCCCGCCGCCGCGCCCACCACCGCGCCCGTCACCTCCAACGTCGGCCCCGACCCGCTGGCCGGAGCCAACGTCACCCCGATCATCGACGAGCGATTCGACTTCCCCAACAAATATTATTGGTGGCTGTTCGGCCCCGAAGTGTCGTCGTCGGGCGAAGGCATGATTGAAGATGAAGTCTATGTGATGATCAGCCATCAGACCGAGAACTATGAATGGACATTCGACGGCAAGAAGCTCACCAACTTTTATGTGAGCGCCGAAACCGTCATGCCCGACGGCCAATGCAAGATCGGCGATCACTGGGGACTGATCTTCCGCTACAAAGACAACGCGAACTTCTACATGTTCGGCGTGTCTTGCGACGGCACGTACACTTTGATGAAGCGGCAGGATGGAATCTTCGAGACCGTTCTGCAGCCCACGCTGTCGCCCGCCATTAAGAAACTGGGGCAGACGAATGTGATCGGCGTGCGCGCCGTAAGCAACCAGCTCAGTTTTTACGCCAACGATCGATTCCTCATCACCGTCGCCGATAACACCTTCAGTGAAGGGCTGATCGGCATGTACGTCCGCGCCCTGCTCACGCCCGATCTCACCGTGCACTTCGACGACATCACCGCCTACATCGTGAATCAGTAGGGGCAGACCTTGCGTCTGCCCCCTTGCGTCTGCCCTCCGCATTCGCACATGCACAACGGCGCACTCGATAGATCGGGTGCGCCGTTTTTTTCTGTATAATCACCCCTCATGAAACCCGCCATCATCATCGCCGTCATCATCGCCGTCCTCGCCGCCGCGTGCGCTCCGCGCCAAACCCTCATCGCCACCGGCGTGAGCCGCACCCTCACCGCCATGGTTCCCACCTCCGTGCTGCCGCCCGACCGGCTCACCAGCACCGCCGTTCCCACCCTCGCCCTGCCCACCGTCACCCCTCCGCCCACCGAACCGCCCGCCCTTGAGCCGACACTTGTTCCCACCGACGCCCCCACCGAGAATCCCGTTGTCACCTCAACCGCAACACTGCCCGCCGCCGTCGTGGGCGAATTGATCTTCGCCGACACGTTCGACAGCGCCGGGGCATGGGCGCCGGGCGACTTCGCCGATAACGCCGTCACCGTCAGCGGCGGTGTCCTGTCATTCACTCAAAAAACGCCCGGCGCATTTTCGTTTCGCATCATCGGTCGGCAGGGCAGTGACTTCCACGCCGAAGTGCAGGCGGCGCTCGCCAACAACTGCGGCAGCGGCGACCGTTACGGACTCATGTTCCGCACGCAGGACCCGAACAGCTACTACGCCTTTCAGATCGACTGTGAGGGGCGTTATCGATTCGTGCGATACGTGAGCGGCGCGGGCGCGGCCATCATCGACTGGACGCCGACACCAGCCATCGAGCGCGGCGCGCAATCGGCCAACACGCTCGGCGTCACCGCCGTCGGCGGCGCGTTCACCTTCGCCATCAACGGCACGCCGGTCGCCACTGCCGGAGACACCTCGTTTGCCAAAGGAGGCTTCGGCCTCATGGTCGGCTCCAACGTGACCAAGAACTTCACCGTGATCTTCGATGATTTGAGAGTGAGCAAGGTTCCGTAGTTTGAGTTGGAAGGGAAACTCAAACTCCCAACTCAAACTCTTTCATCCGACAATGCCGCGCAACACCCTCAACGACCTCGAACCGCGCGAGTGGCTCAAGTTCCAAAAATCGTGGTTCACCCACAACCCGCCGCCGCGCAAAAAGGGCGTGCTTCAGCACCCGGCCAAATTTCCGGAGACGCTGGCCGAGGGGTTCATTCGCTTCTTCACCAAAGAGGGTGGGGTGGTGCTCGACCCAATGGCCGGAACGGGGAGCACGCTCATTGCCGCTATTCGCGCGCGGCGGCGCAGTGTGGGCATCGAGCTCAACCCAAAATATGCGGCCATCGCCCGCGAGATGATCGACGCTGAGATCACCCTGCATGGCAAGCGCTTTCCGAAAAAATATCACCCGCACCTTTTCAACGCCGACGCCGCCGATGCTCCAACGCTCCGATTGCCCGCCGTCGATTATGTGCTCACCTCACCGCCGTATTGGGATATGCTGAGGATGCGCGGGGCGGAGACGCAGAAGAAACGCAAGGCCTCCGGCCTGGACGTGTTTTATTCCGACGATCCGCGCGATCTCGGCAACACGAGCGATTACGAGCAGTTCCTCGATTCGCTGTGCCGCATCTACGAGTCGCTGCATCCGCTTCTCAAAGACAGAGCCTATCTCACCATCATCGTCAAAAACGTAAAGAAGGGCGGCAAGATTTTTCCGCTGGCGTGGGACATTGGAAAGCGGCTGAGCCAAACGTACACGTTGAAGGATGAAAAGATTTGGTGCCAAGACAACCAGCCGCTCGCTCCCTACGGTCTCGGCAGCGCGTGGGTGAGCAACACGTTTCATCATTATTGTTTGCAGTTTAGGAAAGAGGACGAAGGACGATAGACGAAGGACGGATGCCATGCCACTTTCTTCCTCCGACATCATCATCCTCCCCTACGACTCACAGTTCTCGCGCGCGGGGGTGCAGTATGCTCGCGACTCGCTTCACTTCACTTTCAACCGAATGCAGTTGAACACCGGCGAGCGGTTACGGAAGATCGTCGCCGGGATCGCGTTCGAGATGGCGACCCGCCGCTGGTTGGAGTCGGAGTCCATCCGGTATGATCGGCTGGGGGCGACGGCCTTCACCGACTCCGATCGTTTCGATCTCGCCATCGGCGGGCGGCGTTGTGATCTCAAAAGCAGTCTGATCTACGACAAACGCAAAATCATCGACCTGCGCGCCGACCCCGCTTGGGTGATGGACGCCGAAGCATTGGTGCCAGAAGATCAGTTCGAGTCGGAGCGGATGGGGGAGCACGATATTTATGTGTTCGGGTTCGTGGCCGGGCTGGAGGCCCGCCATTCGACCGACACGGAGAAGGCTCTCGCCAAAAACTTGCCGGTTTGCATGGTGCACACGCCGACGCGCGAGGTGTGGTGCAACATCGTCCAGTGGCGCTCGCTCGGCGGTGTTGCGTTCAAAAGCAACGCCGATGCGCCCATCGCCATCGAGATCGGCGGGCAAGCGGCGAATCGCGGCGCGATCCGCGAACGGCTGAGGCTCGCGCCGCGCACGCGCGTATCGGCAAAGCATGATTACTACTCCGTGCTGTATCTCAGCGCATCGCAGTTGCCGTGCGCGACAATCGCCTTGCATAGCCCGGCGCTGGAGAAGACTCATGTTGTGGAGCCGACGGACTGGGCCAACATTTGGGTGTACGGCCAGCGAGTGTATTTGTGCGGCTGGATGAACAAGCACGACTTTCGGGCGAACAGCCGCCGCCTTCCGGCTCACAGCCCGGTGAAGCAATACCGACACACGGCCACCGCCAACCGCGCCCTGCCCATCGGCGAGTTGAGGCCCATGGCCGAGTTGGCCGAGATCGCCCGCAAACATCAGCGGGTATAATGCAGTAGTCAGAAAATAGAAGCCGGAAGGCGCAGTCTGCTCCATTCTGACTTCCGATTTCCAACTTCTGACTTCTCTAATCCGGAGGTTTTCCCATGCAACGCTTCTTCAGTTTTGTGGCCGGGGCGATGTGCGGCGCGGCGCTGGGGGCGGTAGCGGCGCTATTGCTTGCGCCAATGTCGGGGCGCGATTTGCAGGAGCAGAGCCACGCGCGCGCCGAACAGATCGCCGCCGAAGTGCGCAAGGCGTACGAGGATAAGCAGGCCGAACTCAAAGCCCAGCTCGAAGCGCTCAAAGCGCCGAGACTCGTGGACTGATCCTCTCGCCTCTGCCAAAAAAGAAACGCCCTCGCCGGAGAGTCCGGGAGGGCGTTTTGATTCTCTTTCCTCACCCCGACCCTCTCCCGAGGGGAGAAGGAGTGGTCTCGTAAGAATGGGCGTTGCCCCTCTCCCTTTGGGAGAGGGGTTAGGGGTGAGGGGGCGTCACGGCAGAGTCACGTTGTATTGATAGGTGTGCGTCCCCTTGGGGTAATCGGCCATGCCGTCGTTGATCTTCTCCTCAAAAGTGACGTGGATTTCGAGGGTGGTCGTGCCCGACGGCCAATCGTAAACGAGGGCCATGAAGTACGCGCAATACAAATCGCCGCCGCGCGTTGTGAAGGCGGCGATGTGCGAGGGGTCGAGCGTTTGCCCGTTGACGACGAACTCGATGCCCATGCGCTCGAGATTCTGATTGAGAATATCCTCGGTGGTGGTGCACCAATTCGTCTGCCAGATCAGCGGCTGCTCCTCGGGCAAATCGATGGTGTGCGTGTACGTTTCTCCGGCCTGCGAAAGTTCGGCGCTGTCGTATTGCTCTTTGGACAGGGAGTCGAGAAAGGCAGTATCGCTATTCAGCGCCGTTTCCAACTCGTCCAACGCGCCGACGGTGGGGCCGTCTTCGAACGTCATCGGGCCGCCCGCTTGCACGGTGACCGTGAGCGCCGCGCGCGCGGTGGCGGTCGCCAACGAGGGGATAGTGAAGTTGGGCAGGCTGGCGCAGGCCAGCGCGGCGAGCGCGGCGATCAGAATGACGACGAGGAGAACGCGCGAAGTCTTCATCGCATTATTCGCTCACGGCGCGGTCACGGTGTAATCAAACGTCTGCGCGCCAGCGGGATAGTCGGATTGCCCATCGTTGATCGGCGCATCGAAGGTGACAACGGTTTGCAGTGCGGTGTCGCCGCCCGGCCAATTGAAGACGAGGGTGTAATACGATTTGCAGAACAGCCCTCCGCCCGATTGCGAAACCTCGGTGAACTTCGATGAGTCAACCGCCTCGCCATCCACCGAGAACGCCAGTTGAATGTGCTTGTAGTTGTCGTTGAGAATCGACTGCGAGGTGGCGCACCAGCCCCAACCCCAGATCAGCCGTTCATCTCCTTCGAGGGCGATGGTGTACGGGAAGGCGCGATCCATTTGGGAGAGGTCGTTGGCGCTGTAGCTCTCTTCGGCCAATGATTCGAGGAAGAGCGGCTCGGCGGCGTTGAGCGCCTTTTTGGTGGGGCCGGCCGCGCCCAGCACCAGCCCGCTGTCGAGCTGTGTGTCGTCGGGGCCGATGCCGAGCAGCGATGTTTCGGCGGCGCGCAGAATCACATCGCCATCGGAGAAGACAGTGGATTCGTTGAGCGGCACGCGAAGGTCGGGCGCGACGCCGGGCCCTTCGATGATGAGATTGCCCTGCAGGTCGCGGGTGAGGCCGGTGGGAATTTGGAAACTGTATCCCTCGGGCAATTCATATTGCCCGCGCGCCACTTCGCCGTAGATGCCGTGGGTGGAATAGAAACCGACCACCGTCGTTTGCGGCAGCTGCCCCAACACCCACGACACATCTTCGCAGGCGCTGGCGCACGCCGGGCCCACCAGCACGGCCAGCTTGCCATCGTAATACAGATCGGGATCGGGCTCGATGTAATCGGGCGGGCCAAATGTTTCGAGTTGGCCGGTGGCCTCGCTGTAATAGTAACTGCGCGAGAGATCGATCCGTTCGGTGACGAAGTAACTGGCGAAGAAACTTCCCAATGGGCTGCCGCCGCCGTTTTGGCGCATATCCACAATAATGCCCGGCGCTCCGTTTTCGATCATCACCTTCACCGCGCGCTCCCACAAGCGGATGATGAGATTGATGTCCTCGCTCAGCGAAGTGATTTTGATGTAACCGAAGCCGCTGGGCAGGATGTCGTATTGCACCGGCAGGCCAAGCGAATCGAAGCCGAAGAAAAAGCTGGTTTGTCGGAAGCTTGTGTTCTCGGCCACCGAGGTGAGGGTGGCGGTGATAGAGTCGGCCTCGCCGGGATTCTTGAAGGTGACTTCGGCTTCAGTGTCCAGCGGGGCGCGAAGCAAATAGCGATACTGCTGTAACTGCTTCACCTCGTCATTCGAGAACGGCGACGACCACGGGATCACGTCCGCCGCCGCTTCCCCCACGGGCTTGCCGTTCCACTCGATCACTTCCGCGCCGCGCAACATTCCGGCTTCGGCGGCGGGGCCGCTATCGAGCACGATGTGTGCAATGGTGCGCCCGTCGGTGAGGCGTATGATGGCGAAGCCGTAGCCGCCCGCCGTCGCTTCGGCGAAGAGGCCGAAGTCGTCGCCGCTCAGCCCCACGTGCCCATCGGGGATTGACCACGAGTAATCGCGCAGGGCGAGATAGTATGCTTGCGTGTCGTTGCTCTTTTCGGCGTCGGCGATGCGTGGAGCGAACTCATCGTGCAGCGCATCCCAATCGATGCCCTTCTCTTCGGTGAACGGATATTCGCGCGAGGCTTTGCTGTGCAATGCCTCGAAGGCCTCCGTCCACGTCATCTCGCTGTAATCGTTGACAGCCACATCGCCTTCGTACAGGGTGACAGCGGGGTGAGTCTCGCGGATGATCTCGAACGGCTCGGCATCGAGATCGATCAGCGAATACCCGGCGGGCGCGGAGCCAACGGGGTCATCGGCGGTGAAAAGGAGGTCGTCATCGCCGAAGCCGGTGGGGAATTGCTGGGCGTCGTCGGGCGACCAAATGAGAAGGACGCCGCCACTCAGTTCGTTTTTGTTTTCGGAATCGATCTTGGCCGAAGTGTACGTCGAACTCCAGCCCGCCGTTTCCTCTTTGCCCAAAAACGGATCGTCGATGTAATTGGCGCTCATGGTGATCTGCCACACTTGCACGCCGGGATCGCTCGAGCCATCGTTGTCCACATCGTTCAGAGGGCTGATCGGCTCGGCGGGAAGGTTGAGGGTGAAGGTGTAGTTGCCCTCATCATCCACCGACACCGGGCCGATGATCTGCCCGTCCAACGGCTGTTCGTATTCGTAATCGCGAGTCACAAAGCCGGTGAGGTCTTCGAGCAAAACATACTTCTCGAAGAAATAGACTTCAATGATCAGATCGGAAGTGACTTCCACCGTGCCAGTGATCTGCACCGGCTGATCGGGGGCGGGCGCGGGAGTGGCGGTGGGTTCGGGCGCTTGTGTGGGAGGCGGAGTGGCGGTGGGGGCGGCAGTGTTGCAAGCCGCAAGCGCGAGCGTAACGGCGAACGCAAAGATGGACAGTGGACGGCGTGTCATTTTTCTCTCCTGTTATTTCACTTCAAACTGATAACTCGCCACTTCGGTGGTGAATTGGGTGAAGCCGGAAACAACCAGCGTGGCTTTGTCGCCGCTGGGGATGTCGAAGGTGAGGGTTCCGTAGTTGGCGGCGTCTAATGGGAAGCGCTCCACCGTCGTCTCCGAACCGTGATGGATCACTTGCGCCACAAACTCCTGCGGCAGAATGTTGTCCATCAGCACGAAGCCCTGCCCGTCCCATCCGCCCTCGCCCGATTCGAAATCTTCGGCGTAGTTCAGTTCGGGGATGGAGAGGTCGTCAATGAAGATGCCTTCACGGTTCACAGCGTCATCGGTGATGTACTCGAAGCGAACGAGGATCGTTTGCCCGGCATACTCCGAAAGGTCAACCGACTCTTCGATCCACTCCGGCTCGAAGCCGCCGCCGGAGTTGCCGTTGAAGGCACAGCCGTAACTGTTGCCCGATGGGTTGGCGGTGGTGCAGGAGGGCGTGTCGAGAATGGTGTACGTTTGGCCGCCGTCGGCAGAGACTTCGAGGTAGGCGTAATCGTAATCTTCTTCGAGCGCATACCACACCCAATACGTCAGCGTGGCCGATGACACGCCGCTAAGATCGAACTCGCGGGTGAGGGTCGTGTCGCTTTTGTCGCCGCGATGCCCCCAAAAGGCATAGCGCCCGCTGTGCGGCTCGGCGGGCACCACGCGCACTTGCTGTGAGCCGGTGAAAGTGATGGTGACTTGGCCGGAGCAGTTGATCTCGTAATAGTCGGCGGCGAACTGATGCACGGTATCCGATTGTTGAAACGGACAATCGAAGATCGAGCCGGTGGGGGCCGACACTATGGGCGCTTCGGCATAGGTTTGATAGTGGTAGCGGCCATCGCTGGCAGATGGATCGCCGAGATAATTGGCGATGACCCAATCGGCAAAAAAGTCGGCGAGGGTGATGGGCTGGCCGGTGATCGGATCGATTTGATTCAGTTCGGCCAACGTGCTTTCGACAGAGCGCAGTCCGTTATCTTTGTTGGCGATGAGTTCCTGTGATGCGTCTCGGCCAAAGCGGTCGAGGAAATAAGCAATCCACATGAAGCCCGCGCCGTACATTTCCACCGATTGATCGTTGGAGTTGAGCTGCACATCGGGATCGCTGAGGAAGGCGTAATCGTAGCCGATATTTCGGTCGCCGTTGAGATATTGCGAGAGGACGCTCGCGCCTTCGTTCATGAACGTTTCTTCGTTCTTGTCGTGGTTGCCGAGAATGAGGTGCTGAAACTCATGCGCCAGCGTGTAGCGCTCGCTGAGCGAGGCGGTGTCGGCGTTGATGAAGAAGATTTCCTTTTCGTTGGAGGCTTCGTGGGCGAGGCGCGAATAGCCATCGGCGGAAGAATCGTAGCCGCCGATTCCGAAACCGATGCCGCGAAGATAGAGGATGTAAAGGTGGGGGTCGCCGTCGATGCCGGGGTTCCACTCATCGCCAAAAAACTCGCGATTGGTGGGGTAAATGTTTTGCTGGAAATCCTCCATGGCCTCTTTGGCTTCGGCCTCATCCACCGACACATCGTTATCCACGAACAGATAGACGTTCTCGGTTTTATAAATCAGCCGCGCCGTGACGGTGAAGTTTTCGTTGGTGTCGGTGTTGCTGGCAATGAACTCCAGCTCTTTGCCAATGGGCCAATCGTTGTTGGTGTCGCCCACCGTCTCCGGAATATCGGGGATGCCTTTGAGCCGCATAGCCAATTCGCGCAGGTCGTTGATCGGAATCGTTTCCTCTTCGAGCGCCTTCAGCGTTTCGGTGGAGCCGGGGGCCGGGGTCGGCGGCGGGGTGAGAACGATGTCGGGGGCGGGCGTGTCGGTTGGGGGGGTGAAGATTTCGGTGATGTTGGGCGCGATCTGAGTCGAAGCGTCGGCGATGGCTCGATATCCCCACGCGCCCACGCCGAGCGCGGCAACGGCGCACACACAGCACAATCCGAGAACAACAAGGGTGACAATGGCAGTCGTAGCGTTACGGTTCACAGGGTTGTGAGCGAATGGCGACCGACGAATGACGAGCGAGATTCTCATTCGTCATTCGTCATTCGTCGTTAGAAATCGTCCAAGCCCGCGCCCGGCCCGGCGCTCCCGCCGAGATCGGGCATGGATTGTTCGATGGACTCCGGCGACTCGCCCGACTCGAGTCGGTCCACCACTTCGCCGAACTCGGGGCCGAGGTCTTCGCCCATCTCCGATCCCATCTTGCGCATGAACTTGGCGACGGACTTGGGATCATTCTCGTCCACGTCGCCGAAGTTCGACGGGTCGGCCAAAGACTCCATTCGCGCATCTTCCGATTTGGCGATGCGCACGCGCCCGATGGCTCGCTGAAGTTTGTCGCTGCCGCACAGCGGGCATTTGGGTTTGGCCGTGTCGTATTCGGCGTACGAAAGGCGAACAGTGACTTTTTGTTGGCAGTTGAGACAGCGGTAGTCGTAGAGAGGCATGGGAAGAGACGAATGCGCTTCGTCATTCGTCATTTATCATTCGTCATTCGTCGCTCATCATTGAGCAAGATTTTAGCACATCGTCCTGTTATAATTCGGCGCATGAGCGAACCCCTGTACAAGCGCCAGCGCCATCCCCTGCTCATCGTCATCTCCGGCCCGTCGGGCGTGGGCAAAGACACTGTGCTCCAGCGCATGAAAGAGCGCGAGGTGCCCATGCACTTCGTGGTGACGGCCACCACCCGCGCCGCGCGCCCCGGCGAAGTGAATGGCGTGGATTACATCTTCGTCTCCAACGACGAGTTTGCCGAGATGATCGAGGAGAACGAACTGCTGGAGCACGCCATCGTCTATGGCGACTACAAAGGCATCCCCAAACAGCAGGTGCGCGACGCGATGGCCAGCGGCAAAGATGTGATCATGCGCATCGACGTGCAGGGCGCGGCCACCATCCGCAAACTGTGCCCCGATGCGTTGCTCATCTTTCTCACCGCTGGCACCGAAGAAGAACTGGTGCAGAGACTCACCGACCGCAAAACCGAAACGCCCGAAGGCATCAAACTGCGGATTGCCACTGCGCGCAAAGAAATGAAGCGCATCGACGAATTCGACTACTGCGTGTTCAACCCCGAAATGCACCTCGACACCGCCGTGGATGCGGTGCTCTCCATCATCGAGGCCGAACACAACCGCGTCACCCCTCGGGTGGTTTCGTTGTGAACACGCCTCCGCCCGAAGCGCCTCCCGCGCCGCCGCGACGCTACCTCCCGCTCCCCGTCGTCAAACCGCGCCTCACCTTCCTGCTGTTGGCGATCAACATTCTCGTCTTCCTCGCCCAATCGGCCACCGGCCCCGATCTATGGTTCTATCTCGGCGCGAAGGTCAACGAATTCATTATTGCCGGAGAGTGGTGGCGGCTGATCACGCCCATGTTCCTGCACGCCGATATTTTGCACATCGCCTTCAACTCGTACGCCCTCTACATTTTCGGCCCGCAGGTGGAAGCGCTGTTCGGCTACCGTCGTTTCATTCTCATCTATCTTCTATCCGGCATCTCTGGCTCGGTGTTCAGTTTCATTTTCAGTCCCGGCGCATCGGTCGGCGCGTCGGGCGCGATCTTCGGGCTGGTGGGCGCGCAGTTGATCTATTTTTACCGCCACCGCAAACTGTTCGGCGAAATGGGGCGGCGGCGGCTCATCGATGTGGCCGTGGTGGCTGGATTGAATCTGCTCATTGGCATGAGGCCGGGCGTCGATAACTGGGGGCACATCGGCGGGCTCATCGGCGGCGCGATGCTCGCCTGGCTCATCGGCCCCATCTTTGTCATCCGCCTCGAGCCCGTCACCGGCAGCGCCTTCGCCGCCGACGCCAACCCCTTCAACCTCCAACGTTGGTTGGCCGTGTTCGCCGTGGCCCTCGCCCTCATCGCCGCCACTGCGGTGACGGTGTCCCTTCAGCAATAGCGCTTGCGCGCTCGTGCTACAATCATTGCAGGCGATCAGCGATTCGCGTCGCTCTCGTCGCCGAAGGCTGGTGGCTATGCTTCACGTTCGTCCCTCCCCCATCGCCGGGCAGTGGTATCCCGGCCGGCCCGAGCAGCTCAAAAAAACAGTGGATGCGTTTTTAGAAAATGCCGCCGCCCCCGAAGTGCCGGGAATGCTCATTGGAGTCGTCGCCCCCCATGCCGGGCATCGCTATTCGGGCGCAGTGGCCGCCCACGCCTTCCGCGCCGTCATCGGCCTCAAGGTGGATACGGTCGCCGTCATCTCGCCGATGCACTATCCCTATTCTGCGCCCCTGCTCACCACCGGGCACGACGCCTATTGGACTCCGCTCGGCGAAATCCCCGTCGACGGCGAAGCCCTCGCCGCCATCCAAGCCGCATGCGAGACTCCGATCACGCCCGTCAACGAGGATCCCGAACACTCATTGGAAATCGAACTTCCATTTCTCCAACGAGCGCTTCCCTCTTTCAAATTGATCCCGATCATGATTCGGAATGACTCCGCCTCCGTGTGCGAAGCGTTGGCTCAAGCCCTCGCCGCCGTATTGCAGGGGCGCCGCTGTCTGCTTGTCGCCAGCTCCGATCTTTCACACTTCTACCCGCAGGGCGTCGCCGACAAACTCGACTCGTATATGCTGGCGCAAGTCGAAGCCTTCGATCCGCTCGGCGTGCTCAAAGCGGAAGAAGAGGAAAAAGGATTCGCCTGCGGCAAAGGCGCCATCGTCGCCGTGCTCATGGCCGCCAAATTGCTGGGGGCCAAAGGCGTCCGCGTCGTCAAACACGCCACCAGCGGCGATGTCACCGGCGACTATAGCTCCGTCGTCGGCTACGGCGCGGCGATCATTTGGAAGTAGCCGCTTCGATGGACACTGAGCCTTTCAGTCCATGGGGACTGTTAGCCCTGATCGCTCTGCTCGGCGTTAATGCTTTCTTCGTGGCCGCCGAATACGCGCTGGTGAGTGTGCGGCGCACCCGCATTGATGAACTGATCAATCAGGGCATCAAAGAAGCCAAGTTTGTCCGCGGCGCGCTCAACAATCTCGACCGTTATATCGCTACCACACAGCTGTGCATTACGATGGCGGGCATCGGGCTTGGTTGGGTGGGCGAACCGACATTGACCGCTTTGCTTGTTTTAGGGTTGGGACTGCCGTTGCAATGGCTGGATCCGTATTTGCGCCGCGTCATCTCTGTCACCATCTCATTTGCTGTGGTCACCTTTGCCACCGTCGTGTTGAGCGAGCTGGTTCCTAAATCCATTGCCCTCAAATATACCGAGCAGGTGGCGCTCGCCGTTGGCCGAATCACCGTCGTTACCGGCGCATTGTTCCGCCCGTTCATTTGGGCGCTGGATAGCACGGCCAGCCTCGTTCTGCGGCTCATTGGCGTTCCACCGGCAGGGGAACACGGGCCCGGCTACTCGGTGCAGGAACTGAAGCTGATGGTCGAGGCCTCGGAGAAGATCGGAGTTATCGAAAACATCGAGCGCGAAATGCTGCATGCCGTGTTCGATTTCGGCGACCTCACCGCCCACGAGGTGATGGTGCCCCGCACCGAAATGCGCGCCATCGACGCCGACGCGCCGGTTCACGAACTCATCCACCTCGCCATCCAGCACCCTCTCTCGAAATTTCCCGTGTACGAAGGCGACATCGATCACATCATCGGCATCGCCCACACCAAAGACCTGGTGCGGATTCAACACGGCGAGCGGCGCGAGGCCACCATTCGCGGCTTCATGCGCGAAGCCCTCTTCGTGCCCGATACGATCAAACTCGACGCCCTCCTGCACGAATTCCGGAGCAAACGCCAGCACATGGCTATCGTGCTCGACGAATACGGCGGCACGGCGGGTTTGGTCACCCTCGACGATCTCATTTCGCAAATCATGGGGCCGGTCAGCGACGCCTTCGACAAATCCACTCCCGAAATCCAACGCCTGCCCGACGGCTCGGCTCTCATCGAAGGCATGACTCTCATCGAAGTCGTCAACGACTACTTTGGCCTCCGCCTCGCCGACGAGAATTACGACACCATCGCCGGATTCATGCTGGGTAAACTGGAGCGCATGGCCAAAGTGGGCGACACAGTGGAAACCGACGGCGCAAAATTGAAAGTGGAAGCGATGGACGGGCTGAGGATTGCGAGGGTGTCGTTGTTCAGTAGTCAGAAGACAGAAGTGAGCAGCCAAAAGTCAGATGTCAGTAGTCAGACACGCAACGACTCCGATCACTGACTACTGGCTACTGATTACTGGCTACTGCCCCTGAATGTTCGCCGAAGTTGTTCCCCACGCCCCCGTTGCTTCGGCCTTCACCTATCGCATCCCGCCCGAACTCGAAGGCCATCTCTCCGCCGGTCATCTCGTCCAAATCAATTTCAACAATCAACTCCTGCAAGGCATCGTCGTCGGCCTCACCGACGAACTACCCGAAGGCCTCGACGAGCCTGCCCTCAAACCCATCGATGCGCTCATCGATTCCCAGCCCGTCCTCACCCGCCATCAACTCGACCTCGCTTATTACATCTCCCACCGTTGGCTGGCCCCTCTGGCCGATTGCCTCTTCCTCATGCTCCCGCCCGGCCTCGCCAGACAGGGCGATATGGAATACGAATTGCTCGACGTCACCTTTGACGCTGAAACCGATCTCCAGTATCGTATCTTTCGGGCACTCGACCAACGAGGCCCTTTGCGCGCTTCTCAGCTAGAGCGCGACTTTAAGAACCGGAACTGGCGATACACCCTTGATAAACTTGTGAAGCTTGGTGTCGTAAAGAAGCGGCCTATCCTAAAACCGCCGTCCGCAACCCCCAAACGCATTCGCACTGTCCGATTGCTCATACCGCCGACAAGACTCTCTGAAGCCAAACTTCGTATTGGTTATAGTCCTCTTCATGCAGATATCCTTGAATACCTTCTTAGCCTATATCCGGGTCAACCTGCTGTTGCCGATCTTGTGCGTGTCCTCAAATGTTCAGAAGGCGATCTCGAGCCGCTCGTCTACTACAAATGGATTGAAGTCACATCTCCCGAACCCGTCATCGCCGCCACTTATCCTGTCGAGATAATGCAAAAGTGGATCGCCAAACATGAGCATGACCAACCTCAAGAAACCGCCATCCTCCGCGCTCTTTGCGACTCATCTGTGGTCGCCGTTGTTCAACTGCCAATCACGCCTGCGCTGCGGGACCGGGTAATTGATGACCTCAATAAGCGAGACTTGATCCGTTATTCAGTTAACCCCCCGCGTGTCATCCTTAATCTAACCGGGGCGCAAGTAGCGTGGTGCGTAGAAAAACTTCGCCGCCCCCGGCATGTTGCCGTTCTCGACTACCTGGCTCAGTATGACAAACCCGTCCCGGTGAGTTGGGTGTATGCAGAAACCAGCACTACATTAGCAACACTGAAGGAGATAGCCGATCAAGGGCTGATCGATCTGGGCGGCGAAGAGATCATGCGCGACCCGCTAGCCGGAAAGATATTTACGCCGACCGAGCCGCCCACCCTCACCCCTGATCAGCGGGGAGCATGGGAGGCCATCGACTCTGCCTTTGCCCTCGCCGCCGCTCAATCTCCAATCCCTAATCCTCCCTTCCTCCTCCACGGCGTCACCGGCTCCGGCAAAACCGAAATCTATCTCCGCGCCGTCGCCCGCGCGCTCGAACTGAATCGCCGCGCCATCGCCCTCGTGCCCGAAATCGCCCTCACCCCGCAAACTGTTCAACGATTCGCCTCGCGCTTCGCCGGGCGGGTCGCCGTCATTCATTCCGAACTGAGCGAGGGCGAGCGATACGACACGTGGCGGCGGTGCCGCTCTGGCGCGGTGGATGTGATCATCGGCGCGCGCTCGGCGCTCTTCGCCCCGCTCCCCGATCTGGGCCTGATCATTCTCGACGAAGAGCATGACGAAGCGTATCAGCAGGACCCGCCGTTCGCGCCGCATTATCATGCCCGCGAAGTCGCCGTTGAGTACGCCCGCCGCCTCAACGCCGTGTGCATCCTCGGCACGGCCACGCCCGATGTCGTCACCTTCGCCAAAGCCAAGCGCGGCGACTATCGTCTGCTCGAACTCCCCCAGCGCATCATGGCCCACGGCGAATACATTGCGCAACTCCAAATCAGCAATCAGCAATCAGCGATCCGCAGTTTTCGATTGCTCGATCCTTCCAACCTCTCCGCCCTCTACGCCGACCTGCCCGCCGTTTCGATCATTGACATGCGCAACGAACTGCGAGCCGGGAACCGCTCCATCTTCAGCCGCGCACTGCAAACCGCGCTGTCCGAAACGCTGGGCCGCAATGAACAAGCCATTCTCTTCCTCAACCGGCGCGGGCAATCCACCTTTGTTTTTTGCCGCGACTGCGGTTACGTGCTTGCCTGTTCCCGGTGCGGCACACCCCTCATCTATCACGGCAACGAATCGAATTTGCAGTGCCATCACTGCGGGGCAACGCGCCGCCAACCGCAAACGTGCCCGCAGTGCAAAGGCAAGCGCATCAAATACTTCGGCGCGGGCACCGAATTGGTGGAGAATGAATTCAAGCGACTCTTTCCCGAAGCGCAAACCCTGCGCTGGGATCGCGACACGGCGCGCGGCAAAGGCGCGCACGAGATCCTCCTGCGCCACTTCCGCGATCATCAGGCCGATGTGCTCATCGGCACGCAGATGATCGCCAAAGGACTCGATCTGCCGTTGGTGACTCTGGTGGGCGTCGTCTCGGCGGACGTGGGTTTGAATCTGCCCGACTATCGCGCCGCCGAGCGCGTGTTTCAGATTCTGACGCAAGTGGCCGGCCGGGCGGGGCGGTCGGCGTTGGGTGGCCGAGTCGTCGTCCAATCCTATCAGCCGGATCATGATGCGGTGGAGGCGGCCTCCCGCCACGATTACGATGATTTCTTTGAGAAGGAAACATCCCGGCGAAAAAAACTTGGCTACCCACCGTTTGGCCGAATCGCCCGACTCCTCTACCGCCATCGCAAAGCCGATGTGGCCGAAGTGGAAGCACAGCGCGTGGCCGAGATCGTTCGTGGGCAAATCAAGAAGGCAGGCGCGCGAACCACCGCGCTCATCGGCCCGGCGCCGTGCTTCTTCGAGCGCACCGCCGGAGAGTATCGCTGGCACATCATTCTGCGCGGCCCCGACCCCGCCGAACTTCTGCGAGGCCTCGCGCTCAAAGATTGGCGCGTCGAAGTCGATCCGCTGAGCCTGCTGTAGCCAACCCCGAAATTGACGAAACTTCGCTTCCCTGTTAGATTCGCGCAAGTTTATGACCGAGCGCAATGGCCGGGAATGGCTGAATCTATCGGAGACGGCTCGCCTTCTCGGTGTGCATCCCTCCACTATTCGATTGTGGGCAGATAAAGGCGAACTGCCCTCTCAACGCACGAGCGGCGGGCATCGCCGGTTTCGACGTTCGGATATCGACGCGTGGGCGATCCATCACCGGCGGGGAGCCGCCCCCGGCGCGGCGCTGGTTGTGCAGTCGGCGTTGGGCAGAGCGCGTATGGAGGTGAGCGAGGGGCAATTGGCGCGGATGAGTTGGTACGCCAAACTGTCGGAGCCGGCGCGGAGCGCATACCGGGAGGCCAGCCAGCGATTGCTGTCTCTGCTCAAAACTTATCTCACCACGAATGAGCGCGAGACTCTATTGCCCGAAGCGCGGCGGCTCGGCGGCGACTACTACCGGCTCGGCAAGGCTAGCCGCCTCTCGCTTTCCGAGAGCGTCCGCGCCTTCCTCCACTTCCGCGACTTTCTCACCGAAAGCGTGATGCACATCGTCGAGGCCGCCGGGCCAGCGCCCAGCCAATCCATCGCCGAACTCAATCAACTCACACTGCAATTCACCAACGAGATTCTGATCGCCATGATCACGGCGCACGAAACATCGGGCTGAGCGGCGCGGGCGCCGCCTCCCCATCTCCCACCGAAAGGCTCCACCCATGACCAACTATCTTCCGTTTCTCTCCACCCTGATCACTTTTGCGTTTGCCGTTGCGGTGTTCAACCGCTATCGGAGCCGCAAGGGCGCGCATTTGCTTCTGTGGGGCATCGGCCTCGCCCTCTACGGGTTGGGCACATTCTCCGAAGCGTACCTGTCGCTGGGGTGGAGCGATCTCATGCTGCGCGTGTGGTATCTCACCGGAGCCATGCTCACTGCCGCATGGCTCGGGCAAGGCTCGGTGCATTTCCTTGTGCGGCGGCGCGGGGTTGCCCTTGCCCTCACTGCGGCTCTGGCCCTCGCCTCACTTCTGTCCGTCGTCGGCGTATTCACAGCGAGCGTGAATGGGGCGAGCTTCGATTCTCACATCGCCATTTCCACGCAATATAAAACGATGATGGAGCGCAACGGCCTCACTATCCTGCTCACCATTCTGCTCAACATCTATGGCACGGTGTGGCTGGTGGGCGGGGCGATCTGGTCGGCGTATCTCTTCGCGCGAAAGCAGATTCTGCCGCACCGCGTAATCGGCAACGTGCTTATTGCCATCGGCGCGCTCATGCCCGCCAGCGCCGGGACTCTGATTCGAATCGGCTTCGGCGACTGGCTGTATTTGAGCGAACTGCTCGGCGCGGCGATCATGTTCGCCGGGTTTGTGGCCTCCACTGCGCCGCAAGCCGCCGCGTCGTCTCAACCCGCCGCCACCGCCTGAGCGCGCGCCGCGTGTTGTATACTGTGGGAGCGAGTCCGCTGGGCTCGCTCCCACTTTTTTCGCACAGGTCGCTCATGCCCTCACTTCGCCCCATCCTCTCCTCGCCTCCCATTGATCGCATTCGCCGCAATCACGGACTCGAACACGCCACCATTCACGTTCTGTCGTCGAGCAAACGCAAAACAATGGCCGGATATTCCGACACCAAAGGTTTTTGGCTGGTGGGCGATCTCAACACCGAGGATGTGGCCGCTGGTGTGAGCGACGCGCTGGCGCGCATGAAAAACGGCGAGCCGGAACTGGCCGTGCATCCGGGATGCGGCACCAATTACGTCACCGCCGGAGCGTTTGCCGCGCTGGCCGCCTTCCTTGCCTTCTTCGGCGCGAAGACTTGGCGCGAGAAACTCGAACGCCTGCCGCTGGCCATGGCGCTCATCACCGGCGCCATCATCTTCTCTCAGCCGGTGGGCATGAAACTGCAAGCCGAGATCACCACCGACGGCCACGTGCGCGATCTCGAAGTGGCGTCGGTGAAAAAGGTGAGCGACTCGCCTCTCGTCATGCATCGCATCGAAACGCGCGGGTGAAGGTTTCACCGCAGAGAATCATCATTACATCTCTGCGCTCTCTGCGGTAAATCAAATGCCCCTTCCTTCACTCGTAATACTCCACGGCGAAGATGATTTCGCCATTGCCGAACGAGTCGCCGCTCTCAAAGCCGAGATGGGCGATCCCTCGACGGCCTCGCTCAACATCGCCGAACTCGACGGCAAGGCGATGTCCCTTCCCGATCTGCGCGGTGTGTGCGACGCCCTGCCATTCCTCGCCGCGCAGAGGCTGGTCATCGTGCGCGGTTTGCTCGCGCGTCTCACTGGCAAAGCCGAAGAGGGTGACGACTCCCCGACAGTATCGGCTCAAGATTTTATCGATGGGCTGATCGAATACTTCGAGTCGCTTCCCGAAACCACGTCGCTCGTGTTCGTCGAATCCAAAACGATCAACGAGAAGAGCCGCATCCTCAAAGCGGCGAGCAAAGCGCCGGGCGCAGAGGTGGCGCGCGCCGATGCGCCGAAGGGCGGCGAATTGATCAAATGGATCGGGCGGCGGGCCAAAGCATCGGGCGGTGAGTTCACTCCGGCGGGGGCCGAGGCGCTGGCGGCGGCCATCGGCGATGAGCCGCGATCGTTATCGACCGAGATCGAGAAACTGTTGGCCTTTGTCAATTGGAGCCGCCCTGTAGAGCCGAGAGACGTTGAGCAGCTCACTCCGGCGGCGGGCGAAGCCATCATTTGGGATTTGGTGGATGCGCTCGGCGCGCGCAACGCCCAACTCGCCATCGGCAAGTTCCACACGCTGTTGGCTATGCCCTCGCAAGATCAATTCGCCATCTTCGGCATGATCGTGCGGCAGTTCCGTATGCTGTTGCAGACCAAAGAGATTTTGGAGAACGGCGGCAACGTGGCTGAAGTGATGCGGACTCTCGACATCAAATCATCATTCCCCGCCGAGAAATATGTGAAGCAGTGCCGCAACTTCACGCTGGCGCAACTCGAATCCGTTTATCACCAATTGCTCGAACTCGATCTGGCGTTGAAGACTGGCGGGGGAAGCGACACAACGGCGATTGACTCTTTCATCGCCGGGTTGACTGCTTGACTTCCGACCTTCACCGTTTTCCGATATTGCGCTCCATGTACCATGCGTTGCGCGAGATGTCGTGATAAAGGGTGTACGTGGCATGGCGGGTGCGGACTCGAAAACCGTGCCTCTCGATGCGTCCCATCCAGTGGCGGCGGGCCACCGTCCAGCATTGTTCGACGGCGTCCACGTTGTAGCGGTGGCCGCGCCACAAAAACGATTTGGGGAAGTAGCCGTGATCTTTGGCAGTGATGTCAACCGGCTCGTGAATGGTCATGAGGCCTCCCAAGATGACTCAGTCGGACTCGGGCAAAGGCAGAGTCGTCAATTCGTCCGCCTCTCCCGCGCCGCCGATGACGGTGAACTTGCGCGGCGGCGGCGGCGCAGGCATGGCCGGGTACGGTGAAGGGCTCCACGCCGCTTGGGGGAAGCCGTAGGCTTGCGCGGGAACGGGCTGGGGCTGCTGCATGACGACGATGCGCGGCGCTTCGGGTTGAGGCGGCTCCGCGCGAGGAATGGGGCGGGGTTCGGGATCGCGCTTCACCATCGTTTGCATCGCAATCCACACCACGATCAAACTTGTGGGATGCTGGCCGTCACTCCGGCCACCACGCCCATCAATACAGCCATCGCTTCGGTGGTAAGCCGCTGGCCGACGATGATAGCGAGCGTGATGCCGAAAGCGATCATGCCAAGCAAGATCATGAGTCGAAGAGTCATCTGTTTCATGAGTCACCTTGCCATCCATTTGCGGCCCTCGCGGGCGAGGCGAGGCAGCTGCGCCCAATCGTGCGCGGCGAGATAGGCGGCTTGAAAGCGCGTGACTTGGCCTCCGGCCACGGCGATGAAGTCGCCGCCGCCGCTCAACTTCTCCGCGCCGGAAGCCGACACGCCCGAAGCCACCCGCGCATCGTCGGCGCTGGACACGCGGCCCACCAGCCGCACCGGCAGATTCGCTTTCACTGCGCCGAGCACGCCTGCCGAGGGTTTCTGCGCGCCGACGATGAGATGAAGCCCGGCCTCGCGCCCGCGCTGGGCGAGCCGAATGAGCGACGTTTCCACCGGCTTGCCGCCCACCATCAACAGATCGACAACTTCATCAACCATGATCACGATGCGCGGCAAGGCCACGCCCTGCGCGTCGCGGCGATCCATTTCATCGTTGAGCCATTCGAGCAGTTCCGCCGCCGAATGCGCGTCAAAGGCGGGCGGGGTCATGAGATGCGGAAGGTTGACCAACGGGCTGAAGCCGCGCGATTTCGTGTCGATGAGCGCGAACTGCAAATGCCGCTGGCGATTGGTGAGGGCGAGGCTGATGGCAATCGCCCGCATCAACTCCGTCTTGCCCGATCCGGTTGCTCCGGCGACGAGCACGTGAGTGACATTGGGCGAGGGCAATCGCAAAAGCAGGGGCCGCCCATCGTCGGCGAGGCCGAGGCAGGCGGTGTGCGGCGGAAGGTCGGGCAGGCCGCGAAGCATGGGCAGGAGAAGCACCGGCTCCGGATCGGAGCGGGGCACTTCCACCGCCACACTGTGCCCTTCGCGGGCAATGCGGACGTTGTCCGCGCCGAGCGCCATGGCGATCTCCTCACTCAAGTTGCGCACCACGCTGAGGCGAGCGCCCGGGGCCGCCGCCACAAAAAAACGCATCCATCGCGGCGAGAGCATTCCACTGTGAACCCGAACGGGTACACGATGGGAGGCCAGCACCGCTTCGATGCGGTCAGCCTGAAAGTTCAAATAGTCGCGTGTCGGAATCACCGTCATAGAACACTCGTTCTATAATATACACCTTCGGGCTGTAACGTGTCAATGGCAGATAACCCAAACTTATCCCAAAGTTATCCCAAGTCGCGCTTCACTTCTTCTCTGTTATGGCTTACTCAGTTCAACTCTTTCCTGCCCACGAATGGCACGAATTTCTCGTCCCAAACTTCGTGCCATTCGTGAAATTCGCGGGCCGTTTTCCGGCAACGGCATAACTCCTATTCTGTTTTGAGATTCCTCAGCCATGCTATACAATCGTCGCATGTTGACCAGCACGGCCAACGAGCGCGTCAAACTCATTCGCTCACTGCAAAGCCAGCGCAAGACCCGCGAGAAAGAAGGTCGTTTCGTTGTCGAAGGCACTCGGTTGGTGGAGGAGGCTTTGCTCTCCGGCTCGCCGTTCGATTTCGTTTTCTATTGCAACCCCGATCACCGCGCCCAGGCCCTGCTCGACAAAATGGAGAAGCAAAGCATCGCCCGCATCGAAGTCTCGCCGCAAGTGATGCAAGCCTGCGCCGACACCGAACACCCACAGCCGCTCCTCGCCGTTCTTCCGTTTCCAGCACTGACTCCGAACGCCAACTCGCTTCTGTTGATCTGTGACCGCATCACCGATCCCGGCAACCTCGGCACGCTCCTCCGCACCGCCGCCGCCGCCCGCGTGGACTCCGCCATCCTCGCCCCCGGCACGGTGGAGCCATTCAACCCAAAAGTGGTGCGCTCCAGCATGGGCGCGCACTTTCGCATTCCCATCGAGACTCTCGAATGGAACGAGATTCGAATGCGAACGCAGGGATTGAACGTGTGGCTGGCCGACACCGAAACACAGGGCGCGGCACGATACGACGAAGTGAACTGGACTCGGCCCTCGGCGATCATCATTGGCGGCGAAGCCGAGGGCCCCAGCGACGAAGGCCGCGCCCTCGCCGAGGGAGCCGTGTTCATTCCCATGCCCGGCGGCTCCGAATCGCTCAACGCCGCCGTCGCCGGGAGCGTCATTCTCTTCGAAGCCGTGAGGCAATTGCTGTCCCAATAACAATCAGCGATCAACGGTTAGCCTTCAACGTCACGCTGGCGGCTGACCACTGACGGCTGACAGCCAACAATGCCCAAACACCCGATTTCCAAACTGCTCCGCATCCCGCAAGTCCATCCGTGGCCGGGTGGCCTCAGCCTCTCGCCCAAAGGCGATTACGCCGCCATCTCGTGGAACAGATCCGGCTCGTGGGAGATCTGGCTCGTGCCTCTCGACGGCGGCAAGCCCCAACGACTCACGAGCCAGCCGCATACCAAAAGCGCCCCGCGCTTCTCGCCCGAAGGAAGCCGGGTCGGATTCCTTCAGGATTACGACGGCGACGAAAAGTACGATCTGTTTACGTACAACCTCGACTCCGGGCAAACGCGCAACCTCATGCCCAACACCGACGACACACTGAACGACACGTTCTCATGGGCGCCGGATGGCTGCCGCGTTGCCATCGTGAGCAATCGCGGCGGGCGCATGGCCGCGCACGTTCTCGACCTCGCCAGCGGGGCGATGCGCCGCATCAGCGAACACTCGTATTCCGATTACGAAGCCGTGTGGTCGCCCGACGGCAAACACATCGCTTTCACCGCGCAAACGCGCGGGCAGTCGTTCGGCCTCTTCATCGCCGATGCCGAAAACTCAAAAGAGACTCGCGCACTCTCCGACGACAACGGCCTGCTCGACGCCCACTCGCCGCGCTGGTCGCCCGACGGCAAACGCCTTGCCTTCGTCGGCTATGCCGCCGACACCGCCAACATCGGCGTGTTCGATCTCGAGTCTGGCGAGATCGATTGGGTTGGGGTCGAGAAACGGGAAAACGATTCCCCATCGTGGTCGCCCGACGGCGCGCAGCTGGCACACACGGTCAACCGCGAAGGAGACGTGTCGCTGGTGGTGATCGATCTCCGCTTGGGCCGCCGCCGCCGATTCGCAGTCGAGCCCGGCTATCACGTGGAGCCTCAATTCACCCCCGACGGAAAATCCATTGTCTGCGTTTTTCACAACGCGCGTCGCCCCGCCGATCTATGGAAACTCGATCTCGCTTCCGGCAAATGGACTCGGCTCACGCGCTCCTTGCCGGGCGAGATGAAGCCGAGTCATTTCATTCAGCCCGCCGTCGTTCGATGGAAAGCGCCCGATGGGTTGGCGATCTCCGGCTTGCTATTCGTTCCCAAAGGGAAGGCCAAGCGGCGGCCCTTGCTGATCAACGTGCACGGCGGCCCGTCGTGGCAATACATGAACTGCTGGGACCCGCTGACTCAACTGTGGCTGGCCGAAGGCTGGGCCGTGCTCTGCCCCAACTATCGCGGCTCGACGGGCTACGGCAAAAAATTTCAGGAGGCCAATCGTTACGTAATGGGGCAGGCCGACATCGCCGACATCGTCGCCGGAGCGCAGGCCATGATCCGCAAAGGCATCGCCGACCCGAAGCGCATCGGCATCACCGGCGCAAGTTACGGCGGGTACATGACGATGGTCGGACTCACCCGCTACCCCGAAACGTTCGCCGTCGGCTCGGCCGTTGTGCCATTCATGGATTGGTTCACCGAGTTCGAGAGCGAGCGCGACGATTTGCGTTACTGGGATTTGCAAAACATGGGCGATCCGAAGGAAGCGCCGGATCGATTCCGCGAGGCCTCGCCCATGTTCTTCCTCGACCGCATCGCCGCGCCCGTGCAAATGCTGGCCGGGGCGCACGACCCGCGCTGTCCCGCCGCCGAAACTCAACACGCCGCCGACGAATTGACGCGCATGGGCAAAACACACGACACCCTCATCTTCCCCGACGAAGGGCACGGGTTCATGAAAATGAAGAATCGCCTCACGGCCTATCAGCGGCAATTGAAGTTTCTGAAGAAGCATTTGTAGCAGTCAGTGTTCAGCAATCAGCCCTTGTCGATTGGCTGATCGCTGAATGCTGACCGCTGACCGCTCTCCATGAAAATCCGCTCCATCACCTACTTTTGCGAGCCGGGCAACCCCATCGAAGAATCGCGGCTGGTCTCCGCCGGGAAACTGCTCGCGCACGCGCGCGAGGCGCTCAAAGACACAGGCTATGACGTGCAAACGACTCGGCTGGCTCTGCCGCCGCTGGAGAAAACCTTCGGGGATGATTTGATCGACTCGGCGGTGAAGTACGCGCAGGACATCGAGGCGCTGTGTTTCGTGCACAGCATCGATTACGCCTCGCTCGGCGTGGCCCGCCCCGCCGACCCGCAAAGTTATTTCGAGATCATCCCCGAAGTTATCGGCGGCACGCAGAATGTGTCGGTGGGCGCGGTCATCGCCTCGCCGCTCGGCGGCATCAGCCTGCCGGCCATCCAGCGCGCGGGCGAGATCATTCACCGCTGCGCATCGCTCACTCCCGACGGATTCTCCAACTTTCGATTCGCCGCGCTGGCAAACGTGGAGCCGGGCGTGCCGTTCCTCCCGGCGGCCTTTCACGAAGGGGGACAGCCGTCGTTTGCCATTGCCACCGAGTCCGCCGATTTAGCGGTGTCGGCTTTTGCCGAGTCGTCATCGCTGGCCGAAGCCCATTCGCGGCTGGTGGCAAACATCGAAGATCACGGAAAGAAGATCAGCGGCGCGGCAAAGAAGGCGAGCGGCGCGCGCAGTGTGCGCTTCGCCGGAATCGATTTTTCACTTGCCCCGTTTCCGTCGGCGGATCGATCTGTGGGCGCGGCGATGGAAGCCCTCGGAGTCCCGGCGGTGGGGGCGGCGGGCACAGTGGCGGCGGCGGCGTTCATCACCGACGCGATCAACCAAGCGCGCTTCCCCCGAGTCGGCTTCTCAGGCTTATTCCTGCCGGTGCTCGAAGATTCGGTGCTGGCCGCGCGCGCATCCGAAGGGTTGCTCACCCTCAACGATCTGCTGTTGTATTCCACCGTGTGCGGCACCGGGCTGGATACCGTGCCTCTGCCCGGCGATATAACTGCCGCCGAGCTTTCGGCGATACTACTCGACGTGGCCGCGCTGGCAATGCGGCACAACAAACCGCTCACCGCGCGGCTCATGCCCATGCCGGGCAAAAAAGGCGGCGACGAGATCAGATTCGATTTTCCGTATCTCGCCAGCGGGCGGGTGCTGGAAGTGAAAAACAAAACGCGCCCGTTGGGGGGCGCGCTCGGCGGAAACGAGTCGTTCGATATTGCGCGGCTGAGGTGAGGCCGCCTCCGTCAAACGTCTATTGCCCAATGAACGGCCCGGTCTTCGGTTTGGGGGCGAGGCTGCTGGTGCCGGGCCGCGCCAGCGGAAGCGTGAAAGTAAACGTCGTGCCTTTGCCCTCGCCATCGCTCTCGGCCCACACCCGCCCGCCGTGCAGTTTCACCGTGCCGCGCACAATGGAAAGGCCGATGCCCAGCCCGCCCGTTTTGCGCACCATGTGATCTTCAACCTGAAAGAATCCCTGAAAGACGTTTTCGATGTCGCGTTGAGAAATGCCGCGCCCGTTGTCTTTCACCTGCACCCACGCCTCGCCGCCTTTGGAGAAGCACGACAACTCGATGAGGCCGCCATCCTGCGTGTAACGGATGGCGTTGGTGATCAGGTTGGAAAGGATGAGGGCTATCTTGCCGCGATCGGCGATGACGATGAGCGGCTGATTGGGGAGGGCGATGGTGATCTTCTGCGCTTTGGCGTCGGCCAGCGGCACGAATTCTTTTCGGGCGTCGGCCAGCGAGTCGCGAACATCCATCGGCTCGCGCTGTAACGACATCTGCCCCACTTCCATGAAGCGCAGGTTGGTCATATCTTCGATGAGGCGGCGCATATGCACTGCCGAATCGAGCACGGCTTTGGCGTATTCGCTGGCTTCGCCTTTGGCCTCTTCGCGCAAAAAAGTGGCGTAGCCCAAAATCACTCCGAGCGGCGTGCGCAGTTCGTGCGAGGCGATGAAGTCGCTCTTCATCTTGTCCAACTTGCCGAGTTCGGAATAGGCCTGCTGAATATGCTCGGCTTGTTTTCGAGGAAGATCGATCCGGCGATACTGCCTTCGAGCGGCACAGGGATTTTCGCCAACTCGTGCGGATCGGAGCCGGTGGAGGCGGTGAAGTGCAGTTCGTTCAGTTTTTCGTCGTACAGCATGATGGAGGCCGTCTCGGTGTTGAGCAGTTTGGCGGCGGCGTGGATGATGTAGGTGAGCAGTTGGCGCAGATCGAGCGTGGAACTCAATGCGACGCTCACTTCGACCAATCGCGCCAGCATTGTGATCTGGCTTCTCAATTCTGAGTTTTCACGGGCCAAATCGGCGGAGGGCATCGGAGGAAAGTATATTCCAAATTTCGTTTTGTGGGGAAGCGATCAATCCAACTTTTGCGAAACGATTGAGCCGGGCGCGTAGGCCATCGGCTCCGGCGTGTACACCGTCACTTCGCCTTCGCCCAACACGAGATGATCGGGCAGGAGGAGCGCGGTGGCCTCGTCCACGCCGAGGAGGGTGACATTGGGGGGAAGCGTCGCGGCCATCTGCGGCGCATCCCACCGATGGGAGACGGTGGCGTGATGAGGAACGACGGCCACACGCGGAACGAGTCCCAACCCGTCGCGCCAACCTTCACCGGGCACCCACATCTTTCCGCCGAAGGCCATCGCCCCCGCGCTCGATCCGGCGATGAGGCCGCCGCGCTCGCACAGGCTCACCACTGCGCTCCACACTTTCGATCCGCGCAGGGTCTCGAGCAAATGCACCGGGTCGCCGCCAGTGAAATAAACACCCTGCGCTTTGTCCACCATCGCGGCGTAATTGTCGGAGTCGGCGTCACTGTGGTTGAGGACATTGAGGGCTTCGGGCCGCGCGCCGAGTCGCTTGAGGTGTTGAACACCGTTGTTGGCCGCCTGCCGCGGCGATTCGAACGCGGCCGCGGTGGGCGCGACGAGCACGCGCGCGCTGGTGCCGACTCGGGCGAGCAGAGCGCGATCCATCTCGCGGCAGTTGGCGCGAAATTCGTATCCGCCGATGAGGGCGATGAGGCCGGGCATTGTTTGGGTGTGTCGCTTTGCCCCCACCCCCGGCCCCTCCCCCGTTCGGAAGAACACCGAACGGGGGAGGGCCGGGGTGGGGGCCTTCACTTCTTCAACTCTTCTCTGATCTTCTCCACCACCACATCGAGATTCCGAAGCACATCACGGTTTGCGAATCGGATGACGCGGTATTGCTTCTGCGCATTCAGCCACGCCGTGCGCTCCTCATCATACTCTGTTTGCGCGGCGTGTGTGTCGCCGTCCACTTCGATGGCCAACTTTGCTTTGGCGCAGAAGAAGTCGAGGATGAAGCGCCCGACAGCGTGCTGGCGGCGAAACTGAAACCCGTCCACTTGGTTATACCGGAGCCGCGCCCACAGTTTTTTCTCCGCCGGAGTCATTTCGCGGCGCAATTGCCGCGCGCGATCTTGCATTTCTTTGGAGGCTCGCCAGCGGGGGTGAGGAGGCATGATAGTTTACGATTCTCTGCCCCCACCCCGGCCCTCCCCCGTTCGGAAGAACACCGAACAGGGGAGGGAATGCATCCACAATGCATCATGCATCGCAAATGCTCCTTCTGCGAGCGTTCGGCATTGCGCGTATAATCCCCTCACCAACACGACCACAGGAGAGCGCACATGGACAAACTTCTCAAACCAGCATTGGCCGAACTCATCGGCACGTTTTTGCTCACCTTCATCGGCGCGGGCGCAGGCGCGTTGGCCGGCGTCAACGGCGGCGGCATCGTTGCCGTGGCCCTCGCACACGGCGTGGCTCTCATGGTGATCATTTACGCCTTCGGGTCGATCTCCGGCGCGCACGTGAATCCGGCAGTGACCACCAGCCTCGCCCTCACCGGCAAAATCGACTGGGCCCGCGCCGCCGCTTACATTGTTGCCCAACTCCTCGGGGCGGTCATCGCCGCATTTTTGTTGGCCTACGTTGTCGGCGCCAGCGGCGATGTGGGCGGACTCGGCGCGACGGTCGGCGGGCTCACCACTTCCGATCCGGTGAAAACGATGGTGGTCGAAGCCGTTCTCACTTTCTTCCTCGTCACCGCCGTATTCGCTTCGGGCGTGGCGAATAAAAACGGAAACATGGCCGGGGTCGCCATTGGCTTCGTGCTCCTCATGGATATTTTGATGGGCGGCGCGCTCACCGGCGCGAGCATGAATCCGGCGCGCACCTTTGGGCCAGCGCTGGCGACGGGGCATCTCGAATACTGGTGGATGTACATTGTCGGGCCGGTCGTCGGCGGGGCGGTTGCCGCCTTTCTCTATGATCGCGCCTTCCTGAAAGACTAACGCACATTCGTCCTTCGTCTTCCGTCCATCGTGCCCTATGCCCAAACCCAAATTAGTCATTCGACTCCCGCGAAACGAGATCACCAAACCGCTCGAAAGCGGGCTGGAAGCGATTCAAGGCGCGCGCTCTGCTCAAAAAGTTTGGGGCAGAAGTGGAGCCGGCGCTGTATGCGTTGCTGTGCGACAAAAAAAGTTCCACTCGCGCAACAGTGGACAAAGCGCTGAAGGGCGGCGCGTCGTCGGCGACGGCGATACTGGCTCCATTGCTCATCACTCAGTTTGCGCTGGCGCCCGCAGTGGCGGCCGTCGTCGCCGCAGTGGCCGTGCAAGCCGTTGCCACTGCCGGTCAAAAAAAACTGTGCCAAGAGCTGGCCGAGTCGAAGAAAGATGACGACGATCGCCCGAAGCCGCCCGAGCGAAAGAAACGAACGCCGAAGCCCAAACAAACCAAACCCAAAGTGAAACGAAAAAAGAAGTAGCGAGGCCGCCCCCCAATTTTCCGGCAACTTCTCGGATCGTTCCCGCCAATTTCACAGACCCTTTATTGAGAAACCGCCCTTCCATACCGACAACGATTGCTAGACAAGCAGTTGTCATTGGATATGGAACGGTATCTCACGATTGCGGCGCGCATCGCATTGGGAATAGCTCTTTCGGCGTGCGCGGCCAACACACCCGCCTCGCCAAACACGAACTCATCTCATTCGATTCTTCTCGCCGCGGGGCACTCCATCACACTCGCCCAAACGACTCCGCTGGAAGCCGTCTCTGCCGCCGCCCAACCCAACCTCGCCCGCGACGATCCATCGGGCTACTCCTACCTCGCACAATCGGGCGACACTCTTCCCGCTGTAGCGGCCCGATTCGGCGTCACCCTCACGCAGATCGTGTCGGCCAACCCAACACAACCCCCCGCCGAATTTTTGTCGCCCGGCGCGGCGCTGTTCATTCCCGGCATCGCGCTGGGTCAACTCACGCCGTTCCGAATCATCCCCGATAGCGAATTCGTGCGCGGCCCGGAGTCAGCCTCCTTCGACACGCGCGCCGCCGTCGAACAATTCGGCGGCTGGCTCTCCACTCGAACCGACACGCTCACCATCAATACAATCATCTCTTACGAGCCTGCGTGGCGGATCATCCTCGCCAGTGCGCAACACTACTCGATCAGTCCTCGGCTATTGCTCGCCCTGCTCGAATATCGCGCCGGAGTCCTCCGCGGCCCGCTCGCCGACGAAACGCTGGCCGAGTATCCCTTTGGACTGATCGACTTTCGCTATTCGCGATTGGAGCGGCAGCTGATCTGGGTCGCAGAAAAACTCAACGGAGGATACTACGGTTGGCGCGCAGGCTCGCTCTCTTCGGTGACTTTGGCCGATGGAGCCCTGCGGCCTCTCGATCCTCGCCTCAACGCCGCCACCGCGGCCCTGCACGTTCTCTTCGCCCAATTTCTCTCCGCCGACGACTTTGATCGCGCTATCGGCCCCCGCGGTTTTGCTTCCACGTTCCAAACGCTCTTCGGCGATCCCTTTGCCAGAGAGAGCGCGGTGATACCGGGCAATCTCCGCCAGCCGCCGCTCTCTCTGCCTTTCGACCGCGAGGCCTCGTGGTCATTCACCGGCGGCCCCCACCCGGCGTGGTGGAATTCGGAGCCGTTGGCCGCGCTCGATTTTGCGCCGCCGCTCGCCGGGAGCGGCTGCGCGGAATCGAGTGAATGGGTGACGGCGATGGCCGACGGAGTCGTATCCCGTATCGAAGAGGGTGTGCTGGTTTTGGATCTCGATGGCGACGGACTCGAACAGACCGGCTGGAACATCGTGTACATCCATTTGCTCACCGATAGCACGGTGGCTGTCGGGCAGCGGGTGCGCGGTGGAGAGCCGCTGGGGAAGCCGTCGTGCGCGGGGAGCCAATATGCCACCGGCACTCACATTCACGTTGCGCGCAAGTTCAACGGTGAATGGATTCCGGTCAGCGATACGACGCCTTTTGTGTTGAGCGATTGGGTGGCGCAAACGGCGTCGCAATCGTACAGAGGCGTTCTCATCAACCGATTGACCGGGCGCGAGATCGTTGCCTGCGCCTGCGCTACAGAGACAAATCGCATCCCTTGATCGCGAACATTCCATTCGCTCGCGCCGATACGCGGTAGAATCTATTTGCCATCCGCTGAGGGCAACCGCAACCCCGCCAAAGGCGGGGCAGGTGGTTGCCCCTACGCCATCCAAACTCAACTCATCATGCAAGTCATCTCCCTCACCGTTGGCACACCGCAAACCCAAACCTATGGCGGCAAATTGGTGCTCACTGCCGGGCACAAGGCCCCCGTCGAATCGGCCAGGCTGAGCCTCACGAATTTCGAGGGCGATTGGCAGGCCGATCTCAAAAATCACGGCGGGGCCGAGAAGGCGGTGTGCGCCTACTCGTTCGAGCATTACCCTTTTTGGGAAGAATGGTTGGGCGAAAAACTCTCGCCCGGCGCGTTCAGCGAGAATCTCACCATCAGCGGTTTGCATGAGACCGACGTGTGCATCGGCGACGTTTTTCGAGTCGGCGAGGCGTTGCTACAGATCAGCCAGCCGCGCCAACCGTGCTCCAAACTGGCGGGCAAGCGCGGGCGCAAGGATTTACCGCAGGCCATCCACGAAAACGGTTTCAGCGGGTTCTATCTTCGGGTGTTGAGGGAAGGGATGGTGAGGGTTGGAGACTCGTTCGAGTGGGCGAGTCGGCATCCCGACAAGGTGACGGTCGCTTTCGCGAATCAAGTGATGTACAGGCATCGAACCGATCCGCATAGTTTGTATCGCGTTTTAGCCGTTCCCGAACTTTCCATCGCTTGGCGTGAAACGCTTTCGCAACGCATCTAACACCCTCTGCCTCTCCCCCCGTTTTGGGCTTCGTGCTACACTCGGTGAGACTGGCGCAAGCCGAAGCCTGCGCCCTCATTCGAGGAGATTCGATCAACTGTGAGAGTGAAATTCTGGGGGGTGCGTGGTTCGATCCCCACCCCGCTCTCGACCGAGCAGTTGCAAGAAAAGCTTTTTCACGCCCTCACTGCCGCCAAAGGATTGAACACAAGCGACCCGGCAGAGGTGCGCGCCTTCATTGCCTCGCTGCCTCCGGCGGTGCAGGGCGTGGTGGGCGGCAACACCACTTGCGCCGAGATCGCCAGCGGCGACGATACCATCATCATCGACTGCGGCACCGGCATTCGCCAGTTGGGCTACTCGCTCATGGCTGGCGATTTCGGGCGAGGGCAGGGGGTGGCGCACATCTTCCTCACCCATGCTCACTGGGATCATCTTCAGGGGTTGCCTTTCTTTGCCCCTGCCTACGTGCCCGGCAACAAACTCATCTTTTACGCCGTCAACCACAACCCGCGCGAATACATCGAGCATCAACAAGTCGCCCCGGTCTTCTTTCCCATCCGCGTATCGCAATTGGCCGCCGACATCTCGTTCGTGAAATTGTTGGAGGGAGAGATGGTGCAGATCGGGCGATGTGCGGTGACCAGCCTCGCCCTCTATCATCCTGGCACGGCGTATGCCTATCGATTCGACGACGGGGAGAGCGTGTTCGTATTCGCCTCCGACGGCGAATACAAAACGCTCGACGACGACGGCCTGCGCCGCTTCGTGGATTTCTTCCGCAACGCCGACGCGCTCGCCTTCGACTGTCAATACTCTCTGCGCGACGTGCTCCTCTCCAAAGCCGATTGGGGACATTCGTCGGCCATGATCGGAGTGGAGCTCGCCGAACGGGCCCACGCGAAGAAACTCATCACCACTCATTACGATGCCGCCGACACCGACGTTCAGATCTACAACGTGGCCGAATCGGCCCGCCGCTATGCTCAACTCACGCCCACCCCCGGCGCCATCGAAGTGATCGTGGGGCGCGAGGGGCTCGAACTCTTTCTCGGCTCGAAGTGATCGAAGACCGCGAGGCCGAAGTGCGGCAAATGGTGTTCGCCGGAAAACTCGCCGCCGAGACCGCCGACGAGGCGCAGGCGCGGCTCACCGCATTCCTCGAGGCGGCCCCCGCCCGCCGCGCCATTCTCGATCTCACCCTGCTGGCTATTGTCGATCCCATCGGCGTCAAAGCAATCATCAACGCCGCGCGCGCCGTGCCCTATTCGCAATTAGCCTATGTCGCCCCCGCCGCCTTCGTTCGCCGCAGTCTCGAACAGTCGGGCGCGCGCGAGGTGGGGCCGATCTATCTCAGCCGGCCACATGCCATCGCCGCAATGGCCGGCTCGGCGCACCTTCAACTGCGCGAAAAGACTCTCGCCAAATTTCGCTTGGGCAACACCATCACCGCCAACGATTTGGGCGCGATCTACGCCGCCGCGAGGCACGACAACCCGGCCCCGCTATTGGTGCAGGTTCTCAGCAATGAGGCCAACGCTCAACAGCGGCTGGCGTTCGCCAAATCGGCCAAAGCCTGGTGCGAACTCACGCACCCGCGAATTGTGCCCGGCGTCGAAGTGATCGACGACGGCGATCTCATCGCCTTTGTGGGCGAACGGCCATCGGGACAAACGTGGGGCGCATGGCTGGGAACGCACGGAGGCCGGGTCTCCGTCGAAGAGGGCTTGCGCTGGATGAGTGAAATGGCCGCGGCCATCGAACATGCTCATCAGCGCGGAGTCGTTCACGGCGAGCTGCGCCCGGAGTGCTTCGTCTTCAACGACGATCTCCCTCGAGTCGCCCGTGCGCCGCTCTTCCCACCGGGCAATGCCCTGCCGTCGGCCTATCGCTCCCCCGAACAACTGCGCGGCGAGCCGCCCACACCTCGCTCCGATCAATTTTCGCTCGGCGTGCTCCTCTACGAAGCCATCATCGGCACGCACCCATTCACCGCCGAACTGGAAGAACTGATCATTGCCCAGCAATTGCAGGGCGCTCCCCTTTCGCCGCGCGTCTTCCTCCCCGGCATCCCCGACGAGATTGAAAGATTCCTCCTTTGCATTCTTGCCCGCGACCCCGCCGATCGCTTCGCCTCCATCGGCGACCTCCTCGCCGCCATCGCCTCATTGACAGAGCGCCGCTATCACCAAAGCCTGATTTCGCCAAGCGCCAGTCTCAGAGGCGATATATAATTCGCTCATGCGCGTTCGCCGACTCCTGACTCTCGCAGTCGCCGCCTCATTGCTGGCCGCCTGCACTTCATCGGAGATTGATTCGACTCCCACCCGGACACCACGTCCCACCATCACCTCCACCGCCGCCCCCGCCCCCGCCAGCACCGATACTGCCGCCGCGCCCACCACGGTGGCGGCCACCCCCACTCCGCTGGAAGCCGTCAGTGGCCCAACCCAAACCATCCTCACCAATGTCAATACACCCACAGGGATAGCGCCCACACCCACCACGAGAGCGCTGATCCCTCGCCCCACGCCTCAACCGCTCGACATCACCAACGTTTTGCTCATCGGCGTTGAGCGGGACCCCACTCGCGATGGCGGAGCGATTGCCTCTCTGCAAGTGGTTTACAGCGGGGGCCGCGCCCCCTATCGCATCTATCACGACGACACAGAGCAGCCCGAGAATCCTTTCAAAGTGCTCACCCTGTGCGACGGAACGATCGTCCACACCATCCGCCTCACCTCCGGCGACGGGCAGAGCGTAACCAAAAAGTATTACCTCTCGCCGATCAAGTGCCCCCCGTAACACAGGCGCTCTTGCCGACATGAATAGCAACCTGCACGAACGCTTGCGCCGACTCGGCGTGAAGCCGGGACGCGAGGGACTCAAACACGCGCCGCGCCCCGCCCGATCTGCATTCAACATCGAGTCGCTTGTGGATGGGCGAGAGGTCACGGAGAACGGCGGCGCATACTTTGTCGCCGAAACTTCGTACCCGCCGGATCACCGGCACGGTTCGCGCCCCCTCGCCGATGTGCTCAACAGCGACTCGCGCCTTGCCGCCCGGCTCGGCCAACACGACTCTCTGGCCGCCAGCGATCTCTCCGGCCTCGCCTTTTTCGACATCGAAACGACCGGCCTCGCGGGCGGCGCGGGCACGTTCGCCTTTCTCATCGGCGTCGGCGTTTTCGAGTCGGGGCAGTTCACCCTGCGCCAATTCTTCATGCGCGATCCGTCGGAGGAAGCGTTCATGCTCAACGGCGTGGCGGAGTCCCTGCGCGATCGGGTTGGGTTGGTCACTTACAACGGGCGCGGATTCGATGTCCCCATCGCGCAGACGCGATTCGATCTCGCCCGCCGTCCGTTCGATCTTTCTTCATTCCCCAATCTCGATCTGCTGCCCGCCGCGCGGCGGCTGTGGCGCGGGCGATACGAAAACTGTTCGCTCGGCACGCTCGAAAGCGCCGTGCTCAACCACCATCGCACCGACGCCGATGTGCCGGGCAGCCTCATCCCGCAAATGTACGTTGACTATTTGCGCACTGGCGACGCCCGCGAGATGCGGCGCGTGATCTATCACAACGCCGAAGACATTCTTTCGATGGTGACACTCGCCGCGCACATCCTCGAAATGTTCGCCGACCCGGTGAGCGAGACTCGAACGGGACTCGACTGCTTGCGGCTGGCGATGTGGCACGACGACAACGGGGAGGCCGACGAGGCCGAAGCGGCATACCGAGCGGCGCTCGCGCGCGCGCGAAGCCTGCCCGCCGATCACAAGCCCGCGCTGTATTCTCGATACGCCGCCTTCCTCAAACACGCCGGGCGACGCGCCGAAGCCGCGCCGCTGTGGCAAAAGTGGGCCGATCTCGCCGACGACGATCCGACTCCGTGCATCGAGTTGGCGAAGTATTACGAGTGGGAGGCGGGCCGCATTGCCCAAGCCAAAGAGTGGGCGAGCCGCGCGCTCATTTGTGTCACTCATTGGCGCAAAGGCTGGGAGCGGGACGAAGCGTGGAGCGAGATACAACACCGATTGGAAAGATTGGCGAGGAAAGAATGAAAGACAACTGGGGCATTGTCGGGCACGAATGGGCTGTCGCTTCCCTTCAGCGGCACATTCACGATGATCGCCTTCACCATGCCTATCTCCTCGCCGGGCCGGCGGGCATCGGCAAGCGCACTCTGGCGATGGCGTTCATCAAAGCCGCGCTGTGCGAGAAACGCGCCGGTTGCGGCGAATGCCGCCCGTGCAAACTCGTCGAACATCAGAATCACCCCGACCTTCTGATCGTCAAACCCGCCGTGAGCGGCGAACGAATCAAAACGGAAAAGATTCTCGTGGATCGCATCCGTGACGAGTTGATCGTTCCCATCACTCGCAAGCCTGTCGAAAGCCGGCACAGAGTCGGCTTCATCCCCAACTTCGAGGCGGCCAATGAGAATGCGGCCAACGCCTTTCTCAAAACCCTCGAAGAGCCTCCCGACTATGCGCTGTTGGCGCTCACCACAAACGATCCCGAATCTCTTTTGCCCACCATCCGCTCGCGCTGTGAAGTATTCTTTCTGCGCCCACTGCCCATCGCCGCCATTCGCGATACGCTCGTTCAACGGCGAGGGGCGACAACCGAACGCGGCGATCTGCTGGCTCGTCTTTCGGGCGGACGGGTAGGCTGGGCTATGAATGCCCTGTCCGACGACGGGCATTTGCTGGAGCGGCGAGAGCAGCGGTTGGAGGAGTTGGCGCAATTACTATCCAGTTCGCGCGCCGTGCGTTTTGCCTACGCCGAAGCGCTTGCGCGAGATCGCGAGTCGATGCGCGAAACGCTCGACTTGTGGCTGGGTTGGTGGCGCGACGTGATGCTCACGGCATCGGGCGGAGGAGTCCCGCCGATCAACAACGATCATTGGGCCGCAGTGCAAGCCGCCGCCGAAAAGATCGGGCTCGATGCAACGGCGCAAACGGTGGAGTCTATTCAACGAACGATCTCTCTTCTTCCTCGTAACATCAATGCGCGCCTCGCTTTGGAAGTGTTGCTGTTAGATCTGCCTCGCATATAGAGGCCGTTGCTTTTTGAAGCAGCGACTCCCGCGCCTACTTGCTATCCCCTCGCCATCCACAGCCATCCACAGATATTACCCGTGTTATCCACAGCCACATCCCCGCAGCCTGTGGGCGCTCAAAAAACATTAAAAGCGATTCTTCATCGCACTCACGCGCCATCACAGCATTAAGCTGCTCACCATCGCATTATTTTCCTTAAGGCTCGCGTTGAGATTCTGTCGATCATGACGCGGCTCTGCGTGCATAGCCCAAGATATAGCACGGCGCGTTTCGGCAAGCATATGCATTGGGGTAGAAGTCAATTCATTCACCTCACCAAGTGTGAGCAAGATCTTCGTTGCGTTGCCCTGCGGTTTAAGGTGACTCTATCTTAAAACATGCAATCTTTTTAGGGATTCTCAGCGCTCCACTATTGAATCGCGCCGTCGATCCTGTTAGAATGCAACCGCTGTTGAGAAATTTTTTTCTTCTCAAGGCCACTTGCCTCTATCGAGAACTGAACTTTTCATATACGGGGATATGCGGTCGAATCCAAAACTGCATTCGACAATCATTGCCCGTCGCTCGAGGCTGGCGCAGAACCGCTGTTGGAGAAATTAATGAGACCCGAACAAGTTTGGCAAGCCGCGTTGGGCGAACTGCAACTGCAACTCACCAAATCCACCTTCGATACGTGGTTGCGTGACACATCTCTTCTTTCTTACGAGGATGGCGTATTTGTCATCGGCGTAGAAAATGCTTACGCAAAAGATTGGTTGGAGAATCGTTTGCTCTCCACTATCAAACGCACGCTCACCGGCATCGCCGGCCGCGCGACCGAAGTGCGCTTTGTCGTTTGGGCCGAATCAGCGGATCCAAAACCCCTCTCCGAAATCGCCGACTCCGTTCCATCGCCCGAACGCGCCGAAACGCCCTCGGCCGGCGTCTCCCAACTCAAACTCAACACGAAGTACGCTTTCGATTCTTTCGTTGTCGGACCCAGCAATCGCTTGGCGCACGCCGCGGCAATGGCCGCCGCCGAGAATCCCGCTCGCGCCTACAACCCGCTCTTCCTCTACGGCGGCGTGGGGTTGGGCAAGACTCATCTTTTGCAAGCTGTCGGCAATGCCTGTGTGGCTAAAGGCCTCACCGTACTCTACGCCTCGGCCGAGCAGTTCACCAACGACCTCATCAACTCCATCCGCTCGCACACCACCGAAACCTTCCGCGGCAAGTATCGCGAGATCGATGTTTTGCTCATTGACGACATCCAGTTCATTGCCGGAAAAGAAGCCACGCAGGAAGAATTCTTTCACACCTTCAACGCCCTGCACGGCCAGAGCAAACAAATCGTCATTTCGTCCGACCGTTCGCCCAAAGCGCTCGTGACTCTCGAAGAGCGGCTTCGCTCCCGTTTCGAATGGGGGCTCATCGCCGATGTTCAGCCGCCAGACTTCGAAACCCGCGCCGCCATTTTGCGCTCGAAGGCCGAGCCCATGCGCCGCCCCGTGCCGCCGGAAGTGATCGACGTGATCGCCCGCCGCGTGCAGAGCAACATCCGCGAACTCGAAGGCGCGCTCAACCGCGTGTGCGCGTACACCGACGTGCTCGGCCAGCCCCTCACTCCCGAAACCGCCGCCCAAGCCATCTCTGACCTTCTGCCGCGCCGCCACACCCTCAGCCCAACGCACATCATCGACACCGTCGCCAGTTTTTACGCTGTCAAAGTGGACGATCTCGTTGGCCGGAACCGGAGCAAAGAAATCACTGTGCCTCGCCAAATGGCAATGTATATCGTCCGAGAAGAAACCGATGCCTCGCTCCCCGAAATCGGCCAACTCCTCGGCGGGCGCGACCACACGACCATCATGCACGGCTGCGATAAAATCGACAACCTCATCGAAACCGACGACAGTTTTCGGCGGCAATTCCTTTCTATTCGGGAAAGACTGTACTCTGACGTGGCCCTACCGGCATAGGTGTTGGCTCAAAACCCGATGAAAAAAGGCGGTTTCCAGTCATGGAAGCCGCCTTTTGCTTTACTGTAAATCGCCCTGTGTGGATAAGTAGTGGAAAACTGTGGATAAACACACCCTTTTGGGGATAGCCGTTGGTCAGATTCTCGCAGATTCTCCGAGAAACTGCCACATTTTGGGGTGCTTGCCATTTTTGCCAAAATATGGACACATATGGGAGCTCCTTATTTTGGCAATCCACAGCACCCCCAACCCATCCCCAGAAAACTTGGGGAGAATCTTTGTGGCACATCACAGCAATAGTTGGAACGCGGGGCCGGCATCTCCCAGATGTGCCGCAATGAAAGCAATCCCCGCACCCCTTCCACTTTTCCCCAGCCCCTACTACTGTTACTAAAACTCACATACAAAAAAGAGAGGTGAACAACTTGTTTCTATACATTGCGTTGGCGTACTGCCTCAAAAAGAAACAACGTTGTGGCCGAAGCGACGTTGAGTGAGTTGACTCGCCCGGCCATTGGAATTCTGGCGGTGGCATCGGCAGATTGCCGCCACATGTGGCTCAACCCCTGCCGTTCGGCTCCGACGGCAATCGCCACTGCCCCCCGAAAATCAACTTCCGTGAAAAGAGCGCTCGCTTCTGGTGTGGCGGCCACCACTCGAATGGCGCGCGCGCGGAGCCACTTCAGCGTTTCATCGCTGGTTGCTTCGGCCACCAGCACGCTGAACACCGTTCCGCGACTCGAACGGATGACGTTGGGGTTGCCGATGTCCGCCGTCGGGTCGCAAAGAATCAGCGCGTCGGCGCCCGCCGCGTCGGCAGAGCGCAGTATCGCGCCGAGATTGCCCGGCTTTTCCACCGCTTCCACAATCACCAGCAAAGGGTGTGGGCCGAGTTGTAGATCGTCGAGTGTTCGTTGAGGGGCGGGGGCGAGCGCGAGCCAGCCGTCGGGATTTTCGCGATACGCCATTTTCTCGAACACCCGCTCATCCACTTCAATCATTTCGGTTTGGGATTGGCGAAAGCGCTCCTGCAAACCGTCGGCGTCCACTGCGCCGAATAACGCCGGGCAATAGAAAAGTGCTTTCAACTTCACGCCGCAATCGAGCGCCAGCGATAGTTCGTCGAAGCCCTCCACCACCATCAACCCATCACGCTTGCGCTGTTTGCGCTCGCGCAAGGCAATGACGTGTTTCACTCGCGGGTTCTGCGCGCTGGTGATGATCACGCGATGATTGTAGCATGGCGGGCACGCGCCTTGCGCAAACCTATCCATGCGGTTATCCTTGCCTCGATGATCGAACAAGCCACGCTGTTGCGGCTCGCCCGCGACTACGCCAACCGAAAGGTGAAAGAGCGTCCGACGATGAAAGCGGCGGTGCTCATTGGCTCGGTGGCGCGCAACGAGCCGCCGCTGGGCGACGCAGTGGATATTGATATTCTGTTGATCGACGATGCCATTCCCGATCCGCCGCTCGAGATTGCGCGACTCTCCGACACCGTCTTCGTGGACGCCGCCTTTGTCCGCACCGCCGATTACGCCGACCGAAAATCTCTCCGCGCCCATCACTTCACTGCGCCCGCCCTCAACGACGCTCTCATCCTTCACGACCCGCGCCATTACTTCGATATTTTGCAGGCCTCCATCCGCGCCTCGTACAACAAACCCGAGAGCATTCACGCTCGCGCGCGTTCGGCGCTGGCCGAAGCCCAAAACCTCACCAACCGGTTGATCTTGTGGCGCGAAGACCCGACTCCCGATCTGCCCTCCCTCGATCTCGTCGATGACCTCCGCCGCAGTATTGGCCTCGCCGCGCATGCCATCATCCTTCTTTCCGGCCAGCCCGGCGACGCCATCGGCGCGCGCAAACTCATGGTGCGTTTCGAGGCCGCCGCCCGCCAGCACCAGCCCGAACTGTATCCGCTGTTCCTCGCCGCGCTCGGCGCAACCGATCTTCAGCCCTCGTCGATAGAAACCATGCTGGCCGATTGGCTTGCCCTCTACAAATCGGCCAGCCAGCGCAGCGCTCCCGATCCACTCACCCATCCGGCGAAACGCGGCTATTACGAGCGCGGCTTTCGCGCGCTCATTGCCGAAGGTCACGCGCTCAACACCCTATGGCTGTTCGAGCATACGGCCTCCGCCTGCGCCCGCGCCTCCGCCGCTCTGCCGGATGAGTGGCGCAACTTTTTGACCGCCACCTGCAAAGACTCCGGCGCCCAATTCACCGAACGCATCCGGGATGCCGAACGGCTCGCCTCGCTGGCCGAGTCCACCCTCAACGAGTGGGCGAAGCGCGAATCGGTCGAACTGTAGCCAGCGCCGTTTTTGATAGATGCTATAATCACGCGAAAGCGGCAGGAAGGCAGAGCCAACCCACGAATGACCTCCAACACCCCACAAGTGGATCGTGACCACTTGGAACTGCTCTATCACATCAGTCGTGAACTGAGCAACCGCATCGATCTGCGCGAACTCATCGAGCGCATTTTGAATCTCACTTGCGAGAGCGTCGGCGCAGAAACTGGAAGCCTCATTTTGGTCAACGAGGCATTCCAAATTTATGACGCCGCGTTGTTCATCAACGGCTCGCTCGTGTCCGACACGGGAACGCAATTAGGCCCTCAACTTGATCGTGGGTTAGCCGGATGGGTCTTGAGGCAAAAGCAGCTCGCCGTGGTGCCCGACACCGCCGCCGACCCTCGGTGGCAGCCCACGCCGACGACCAAACTCGGCCAGTCGAAATCGGCGTTGGCCGCGCCTCTCATTTACGCCGACCGCCCGCAAGGCGTGCTCACCCTCGTTCACCCCCAGCCGAGACATTTCACCGAAGACAACGTCGCCCTCGTGCGCGCCATCGCCGAGCAGGCTTCGGTCTCCGTCGAAAACGCGCGCCTCCTCCGCGAAAGCCGAAGACAGACTCAGGCCATGCGCAGCCTTGTGGAGACGGCGCAAATGCTCGGCTCCACCCTCGACCCGAACAAACTGCTCCAACTGCTTTTGGAGCAGGCCCTCGATCACCTCCATTTAGAAGCCGCCTCCATCGCCCTCATGGACACCGGCCGGCAGGAACTCGTCTTTCAGATGGCGGTCGGCACCTCGGCAGACAAAATGTTGGGGATGCGGCTCAAGTTGGGGCAGGGCATCGCCGGGTGGGTGGCGCAGAATCGACAGCCCATCATCGTCCCCGACGTGCGATACGATCCGCGCTTCTTCGGCGAGTTCGATAATCTCACCGGCTTCCGCACCCGCAGTGTGCTGTGCGCCCCCATTCAATTCGAAGGCTACCTTCTCGGCATCATCGAAGGCATCAACCCCGCGCCGGGCACGCTCGACCGCAACACCCTGCCTCTGCTCTCCGGCATTTCGAGCCTCGCCGGAAACGCCATTGCTCATGCCCAACAATTCTCGTTCACCGAAGCGGTGAAAGATCGTTTCGCCGGATTGTTCGAGGACGGCATCGACCCGATCTTCATCACCGACCTCGCCGGAAAGATCATCGACGCCAACCACAAAGCCGCCGTCACGCTGGGCTATTCGCGCGCCGAACTGGTGGGCATGTCCATGCGGCAGATTCACCGAGTCACCACCGGCCTGCTCGGCTCCAGCCCCATGCCCGATCTCGTCAGCGGCATCGAGCGCGCGTTTGTCACCCGCCTCACCACCCGCGACAACGTCGATATTCCCGTCGAAGTTCACGCCAAGCGCATCCGCACGCCCGATCTCGAATTCATTCAATGGATCGAGCGCGACATCACCGAGCGCGTGCAAATGGAAGAAATGCGCGAAGACCTCACGGCCATGATCTTCCACGACCTGCGCTCGCCGCTGGGCAACATGATCTCCAGCCTGGCCATGCTTCAGCAGTCGCTCCCGCTCGAAGATGAAATGTCGCAGTCGCTGTTGAGCATCGCCGTGCGCTCGGGCCAGCACCTCTCGCGCCTCGTCGATTCCCTGCTCGACCTCAAACGGCTGGAAGGCGGCAAGGCCGTTCTGAACAAAGAGGACGTCCTTCTCGCCCAACTCGCCAACGACGCCATCCAGCAAGTTCAATCCACCGCGCAGGGCAAAGGCATCGCCCTGAAAAACGATCTCCCCGCGTGGCTACCCTCCGTCCGCGTGGATGCCGACATGATCCGCCGCGTGATCATCAACCTCATCGAGAACGCCGTGAAGTACACGCCCGGATCGGGCACCGTCACCGTCACCGCGCGAGGCGATTCCAACGAAGCCGTCGTCAGCATCGCCGACACCGGACCCGGCATCCCCGAATCGGAACGCACGCGCATCTTCGACAAGTTTGCCCGCATCCAACGCATCGGCGCGCCCAAAGGGCTCGGGCTCGGCTTGGCCTTCTGCCGCCTCGCGGTGGAAGCGCACGGCGGGCGCATTTGGGTGGAACCGGCGCCCAAACAGGGCTCGGTGTTCAACTTCACCCTGCCCATCCAGCGTCAATGACCGAACGCCTATACTATTCGGACTCGTACACGCGGAAGTTTGCCGCCCGCGTGCGCGAACGAGCCGCCCTCCCCGACCGGCACGCCGTCATCCTCGACCGAACATTTTTCTATCCCGCTTCCGGCGGCCAGCCGTCCGATCTCGGCATGCTCAACGGCGTTGCGGTGGAAGAGGCAGTCGTCCGCGAGAGCGACAAAGCCGTTCTCCATTTTCTCGCCCGCCCCCTCGACACTGACTCAGTTGAGGGCGAGATCGATTGGCCGCGCCGCTTCGATTTCATGCAGCAGCACACCGGCCAGCACATCCTCTCGCAAGCGTTCATCCGCTCCGCCGAAGCGCTCACCGTCGGCTTTCATCTCGGCGCGGAAACGACCACGATTGATCTCGACACGGAAAAGATCGCGCCCTCGGCCATCGAGCGCGCGGAGCAGATCGCGAATGAAGCCGTCGCCGCCAATTACCCCGTTCGGGCGTGGTTCCCCACCGCCGACGAACTTTCTCGCCTCACCCTGCGCAAAACCCCCGATGTGGACGGCCCCCTGCGCGTGGTGGCCATCGGCGAGTTCGACTTCAACGCTTGCGGCGGCACGCACGTCGCCCACACTGCCGAAGTGGGCCCGATCAAAATCCTGAAAACCGAAAAACAGAAAAAGGGCGCGCGGATAGAATTCGTTTGCGGCGCTCGCGCAGTGAGCGATTATGCCCGCAAGCATGCCATCGTGAATCAACTCGCCAACGAATTCACCTGCGGCCAATCCGAAGTGATCGACTCGGTGGCGCGGCTGCGCGGCGAGACCCAATCACTGCGAAAAGAACTGCGCGCCGCGCGCGATGAATTGCTCGATTACGAATCGGCGCGGTTGTCGGAAGCGGCGGCGGCGCGCAACGGGCTGAAGGTGGTGCGCGGTGTATGGCCCGACCGCGATCTATCGGAACTGCGCGGGCTGGCGAATCGGTTGGCGGCCTCCCCCGGCGTGGTGGCTCTGCTCGGCTCATCGGGCGAAAAGGCCAACGTCGTTTTTGCTCGCGCGGCAGACAGCGATCGAGACATGAATGCGTTATTCCAATCGGCGATCGGGAGTCTCGAAGGCGGGCGCGGCGGTGGGTCGCCGAGCGTGGCGCAGGGCGGCGGCGCGCGGGCGACGAAAGAACAGATCGAAGCCGTGCTTTCGCAAGCAGAGAGAGAATTGTTGAATCACTGACATGCACAAACTGGCTGGCAACACCTACGTCGAATCTTCGTACTCCGGCGTCACGGTGGGCGCGGTGGTCACCAAAGCGGGCATCGTGTGCATCGACACGCCCACACGCCCCACCGACGCGCGCGCGTGGGGCGCAAAACTCGGCGCGCTCTCGCCCAAACCGATCTTGTTTGTGATCAACACCGATCATCATCGAGATCGCGTGCTGGGCAACCAATGGTTCGATGCCCCCGTGATCGCGCACGATTGGGTGGGCGAGCGAATGCGCCTGTACCCCGATTTGTTTCGGAGCGGCGGCTTCGACACCAGCATGGATTACGAATTACTGCGCGAGTTGTCGGGCGCGCGCATCGTCCCGCCGCAAGTCACATTCGCGGAAGAGATCACCATTCTGAAGGGCGACCGGGAGATCGTGGTGCGGCACATGCCGGGCGTATCGCCGGGCGCTTCGTGGGTGCTGTTGCCGGAGACGGGCGTGGTGTTCACCGGCGACTCGGTGGTGCTCGGCGCGCACCCTCGCCTCGCCGACGCCGATTTCGAGTCGTGGCTGGCCGGCCTCGACGAACTGCGCAAAGCCAAGTTTCCGGCCAAAACCATCGTGCCGGGACGGGGCAAGATCATCGACAAGGCCGGAGTGAAATACACTCAAGACTATTTGAAATTGGCGCGGCGCAAAATGGAAGCCCTGCTCAAAGGCAGCCGATCCCGGATGGAAGCCGCCGCCGTCGCCGCCGAATTGCTCAAACAGTTCCCCGCGCACGATCGCCATCGGGAGGCTGTTGCCCGCCGCCTGCGCGCCGACATCGAAACTTGGTACGACGCCCAAAAAGGCGGGATCGAGTAAAACTGCAGACTGCGAATCTAGGGCAATCGCATCAAAAGTGGGGTAAAACAAGGCTATCTAGGAAAAGAGGAGATAGCCATGGACAACAAGAAGCCGATAGAAATGATTGAAGAATATTTTGGCAAGGTGAAGGACCCTCGCAAGG
>VGOW01000013.1 GCA_016875735.1 Chloroflexota bacterium | reverse complement strand
CAGTGGGGCAAGGCTACTTGCAGGCGACGCCCCTGCAAATGGCGGTCATTTACGCCGCCATCGGCAACGGCGGCGCGCTCTATCGCCCGCAGCTCGTCTCCTCCATCGCCGCCCCGGGTGAAGACCCCATCTACGAATTCAAGCCCGAAGCCATCGGCAAACTGCCGCTCACCGATGAGCAGCTCGACGTGATCCGCGAAGGGCTGTACGGCGTCGTGTATGATCGCAATGGTGGCACGGCGCGCAACGCCCTCAAAGGGTTGCAAGTGACGGTGTTGGGCAAAACCGGCACCGCCGAAGACCCGTTCATCGGCAGACCGCACGCATGGTTTGTGGGGTACACGCAAGCCGAGCGCGACAAGCCCGACATCGTCGTGGCGGTGGTATTGCAGAATCGGGGTGAAGGATCGGAATGGGCCGCGCCCGTTTTCCGCCGCGTCGTCGAAAGTTATTTCTTTGAGCGCTCCTACGTGCTCTATCCGTGGGAATCGGAGTTTGGACTCACCGCCACCCCATCGGCCACCCCCGACCCGAATGCCACCGCGACTCCGGCCCCGTAAAATGGCCGTTGGCAATTGGCAAATAGTTTAGCGCAGTGACCGAAGCAATCTCCAATCCGAAATCTGCAATCTGCAATGGGCTGATCATCAAAGCCCAATCCGGTTTTTTCACCGTGCGCACCGGCGACGAATCGGTGGTGTGCAAACTGCGCGGCAAACTCAAAAAAGAGAAACGCCAATCGGATCTGGCGACGGTGGGCGACCGGGTAACGATCTCGCGCCTCCCCGACGGAACCGGCGTCATCGAATCCATCGCCGAGCGCACCCACACCCTCGCTCGCCGCAAGCCCTCGCCCAAAGGCCGCGCCGCCCGATCCGAAAAAGAAGCCGATCACGAATCGATCATCCTCGCCAACCTCGATCAAGCCGTCTTCGTCTTCGCTTGCGCCCAGCCCGCGCCCCGGCTGGGAATGTTGGATCGCTTTCTTGTCGTGGCCGAAGCCAACGGCATCCCGGCTGTGATCTGCGCCAACAAAACCGATCTCGTCTCGGCGGAAGAAGCGCAGTCGCAATTTTCTATTTTCGAGTCATTGGGATACACCGTCATTTACGCCAGCGCACGCACCGGCGCGGGGGTGGCCGAACTGCGAGCGCAGTTGGCCGGGCGGCTCTCGGCGCTGGCCGGCCCCAGCGGCGTGGGCAAATCATCGCTGCTCAACGCCATTCAGCCGGGCTTGGGGATTGCCGTGCGTTCGGTGAGCGGCGCAACACAAAAGGGACGGCACACCACCGTGCATCCCGAACTCATCCCCCTCGACGGCGGCGGGTGGGTGGCCGACACCCCCGGAATTCGCGCCCTCGCTCTGCACGACATCGACCCCTATGAATTGGATGGCTATTTCCCCGACATTCGCCCATTTGTGGATCAGTGCAACTTTAGTGACTGCACGCACACCGTCGAAAGCGGGTGCGCCGTGCGCAAGGCGGTGGATCGCGGAGCCGTCAACCGGCGGCGATACGAGAGTTACACTAACATTCGGCTGGGGCAAGCAGCATAAGATTCACGACAAACATCTGTGGAAAGTTCAGGGGGCGCTTGTGCCGCAAAGCCATTGCGCTTATAATGCAAGCGTTGGGTTGGGAGGCGCATGAAACAGGAAAGCAACTCAAAATCGACACTGCAAGCCGCGATGCTCACATTGGCGATCGTGGCAGTCGTTGTCGCCGTCGGCGCGGCTTCGGCGCAGAGCGAAACGGAACGCTACTTTGACGACACCGGCCACACGGTGCGCGGAGCGCTCTTGGCGTATTTCGATTCTCACGGCGGCCTCGCCGTTTTCGGTTACCCCATCACCGACGACTTCAGAGACGAAAGCACCGGGCTGGTCGTGCAATACTTCCAGTATGCGCGCTTCGAATGGCATCCGGAGAACCCGGAAGGCTCGCAAGTGCAGCTCGGGCGACTCGGCGTCGAACTCGGTTACACTCAACCCTCCATCTCCTCCGATCAAATACCCGCCGCCGGCAACCCCTACTGCGCTTACTTTTCGGAAACCGGCCATGCGGTGTGCTACGCTTTCCTCGACTACTTCCGCGCTCGCGGCGGCGTTGACGTTTTCGGCTACCCGATCAGCGAAATCTACATCGAAAAGGATCGGATGGTGCAGGCTTTCGAGAACGGGCGGATGGAGTGGCATTCCGAAAAACCGGCCAGCCAAAAAGTGCAGCTCACGCTCGTAGGCGAACCCGCCTTCAACGCGCTCGGCCTCGACTCCTCTCTCAAGGATCCTAAGCCTCAGCCCGGCCAGCCGCGCGTCGTCACCCGGCTCAACGTGCGCGCCTCGGTGTCCACCCCAGTCACTGGCCGCGCGAGCCCGCAAACCGTTTTCGTCGTTGTCAAAGATCAGCACAACAACGCCCTCGATGGCGCAGTCGTCACCATCACCATCAAGTATTCGTCGGGCAATCAAACCATCCCCCTGCCCAACACCGACCCGCGCGGCATCACCAAATTCAACCTTCTCGGCGGGCAGACCCACGCGGGCAGTTTTGTGGCCATAGACGTGCTGGTGACCTACGGAGGCATCACCGCCCGCACGCGAACGTCGTTCCTCCCCTGGTGGTAACGCCGACTCGAACAAAAAGACGGAGGCCTCTCGCAGAAGCCTCCGTCTTTTGTTTTGTCCGCCGCTCCCGTTATCCCCGCTTCAACTCCACAAACTTCTCATCCAGCTTTTTCTGAATCACCGCCGGGTTGGCCTTGCCGCCCATCGCCCTCATCACCTGCCCGAAGAACCATTTCGCCAGCGTCTCTTTGCCGCCGAGATAGGCCGCGAGTTGATCGGGGTTATCGGCGATGGCTTTTTCAATGGCCGCCACAATCGCGCTCTCGTCGCTCACCTGCGCCAGCCCTTTGGCTCGCACAATCTCCTCCGCCGATTGCCCGCCGACGAACATCTCGGACAGCACACTCTTGCCGGTGTTGATATTGATCACGCCGTCGGCCACCATTTTGATCAGCCCAACCAATCGCTCCGGCGTCGCCCGGCACTGATCGATCTCCTGCCCCGATTCGTTCAACAGCCCGAACAACTGCGAGAGGATCCAGTTCGCCACTGCCTTCGGCTCGATCTTCAACGACTGCGCGAACTTGGCCGCCTCGTCGAAATAGTCGGCCACATGGCTCTCGGCCACCATCACGCCCGCATCGTACGGCGTGAGGCCGAAGGCGAGAAACCGCTCGCGCTTCGCGTCGGGCAGTTCGGCGAGGTTGGAGCGAATTTCTTCCACCCATGCCGGATCGAGTTCGAGCGGCGGAATGTCCGGCTCCGGAAAATAGCGATAGTCGTGGGCGTGCTCTTTGCTTCGCTGAGACACGGTCTTTCCGCTTGCCTCATTCCAGCCCAGCGTCTCTTGCGCCACCGCGCCGCCGCGTTCGTACACTTTGATCTGCCGAGCAATCTCGTACGCGCTGGCGTTGACCAGCGCGCGGAACGAATTGAGATTCTTGATCTCGGTTCGGGTGTTGAGGGCCTCGGTTCCCGTTTCGCGCACCGACACGTTGGCCTCGAACCGGATGACGCCCTTTTCCATATCGCCGTTGTTCACGCCGAGATAGCGCAGAATGGTTCGCAGTTTGGCGGCGTAGGCTTTCACGTCCTCCACCGAGCGCAAGTCCGGCTCGCTGACAATTTCGAGCAGAGGCACTCCGGCGCGGTTGAGGTCAACGAGGGAGTAGCCGTCGGCGTGAGTGAGTTTGCCGGTGTCCTCTTCGAGATGCACGCGGCGCACGCGAATCTTTTTCGCGCCGTCGGGTGTGTCGATCAGAATCCAGCCGTTCGAGGCGAGCGGCAGTTCGTATTGTGAGATCTGATAGCCCTTCGGGAGATCGGGATAGAAATAGTTTTTGCGGGCGAAGACGCTGACACGGTTCACCGCGCAATTCAACGCGAGGCCGACTCGGATAGCGAATTCGACGGCGCGTTTGTTGACGACGGGGAGCGCGCCCGGCTGGCCGGTGCACACCGGGCAAACATGCCGGTTCGGTTCGGCGGTAGTCGAATCGACGACGGCGCAGCCGCAGAACATTTTGGACTGCGTGAGCAGCTCGGCGTGGACCTCGAGGCCGATGACGGATTCGAAAGGCATAGGGGGCCGGGGCGCGCTATATCCAGCCGCGCAGTTCCATCGCCTCCACCACGCGCCCAATGGCGATGGTGTAAGCGGCGTCGCGCATGTGCATGTCTTTTTTAGTGGCGGTTTCCAATACGCCGTGAAAGGCTTTGGTGATTTTCTGGTCGAGGCGGCGAAGCACGGCATCGTGATCCCAATAGTAGTTCATATCGTTCTGCACGCCTTCGAAGTACGAACAGATCACGCCGCCGGAGTTGCACAGAAAGTCGGGGATGTTGAAGATGCCGCGCTGCATGAGCACGGCGTCGGCTTCGGGCGTGGTGGGGCCGTTGGCGCCCTCGGCGATGATCCGCACTTGCGGATCAATGTTGTGGGCGTTGTCGCCGGTGATCTGCCCCTCCAATGCCGCCGGGATCAGCACGTCCACTTTTTTGGCGAGCCAGGCGTTGCCATCTTCAATGGCGTATCCGGCCTCTTTGGCTTCGGTTTTGTCGATGGCGCCATATTGATCGGTGATGCTTTGGAGGAACTCGGCGTCGATGCCCTCTTTGCGCGAGAAGGTGTGCGACTCTTTGTCGTTGCCGTCGTAACATGATACGCAAATCACTTTGCCGCCCAGATTCTTCTTGAAGGCGATAGCCGCATACTGCGCCACGTTGCCAAAGCCTTGAATGGCCGCCGTGCTGTTTTCGGGTTTGAGGCGCAAGTGTCTCATCGCTTCGCGGATGCAATCCACCACGCCGTAGCCGGTGGCTTCGGTGCGGCCCAACGAGCCGCCCACGCCCAGCGGTTTGCCGGTGATGGCGCTGGGGCTGTAGTGCCCGGCAAGTTTAGAATACTCGTCCATCATCCAAGCCATCATCTGCGGAGTCGTGCCCACATCGGGCGCGGGCACATCCACGCGCGGGCCGATGTCGTGCCACACCTGATCGATCCAACCCCGACACAAGCGCTCCTTCTCGCCAACCGATAGCGTGGACGGATCGACCACCACCCCGCCTTTGCCGCCGCCGAGCGGAATGTCGGCCACCGCCGTTTTCCACGTCATCCACATCGCCAGCGCCCGCACCGTGTCGAGCGTTTCGTTCGCCGCAAAACGAATGCCGCCTTTGGCCGGGCCGCGGGCGTCGTTGTGCTGAACGCGAAAGCCAAAGAAGACTCTGATTTTGCCGTTGTCCATTCGGACAGGGATTTGGAATCGGAATTCTCGCTCCGGATAACGAAGCACCTCTCGAACTTCTGAATCGATATTGGTTTTCGCCGCAATCGCATCGAACTGATGCTGGGCCATTTCGAACGCATTGAGATAGTTGACAGGCATATAAGTCTCCTATGATTTGGGTTGCGCCCTCATTTTTCCACGCCCAAATCGGCGTGGCTAGTGCCGAGTCTCACACGGCCATCGTGCGTTTCATCCGTGGCGGCGCATGAATCGCTCCATTCGATTCAACGCCTCTTCGATCTTTTCGTGCGCCGTCGCATAACACATGCGCACAAACCCTTTGCCGCTCTCGCCGAAAGCATGGCCCGGAACGACGGCCACCTGCTCCTCCTGCAAAAGCCGCTCGGCAAATTCGTTGTCGCCCATCCCACTGCGCGCCACCGACGGAAAGGCATAGAACGCGCCGCGCGGCTCGAAGCAGTCCAGCCCGAGCGTATTCAACCCGCCGACGATCAACTGCCGCCGCCGATTGTATTCGCCCACCATCTGTTGAACATATTCTTCTCCGGTGGACACCGCCTCCAATGCGGCCATCTGCGCGGTGGTGGGCGCCGACATGATCGTGTACTGATGTATCTTCCGCATCGCCCCGATAATCTCCGCCGGCCCGCCCGCATACCCAATGCGCCAGCCGGTCATCGCGTAATCTTTCGAGAAGCCGCCCAATGTGATTGTGCGCTCGCGCATCTTCGGCAATGAAGCAAAGCACACATGCTCAAAGCCGTACACAAGCCGATCATAAATCTCATCGGAGATCACCAGCAGATCATATGTCTCGGCCACCTGCGCGATCTCGATCAGCCGTTCGCGAGTGACGACCGCCCCGGTGGGATTGTTGGGGTAACCGATGAGCAGGGCTTTGGTCTTCGGCGTGATGGCCGCCTCGATCTCGGAAGCCGTCACTTGAAAATCGTTTTCGACCGATGTGCCAATAGTCACCGGATTCCCTCCGGCGAACGTCACTTCGGGCGTGTAAGCCACGAAGCACGGCTGAGGCACGATCACTTCATCGCCCGGATCGAGCACGGCGGTGAGGGCGAGATACAACGCCTCCGACACGCCGACGGTGATCAGCAGCTCTTCGGGGTCGTATGTCACGCCGTAAAGTTTGGCGAGGTGCGCGGCAATGCTCTGCCGCAACTGCAGAACGCCGGAGTTGGATGTGTACTGCGTTTCGCCGCGCTGAAGCGAGGCCACACCGGCGTTGAGGATTCGTTCCGGCGTCACGAAGTCCGGCTCGCCGATGCCGAGCGAGATCACATTTTTCATCGTCGCGGCAATGTCGAAGAATCGGCGGATGCCGGAGGGAGGGACAGAGTCGACTCGTTGGGAGACAAATTTGCGCATGGGTTTCTCTCTTTGTCGTCAACGGATTGAACGGATGGATCGGATGCAAATCGAAATCCGTTCAATCCGTTTCATCCGCTGATGGATTGATTCTCCATTCATCGTATAACTCGCCGTACATCAACTCGAACACAAGCCCGCTTGTTGTTCGCACGCGAAAACATTTGCCGCCGGGAATACGCCACTGCTTTTCGACCGCCTCGATCTCCAGCCATGCCTCTTCCCAAAACAGCGCGGTGGGGCGCTCGGCATATTCGTGCCCGGAGTGGCATTTAACGATTTCAGCCATCAACGATCAGCAATTAGCCCTCAGCGCAACGCCAGCAACCCGCTGATCGCTGAGCGCTAACAGCTTACTCGAAACCCACCTCGCTCGAATCGCCCACATTGAAGGTGCGGAACTTTCCGCCCACGCGGGCATCTTTGCCGATGAGCGACTGCGCCAGCATCGCATTCTGAATCGTCGCGCCTTCGTCAATGATCGAGTCTCGCAGAATGGAGTTCTCCACTTTGCACCCGGCGGCAATGGTCACGTGCGGGCCGATGACCGAGTGACTGAGTTTGGCAGTGGGGTCGATATGCACCGGCGGGATGATGATGTTGCCGTCGGCCTTCACGTCGGCGCTGTTGTCGTGGCCGTGATCGAGCAAATACCGATTGGTGTGCAGAACCGTTTCCGGCTTGCCGCAGTCCTCCCACACCTCCACCGGCTGTACGCGCATCTTCATGCCCCTGTCGAGCATCAACTGCAATGCGTCGGCGAGAAAATACTCGTTCTTTGTTTTGATGTTTTTGGCCAGTTGCTCCTCGATGGCGCGAATGAATGCCTGCGAGTCTTTGAGATAATAAAAGCCGACAACCACGAGATTATCTTTTACATCCGTCGGCTTCTCGATCAGTTTCGTCACGTAGCCGTCCGAACCCACAATCGCCACCCCAAACCGGCGCGGGTCTTCCACCTGCTTCACCCACGCCACCGCGTCCGCCTTCTCATTCGCCAGCCCCGAGAGATCGGCTTCCACAATCGTGTCCACAAAGACAATCAGCATTGGGCCGCTCAACCGATCCTTCGCCAGATAGACAGCGGTGGATTGGCCGTTCAACTCCTTTTGCTCGAAATACGAGGCCTTGAGGTGAGGATAATGCTTGCCCACGTACTGCTCGATCTGATCGCCCAAATAGCCGACGATAAAAATGAATTCGTCCACGTCGAGGCTCTTGAACATATCGAGCACGTGGCCGAGCACCGGCTTGCCGGCGACATTGATCAGCGGTTTGGGTTTGGTGAAGGTGTGCGGGCGCAATCGTGTGCCGAACCCGGCGAGAGGGATGACGACTTTCATGAATGCTCCTAACGATAAGCGATTAGCGATTAGCGGAGTCTGTGTGTCGGGCTAATGGCTAAAGGCTGGCGGCTGTCTCTTATGCCACTCGGTGGCCTGCTGATATTGATGCGCTACGCGCAGTAATCGCTCTTCGGTGAAGGCCGGGCCGAGCAGTTGCAGGCCAATGGGCAGGCCATCGCCGTCGAAGCCGCAATTGACCGAGAGACCGGCGATGCCCGCCAAACTTCCGGGCAGGGTGAACACGTCGGCCAAATACATCGCCAGCGGGTCATCCACCTTCTCGCCAATCTTGAAAGCGGTCGTCGGCGAAGTGGGGCAGGCGATCACATCCACATCGTTGAACGCCGCATCGAAGTCGGCTTTGATCAGCGTGCGCACCTTTTGCGCTTGCAAGTAGTACGCATCGTAGTAGCCAGTGGAGAGCGCATACGCGCCGAGCATGATCCGCCGTTTCACTTCCGGGCCGAAGCCCGCGCCGCGAGTGCGCCGATATTCATCCCACATCGAGTCGGCTTCGGCGCGTGGGCCGAACCGCACCCCGTCGAACCGCGCCAAGTTGGCCGAGGCCTCGGCGGGCGCAATGATGTAGTATGTCGAGAGCGCGAGATCGGTGTGCGGCAGAGTCACTTCGCGCGCCGTCGCGCCGAGACTCTCCAACACCTTCACCGCCGCGTTCACCCCCGCGCTCACGTCGGCCTGCACACCGCTCACAAAGTATTCTTTGGGCAAGCCGACTCGGAGTCCATGCAGAGGGCGGCTCAATACGGCGCGATAGTTCGGAACCGGAGTCGGCATGCTCGTGCCGTCGCGCGGATCGTGTCCGGCAATCGTTTCGATCAGCACCGCCGCATCTTCAGCCGTGCGCCCGAAGACTCCGATCTGATCGAGCGATGATCCGAAGGCGATCAATCCATAACGCGACACGCGGCCATACGAGGGTTTGAGGCCGACGACTCCGCACAGCGCCGCTGGCTGCCGAACACTGCCGCCGGTGTCGGTGCCCAATGCGCCGAACGCCAAACGCGCCGCCACCGCCGCCGCGCTCCCGCCCGACGATCCGCCGGGCACCCGGCTCATGTCCCACGGATTGCGGGTCGGGCCGTAGGCCGAGTTCTCGGTGGATGAGCCCATCGCAAATTCATCGAGGTTTGTCTTGCCGAGAATCACTGCGCCCGCCGACGAAAGTTTTTCGACGACGGCGGCGTTGTATGGCGGGCGGTAGCCTTTGAGGATGAGCGACCCGGCGGTGGTGGGCAGGCCTTTCACGCAGATGACATCTTTGAGGGCGATGGGCACACCCGTCAACGGTGACGCCGCCCCTGATCGGATCCGCGCATCGGCCTGCCTCGCCGATTCGAGCGCGGCGTCGGCGGTCACGCTGAGGAAAGCGTTGAGCGCCGGGTTATGCGCTTCGATGCGTTGGAGCATGGCTTCGGTGAGCGCCACGCTGGTGACTTCGCCGCTGTGCAATTTCGCGGCGGCTTCGGTGAGGGTGAGGGTGTGGAGTTCCAAAGAGTAGCCAGTGGTCAGTAGTCAGTGATCGGTGATCGGTGGTCAGCAGATTTTCAATCCAGCACTGGAGGCACTTTGAAGCACCCCGCTTCCGATTCGGCGGCGTTCGCCAACAGCGCCTCGCGCGGCAGTGAGGGCTGGGCCGCATCTTCGCGCAGAACGGTGCGAAGCGGCAGGACGGTGGCCGTGGGCGGAATAGCCGAGGTGTCCACCGCGCGCAGCTGCGCCGCGTAATCGAGCACCGACGACAATTGCTCGCGGAAATGAGTCAGTTCTTCTTCGGCAAGTTCGAGCCGCGCCAGCTCGGCAATATGTTGGACTTCGGCGAGGGTGAGGGGCACGAATGGAATTATAATCTACAACCGATAGCGGGAACTCGCGACGCAAGCATGGAGGACGGTATTGTGCCCAAAAGCCACTTCGAACAGCAAAGACAGATTTTCTTTTCACTCAAAGAGAAGATGGATAGCACGCCAGATGTCAGGCTGGAGATCGAGCGAGCCTTTGGCCTGCTGTTGGACGAGTACAACACGACTGTTTACGAAAACAGGTTTGTTGTCGGCGGGGTGAGCGAATACATCTTGGGCGCCGCTTTTCGGGCATTGAGGTTCCCCGCAAAAAACACTGGAGCAGTAAACCGCCGGATTGATATTCAACTGCCCGGCTGCGACGGATTTTCCGTGAAGGGTGTATTCGCGGAGAAAAAGGGACAGATCAGATTGATTAATTCGCTGGGTAGTGCTGACAAGCGGGGTTGGAACGAGGCGACGCTGTTCGTATTGTCGGGAATCGGTATTGTCTACGCTGATCCTGATTTGTTGCCCAATGCAACCAAGTCGAGCGGCGACGCCCTCGTTCTGCAATGGGGGCCGCTTAACTCACTGCGAAAGAAACAGCCTCATTACTTTATATCGCTCGCTATTCCTCACAAGTCCGGCGATTTGGTAAAGACAAAGGTGGCGAGCGCGCTCATCGCATCGGAAATTCTGAGCCGCCCGGAATTCAAGATTTTGTCTTCGTATAAATAGCTCTTCTCTCGAATAAGCGGCCTTGCGCGGGTTCTTCAGCACTGCGCTTCTTGCCGTTTTTGCGGGCTGCGCCTTCGGTTTTGCTTTCCGCTCCTGAAGGCTCGTCAAAGGCGATTTTCTCGAAAGTCGCGATCAACTGTTTGGGACGTATCGAGAGCGGCTCCTTGAGACGCTTCTCTGCCAGCGTCACGTACTTTGCTATTGTCTCGTACCCCACAAATTTCCTGTGAAGGTGTTTGGCTACTTTAGTCGTTTGGCCCGAACCCGCGAACGGATCAAGAACGACATCGCCGGGGTAAGAGTACATTTGAACGAGGCGATAGGGTATTTCCTCGGGGAAGGGACAAGGGTGGTCAATCACGTCGGGAGGCACCGGGGCTATATGCCAGATGTTGTTGGCGGTGTCCATCGTAAATAGGTGATTGATGGGATAGGCTGCCGCGTCTTTCTCCTCTGCTGAACGATCTTTGTAAATGGGCGCTCCCGGCTTTCGAAAGACCAGAATGTACTCGGTCATGATGTTGGGGTAGTAGTAGCCAGGATACGGCTTCTGGATAGTGACCCCCGCCCGCTTTACGCCAGCCGTGCATTTGTGCCAAATAATGTCTTGATGAAATACCCAGCCCTTTTGGGACAGTCGAGAGGTGACGTCGAATGGAACGGGGTGATGTGCGCCGTCCAATAACACTGTTCCTATGACGATTGCGCAGAAACCGCCCGGCACGGTGACGCGATGGACTTCTCCAAAAACCTTCTCCAACCACGAAAGATACTCGGAGTATTCTGAGTAGCCGCTGGCATAATTCCGAGTCCGGTAGTATTGACTCTTGTCCGAAGCATGAATATCGTAATCTATCGCATTCCAGTACGGCGGCGAGGTGACAGTCAACGCAACAGAGTCATTTTTTACCTCGCGCATATTTTCGCACGAGTGATGGTAAATCTGGTTCATGGGGCAGGCCTCATGTTGAAGGTAATGTGGCTACAGTGTAGCTGAGAGTTCTCCGTTTGGCAAGATACAAAATATACAATTCATCCATCTTGTTACAGAAGGGTTGCGTACAACGACGACCGTAATTGCTCTTCGACTGTTTTGTACAACATCCTTGCGACCTTCCCACCCCGCCGTCATTACAACTGCTTCACCTTCACCCCTCTTACCTCTTTCAGCACTGTCTCAATCGGCACCAGCCGCCCCACCGTCGTGTAATGCTCACTGCCAGCGGGCGTGGTCGTCTCCCGTTCGGCAAACCGCTCGATGTTCGCCTCAAACCACTGCCGGGCGCGAGGCATGGGCAGGATGTAGAGCGTGCGCGGCTCGGTGAAATAGTAGAAAAGAAAATCGGCTTCAGTGTACAGAAAACAGCCGGGCGTGCCCTTCTCTTTGTTGCTCATCGTCTCGAAGAAAAAGTTGCCCGTGCCGTGCCAGCGGTCGGCTTTGATCTCGATGGTGTAATCACGGCTGACCGTCGCCCACAGCAAATCAATGTCTTTGGCTTGATACTCCGGGTCGCCTTCCACGTTTTCCACGTTCACCGTGCCGGGCCACTCGCGCAACCACGCCTCGATCTCGATGGAAGCGCGTTCGGCAACCTTTGACCCCTCGGCCATGCTGATTTTGCGAGTCATTCACTTCTTCCCGCTTCGATAGAACTTCACTTGCGCTTTTTCCATCGTCGCCACGCCTTCGTGAATCGCGCCGTCGATTCCGTCGAGGAAGGCTTCTAGTTTCTCGCGCGCGTCCACGATTTCGACGACGACGGGCAGATCATCCGAGAGTCGTTCGATCTTGGCCGTGTGGATGCGGCTGTGCGCGCCGAAGCCCATCATGCCCCTCAACACGGTGGCTCCGGCCAGCCCGCTCCGGCGAGCCTCCATCACAATCCACTCGTACAGGGGCCGCCCTTCGTGCCGGTCACTGTCGCCGATGAAGATTCGCAAAAGATAACTTTCTTCGGGTAGCACCATTGCCTCAACTCCAGATCAGATTTGCCAACGCGCGCCCGGCCCACACCGCGCCCAACCCCAACAGCACATGCGCGCCCGCATTCGCCAGCGCCAACCCGTTTTCGCCGTCGCGGAACAGCGCCATCGTCTCGTTGCCGAAAGTCGAGAAGGTTGTGTATGCGCCCATGACGCCGATGAAAACAAAGGCGCGAGACTCGGCGGTGAACACGCCGCGCGCGTCGGCCAAATACGAGAAGAGGCCGATGGCGAGGCACCCGCTGAGGTTGACGATCAACGTGCCCCACAGGAAACCGACATCCTTCGCCATTTGCTGAATCCAGCCGCTGACGTAATAGCGAAGCAATGCGCCGACAAATCCGCCGACGCCGATGAGAATGAATTTCGTCACGCCAAGCGATCTCCGATGAGTGCTATAATCTCGCCACTCATATCTCAAGGGCCCCTGTGTGGCTCGAAAGGATAATCCCCATGTCTGCCAAACAACTCAATATCTTCTCTGCGCGCGCCGCGATGGGCGACTACTTCATTTATCGCCTCGACCGTGTTGCGCCCCAACTCGACCGGCTCCCTTTTTCGATCCGGATTCTACTCGAAGCCGCGCTCCGCAACTGCGACAATTACCTCGTCACCGAAGATGATGTGAGGCGGCTCGCGCAATGGGCTCCCCCCCTTACGTCCCCCCCGCGTGCGGGGGGGACAGAGGGGGGGCAAGGGGGAGGCGAACTTCCCTTCCTCCCGGCCCGTGTCGTCATGCAAGATTTTACCGGCGTGCCGTGCGTCGTCGATCTGGCGGCGATGCGCGACGCGGTGAAACGACTCGGCGGCGATCCGAAGAAGATCAATCCACTCGTGCGCGTCGATCTGGTCATCGATCACTCGGTGCAGATCGATTACTTCGGCGATGGGCTGGCTCTCGCTCGCAACGCGCATCTCGAATTCGAGCGCAACGGCGAGCGATACCAATTCCTGCGCTGGGGCGCGCAAGCCTTCGATAACTTGCGCGTCGTGCCTCCGGCCACCGGCATCGTGCATCAAGTCAACCTCGAATACCTCGCCCAGGGCGTGCTCTCCAAACCCGAAAACGGCGCCCGCGTATTATTCCCCGACACGCTGGTGGGCACCGACTCGCACACGACAATGATCAACGGGCTCGGCGTGCTCGGCTGGGGTGTGGGCGGGATCGAAGCCGAAGCGGTGATGCTCGGCCAACCGTTGTACATGACCACTCCGCAAGTGATCGGATTCAAACTACACGGCGAACTCCGCGACGGCGTCACCGCCACCGATCTGACTCTCACCGTCACCCAAATGCTGCGCAAGAAAGGCGTGGTCGATAAGTTCGTCGAATTTTACGGCAACGGTCTCTCGTCCATGTCGCTGGCCGACCGGGCCACGATGGCCAATATGGCCCCCGAATACGGCGCGACGTGCGGTTTCTTCCCCACTGACGATGAGACTCTGCGCTACTTGCGAACCACCGGGCGCACGGCCTCCGCCGATCTGCTCGAACGATACGCCAAAGAACAAGGCCTCTTCCGCGCCGACTCCTCGCCCGACCCCGCCTTCACCGACACGCTCGAACTCGATCTCTCGACCGTCGAGCCGAGTCTGGCCGGGCCGAAGCGCCCGCAGGATCGTGTGCTGATGAAAGATCTCAAGGCCACCTTCCGCAAAGCCCTCACCGCGCCAGTGAAAGAGCGCGGCTTCGGGCTGGCGGAAAGCGAACTCGGCAAGCAATCAACAATCAACAATCAGCAATCGGCAATCGGACACGGCGCGGTCATCATCGCCGCCATCACTTCCTGCACCAACACCAGCAATCCATCAGTGATGATCGGCGCGGGGCTGGTGGCAAAGAAAGCGGTGGAGAAGGGGCTGGCGGTCAAACGGTATGTGAAAACCAGCCTCGCTCCCGGATCGAAAGTGGTGACCGAATATCTCAAGAAGTCGGGCACACTGCCGTACCTCGAACAACTCGGATTCAACGTGGCCGCCTACGGCTGCACCACCTGCATCGGCAACAGCGGCCCACTGCCGGAGGCCGTGAGCAAAGCGGTGACCGAGAGCAACATCGTCGCCAGCGCGGTCATCAGCGGCAACCGCAACTTTGAGGGGCGCGTGCATCCGCAAGTGAAGGCGAACTTCCTCGCCTCGCCGCCGTTGGTGGTGGCCTATGCCCTTGCCGGAACCACCGACATTGATCTGACGAGCGAACCGTTGGGCGCAGACAAAGACGGCAAGCCGGTGTACCTCAAAGACGTTTGGCCGACACAGAAAGAAGTGGCCGATACGGCGGCGGCCTCCATCGATACCGAAATGTTCACCCGCTCCTATGGCAACGTCTTCGATGGCAATCCGGACTGGAACGCGATCCCGGTGAGCGGCGGCGAGATCTACGGCTGGAAGGAAGTGTCAACGTATATTCAAAATCCGCCGTTCTTTGAAGAGTTGAGATTGGAGATTGGAGAATTGAAGGAGATACGGGGCGCGCGTGTGCTGGGTTTATTCGGCGACAGCATCACCACCGATCACATTTCACCGGCGGGCAACATCGCCAAAGAGTCTCCGGCGGGCAAGTATCTCATCGAGCACGGCGTGCAACCCAAAGACTTCAATCAATACGGCACGCGGCGCGGCAACGATCGGGTGATGACACGCGGCACATTCGCCAACATTCGCATCAAGAATCTGATGCTGGGCGGAGAAGAAGGCGGCAACACCCTGCACTTCGGGTCGTCGTATCTCGCCGCCACCGGTCCGCTCGCTCCCGCCGGAGAGAAGATGAGCATCTACGATGCGGCCATGCGCTACAAATCCGAGGGCACGCCCCTGATCGTGATCGCGGGGAAAGAGTACGGCACTGGCTCCTCGCGCGACTGGGCGGCCAAAGGCACACTGTTGCTGGGAGTGAAGGCCGTCATCGCCGAATCATTCGAGCGCATCCATCGCTCGAATTTGGTGGGCATGGGTGTGTTGCCGCTGGTATTCAAAGAAGGGCAGAACGCCGAAAGTCTCGGCCTCACCGGGCGCGAGAAGTTCGACATTCTTGGCATCAGCGACAGTATCAAGCCGAGGCAAGAGTTGAAAGTGGTGGCAACGGCGGAGGATGGGCGGCGGACGGAATTCACCGCCATCGCCCGGCTCGATACTCCGGTGGATGTGGATTACTACCGAAACGGCGGCATCCTGCCAACGGTGCTGAGGAATTTAATGAAGCAGTGAGGGCGCAAAGAGAGACCGGCGCGGTTTTCAAAGATCGCGTCGGTCTTTGGCGTTGTGTGTTTCGGTCTTGTTGGATTACAATGCCCGCATGAAACTTCTCACCATTGGCCATAGCAATCACTCAATCGAGAAGTTCATACGCCTGCTTGAGGACAACGGCGTGATGACATTGGTGGACGTGCGCACCGCGCCCTTCAGCCGCCACAATCCGCAGTTCAATAAAGAGAATGTTGAGCAAGCATTGTCCCAGCGCGGCATTCAATACGCGTTCGCCGGAAAGTTTCTCGGCGGGCGTCCCCCCGACCCCAGCTGTTACAAGAGCCGGGCGCTGCCCCCTGAAGGCGCAGATTACCTCCATGAGGTGGATTACTCCGAAGTGATGAAGCGCGAATGGTTTATCAAGGGTGTTCAGCGCTTGATTGAAATGGCGGACGAGCAGACGACGGCGATCATGTGCAGTGAGGAGAACCCGGCTCAATGCCACCGACATCACCTCATTGCCAAGCACATTATGCGGGAGCACCCCGACGTGAATGTTCGGCACATCCGAGGCGACGGCAATGTCATTGGATCGGCATCTATTCTCGATTCGGTGGACAGACAGGAAGAGGCAGAACAGCCATCGTTGTTTTAGCGGGGCGCGATGAAACTCTACACGATAGGTTTCACTCAGAAAACAGCCGAGTCATTCTTTACGTTGTTGCACCGGAATGGCGTCCGGCGGTTGGTGGATATTCGCGTCAATCCTGGCGGACAGCTCTCCGGTTTTGCCAAGCAGGATGATCTGCCCTACTTGCTTCGGGAGTTGGCTGACCGTTGCGAGTATATCCATCTCCCCCTCCTCGCCCCAACAAAAGAGATTCTCAAAGATTATCGCGCCGACGGCGACTGGCCGCGTTACGTGATGCGGTTTGAGCAGTTGATGGATGAGCGCGGCATGCCCGACTCGCTGGATCGCTCCCGCTTCGAATCGATGCCGTCGTGCCTGCTGTGCAGTGAAGCCACGCCCGAACAGTGCCACCGCCGACTGGTCGCCGAGCGTATTGCAACTCATTGGCCGAATGTGGAAATCTTTCATCTATGAAGAAACTGCTGGCCATCACCGATCTGACTCGGATGCAGCGCGGCGCAGTGTGCATCGCCGGATACGACGGCGAAGGGAATTGCATCCGCCCGGTTCTGCCTCCGCCCGGCATCCCCGAGCGCGCGCTGAAAGCGGGCGGCAAAGCGATCATTTTTCCATTCGCGGCTGTTGAGTTTGAGTTGATTCGGCACACCCCCAAACCGCCGCATTCGGAGGATCATGTTTACGATCCCGCGTCGGTTCGGTTCGTGCGCGCGCTCAATGATGAACAGAAACGCCGTCTACTCGACAGATCATGCTTCGGCAGCGTGGCCGAAATCTTCGAGCAGCCCATTCAGCGCAACCCCGGCTTCTACGTCAACGACGGCGAGGGTCCGCGCTCGGTTGGCGCCATTCGGCCCAAAGCGATCCGTCAAGTATTCTACGAGCAGGGCGAAGACAATGCATGGAACTATCGACTCGGGTTCTTCGACAGCGAAGACCAATACTATCGGCTGAAAATCACCGACCTTACATGGAACTATTTCTGTTCTTCGCAACGCACCGAGGAGCGCACCCCGCCACAAATTGCCGCCGACCTGACCAAACTGCTCAAGCGCAAAGACGTTTATCTGCGCATCGGCCTCTCTCGCGGCTGGGCCAAATTTCCCGGCAGATGTTTTCTGCAACTCAACGGCATTTACACTTTTCCCGATTTTCTCCAAGGCAAAACGTTCGCCGATTTCACTGCGGCACGGTGAGTCAATCGGCAAAACGATCTCGCCGACTCGGTTGAGTCGGCGCGGTTGATTTTCCCCATCAGCGAGCCGAATCTTTACCCCGCCCACTTGCTCGCAAGAATCCCCGCCGCCATCAGCATTCCGGCGACAAGCTGCAGATTGATCGTCGCGGCGTTGGCCGACACCAATTCGCGATCGGCGTAATGGCGGAAGAGGGTGCGCGAAGCCGAGACGGCCAAAGGCAGGCCGCCCAAAATTGCCAGCGCTCCCAACGGGAACACGCCCATCACCGCGCCCGCCGCGCCGATTCCGAAGGCGGCGGCCATCAGCGCCACATACCCCCACCGCGCCCGTTCTTTGCCCAGCACCACCACCAAATTATGCTTGCCGCTCACCCGATCCGAGTCCTCATCGGGGAATTGGTTGATCCACAGAATGGCGGTAGTGAGGAGTCCCACCGGCAGGCCGATCACAAAATCCTGCCACGCCACGCGCCCCGTCAGCGCCATCACCGTGCCTGCCGTGATCAACGGCCCAAAGTTCAGCCCGATGAACAACTCACCCAAACCTTTGCGCGCGGCCAATCGCAGAGGAGGCGCAGTGTAAAAGAAGGCCGAGAACGCGCCCGCCGCGCCGAACAGCACGAGCGCCGGTTGGCGGATGAGGGACATCACCACCAGCCCCATCGCGCTGGCAATCGCCAGCGACACCAGCCCCACGGTCAGCATCCCTCGCTCGGAAATCAAGCCCAGTTCCATTGAGCGGCTGCCGCCCGAATAGGGCTGGAAGTAAGCGTTGTTCACTTTGTCTGTGCCGCTCGTCCAATCGAAGTAATCGTTGAATGTGTTGGCCGCAACGTGCAGAGCGCACGCGCCCACCATCGTGAGCGCGAACAGCAGCCACGGGAACGGCGACGCGAGTCCTTTGGCCGCCACCCACGCCGCGCCGATGAGCACCGGCACCAAAGTCGCCGTGAGGAACGGCAGGCGCATGATCACCAGCCACGCAAACACTTGGGTCATGAAGCTGCTTTCCGGCATCACGCTTTCCGCTGGCGCATCCAGCGGCGTCGTCACCCCGCAATAACCGATCTGCTGCCCGTCTCTGAACGTCGGCGTGATTCGAATCTCAGCGGCGAAGGGTTTGCCATCTTTGCCCACAAACACTGTGCGGCCTTCGTACTCGCCCTGCTCGCGCGCCGTCTTCAGCCACGCGCCGACGTGCCCCAGCACGATCAGCCCCGGCGAAAAAAGCGACACGCGCTTCTTGCCGATGACCTCCTCGGGCCGGTAGCCGAAAATTTCTTCCGCGCCTTGATTGTACGTCTCGATGCGGCCTTCGAGATCGCAAGTGATGGTGCTTTTTGTTTGTGACATGACTCTCCTCCTTGGGTGTGCGCCGTAAATTTTACCAAACGATGCCGAGGGTTTCATACTATTGGCAGGGCAAATCGAATCGTCGCGCCGCCGCCCGGCGGACTCTCGGCCACGATCTCCCCGCCGTGCGCCGCCACCAGATTTTTGGCAATCGCCAGCCCGAGTCCCGTCCCCCGACTCTGCTCCGATTTGTAAAAACGGTCGAAGACACGCGGCAAGTCTTCCGGCGGAATGCCGATCCCGGTGTCCGCCACCGAAACAGTCACGGCGCGGCCGCCAATCGAAACGGCTACTTCCACCGCGCCGCCGCGCGGCGTGTGCCGCAAAGCATTGGCAAGTAGATTCGCCAACACCTCGCGGATGCGAACGGGATCGATGTCCATCAATGGAACGTCGTTCGGGATGCGCGCGGCCAGCGCCACCCCTGCCGAGTCGCTTTGAGCGTGGAACGAGGCCAGCGTTTCCTCGATCAGCACGCCAAGATCGGTGGGCTCGCGGTGCAGTTTCAACGCGCCGCTCTCGGCGAGGGCCATCGTGCGCAGGTCTTCGACGAGCCGCGAGAGGACGCGCGTCTCTTCGAGCATCGGCGCGAGGTGATCATCGTCGCGCGGGTACACACCGTCGAGCAGAGCTTCGATGTTTCCCTGCATCACCGTCAGCGGCGTGCGCAATTCGTGAGTCACATCGGCCAGTAACTTGCGCCGCTGTTCCTCATCTTTTTGCAAACGCCCGGCCATGGCGTTGAAAGCGCGGGCGAGATCGCGCACCTCGCGCGGGCCGCGCTCGATCACTCGCGCCGAATAGTCGCCGCGTTCCACGCGAGAGGCGGCCTCCATCAAATCGCCCATCGGCGCGGCGATGCGCCGGAACGCGCGCCCGATGAGCATCATCCCTACCACCGCAATCACGAATCCACTGAACAACAAAAAGGGCATCGCCCCCGAAGGTAGATTCGAGAACCCGATGAGCGCCAGCCACATCGCCAACGCGCATCCGCTCATCATGAAGAGAGTCATGAGCGCGAACATGGCGGCGACGCGCCAAAAAAAGAATCGATGGCCGTTCCGCCAGCCGCGCCGCCACGGCGGGCGGGCCGGGGGCCAGGGTTCGTTGGCGGGCCACCAGGGGGGGCGATGGGGAGGGGGCATCGATCTCAAATCTCCAATTCTCTGATCCTCTAATTCTGAGATTAGAGGATCAGAGAATTGGAGAATTACTCATCCGCAAACATATACCCCACTCTATACACAGTGAGGATGTATTTGGGCTGGCGCGGGTTGGGTTCGATTTTGCGGCGGATGTTTTTGATGTGCGCGTCTATCGCGCGCTCGTACGACTCGAAGGCAACTCCGTGTGCCGCGTCGAGCAGTTGGGCGCGAGTGAAAATACGGCGCGGCTGGGCGGCGAGGGTGGCGAGGAGTTGAAACTCGGTCGCCGTCACTTCCACCGCCGCGCCGCCCGCTGTCACACGCAACCGCGCCGTGTCGAGTGTGAGGTCAGCGGCGCGGATGATCTCGGCGTTGGGTTGGGAACCGGACTCGGCGCGGCGGAGGACAGCGCGCACACGCGCCACCAGTTCTTTCGGGCTGAACGGTTTGACGATGTAATCGTCCGCGCCGAGTTCGAGTCCGATCAGTTTGTCGCTTTCGTCTCCGCGCGCAGTGAGCATGACAATGGGCACGTTCGACTCTTTGCGCACGGCGCGAGTCACGTCGAGGCCGTCCAATCCCGGCAGGCCGAGATCGAGCACGATGAGGTCGGGCTTCTCGGCGCGAACATTGGCCAGCGCGGCTTTGCCGTCGCGGGCAATGAGCACACGGTAGCCCGCTTGCTCAAGGTAAGCCCGAGCGAGTTGGGTGATCTGCGGCTCGTCGTCAACGACGAGAATGGTTTTCATTGCCAGAGAGTTTAACCGCAAACGGTCGAATCGAAAAGGCCGCATCCCCCGGTTGCGGCCTCGTGAGCGTTACCCGTTGCTCGGTGGCGGATTGTCGGATTGCGGAGTCGGAGTCTCGCCGTGCATCCGTTTGTGCCATTCCTCAACCATAGGGGATGCCGTCGGCAAACGGTTTGCCGTTTTCGATGGCGGCGGCCACTTCGCCGCTCTGGGCAATGCCGTAAGTGACTCCGGCTCGAAAGGCAACCGCGCCGACGCCGGCCACGCCGGCAATCAGCGCAAGCGCCACAAGTATTGAAACGATGATATTCCTGTTCATGACGTTTTCTCCTTTATTGAACAGGAGTATGCGAAAAGATTGTGAATGAATTATGAACGAGAGGTGGAAGGCGGATTCACAATTCGTTGCGTCCACGCCTTCGTCAACAACACCACTCTCCAAAAGGCGACGGCGGCCATGCCGTGTGCGAGCACGGCGAACAGCGGCGGAGTCTCGAAGGTGTAATAGATCCAGCAAGCGCGAGTGGTGCCCCACAGTTCGAGAAAGTAGCCGAGACTCGAACCGGCAACGAAGGTGAGCACGGCGGCGCGGTGATCGGTGGGGCTGAGGATGAGCAGAGCGCAGAGGGCGAGCGCGGCGAGGGTGAGCGACTTGTCGAGCGTGGGCCACACGAAACGAAGCATGAGGGCGTAGAAGGAAAGGAAGAGAAGCCAATAGAGAATGCGGAATGCGGAATACGGAATGTTGAATATGCGGAGTCGGTCGAGGAAGCGGTAGAGGCGATCAATGGAGAGGCTGGCGATGGGCCACGCCGGAATAATCCACAGCGGCGGGCGCTCGAGAGTGAAATAGTTCCACAGGTGAGTCTGCGTCCCCCACGATTCGATGACGAGGCCGCCCGCGAAGCCGACGGCGACAATGAGCGCATCGGATTTGAGATCGGCGCGAGCCATGATCAGCAGAGTCATCACTACGAAGTCGAACAGCAGCAACCAATCCATCTTGCGAATGATTTCGATCCACAACGGCTGGCTCCAGTCGATGATGGCCAGGTTGGCCTCCACCAATGGCCACCACACTACGCCGATGACAAACAGCAGAATGAAGAACACGCTGAGCATGAAGTAGCTCGAAGGAGTCCAGCCGAGCGTTTTTGCCATGAGGGTGACGAGCGGGCGAAAGGGGTTTGTGGTTTGCATGACAGGGTTGACGATTAACGGTTGATTGGAAGGGTGAGGCTGTCGGTTTCGACTCGGCTCCCCGACGAGTCGGTGAGGGGCAGGCGTTGCAGTGAGGGCCACGAATACCAGCCGACTTCGACATGCGCGTCGTCGAGTTGGTCGGGCGCGAGCGCGAACGCAAATCGATCCACAACGGTTTCGCCGAGTCGCCACATGCTCGTGCGCCGGTAGCCGCCGAGCGGCTGGCGATCTTGCCCGGCGATCAATGCGCCATCCGCGCCGACGACGTGAACGAATGCGGTGTAATCTCCGGCAGGCAGCTCGGTTGCGCCCCAATGCAATTCGACGAACAGCGTTGCGGAGTCAATGTCAGTCGCGTAAGCGATCAATCGCAGAGAGCCGAAGGTTGCGTCTGCGGGTACTGTGACCGACTCCATCGGCGGGCGCGCAAACAGAATCACGCGATAGCCGTCGAGGGCTTGCTCGCTCACGCTTGCCCAATGCTCTCGCAATCGCGCCTCGTACCAGTTGCCGGGGTCGCTCGCGCCGTACCACGTGATCATCCACACGCGTATCGCGTCGCGCCGCGTGCGGTCGAAGAGTCGGTTGGCGAGCGCATCGTCGGGGCGCACGTTCACCGGCAGGCCAAAGGTCGGCGGCAGGTTGGCGGTTTCCACCAACGGGTCGATGATTTCGGGGACGAGATACACGAGGGCATCGTCCGCAGTCTGCTGAGTCTGAATCGTCGACAGGATTTCGGGGATGGGTGTTGGTTGTCGGCCCCCCGGCCACCAAGCGATGTCCGGCCGGGAAGCCGCCACTCGTTGGAAATGGATGACTATCGGTGACCGACGCGCGTCGTACACCAACGACGGATCGTGATGATAGAGAAGCGGTTTCGATTTGTCCACCGGGAATTGGCTTTCGAGTTCGCCCTCGTAGATGTTGAAATCGGTTGCGAGGCCGACGATTTGCACGGCGAAGCCCGCGCACAGAATTGCGCCGACTCCAATGCGCGAACGCATCGTTTTGGATTCAAAAAGTGGAAGGCACACAATGAGAAGCGGCGCGGTGATGGGCAAGAGAAAGCGCGGCCATGCGACGAGGGTGAGGAGTGCGGGCGGACTGTACCAAAGCAATCCGCGCGCCGGGCTGATGGTGAGGCCGAGAGCGCCCCACCACAGCGGTGTGCTGAACCCCTCTTGCCCGGCTGCAAAGTGATAGCCTGTTTGCAGAACACTGCCGAAGCGAGCGAAGTTATATGCAGCCAGCGCCGCGCCGATGGCGGCAATGGGCAAGGCGAAGAGCGAAAGTTGAGAGGCGTGTTCGCGCAGTGATTTGCTTTTCCATTGGGGCAGAATGAGGGCGATGGCAAAGATGAAAACGAATCCGGCGTACACGGCGTTGGCGCCGATGGCGAGCGCGAGTCCCGCGCCGCAGAGAACGGTGGTGTGCAGTTGAGTTGGTTTTTGCCATGCCCACAGCGAAAGCACCAACCCCAGACTCGCCACCGGCTCGCCCATGGCCAGCCGCGAATACGGCAGTGCCATTGTGCCCAGCGCGAATGCGGCAGTAGCGAGCGCGGCGATGGCGCGGTTGTATCCCAGATCGCGCGCTGTGGAAAACAGAAGCACGGCGGTGAGCGCCGTGCGGATCGGCCCAAGCAACAGCACGCCGCCGATCATGCCGAGCGATGGGATGATCCGCCCAATGACCGCCAGCGGAATCATGAGCGCGATCACAGCCGGACTCTTTTTGGAATAAAGGTCGCCGCTTTCGGAGAGCAAGCCTTGCTCTTCGCCGGGGCGGTTGGCCCACTGCGCCCAGCCCAATTGATTGGTGTGCAGTTCGCCGCGATTGACAACATTGGCGGCGGTGACGAACATCGAGACTTCGTCAATGGTGTGGAAGTGCCCACCGCCGACCAAGAGGCACACGGCGAACACAGCCACACCGGCAATAGCGCGAACCGCAAACTCGCCGCGAATCAATTTCATGCGGCTATTTTGGCAGACGAGTCAGATATAATCAAGCCATCATTCCTTCTCAGCATCCTGTGCCACTGCGAAACCGACTTACAACCCTCGCCGCGCTCGCCGCGCTCTCGCTCATCGCCGCGTGGCCGCTATTGCGTTACGGCCCGCCGCTACAGGCCGAAGCCATCACCGACGGCCCCAATCATCTCTACCGATTCGCTTTGCTCGATTGGCATATGCGGCACGGCGATCTCTTTCCGCGTTGGTTCGCCGATCTTCACTTCGGCTTCGGCGCTCCGGTGCTCAACTTTTACGCGCCGCTGTCATATTACATTTTGCTTGCCGTCCACACATTCGTGCCCTCGTTCCCGCTGGCGTTCATGTGGGGATTCGCCCTCTCCATGCCCGTCGCTGTCGTCGGCATGTTCCTTTGGGCGCGCGATCAATTCGAATCGCCCACCGCCGGGATGGTTGCCGGCGCGGCTTACACACTCACGCCGTACGTATATTTCAGCATCTTGGATCGGAGCGCATACCCGGAGATGTGGGGCCTGGCGCTGGCCCCTTGGCTTTTCTGGCTGGCTCTGCGATTGATCCGTCAGCCGTCGCGCGCGGCGCGTATCGCTTTCACATTGATGTGCGCCGCCTTCCTTCTCACTCATAACCTTTCGGCTCTCCTTCTCACGCCTATCCTGCTCCTCTACGGCGCGCTGATCGCCCCGGCAGAGCGCGGCGCAAACAGATTGCAGAGGCTCATCCCCCTCGGCGGGAGTTTCGCGCAAGCCGTCGGCATCGCCGCATTCTTTTTGATCCCCTTCATCGCCGAGTCGCCGAACATTCAACTTGAACGCACCAGCGCCTACGATTACGCCGCCAACTTCGGCACAGCCGCCGATCTTTTCTCTGCCCCCGTGCCGTTCGACCCGCACCACGTCGTCAACATCCGCCCCATCAGTGTGCCATGGCCGCAACTGGCATTGGCCTTCGCGACCACCGTTGCTATTTTCTTCCGCCGCTTGCGCCGCGAGTGGCGGCCCGCCGCTATTGCCTTTCTTTTGCTCGCCAGTTTGCTGATCTTCATGAACCTGCGCGCCTCACTGCCGTTGTGGAATGTTCTGCCAATCGCGAAGCAAATACAATTCCCGTTTCGTTTGCTTGGCCCGGCTATGCTTCTCCTTGCCTGGCTGTGCGGGGCGTGCATCAGCCTCTTCGCCGCACCATCGCGCCATCGATTTGTTGCGCTCGCTTCGGTCGCCTCCATCTTTTTCTTTACTCTCACCTGGACATTCCACGCGCCGTTCGACCACTTCCCGGATATCATTCGCCCGCCGGACATTATCCGCGATGAAATCGCTCACCCGACTCGGCTGGGCACAACCAACTTACAGGAGTTTTTGCCCCGTTGGGTAGCCGAACTCCCCTCGCCGGACACGACTCTGCCTCGTTACGCCAAGAGCGACATCCCCTCGCGCCTCGCTCCGCTTGATTCCAATGTCACGCTCATCGAAGAACGAACTTCGCTCACCGCTCATACTCTCACCTATGAGTCCTTCGACTCATTCACAGCCACCTACAACATCTTTTACTTTCCGGGCTGGGAAGCGAGACTGGATGGGGAGCCCCTGCCCATCACCGTGTCATCGCCCCACGGCCTCATCACCCTCCCCCTCCCCCCCGGACGGCACACCCTGCACCTCTCCCTCCAGCCCACCCCCCCTCAAATCGTCGGCACCCTCATCTCGATTGTCGCCCTCCTGGCCCTACTCATCCCCCTCCCTCTCGCCTCGCGCTCCTTCAATCCTCCTATCCTCCCCTCGCCCGCACTCCCGCTCGCCTTCCCTCTCCTACTCATCAGCCTGCTCATCACTCGCATCGCTCTCGACTTCATCCAGTCGCCCTTCAACCGCTCCCTCATCGACCATCTCCCCAACCCCTCCGCCACCCACTTCGGCAACCATCTCCGCCTCCTCGGCTTCGATTTCCCACGCGGTACGTCTCTCTCTTCCGGTTCATCGCTCCCCGTCACGCTCTTTTGGCAAGCCGTCACACCTCTCACCGTCGAGTATCACACCTCTATCCAACTCGCCAACCCCCTCGGCCAGCGCTTCGGCCAGTCCGACCACCAACACCCCGCGGGCATCCCCACCCCCCGCTGGCGCACCGACCAATACGCCCGCGATGCTCATCTCCTCCCCGCTCTGCCCGGCACGCCCCCCGGCGCGTATCGAGTGCTTCTCATCGTCTATGCCGACTCGCCCCTCAGTGTGATGAGTGACGGCGTCCCTTCCGGTGTCGAGTTCGAGTTGGGCACGGTCACTCTCTCGCGCGGTCAGCCCCTGCCCCCGGGCCCGCTCCGGCTCATTGATTCCGACATCGCGGGGGGCGCATTCTCTGTGGGTGACCCGCTCCCCTTCACCCTGCTGTGGTCATCGGGCAACGAGCCAATTGACGGATTGGCCGCCTCCGTCACCCTCACATCGGCCCATGGCGATGTGCTATTGAGTCAATCGTTCCCACCTGCGGGCCCCGATTATCCGTCGTCGCTGTGGTCAGCCAACGAATTGATTCGTTATCCTCACCGCCTCGACTTGCCGCCCGACTTGCCCGCAGGCCCGGCGCGGCTCGCGCTCACCTTCTCTCGCGCCGATGGCTCGCCCGCATCAGAGACGTTCGCGTTGGGAGAGGTGACCATCACCGTGCCGGAGCGTTCTTTCGACGTTCCGCCGATGGCGCATCGCGTGAACCACGATTTCGGCGGGGTCATTCGGTTGTTGGGCTACGAGGTGGGGTCGGAGGCAATCACGCTCTATTGGCAATCGCTTCAGCCGGTGGCGGTGCGCTACACGGTGTTCCTTCACACTTTCGACGAGGGGGGCAACTTCGTCGGCGGGCAGGATGCGCCGCCGCCCCGCCCCACCACCAGTTGGCTACCCGGTGAGGTCATCGCGGACGTTCGACAGTATGCAGTTGGCGAGCGTTTCGAGGTCGGACTCTATGACCCCGCCACAGGTGACAGAGTCGGCGAACCGTTCGCGGCGAATCGATGAATCACGATTCCCGATCGGCCAGCCACGCGAACAACGCCAGCCACAACGGCGCGGCGGCGATGGCGACGATGCCGGGAGTGAGAATCAGATCGATGCCGGAGCGGATGCCGGAGATGTAATAGAACGCCGTGCCGACGAAACTGAGCATGGACAGCCCGCCGAGCAGGGCCACGGTCCAGCCGAGCGCGCGTTTGCGCGCCGCAACGAACAAGAGTCCGACGATGAGCGGAAAGGCGCCGAAGGCGAGTCCGTTGCCCATGAATTCCCACACCGCGCCAAACGTCCACAACTGAGTCCACGCGGCCATTTGTTCGGCCAGCGCGCGCAGCAACGGATCGTTCGAGGCGTACATTTGCCCAAGATATTCGATGCTTCCGGCGCGGGCAAAGTCGGTGAGCGCGCGCCACGCAAACCCAAACCCGCCGACGACGACAACGAGTTGGCTGAGGCCGGGCGCGAGGCCGCGAAACTTGTTGCCGATGGCAAAGGGGATGAGCGCCCACAGAATGAAAGCGAATGCCTGCAAAAGATAGCCGACGCCCCACAGGCCGGGATGATCGGCGGCCAGCATGAGCGAGGCGCGAATGCTGATGCTGAGAGTCACTCCGGCGTTGATCCACAGAGCGTATGAGGCAATGTTTGTTGCGGCGGCGGCGAAGGAGGCGATGAAGACAATGCGAGAGAATCGGAGGGAAGAGAGCATTGGTTAGGTAGTTAGGTGGTTAGGTGGTTGGGTGGTTGGGGAACGGGGGGATTATACAACGGGGGCGGCGAGGAAAATAAAACAGCCTCGCCGGATTGGCGAGGCCGTTGAAGGGGCGCCGACTCTACAACGACAGCCGCGCAACTTCCTGCTCGAACTGTGAGAGTTGAGAGGAGAGTTCGCGCAGGACGCGCTGCTGCGCGGGCACGAGCTGCCCGGCAAGTTCGGGGCCCAGCGCGTGCAGGCGCACCAGCTCTGCTTGCACACCCGACAGGGCGGCGATCATGCTCGACAACTGCGCTTCCACACGAGCCGATTGCGTGCCGATGGCCTGTAGAGCGTCGATGCGTTTTTGCACTGCCCTCCGCGCCTCTTCGTATTCGCGTTTCACCAGCGGGTCGGTGGCTTCGGCCAGTTGGGTGTCAATGCGAAAGAGTTCCGCTTGCGAGTTGTCGTTGACGGCCTGCACCGAGCGGTAGTTTTCCAGCACCGTCATCCGCTGACACAGTTGATATGCGCGCTCCACCAGCGCATCTACTTCGTCGCGCAATGGCTCCAATATCGGCTGCACACGGCGGTGCGAATCGGAGACGGTGTTGTAAATGGAAGCCTGCGCCCGCTCGATGCGGTCGAAGAGCGGTTGGAAGCGTTGGGCCATCGGCGCGCGGGCCTGCATCATTTGCATCCGCCGCAGAGAAGGATCGGAGGCGATGCCGTACACCATCACCCCCCAAACGATCAGCCCGAGGGGGAAGAGCCACCACGCGGCGCACAACCCGGCGGCGACAGCGAGCATGAGCGTAGCAATGTTGAGCGGGTTGAAGAGGGCCGTGAGGTATGGTGAGCGCATAGAGTTGGAGTTGGGGGTTTGAGTTTGAGTTGATAACTCAAACTCAAACTGCATCACTGTTCTGCCGAGATGGAATTGTAAACGCTCTCGATGGTCTCCGGGTCTCCGGCAAAGTTTTTGCCGTTGGTGCGGTTGGCGATGCGCAGGAGCACGTCTTTGTTGGCGTCGTCGCCGTAGGCAATGGTGAAGATTTTGATCCCGGCCGCGTCTTCGCCGCTGGGCAAACAATCGAACATTTGATTCTCGGAACGCGCGCTGGAGGTGTCGGCGCCATCGGAGAGCAGGACGATGCCGTACAGCCGCCGCTCGCCATCGGCCTCGTCGTCGGCCTTCAGTTGATTCATGCGGCTGGTGGCCTCGCACACGGCATCGTACAGCGGCGTGTTGCCGTTGGCGAACATGCCGTTGAGCGAGTCGATCAGCCCTTCGCTGATGTCACCCGCGCGCCCGCCGCCCAAATCCACAAATTCGGGAAAGCCGAATCCGAAGGCGTAAATCTCGTCGTCGGGATGCAGCCGCTTCACAAAGTTCACCGAACTGGTAATGGCGTTTCTGATCTTCTCGCCTTCCATACTTCCCGAGGTGTCGATCACCAGCATCACGGTGGCCTTCCTTTTCGTTTGATGGAAAACGTCTTTCACCGCCGAGGCCACTTCGGCAGTGGGGCTTGCGAGGGCGGGCACGCTGTCGCGCGTGACACGGGGATCGGCGCCGTTCTCCAACGAAAGCGGGGCGCGCAGTGAAATGCTCTGATCGATGGGGCGCACATAATTGTCAACCGCCAACGATTGTTGATCGGGCGCGAGCAAATAGTCGCGGAAGATGGCGGCGGCTTCCCGTTGCTCGGGCGTCACCCAATCAGCGTCGAGGAGGCAATAGGGCTGTTCGCTCCAATACGTGCCTTTGGCGGGGAAAATGAAGACGAGCGGGAAGCGCATTGTGTCGGCGAATTCAGCGTTGGTCTTTAGCGTTTCGGCTTCGCTGCTGGTGACGGCATGCAGGTATTGCGGCCCGCGCTGGGCCAGCACTTGCATGAGCGGCCGGTTTTGGACGCCGTAGTGATAGGTGTTGAGCTCAACTGCCGCGAAGGCTTCGGTGACATCGGCGGAATAGACTTCGTCGGCGGTGAGGCCGCTGGTTTTGCCCTCGATGGAATAGGCGAGGGCGGTCATCATCAGCAAGCCCACGTTGGAATAATCGGGATGGGTATGGCCGAACTTGAACGTGCCCCATTCGGGGTGGCCGAGCGCCGCCCAGCCTTCGGGGTCGGCGGAGAGTCGGGCGATGTCATCCCAACTGATCGGGGTATCGGGCCAGCCGAGTGTTTCGGCCATCGGCCTCCACATGGAGAATCCGATGGGGGCCAGCACGGTGGGCGGGCACAGATCGGGCACGAGGGGGCGGCCGGTTCGATCCACCCACACTTCATTCGCGCCATCCACCCAACTCTGGTCGCCCGGACTCCACACGGTGGGAGTGCTCTTGCCGTCGAGGATAGCCTTCTGCGATCCGCCCGAGGTGACGTGCGCCACTTTCACTTCGATGATTTGGCCCGAAGCGATGGCGTGCTGTTCGGCGTTGAACTTCTCGGCGACGGCGTTCATCCAATCTTCTTTTGTGTTCGACGACGAGATTTCAATCGTCACCCTTCCGGCGAACACGGCGGGAAGATTGAACGAACTGACGAGCGCGGAGGTTTGCGCGCCGAGCCAGTCGCGCAGGGGCGCAGGGGCCAGCGGGCGCACGGGCGGATAGGCCAGCGCGGCCACAAAAACGCAGACGCTGAACAGCGTGTAAACGGTGAAGAGGATGCGATTGCGGGTTTGCGCGCTCATGCCGGATACTTTACCTTGAATACGGCGCGCGCGCCAGTGGGGTTGCAAAGTTACATGGGCGCGAATGGCCCGGCATTGAGTTCCTTCATCTCCCCGCTGGTGAGGAAGATCACCCGCTCGGCAATGTTCACCGCCCGGTCGCCGATGCGCTCGAGGTTGTGCGCGGCGAACAGCAAATACAGCGCGCGCGACACCGCGCGCGGATCTTCGAGCATGAAGGTGACCAGTTCGCGGAATATCTGCTGATACAGCTCGTCGATCTCATCGTCGCGGGCGGCAACGTCGTGAGCCGAGTCGGCGTCCCGCGCAACATAGGCGTCGAGAGCGCGGGTGATCATCACCCGGCATTCGTCGGCCATGCGCGGGATGTCGATGAGCGGCTTCAACAGCGGCTCGCCGCCCATTTTCACCACCACTTTGGCGATCCCGGCGGCGTGATCGGCCATGCGTTCGATGTCGCTCACAATGTTCATCGCGGCGACGATGGTGCGCAGGTCGGTGGCCATCGGTTGTTGGGTAGCGATAACCTTCACGCATCGGTCACGTAATCTTCCGTTCGCTTGTTTTTGGGCCGGGTAAACATGGCATGGGTGTCTCCCACTTCGATGATCGTTCCGGACTTGCGATCTTCGGTGAGCATCATCATGGCCGTGAGATCGGACACGCGCGCGGCCTGCTGCATGTTGTGAGTGACGATGATGATCGTGTAACGCTCTTTCAACTCGCGCATCAAATCTTCGATCTTCAGCGTGGCGATGGGATCGAGCGCCGAACACGGCTCGTCCATCAGAATCACTCCCGGCGCTCAGCGCGTTGAACACTTGCATCTCCGGAAGAATTGCCGGATGAACGGCGTGACGGTAGTGTCCCTATAACGGGTCGGAGAACATTTCAGTGATTTCACCACATGGATTTGGGCGGCACACGAAAACTCAACAACTCATCCATCGTCCAAATGTGGTCGGTGAGACCGGCGGCCATCGCGGGTGTCCGTTCAATCCACTTTTTCGGTGAACCTTTGGGTCCGTTCGTCGGTTGCGGTTGTTCAAGCCGTTGACGCAACCCGCGATGCGGAATGACAAAGTCAACGGACCACCCACTAAAGCGGGTGGCTTCAAACTGCGCGTGAAACGCGCCTAAAGTTCGCCAACCCGAAAATCGCTGTCATCCGAAGGAATGTTTCACCTTGCGACTCAATGTGCTGCCGGATAATCTCATCGGTCACGTTCCCCGAACTGGCCGCAAAGTAGCCCCGCGCCCACAGATGCTGACCCCAAAACTGTTTCTTCAGTTCGCCAAACTCATCCAGCATCCGCCGACTACTGCGACCCTTCAAGCGCTGCATCAGGTCGCTGACCGAAATCTGCGGCGGAACCGAGACCAACAGGTGAATATGGTCAGTGGCGATGTGGCCTTTCTCAATGTAGACCTCCAGCGAGTCACACGTCTGGCGAATCAATTCGCGCAGGCGTTTGCCGATCGCGCCTCGCAAGACTGGTTTGCGATACTTGGTAATCCAGACCACGTGATACTTCAAGTCATAGACGGCATGGGAAGTTTTTCGATAACTCATGCCAGAATTCTAACCGAAGCCCAGCGGGGGGTTGAAAACGGCCTGCCTAAAGGCAGGGGTTTCAACCCAATTTACAGACAATGATGCAATTGGATGCCGCTTTCCACTATCCAGAGCGATTCGCTGGATGACTGCGGCGGCGGGGCCAACGGCGCACTCAGGTTTTCTCCGGCGCGCACCATGCCCGGCTTGTACAACGGCTGCCCCATCACATACCAGAGAACGCCAGCGGCAGCGGCGATCAGAACAACTCCAATAGCGATGGCGCCGAGTGTGATCTTTATTCTTCTGCTCATGGCCTGATCCTTTTTAGGCTGTTGCCCACTTCCACGATGCGGGCTTTCCAAACTGCATGGAGAGCCTGCAGGGCAATCACACCTTCTCTACCGGGAATTGGATCTCGGTTACGCACGATTCGTCGTCTTGGCGAACGGGCTGGCTGGCGCGCAGGTATAGCTCGCGGATAGGGCCAGCGATCTTGTAGCCGTTGGCTTCGACCCAGCGGGTTATCGCTTCGTAGGCCTGACCGATGCGGTTGTACGCTCCATTGTGCACCGCGGACGCCATCGCGCCGCCGGGCAGATCGTGCACCTTCACCCGCCCGTGCGCAGGCGTTGAGCCGTGAATGGGCTGGCACACTTCGACATCCACATCGCGCTCCTTGTACTCTTCATCGTAGTAGACGGTGAGGGCCGGCCCGGCAAATTGGGCGCCGTATTGGCCGACTTGCGCGTAAAGTTCGTTCCACAGGCCGCCTTGCTGGCTGTATGCGGGAATCGTGTCGCGGACGGCGGCGACCCGCACCGGCTCGATTTTCTTGATGACGATCTCATAGTTGGACATTTCGTTCTCTCTTTCTATTTGCCTCAACCGCGCTTCCACTCGCGCCAACCGCTCCTGCTCATCTTCGAGCCGCTGTTCGATCTCGGCCCGCTTCATCTTGAGCATTCCGCGCAGTTGTTCAACGAGCAGATCATCCTTCAGCAGCTGCGCGATCTGCTCCAGCGAGAAGCCCAAATCTTTGAGGGCGAGAATGCGGTTGAGTCGGGGCAGTTGATCTGCCGAGTAGTAGCGGTAGCCAGTGAAGTCGTCAACCCGAGCGGGCCTGAGCAACCCTCTCTCATCGTAAAGCCTGAGCGCCTTCACCGTTACCTGACTGAGTTTTGAGAAGTCTCCAATTCTGATCATGTGTGTTCTCCGCGGATCGATCTTGTTATACAGCCTCCCGCAGGGGGAGAGTCAAGAGGCATCTATTCGTGCTACAATTTGGGCGTCGCTCGCATCGCTTCATGCGAACGAGACGACAGCAACACTCAACCACCCATCCTCGAACGGGCATCTTACTCGAAAGGAGAAGAAAGCCATGTCTGCCCAACCCACTTCTGATCGCAAGAAAATAACCACTCTTACGTTTCGCCAGCGCAAAGAGCAGGGCGAGCCGGTCACGGTGCTCACTGCTTACGATTATGCCACCGCGCTGGCCGCCGACCGCGCCGGGATCGATTGCCTGCTGGTGGGCGATTCGCTCGGCATGGTTGTGCTGGGCTACGAGAACACGCTGTCGGTGACGATGGAGGATATGCTTCATCACTGCAAAGCGGTGGCGCGCGGCGCGAAAGCGCCTCTGCTCATCGGCGATATGCCCTTCATGTCGTATCAGGTTTCGACGCAGGAAGCGGTTCGCAACGCGGGGCGCTTCTTGGCTGAAGGCGGGATGGACGCAGTGAAATTGGAAGGGGGCCGCGAGGCGGCCTCCACCGCAGAGGCCATCGTCAACGTTGGCATCCCGGCGCTCGGCCATATCGGACTCACGCCGCAATCGGTTCACAAACTCGGCGGATACAAAGCGCAGGGGCGCACGGCGCGCGCCGCGCATCGCCTCATCGACGATGCGCTCATTCTCGAAGACGCCGGATGCTTTGCCGTTGTGCTCGAAGCCATTCCCGACCGGGTGGCCGAGCTGATCTCGCGCAAACTCAGCATCCCCACCATCGGCATCGGCGCGGGGGCCGGGTGCGATGGGCAGGTGCTGGTGAGCCACGATATGCTGGGGCTGTTCGACCGCTTCACGCCGAAGTTCGTCAAGAAGTATGCGGACATGCACGGCGAGATGCTGCGCGCCTTCGCCGAATACAAAGCGGATGTCATCGCGCGGCGCTTCCCGGCCGAGGCGCACGTTTACCCGATGCCCGACGATGAGTGGCAAGCGTTGCTGGCTGAACTCGAAGGCGAGATGGAACTCCCGTTGACAAGATGAATGGGTGACACGATGGCAAGATGATCGTTTCAACCCTGATCATCTTGTCATCCCCTCACCCTGCCATCTTGTCAGGAACATGATCACAGTCGTTGGCACGGGCGCGATGGCGACTCTGGTCGCCGCACGGCTGGGGCGTCTCGCGCCGATCACGATGCTTGGCTCGTGGATGGACGCCGTCACCGCGATCAACCGAGACGGCGTCCACGTTGACTCCGGGCCGGGCGCCGACTCCGTGCGTGTCGCCGCCACCGCGAATCCCGTTGAGTGCGCCGGAGCGAGTATCGCCATTGTGCTGGTCAAAGCGTGGCAGACGGCGAAGGCGGCGAGTCAGATCAAAACATTTCTCGCGCCCGATGGAGTCGCCCTCACCCTGCAAAATGGGCTGGGCAATTTCGAAACGCTGGCCGCCGAGTTGGGCGCAGAGCGCGCGGCGCTCGGAGTGACCACGCAGGGCGCAACACTTATTGGCCCCGGCCACGCGCGCGAGGGCGGTCGCGGGGTAACACACATCGCCGAGCATCCGCGACTCGGGCCGCTGTTTGATCTTCTGCGCGCCGCCAATTTTGACATTCACTCCTCGCCGCCTTCTGATCTTCAATCGCTCGTGTGGGGCAAACTGGCCATCAACGCCGCCATCAATCCGCTCACGGCGATTCTGCGCGTGCCCAACGGCGAACTGCTCAACCGGCCCGATGCGCTGGCGGTGATGGATGCCGCCGCGCGCGAAGTTGCCGCCGTCGCCGCCGCAAAGGGTATCGCTCTCCCGTTCCCCGATGCGGCGGCGCGCGCCCGCGAAGTAGCCCGTGCCACCGCCTCCAATCGCTCTTCAATGTTTCAGGATATACTGCGCGGTGCGCCAACGGAGATCGATGCCATTAATGGCGCTGTCGTGCGCGAGGCTCAGACGGTGAAAATGAACGCGCCGGTGAACGAGACTTTGTGGAAGCTGGTGCGCGCATTGAGAACAACATTGGCCTGAGCGACTCGGCGTCATACTTCCCAAAGAGAACCCGGAGTCCATTCCCCGATGTCTCCCGCCCAATTTACGGTGGCCGCCTCCATCGTGTTCGTAATGTTTTTTGCGGCCAATTCCATGTTCGCCTCCAAATCCCTGCCGTTGTTTGCGCGGCGCGCATTCCTCACGCTTGTTTCCGTTGAAGCGGCGCTGGGCCTATGCGATGTGTGGCGGATATACATGGGAGCATTCTGGGGGTGGTTCTTCTATACGCACGGTGAACTGAACGCCGGGACCCTCTTTTCTTCGGCCCAGTTGATTGCGCTGAGCGTCGCCGCCGGACTCGCTGGCTTTCATAGCGCGCCTTATAAGTTGAGATACCGGACGTATTGGTGGGCGCTGGCCGCGGTCTGCTTTTTCTTGGGCGTGGACGATTTCTTCATGTTTCACGAATCGCTCGCGGTGGCGATAGGGTTGGATCAATTCAAAGCAGTTTATGCTTCGGTGGGATTGATGCTGGCGGCGGGCACATTCATTGCCCAATCAAGCCGCCTCCGGCGGAGAGTTGGATCTCAAATTCTGGTGGCGCAAGAGCAACGCATTTGCCAGCGACCCCATTCAATTCCTGCACCTCATTGGCAATGGGCAGGCCGTTTACACAAACGATCAGCAACCCTTCGGCGGCGGCTTCCCCGTGTCCGATTGGCCGAGCGGAGTCGATTTGATGGATGAACTACCCAGCGATTTGCCGCCGGGCCAGTACGACGTTTACACCGGCCTGTATGAATGGCCGTCACTCGCGCGCCTCAACGTCGTGGACGCCGGCGGCCAAGCGGTTGTGGATAACACGATTCGACTGGGGACGCTGGTGCTGATCGATCCTGCCGGCCAATAATGAAAACCGTATCCGCCGTCACCGATCTTCGCCGCGAACGCCAAACCTTATCGGGCACGCTCGGCCTCGTGCCCACCATGGGCGCGCTTCACGAGGGGCATCTCTCGCTCGTGCGCCGGGCCAAAGCCGAAAACGATCACGTGGGCGTGAGCATTTTCGTGAACCCGGCCCAGTTCAATCCCAACGAAGACTTGAGCAAATACCCCCACTCCCTCGAACGCGATCTGCAATTGCTCGACAACGAAGGCGTCCATCTGGTGTGGACGCCGACACCGGACATCGTCTATCCGCCCGGATACCAAACTTACATTTCGGTCGAAGAAGTGGCGCGGCCCCTCGAGGGCGAACGCCGCCCCGGCCACTTTCGCGGAGTCGCCACCGTCGTCGCCAAACTGTTCAATGCCTTCACGCCCCATCGCGCCTACTTCGGGCAGAAAGATGCCCAGCAGGTGGTCGTCGTCAAACGCATGGCCGCCGATCTCAACTTCCCGCTGGAGATCGTCGTCTGCCCCACCGTGCGCGAACCGGATGGGCTGGCGATGAGCAGCCGCAACGTATACCTCAACCCCCAAGAGCGGCAGACCGCCGCCGTGCTGTATCGCGCCCTCTGCGCCGCAAAACATGCTTACGACAGCGGCGAGCGCCGCGGCGACTCACTGCGCGCTATCATGGCCTCGGCCATCGCCGTCGAGCCGCTGGCCCAAATCGATTACGTCTCCGCCGCCGACCCCGACACATTGGCCGAACTGCAAACCGTCGAACGCGGCGCGCTGTTATCATTGGCGGTGAGGATTGGGAACACGAGATTGATTGACAACTTTCTTCTCACAGAAACACCAAACTCCAAACTTCAAACTCCCAATTTGAGGTTTGGACTTTGAAGTTTGGAGTTGATCATGCTTCTGGCCATCGACATCGGCAACACCAACATCACGCTCGGCCTCTACGAAGGCGAGCGGCTCGGGCCGCGCTGGCGGCTGGCCACCGTGCACGAACGCATGCCCGACGAATACGGCATCCAACTCATCGGCCTGCTCAATCACAGCGGCTTCCAATCCGGCGACGTGACCGCCATCGCTATGGCCTCCGTCGTGCCGCCGCTCACCGGAACGTGGGCGCAAGTGTGCAAACAGTATCTCCAATGCGACCCGCTCGTCGTCGAAGCCGGAGTCAAAACCGGCGTGCGCGTTCGCTACGATGATCCCAAACAAGTCGGCGCGGATCGGATCGTGGACGCGGCGGCGATCTGCAAACTTTACGGCGGCCCGGCGTGCAGTGTGGATTTTGGCACCGCCACCACGTTCGACGCCATTTCCGAAACGGGCGAATACCTCGGCGGGGCCATCGCGCCCGGCATCGGCATCGCCGCCGACGCCCTCTTCCACCGCGCCTCCAAACTTCCCCGCGTCGATCTCGCCCGACCGCCCACGGCCATCGGGCGCAACACCGTCCACTCGATGCAATCCGGATTGCTGTTCGGCTATGTCGGGCTGGTCGAAGGAATGGTTGCCCGCTTCCGCGCCGAACTCGGTCCCAACATGAAAGTGATCGGCACCGGCGGGCTGGCCGAACTCATCGCCAAAGAAACCGACGTGATTCAAATCATCGCCCCGTGGCTCACGTTGGACGGATTGAGAATCGTTTACGAAATGAACAACGACCCATGAACAGTGAACCATCCTTCGCCGACTATTTCTCTCAAGTGCAATCGACTCCGGGTTGGGAGGCCATTCTCCAATCCTTTGCCCGGTTCGCCGCCCTGCCGCCGCATTCGCGCGCGCTCGATGTGGGTTGCGGCCCCGGCGCGTTGGCCCGCCACTTGGCGCGCGACGGGCACACGGTGATCGGCGTTGACGCCGACCCGCTGATGGTGGATCGCGCTCAGTATCTCGCCACCGGAATCGGCGGCGTCACTTTCGAGATCGGCAACGTCCAAAAACTGCGCTTCGAGGATGGATCGTTCGATGCGGCGTTGGCGACCAACGTCCTTTTCCTCATTCACGATCCGGCGGTGGGCCTGCGCGAAATGGCCCGCGTGATCAAACCGGGCGGCATTGTCGTCATGCTCAACCCTTCGCCGAACCTCACTCTCGCCGCCGCCGAGTCGCTGGCCGATGAGCGCCAACTCGACGGCGTGGCCCGCGTGTCGCTCGTCAATTGGGCGCGCGCCGCCGAATCGCATCGCCGCCTCAGCGCCGATGATGCGCGCGCATTGTTCGCCGCCGCCGGGCTCACTCAGTTCGAGTGCGTGGAAAAAGTTGGCGGCGGGCTGGCGCTGTTGGCGAAAGGCGTGAAGCGTAATGCGTGAAGCGTCGGGTGTGGGGCGAAACCCGATAGATTCGCTTCACGCCCCACGCCTCACCCTCCACGCTCTTCTCATTACGACATGACCCCCGCCCCCATTCTTCGCGGCAAACGACTCCTGCTCGGCGTTACCGGCTCCATTGCCGCCTACAAAGCCGCCGACCTTGCCAGCAAACTCGCGCAGGCCGGAGCGCACGTCGATGTCATCCTCACCGAGTCGGCCACGAAATTCATCGCGCCCCTCACCTTTCAATCCGTCACCGGGCGCAAGGCGCACACCGATCTGTGGGGCGACGACGCGCACGTGATTCACGTTGGGCTGGGCGAGTCGGCAGAACTGCTGGTGATCGCTCCAGCCACTGCTGACGCCATCGCCAAAATGGCGCACGGGCTGGCGAACGATCTGCTCACGCTCACCGCGCTGGCGGCGCGATGCCCCATCCTCGTCGCGCCGGCAATGGATGGCGGCATGTTCGAGCATTCGGCCACGCAAGCGAATCTGCGAACGCTGATCGAAAGAGACGTGACAGTGATCGGGCCGGCGGAGGGCCGAATGGCGAGCGGGCTGATGGGCAAAGGCCGGATGGTGGAGCCGAATGAACTGCTGGGGCACATCCGGTTGGCGTTGGGCCGAGGCGGCCCGCTGGCCGGGCGCAGAGTCGTCGTCACCGCCGGGGGAACGCAAGAGGCGCTCGACCCGGTGCGCTTCATCTCGAATCATTCATCGGGCAAGCAGGGGTATGCCATCGCGCAAGCGGCGCTGGATCGCGGCGCAGAGGTCACATTGATCGCCGGGCCGAACAGCCTGCCGCCGGTGGTGGGCGCAGTGGCGGTGAATGTGCGCAGCGCGGCCGAGATGGCCGAGGCGGTGCTGAAAGCGTGCGCCGACGCCGATGCGCTGATCATGGCTGCGGCGGTGGCCGACTTTAAGCCCGAAAGCGAATCGGAGCAGAAGATCAAACGCGGCGCGTCGAACGGCTACGATTTGCGATTGACGAAGACGGTGGATATTTTGATGGCGGTGGCCGAGCAGAAAGAGCGCACGGGGAAGCCGACTCTCACGGTGGGCTTCGCCGCCGAGACTCAAAGCTTGATCGAGAATGCGCGCGAGAAAGTTTTCAAGAAGAAACTCTCTCTCATTGTCGCCAACGATGTGTCGGCGGCCGACGCCGGTTTTTTTGTGGACACGAACCGGGTGACGATTGTGGATGCGGGCGGGGGCGCAAGCGAACTGCCGCTGATGAGCAAAGCCGAAGTGGCCGAGTCGGTGTGCGAGCGAATCGAAAGGCTGCTGAAGAGCAAAGGTTGGTGACCGGGTCGAACGAAAAGACGCTCCCGTGGGAGCGTCTTTCATTTGCCATTCTGCTCTTGCTGTGAGCGGTATATCATCGCCGACTCGATGGCATCCAACAGTTTGCCCCGCGTCACTGGCTTGAAAATGTAAGTGAATGCGCCTGCCTCTCTGCCGGCCACAATATCGCTGAAGCCGGTGCGCGCCGAGAGGATGATCACTTCCGGCGGGTTGGCAAAACGCTGTTTGATGCCGCGCAGAACTTCGATGCCAGAGAGGTCGGGCATCATGAGGTCGAGAATGACGATGTGAGGATCAAACTCGGCAATGAGATCGCAGGTCTTCGTTCCCTTGTCAGTTTTGGCGATCTCGTATCCCGCAATGCTCAGAGTCAGTTCCAGCAAAATGAGCATTTCCGGTTCATCGTCCACCAACAATATCCGTCGCGCCATGCGAACACTTTACGCTGTTTTTGGCGAGGGGTAAATAGGCAAATGTATCGAATAGCAACTTGCCCGCGATTGCGCCTACTTTTGTCGTGAAATAGTGTGATGGTCGAAGTCACGCACGACGGTGGTGTTGGGGAACACGGCGCGGGCTTCGTCAATCACATCGCGCTCACGATAGCGCCGCGAGATATGGGTCAGGTAGAGGTGTCCCACCCCGGCATCGCGAGCGAGCGTGGCCGCTTGTTTGGCAGTGAGATGCCCAAACTGGCGAGCCATGTCGGCTTCCATGTCGAGGTAAGTGGCCTCGATCACCATCGCATCCGCGTCGCGGCACACACTCAACAGATCGTGTGTGCGCCCCGCGTCGGCAATGAAGACAAACTTGACACCGCGCTGAGTCTCGCCCAACACATCGTCGGGGTGAATGATGCGGCCATCAGCCAGCGTGATCGAGCCGCCGCCAACGAGCTGTTTGCGCTCCGGGCCGAAAGGGACGCCGAGTTCCGTGGCCCGATCGTTGAGAAACGGGCGGCGCGATTTTTCCTCGAAGGCGAAGCCGTAGCAATCGGAGCCGCGATGCTGAACGGGGAAGGCGGTGACGGTGAAGTCGTCTTCGTCGAAAAGCAGGCCGGGCTTCAGTTCCACAAACTCGATGGGCATGGGCGCTTTGGCTCCGCGCAGAACGATGTTGTGCAACAGATCGCGCACGCGTTCCAGCGCCGACTTGCCAGCATAGATTTGCAGATAGTCAATCGTCTCCCAGCGCATGAAGGTGGATAGCAATCCGGCGAGGCCGAGAATGTGATCGAGATGCCCGTGCGTGAGCAGGATTCGGTTGAGGCGTTTGAAGCCCACCCCACTTTGGAGAATCTGCCGCTGGGTGCCTTCGCCGCAATCCACGAGGAACCGGTGCTCGTTGTGCATGATCACTTGCGACGAGAGTCCGCGATGAACGGAGGGCGCGGAGGCCGAGGTGCCGAGGAAGAGGATTTCAAACATGGAAGCGTTCAGCGTTCAGCCATCAGCACTCAGCGGCTGAACGCTATTCATTCTGGAATTCGCCGTTCTCGAAGTAGAGTCGTTTGAGGATGCGCGTGTCGGTGTCGGCCTCCACCGGGTGGGTGACGGCGACGACGGTGACGTGCGGGGCGAGGGGGCTGTTCCGCAACCGGCGGGTGAGGGTGTCTTCGATCTGAAAGATGCCGGCCGAGTTGTTCAGCGTCACGATGATCTCCACCGGGCGCTTTTCGCCGCGAGCGATCTTCACTTCGTCAATGGCCAGCGCCGACACGGAATGAATGTCCACTTTGCCGAGATCGAACGAGGCGCGTCCGCGGCCTTTGGTCACGTCGGTGCCGTCGGCGAGGGCCACCACCGCGCCCTCGAAGGTGAGCGGCGGCGGGTTGAGGTCGTGCGAGTGGATGGCGTGCAGAATGAACGCCCGCAGTTCGACCCGGCGCTCCACATCGGGGTAGAGCTGCGGCATGAGGCGGTCGAGCACGGGGCGGGCCATCACTGCGCCCATCAGTTCGTGCCCCTGCCGGTTCACTTGATTGCCGATGTCGTGCAAAAAGCAGGCGGCCACGATCACCGCGCAAGCGTCGTCTTCGTCGCCCGCGCCCGAACGCGCCACATCGGGGGCGATGCGCGCGCTGACTAGCAAATCGTAGATGAGCAAGCCGTTGGCGGCCACGATGCGCGCATGAGTCTCGCCGTGATCGTTGTAGGCCATCTTGCTCACGGTGAGGTAGTTCGCCATATCCAAGTTGGCGCGAGTCTCCGGATCAGTGGCGAGCAAATCCCACATCGTTGACGCTTTGGGGTATTTCTTCCACAGCGGCTCGATGGAGTCGATCGTGTCGCGTTCTAGTTTTTCATAAATGGGCGCGAGCGGTATCTCGACGCCGCGTTCGCGGAACTGTTTGGGGGTGCGTTGCTTCGAGGGCATGGCAACATTTTATCACCGCAGGGCGCGCAGAGATCGCGGAGGTGATTTGAATCTCTGCGTGCTCGGCGATCTCTGCGGTGAAATCAATCGATCAAGGTTTGGACCGCGGCGCGGAACACGCTGGTGTGGCAATCAATGTCGGCGTCCGTCGTGTCGGGGGCGATGAGGGCCATGTTATGGAATGGGGTCATGAGGATGCCGCGATTCAAAGCGAAGAGGTGCATGTAGCGGTCGAGTTCGGGATCGGCGGCGGCGGCCGCCTCTCCGCCGTTGCGCGGGGGCGCGGGACGAAACCAGTATTCGGCCCGACATCCAAGTCGTTTGACGATCCATGGCAGTTGAAATTCGTCAATCACCGATTGCACGCCTGATTCGAATCGCTCGGCGAGCGGGATCATTTTCTCGTAAGCCGACTCGGTGAGGACGTTGCCGAGCGTAGCGCGGATGGCGGCCAGAGCCAGCGCATTCGCCGACAGCGTGCCGCCGATGCCGCCCACGTCGGCGTTTTCGCGATCTTCGTTGGCGCGGATGCGTTCGGCCACCGAGTCGCTGAAGCCGTAGGCCGCCGCCGGGAAGCCGCCCGCGATGGGCTTGCCGATGGTGAGCATATCGGGCTGGAGGGTGTGGGCGCGGGTGTAGCCGCCCGGCCCGGCGCAAATGGTGTGCGTCTCGTCGATGATGAGCAATGTGCCGGTGCGCCGGGTGATCTCGCGCAGGGCCTCGTGATAGCCGGGGTCAGGGTGGATGATGCCGATGTTGGTCATGGCCGGTTCGGCCAGCACGCACGCCACATCACACGGTTCGAGCGCGGCTTCGAGGGCGGCGATGTCGTTGAACTCGATCACCCGCGTCGTCGTCGCCGGGTTCACTGCCGGGCCGATGTTGCCGGGGCGCGGGCCGGGTACGCCGTCGTTCAACGTGACGAAAGTTTCATCCACCGTGCCGTGATAACACCAGTTGTAAACGAGGATCAATTTGCGCCCGGTGATCTGCCGCGCGAGCCGGATCGAAAAACGATTGGCGTCGGTGGCGGTCATCGCAATCTGCCAATACGGCAAGCCGAAGCGGCGCTTGAGTTCTTCGCCCACCCAGATCGCATCTTCGGTGGGGAGCATGTACGTGAGGCCGTTGCGCGCTTGCGCAGTGACGGCGTCCACTGTGGCTGGCGGCGCGTGGCCGGTCATCGCCCCCGTGTCGCCGAGACACAGATCGAGATAACGATTGCCGTCCACGTCGGTGAAGTGCGCGCCCGATGCCGAGTCGACGAACACCGGGAACGGCCCGGCCCAGCGCACCATCCAATTCATGGGCACGCCGTTGAGCAGGCTGGCCGTTGCGCGCTCGAAGAGGGCTTTCGATTTGGGATGTTGCTGAGTGAAGAGATCGTTTTCGCGGGCGAGGAGAGTTTGGAGGCGGGAGCGATTGATCGTGATCATGATTGAAGGGAGGACATTAACCGCGGAGACACGGAGCCCACAGAGATTCTATTTTTCTCTGCATTCTCTGTGTCTCTGCGGTGAGAACATTCCGATGCGCTAGATCGCTTCCACTCTCGCTTCGGCGATGTGCCATGCGTTCTGCGTCAGGGCGTAGCGGGCGCGGCGTGCAGTGGTTATTGGGCAATCGTCTCCGCAGAGGTTTCCTCTGGCTCCATCTGACTCAGAAAGTCTGGGGCGAAGTCCGCGCCGTTGGGCCAAGAGATCGTGCGCGAGGTCGGGTCAACGAACACTTGAGCAAAGTAAGCCGGGTCGCGCAGAGGCTCAAAGATCGGGCCATACAATTCTCGGCGCAGATTGACTCGCCTACGCAGGCCATTGTCGAATGCCAAATCGAGCGAATACGGGCCAACGACCTTGACTTCGGTGATGTGAATGATCATGGCAGCAATTCCCTTCAGTCCAGCGGCTCGATTTGTCGCAACGGTAAACCAGCGCGGGCAAGTTCCCAATTGGCGCGAAGCTCGGGCTGATGGATGGCCGCCCACTCGAACACTTTTGCGCGAGTGACCCGCCCGAGTTCGCCCTCCAAAATCATGATCGGGTCGATCCCGATTTCGGCGGCTTCGTCTGCGCGCTCGGCGTGAAAGTGCGGCGGCAGGTGATCACGATAATACATCAGGATTTTGATGCCGTCAAAGATGCAGATAGTTGGCATAGCAATCTTAATATCTCGAATGCCTTCGAGCGTTGGGATGTCGCAACTACACCGCCTCCACCCTTGCCTCGGCGATGTACCATGCGTTCTGCGTCAGGGCGTAGCGGGCGCGGACTTCGAGGGTGACGGTGGCTTCGGCGGCGGCGGCAGTGAACTCGTGAGTGAAAGCGACGTAGCCGCCGGGCTTGAAGTCGGCGTTGACTCGTTTGTGCGTTTCAGTCTTCTGCCCACTGCTCTGCGATTTAAGCCACACTTCGCCGCCGTCGGGGTCGGCCACGAATTGTTTGGCGTTGTTCGGCGGCGCGTATTTTTCCACCGGGTCGGGCATCATCTGCGCGGTGAAGCGATAACGTTTGCCCGGCGCAAGCCCGCTCACTTTTTGGCTGAGGCTGAACCACACTGCGCGCCAATTGCCCACGACTCGATAGGCGCGCGGGATGCCGCCGACGAGTCCATCTTTATCGTCGGCCTGCGCGTTGGCCGGGGTGATCACTCCGGCGCGCGGCGGTCGGAACGATTCGGTTTGCTTGGCCACTTTGGCCGTGTTCTCGGTAGCGTTCCAAAACGTCCAACCGTTGGGCGCTTCCATGTTGCGGATGGCCGAGTTGGGCTGGAATGTGCCGCCGCTGAAGTCGGGGTTTTGCAGAAGGTTGCCGGAGCGCGGTGGTGTCGGCGTCCCGGCGGGTTGAAGGGTTGAGGCCGCGCCGATGGCTTCCAGTTTCATCGAGTCGCAGAACCAGCCGTTGTTGATCAATCCCCACCGTCCCCGACATTCGAGCGAGACTTCGGCCGAGGCGTTCTGGGCGACGAAGTCGAGGGTGAAGTGAGTGTATTTGCCGAAGGGGAATTTCGCTCCGTCGAGCCAGCCCGTCTCCACTTCTTTGCCGCCGCTCTTCGCGCTCAATCGAACTTCTCCGGCCAACGGGTCATCAGCGAAGACTTTGCCTTTGCCCTCTTCATAGGCCATCACCAGATCAGGATAGATGGGCGCGGTGAAACGGTAGCGTTGACCGGGCGTGAGGCCGTTGACGGTTTGGAAGAGCCGCCACCAGATTACGCCCCAGCCTTTGAAGATTTTGAGGCAGTAGTCGCCGCTGAGGAAAAAGAGTGAGCGTTCTTCGGCGGGCGCTCCGGCGATCTGCCACACCACGCATTCGGGCGGGTCGAAGTTTTGATCTTGCCGTTCGAGGCGCGGGGTGGTATGGACGGCGTGCCAGAAATCCCATTCGTTGGGGATGACGATTTCGGGAACGCCGTGCCAGCGATAGTGACCTTCGTCAAAGTTTGCGTTGCGCAGGAGGTTGCCGCCCACGGTGGCGCTCCCCGATGGCGGAGGGGTGACGATGATGACGGGCTGGGGGGGGGTGATGGGTGGTTGGGTGATTTGGTTGTTCGTTGGTTGGGTGACGGGCGGGGTCGGCGCGGCGGCGGCTTTATCGGCCACGTTAGCTTCACGGCGGATGTAATCGTTGAGGTGCGAGGCGACTCGCGTGTCGTCGATGTCGTAATCGCGCCACGCATCGTTTGTCCATCCGAAGGTGAAGATGGTTGCGCCGACCACGTTGGGGTCTTTGCGTATTTCTTTGTCGTACCAGATCATTTGTTCGGCGTAATACTGCTCGGCGTCGCGCCCGCCGCCGCGCCAATAGTCAATCGGATCGCGCGAGCCGTCCCACTGTCCCCACCAATCGGCGTTGGTGCGCCAGTTGCCGGTGGAGGCGCCCTGCGGCACCGGGCTGACTCGGTCGAGGCCGAACTCGGTGATGGCGATGGGCACGTCGTCGCATCCGGCGGGCTTGAGGTAGTTGCGCATGATTTTGCGGTAGCGCAGAGTCGTCCAGCCTTCATCGCGGGCGTCTTCGTTGGGATTCATTTGAAACTTGCCGGACATCCACCACACCCACGGCGAGGAATACTCGTGCAGGCCCAGAATGCCCTTTTGTTGTTTGGCCGCCTGCACGGCAGGGGTGAACCACTTCCACAGTTCGATGTCGCCCGGGCTGCCGGTGGCAAAGCAGGCGATCACTCCGCGCAGGCCCATGTCGGCCAGAATTTTGAGCCGGGCGATTTCGAATCGCGCATACCATTCCATATCCTCGCGGCTTCCCCACACCGGCTCGTTGTGCCCTTCCCAAATTTTGATGGCCGGATTGAGCCGATACTTTTCCTTTTGCGAATCGACGAAGCGGCGGGCGGCGGCTTCAGGGTCCTCGCCGCGCTGCTCTTCGGCGGTGCGCGGGTCATGAGCATACACTCGGCCAATGAGGGTCAGGCCGGGTTTGCTCGCCAATTCCGGCGCAAGGCCAAAGTCGTCCACTAATTTCACGATCCGGCATCCGGCGTCGATCATCTCGCGCGCCGAGCGCGTGGGTCTCAAACAATGCGGGCCGAGTTTGCTGGGCATGGGTTTCCTCCGGTGTGAATTGCAGAGGATTATAGACTCGAAAACAACAAACTCCAAACTTCAAACCTCAAATTGGGAGTTTGAAGTTTGGAGTTTGAAGTTTGGAGTTTGAACTTTATAATCCTGCTCATGCGTGTGCTTATGATTTCCAAAGCCTGCGTCGTCGGCGCGTACCAGCGCAAGCTGGAAGAGATGGCCGCCCACGAGGATGTCGAACTGACGGTGATCGTGCCGCCCGAATGGCGCGACGAGCGCGGCGCACTCAAACTGGAACGCTCGTACACGAAGGGCTACCGACTCGTCGTGGAGCCGATGGCGCTCAATGGGAACTTTCATCTTCACTTCTACCCGCGACTCGCCAAGCGTTTCGCTGAAGTGCAACCCGACATTGCCCACATCGACGAAGAGCCGTATAACCTCGCCACGTGGCACGCGCTTCGGCTGGCGCGCAAGCACAGCGCCCGCGCCCTCTTCTTCTCGTGGCAGAACCTCAACCGCCGCTACCCCTTTCCCTTCAACGCCATCGAGTCGCGCGTTCTCCGCCGCGCCGATTACGCCATCTGCGGCAATCACGATTCCGAAAAAGTTTGGCGGGCCAAAGGCTATCGCGGGCCGGTCGCCGTCATCCCGCAATTCGGCGTGGACGAAAACTTGTACTCTCACCCCCTGTCCCCCTCTCCCTTTGGGAGAGGGGAAAGGGGTGAGGGTTTCACCATCGCCTACGCTGGTCGCTTCGTCCCCGAAAAAGGGGCGGACATTTTGATTCGCGCCGTTGCCGGACTCGACAACCATGCTCGACTCGTTCTCGTAGGCAGTGGGCCCCGGCGTGAGGCTTTGATCCAACTCGCGAACGATTGCGGCATGGGAAGCCGCCTCAGCGTTCGCGCGTGGATGCCCTCCACCGAATTCCCAAACTTCCTTCACTCCATCGACGCGCTCGTTCTCCCTTCGATCACTCAACCGAACTGGAAAGAGCAATTTGGCCGCGTGCTCGTCGAAGCGATGGCCTGCGGCGTCCCTGTCGTCGGCTCCACCTGCGGTGAGATCCCGAACGTGATCGGCGATGCCGGGCTGATCGTCCCCGAAGGTAACGCGCCCGCCCTCGCCGATGCCCTGCGCCAATTGCAATCGAGCGACTCCCTCCGCGCCGACCTGCGAGCCAAAGGCCGCGAGCGGATGCTGGCGCTGTTCACCCAAAAGCGTGTGGCCGATGAGACAGTGAAAGTGTATCGAAACATGATGGCACGATGAGTGGGTGACAGGATGACAGGTTGTATCGGCTACCACTTCGAGCATCCTGTCATCGTGCCATGCTGTCATCTTGTCATCCTTTCATCTTGTCACGGTATAATCCCCTCCGTGCAGTCCGCCTCAACCAAAACCTATTGCGTCGGCCTCAACGCGCAGCTCCTCTCCGGCCAACGTTCGTACCGCTCCGCCGGAATCCACCGGCACATCCTCGGCCTCCTCGCGCACCTTCCCGACGCCGACCCTCGCTTCGAGTACACCGTGTTCACCAGCGAAACCGCGCCCCTGCCCGATCGGTCTTTTCGAGTGGAGCGCACCAGCCTCGCCACCGAGCGCTCGCTCATCCGAATCCTTTGGGAGCAAATCGTTCAACCCTCCGTCGCTCGCCACTGCCATGCGCTTCACGGGCTGGCTTATGTTTCACCTATCCTCACTCGCAAGCCCGCCGTCGTCACCGTGCACGATCTTTCGTTCCTCCGCAACCCCGAACGATTCCGCTTCGCCAACCGAACCTACCTGCGACTGTTCACCGCTCTTTCGACGCGGCGAGCCAGCCGCGTCATCGCCGTCTCGCAGAACACCAAAGAAGATGTGATGACGGTGTATGGCCTCCCGGCAGAGAAAGTGGAGGTAGTGTACTCCGGCCTCGACCCGCAGTTTCGACGCCCCGGCCGGCAGGCCATCGAAGAGTTCCGCGAAGCGCGCGGCCTGCCCGATCGATTCATCCTCTATCTCGGCACCATCGAGCCGCGCAAAAATCTTTCCACACTCATCCGCGCTTACGCCAAAGTGCGCCCTGCCGGAATCAAACTCGTGTGCGCCGGAGGCCGCGGCTGGATGTATCAAGATGTCTTTCAGACCGTCGAAGAACTGCGCCTCAGCCGCGAGGTGATCTTTCCCGGCTTCTTGCCCGATGACGATCTGCCGCTGTGGTATTCGGCGGCGGACGTGTTTGTGTATCCCTCGGCGTATGAGGGATTCGGACTGCCGGTGATCGAAGCCATGGCCTGCGGGGCGCCGACGATCACCACCAACGCCTCCTCCCTGCCCGAAGCCGCCGGTGAGGCCGGCCTCCTCGTCCCGCCCGACGACTCTGCGGCGCTGGCCGACACATTGGCCCGCCTGCTCGGCGACCCCTCCCTGCAATCCGACCTCGCCGCGCGCGGCCCGGCGCAGGCCGCGCGGTTCAGTTGGGCCGATGCGGCGAGGCGCACGGCCAACGTGTACGCTCACGCACTGGGGCTGTCGGCATGAAACACGCGCTGCGCTGGGCCTCGCCCGCGTTGGATGCGCTGCTCATTCTGCTGGCCTCGGCGCTGGCGTGGTATCTGCGTTACGAGGCCGAACTCTTCCGCAGTGTGGAGCCGGGCTTTTACAACCCGCTCTCGTCATACTTCAGTCTGTTCTCTGCGCTCACCGCCATCTTCCTTGCCGCCTTCGCCGCCAACGGCGGATACACCGCCCGGCGCGGCAGTTCGCTCATCTCCGAGATCGTGCGCGTGGGCAACGCCGCGCTCATCAGCATCGTCATCGTCGTCGCCATCACCTTCGGGCTCAGGCCGCTGGCCTATTCGCGCCTTCTATTCTTTTACGACGGCGTGCTCATTGTGCTATTGCTCGGCGCGGCGCGGGCCGTTCGTCGGCAAGTGGAGGCCCGGCTGCGGAAGCGCGGAGTCGGCGTCCAACGCGTGCTCATCGTGGGGGCCGGCGAGGTGGGGCGCACGGTGATGCGCACGATGGTCGCCCGCCCCGATCTCGGCTATTCGGTCGTCGGCTTCGTGGACGACGACCCGGTGAAAGGCGCAACCGATATTGGCCGCTTCCGCGCTCTCGGCGGATTGGATTGCGTGGAGTCGATCATCAAAACCGAGCGCGTGGATGAGGTGTTCGTCACCCTGCCATGGATGTATCAGCGCAAAATTGTGGGACTGGTGAGCGCATGCGAGCGATTGGGCGTGCGCCCCCGCGTGGTGCCCGATATCTTTCAGTTGAGCCTCAGCCGGGTGGATGTGGACGATCTGGGCGGCATCCCGCTCATTGGCGTGAAGGAACACACCCTGCCCGGCTCGGCTCGATTGACGAAGCGCGCGATGGACGTGGTTCTAACGGCAGTTCTGTTCGCCGTGTTGTGGCCGTTATTCCTCGTGGTGGCCGCCGCCATTAAACTCGATTCGCCGGGCCCGGTGTTTTTCCGGCAGAGGCGCATCGGCCAGCACCGCAAGCCGTTCGAGGTGATCAAGTTTCGCTCGATGAAGCAGGGCGCGGAAGAAGCGCTGGCGGAAGTGAGCGATATGAACGAAGCCAGCGGCCCGCTGTTTAAAATCAAAAACGATCCGCGCCGCACGCGGGTGGGCCGTTTCATCCGCCGCACGAGCATCGACGAACTGCCGCAGTTCATTAACGTTCTGCGCGGCGAAATGAGTTTGGTGGGGCCGCGCCCGGCTCTGCCTTCGGAAGTGGAGAAGTATGAAGCGTGGCAGCGCGAGCGGCTGTCCGCGCCGCAGGGCATCACCGGCCTGCCGCAAATATCGGGCCGCAGCGATCTCACCTTCGACGAAATGTGCTTGCTGGATATTTACTACATCGAAAACTGGTCGCTCTCGCTCGATTTGACGATCATTCTGAGAACGATCCCGCACGTGCTGTTCGGGAATGGAGCCTATTGAGGAACGATGAAGGCGGAACGATGAACGATGAATTCGTCGTTCATCATTCATCGCTCATCGTTCATCGTTTCAAACGATGCCCCTCGACATTATCATCGGCGCGCAGTGGGGAGACGAAGGCAAAGGCCGCATCACCGATCGGCTGGCCGAGCGGGCGGCGGTGACCGCCCGCTATTCCGGCGGCGACAACGCCGGGCACACCGTCACCGTCGGCAGTGAAATCTTCAAACTGCATTTGCTCCCCTCGGGGCTCATTCATCCGGGCGTGGTGGGCGTGCTGGGCAACGGCATGGTGATCAACCCTCAGCGCTTCATCGAGGAGATGGATAAACTTGCGGCGCGCGGCGTGAATGTGTCGTCGGAGCGGGTGAAGATTTCGTATGCGGCGCATCTGATCACGCCCGCGCACATCGCGCTGGACAAAGCCAGCGAGGCCGCGTTGGGGCGCGGGAAGATCGGCACCACCGGGCGGGGCATCGGCCCGGCGTACACCGATAAAGTTGCGCGGCGCGGTTTGCGCGCCGAGTCATTGGCCGATGCGCGCGTGGCCGCTGACTCGGTGAAGGCGCACATCGCGCGAGCCAACGCCTCTCTGCAAGGGGTGTATGGCCAGCCCCCGCTCGATGCGGAGGCGGTCGCCGCCGAGTTCGCCGCATACGCCGAACGCATCGCGCCTCACATCGCCGACACAAGCATGTATCTGCATCAAGTGTTGAAGGCGGGGATGACGGTGCTGGCCGAAGGCGCGCAGGGCGGCCTGCTCGATATTGATCACGGCACGTACCCCTACGTCACCAGCTCGTCGCCCGTCAGCGGCGGCGCGTTCACCGGGCTGGGAGTCGGGCCGCAATTTGCGGGCCGCATCATCGGCGTGACCAAAGCCTTTCAGACTCGCGTGGGCGAAGGCCCCTTCCCCACCGAAACCTTCGGCGCGGAGGCCGAGTGTCTGCGCGGCACGGGCCAAAATCCGTGGGACGAATTCGGCACCACCACCGGGCGGCCCCGTCGCTGCGGCTGGCTCGATCTGGTGCTGCTGCGCTACTCGGCGCGCATCAACGGCCTCACCGAATTGGCCATCACTAAACTCGATGTGCTCTCCGGGTTGGGTCGGGTGCGGCTGTGTGTGGGCTATCGCAAAGAGGGCAAAGAATTCAACGAACTACCGCTCGGCCCTTCGCATCTCGAAGGCTTCGAAGCGATCTACGAAGACGCGCCGGGTTGGGATGAAGATGTGCGCGGCGCGCGCGCGTTGAGCGATCTGCCGGAAGCGGCCCGCCACTACCTCAGCCGCATCGAGGCGCTCGCCGGGCTCAAAATCAGCATGGTCTCCGTCGGCCCGGAACGCGAGCAAATGGTGATAGTGTAGCGATCAGCGATCAGCAGTCAGCCATCGGTGAAGTGCTTTTGCTGATCGCTGACGGCTACAGCAACAGCTTCTTCCTCGCCGCGATTTTCTTTCTCGGCGATTCTCCCGCGATCAGACTCACAACCGAATTATCGGCCCCGAATTCGTTACGCACATAGGCATCGGCGGCCCAATCGTTGTGCCATTGGCCGTTGTCGGCGAGGTAGCGATACTGATACTCGCGGTTGCCTTCCAGAGTCAGTTTCGCGCTCCACGAGCCGTCGTCGGCCTTCTGCATCGGCGTGGCGGTTTCGCTCCAATCGTTGAACTCGCCGACAAGGTGCAGCTGCGTCACGCCTTCCAGCGCAGGCATCGAAAACGTCACCCTGTATTTGTTGTTGGTCATCTTGCGTTTTTTGATCATCGCGCCCTCCCGCTCCATTATAGGCGGCGAAGATTAACGGGGTGTTACAAAAACTTCACCGAATCTTTCCCCTGTCATTGGGTCATAGAGTCCAATTTCGAAACGCTCGCCCGCAGAAATGGGATGCGAGTCGGCCACCACTTCGCCGGGAAGCCAGCCGGTGGCAGGCCGACTCGGCGGGGCATCGTGCCCGGCCACGAACGCGCCCGAGTCGTCGAGCCGATGCACGAAGGCCGTGAGCCTCTGCGCCACTGGCGCGAGCGATTGCCAGTAGAGTGTGATCGAGTCGGGCGCAAGGTCGTACCCCAGCAAACGGATCGCTTTCGCAAAATCGTGATCGACTCGAACCTGCATCGGCGGAATGATATACGAGCGCTCCGGCACGGCGATGGTGATCATGCCGATGTCGAATGGCCCGGCCCAGATCATGCCGTTGGCGTCGAGCAGAAGGATGCGGACTCGCGCCGCTCCGCCGGGCAGATCGGGCGGGAGGCCGACACTGAATGGGAAGCGGACGAGTTCGTTGAGCGCCCATTGGCTCGTCGGGTAATCTTCTCCGGAAGGAGGAAGGTCGGCAGAGAAGATCGTTTGATCGGCGGAGTCGGCCAGCAACACTCGCGCGGTGAGAACGGGCAGGGGCTTGTCGCCGGAGTTCCACAAGAGGGTGAAGGCCAGCTGATCGCCGACGGAAACGGAGTCGGTTGCCAGATCAGAGTCGGTCAGCGTGAGGGGGCCGGGCGGCTGGGGCTGGCCGCGAGTGATGGTCACCGCGCCGAGTTCATATTCGATTCCGGCGGGCGCAGAATCTTGAAGGATGCTGAGGGGGCGCGAGGCGTAAACGGTGATCAGTAATTTGTAAACGCCGGGGGGCGCGCCGATGAGGGGAACGAGTGTGTGCGAGTCGCGAGCGTATTGATTGAGCGCCCAGCGGGAGGTGGGGACGCCGTTGGGATGCTGGCTGTCGGATTGGCCGAAGCGGTTGCCGAAGCGATCGGCGAGTTGGACGGTGGTGGAGTAATCGGTGGTGAGCGGCGCGAGCGCCCGCCAGTAGAGGGTGATTGGTAGTTGGGAGTCGGATGCGAATTGAGTCCCTTTTGGAAATTCGTAGCCGAGGAGTTCGAGTTGATCTTCGATGTTGACGGAGAGCGGATTGGGGATAACGTCGGTGTGGTGGAAGATGGTTTCGGCGCGGTCGAAGTAGAGGGCGCGGGCGAGGAGCAATGAGGCAATGAACAATGACACAATGATCGGTGGCTGGTAATTGGTGATTGGTGATTGGCGATTGGCGGGCGGTGAACGGTGAGCAGTGGATGAGGGGCGGCGGACGAGGCGAAGGATGAGTATGAGCAGCGCGGCGAGGGAGACAAGGACGCCGATACGTTGTGGCGCGGTGGGTTGGAGCGAGAGGCGCAGGGTGTGCGTTCCGGCAGGCAGGGCAACGGTGATCAGCCCATGCGGCGAGGAGGGTTGAATGCCGATCGGGTCGCCGTCGAGAGTCGCCGCCCAGCCGGGAAAGTAGAAGAGGTTGAAGGCGGCGGTGAAGGAGGACGCGGAGTCATAAATGATTTCTTGAGCGTGAAGCGTGAAGCGTGAAGCGTGGAGCGAAACGGATTCGGGGAGCGGGGCGAGTCGAGAGGGAGTCTCGGTGGCGGCGAATTGTGGGAGGAGGGTATTGGGATCGGGAATCGCGGCGACCCAGCGGGGGAGGTATTCGGCGGTGGAGGCGGCGCCGAGTTGGCCGGAGGTGGTTTCGTAGCGGATGGTGTCGGTTGGAGCGTGGGGCGTGGAGGGTGGGGCGTGGAGGGCGAAGTCGGCGTGATATGTCCAAGGGAGGGAAAAGAAAAAGAAGGCGGCAATAGAGGCGGAGAGAAAGAGGGTTTTTGATGTTTGAGAGTTGAGATTGGAGATTGGAGAATTGCTGGCGAGGGCGGCCAGGAAGAGGGAGGCGGGGCCGATGAGCCGCCATGGGAATTGGATGAAGCGGGCGAAGGGAAAAAGATTCCAGAGGGGCTCGGTGATAGAGAGGGCGAGGAGGGAAAGAAGAATGAACAATGAACAATGAACAATGAAGAGAGAGCGGGAGGCGAGCGGTGATTTGCGGCGAGCGGCGAACAGCCAACCGCCAACCGCTGACAGCGCCAACAGGAGTTGCGGCCAACCGAGGCTGGGGGGTATGGCATTGAAGACGAGGCGGGGATCGAAGTTGGGGGGCGAGGAGAGGAGGGCGGCGAGTTTGAGGAAGTTGCGATGGTAATCGAGATCGCCGGTGGAGAAGGCGCGAGAGAGTTGGATGAACTGCGACTCGAAGGCGAGGGGGAGGATGAAGAAGGCGGAGAGGGCGAAGGGATAAACGATGAGCGATGAGCGATGAACGATCCTAAAGGACGGCTTCGCCGTGAACGACAAACGACGGGCAACAAGGTTATGAGTGATGGAAAGGGCGATGAGGTAAACGGAGATGATCGGGATGAAGATGAGGGCAGAGAGGGTATGGGTGAGGATGAGGGCGGAGAGGAGAACGGTGAAGAGGGAGGAGCGAAGAGCGGTCGGCTGTTCGGCGAGTTTGTGCGCTGACCAGAGGAGCCATGGGGCGAGGGCGAGCGCCCATGTCTCGGGGTATGCGCCGCGATGAAAGATGTTGAAGTAGAAGTAGGGGGCGAGACCGTACGCGGCGGCGGCGAGGAGGGCAGTTAGGTGGCTGGGTGGTTGGGTGGTTCGGTGGTTCGGTGGTTGGGTGGTTAGGGCGGAGGCCCATTGGTGCGCGCCGAGGAGGGCGAGGGCGAGGGCGAGGGCATAACCGAGTTGCAGTGATGTGGCGAGGGATAGGTTGAAGAGTCGGAAGAGGAGGGGGATGTAATAAGAGAGCGGCGCGTAAAAGTTGAGCACGGGCATTCCGAAACCGTAGCCCATGTTGTCGAACCAGCGCGGGTAGAGATCGCCATGGCGGATGTGCCAATCGAGTTCGGCGAAACGATAGTAGTGAATTAGGCCGTCGCCAGTGGTGGGGAGGCCGGAGGCGAGGATAGGGTAGATGGCGAGAAGGGCGAGAGCGAGGAGAGGCAAATGGCGAATGACGAATGACGAATGACGAAAGGCGGCGCGCATGGCAAGTTATGGCTGAACGACGCCGAGGGGAACAGTGGGGCCGAGGAGGGCGAGGCGGGAATCGAGGAGGGGGAGGTTGCGTTGGGTGAAGTGATCGTACACGGCGAGTTGAAAAGCGGCAAGCGTGGGCTGAAGCATTCTCAATCGGTGGCGGTCGTGAATGAGGATGCCGGGGATCCATTTGAGGGTGGGGATTGCGCCACCCGCGGGGACGGAGTCCGACTGATCGCGCCACGAATAATTTTCGCCGACGAGATCAACTTTGACGATGTGATCATTGATGATCGGCTCGTTCGCCATCCAGTCGAGGTCAACCCGATACGAGCCGTCGCTTTCTTTGGTGATGGCCGCGCCGACGAGGGTGAGCGGGCCGAAGGAGAGGCGGCGATCTGTAATGCGGAATGCGGAATGCGGAATGCGGAATGAGAAGCCGTCAGCGGTGAGGGTGGTAGTCTGCCAGCCGGGAGGGAGGTCGTGAGAGGTGGTGATATAACCGGTGAGAGGCGGGAGGGCGATGGGCTGGGTGAATGCGCCGGTTGAATCGGCGAGGGTGAGGTTGTGCGATTGCCCATCGAGTCGCCAGTGGAGGTAGAGGCGGGGAGAGTCGGGAATGGAGAGATCGTAATCGTATCCGGCGATGAGGTTGGGGAGAAGTGAAGGGTGGAGGGTGGAGGGAGCCGAGGTCGAGGGGATGACGGCGAGTGCGGCGATCTCGGTGAAGTCGGGGGCGAGGCGGCGGCCATCGGGGAGATACGCGCCGGTGACCAGCGAGTAGCCGTCGGCGAGGGGCGCATCGGCGTTGACGGCGAGGGCGAGTCGATCTGAAATGATTTCATGCGGCGTGAGTTTGCCCGCCGGGTGGAACACGTCGGCTTGGCCGTAGAGCAATCCATCGGGGCCGATGAGCTGCACGAAGAAGTTAATATCGGTGGGTGACTCGGGCGCTTGCCAAAAGATTTGGACGGTGAAGGATTCGTTTTGTGTGAGCGGGCTCTGTGAAATGGGGCCGCCGCTGAGAAAGGCCCAACCACCCTCGTGAGTGGGCGCGGCGGGGATCGGATCGGTGAGGGGGTCGGTGGCGGCTTGCCATGCGGGCAATGCGGTGAGGATGGGGAGGAAGCGATGGGGCAGTGAAGCGTATTCTGTCGGATAAAAATTGGTGACGATGGTTGGGCGGTCGGCGGCGTTGGCGTTGATCTGATCCACCCAGTTTTGGGTGAGCGATGCGCCCTGCGGAAAAACGTATTCGACGGTGACATCGGGGCGGACGCCTTCGATGCGCTGCAGATACCAGAGCGGCGTGGCGTAGTGCCAGTTGGCAAGGATGAGGGCGTTGGGGTGCGCGGCGAGGAGGAGGCCTTCGGCGTGGGCGCGAGTGGAGTCGTCGTGGGAGAGGGTTTTGTAGGCGGGGTAGTTGCGAAACAGAATGAGCAATGAGGAAATGAAGAATGAACAATAAAGGGCAAACTTCAAAGTCCAAACTTCAAAGCGGGAAGGCCAACGGTCAAAGATGAATTGCCAACCGCTGAGGGCGGTGATGACGAGGATGACGTAGGCGGGCAAAAGGTATTCGACGGTTTGCGGGGCGCGGTAGGTGATGGCGACAACGCAGTGAACGGCGAAAGCGAGGGTGAGAGCGGCGGCAAGTTTCGGATCGCGGAAGAAAAAGAGGAGGAGGCCGATGGCGAGGAGGATCAGAGTCGGCGCGTTGAATTGAAAGAGGAAGATGTTGAGGAGGATGGCGAGGCGATCGGGGAGGGCGGAGAGGTTGGCGAAGTAAAAGAAGTCGCCGCCGAAGCCGAGGCCGAGCGCGTGTTGCAGGAATCCGTTGAGGGTGTTGAGGCCGGGCGGGGCAAGGTAGGCGCCCGCCGCGCCGCGAATGGGGAGGTAGAGGAGAACGGCGAGAGGGGCAACAATAGACACACTGAGTTTGAGGAGAATCTTTGGGGTGACAAGATGACGGGGTGAGGGGGTGAACACGATGGCGGCGGCGGCGAGAGTGATGGCGATGAAGGCAATGGAGAGGTGATGAACGACGGCGAGGGAGAGGGTGAAGGCGAGAAAGGCGAGTCGGTTGATGGTGGGGTTGAGTTGGTATTCGATGAGGGCGCACACGGCCAGCGCGGTGAGCAGGGCCATGAGACTGCGAATGTTGGCGGTGGTGGCTTGCGACCAAAAGGTGGTGGAGACGCCGAGTATGAAGGCGGCGAGGAAGCCGGGCAGATTCGTGAGGAGTGGGGCGTGAGGAGTGGGGCGAGTGAGGCGTTGGACGACGAGGGTGACGAGGGCGAGGGTGATGGCTGAGGTGAACGCAGAGAAGAGGTTGAGGCGATAAGCGTAGCTGCCAATGCGGACGAGGCCGGTGAAGAGTTTGCCGAGCAGAATGTAGAGCGAGAAGCCCGGCGGGTGGGCGACGCCGAGCAATGGAACGACGGTTTGGAACTCGCCAGAGTCGGCGGGGAGGAGGCCGGGCGAGAGGGTGAAGGCGTAGAGGGCGAAGAAGGCGAGAAATGTAACGATGAGCGATCCTAAAGGACGGCTTTGCCGTGAGCGATGAGTGATGAAGGAAAGAAAGCGATCTGCCATCTTCGGCGTGGGGTTTGCGGCGGGAGACATTGAGTCAATGGTACACGGATTCGCTTGGCCGTGTCGATCTATCCGCGCCGCAATGCTTTTCGGTAAACAGCGGCAGTTTCTTCCGCAGTCCTTTGCCAACTGAACTTTTGAGCTTGCGCGCGCGCGGCTGTGGCGAGTCGATCCACCACATCGGGGTTGACGACGACGGCGAGGATGGCCGCGCCGAGCGAGCGCGTGTCGTCGGGATCGCGGACGAGGTAAGCGGCCTCGCCCACCACTTCGGGGATGGAAGCGAAAGCGGTGGTGACAACGGGCGCTCCGCAGGCAAGGGCTTCGAGCGGCGGAAGGCCGAAGCCTTCGTATCGAGACGGGAAAACGAAACAGGCCGCGCCGCGATAGAGCGCGGGCTTGTCCTCTTCGGCGACGGGGCCGATGAAGCGGACACTCTCGGCGATGCCGAGTTGTTTCGCGTAAGCCGGAAGATCGTCGTGGAAACGATCGCCGCGCGCGGGAAGTTTTCCGGCGATGACGAGCGGATATTGCTCGCCGATGGAGCCGTCGCACCACGTCCACGCGGCGAGGAGGCTGCGCGCGTTTTTGTGCGGCTGGAATCCGCCGAGGTAGAGGACGTATGAGTCGGGCAGATTGTATTTTTGTCGAATGACGGCGTCGCGGGGAGAGTCGGGCGCGGGCTTGTATTCGGGGCCGACGGCGAGGTGAATGGCAGTCACTTTTTCCGGCGGAACGCGGAGGCGCTGGATGATGTCATTGCGCGAGGAGTCGGAATCGGCGATGAGGTGAGCCGCGCCGGGTGTGGCCGCCGACACGAGGGCGTTGTAGAAGCGGGCTTTGAGGGCGCGATTGTATTCGGGGATGAGGAGGGGGATGAGATCGTGAATGGTGGCGACGAACGGAACGGGGGAGGCGAGGGGCGGCGCCCAATACGGGATGTGGGCGAGATCGGCGTTGATGCGTTTGCAAGCGGCGGGGAAGTCGAGCTGCTCGAATTTAAGTTTGGAGAGGTTCGAGCGCGCGGCGTCGGGCGTGGAGCGGGAGGCGTGGAGCGGGAGGCGGGAGGCGTGATTGGATTCGAGTTGAATGGGCCGAGGCGCGATGAGTGTGATCTCAATATCGGGCGCGGCGAGGGGGAGGTGATCGAGCAGGCCGCGCAGATATTGGCCGCTGCCGGTGTGCGGTTGATCGTAGAACCAGCCGTTGAGGGCGAGTTTCATAGCGGTCAGCAATCAGCGATCAGTGTTCAGCGGCCTAACGACTGAGTGCTGATCGCTGAAGGCTCATAGCCGTTGGGGTGCCCCCGATGCCACTCCCACGCGCTGGCGATGATGTCGTGAAGCGAGGGGTGGCGTGGAGTCCAGCCGAGTTCGCGGCGGATTTTTTCGGAGGAGGCGACGAGGCGCGGCGCGTCGCCGGGGCGGCGCGGCTGTTCGACGACAGGGAGCGGGTGGCCGGTGACGGCGCGCGCGGCCTCGATCACTTCGCGCACCGAATAGCCCTGCCCGTTGCCAAGATTGTAAATGAGAGTCGGTTTTTCATTCAACGCTTCCACAGCCAGCACATGCGCTTGCGCGAGATCAACAATGTGAATGTAATCGCGGATGCACGTGCCGTCGGGGGTCGGATAATCTGCGCCGAAAATGGCGGCGGACTCGGCTTGGCCGAGCGCCACATGGAGGACGCGCGGGACGAGGTGGCTTTCGGGGTGGTGGGCCTCGCCGCGATTCGGAGCCGCTCCGGCGGCGTTGAAGTAGCGAAGGCAGGCGTATCGCAACCCGTGAACCTGGCCGTACCATTTGAGCATGGTCTCGATCATCAATTTGGTTTCGCCATAGGTGTTGACGGGGGCGATGGTCGAGTCTTCGCGCAGAGGCTCGTCGCTGGCGGCAAAGATGGCGGCCGTGGAGGAGAGCACGAATTTGAGACAGCCCGCTTTCACGGCAGCCTCGATGACGTTGTTCGAATAGGCCACGTTGTTGCGAAAAAAGAGGCCGGGGTCTTTCATCGATTCTCCGGCTTCGATGAGCGCGGCGAAATGGAGGACGGCGTCGAAGTTGCCGGAGGCAAACACTTTGGCCAGCGCCATTCGGTCGCCAATGTCGCCGTGAACGAAGCAGGCTTCGGGCGGGATGGCGGCGCGGTGGCCGCGCGAGAGGTTGTCGAAGACGGTGACGGTGTGCCCGGCGGCGATGAGTTCGGCGGCGGTGGCCGAGCCAATGTAGCCCGCGCCGCCGGTGACGAGGAGATTCATGAGAGGTCAGAGGTCAGAAGTCGGAAGTCAGAGGTCAGAAGCCAGAAAGACTCTTCTGACTTCCGATTTCTGACTTCTATCTTCTGACTTCCGATATCTATCCTTTCAGCAGGGTGAGGTTTGCCATGTTGGCTGCAAGACGTTTGATGCCCGTGCCCTCGAAAGCGATGACGAGGATTTCATCGTCGCCCGCGCCTTTGCTTTCGATAATCAGGCCCTCGCCAAACATGGAATGTTTGACTCGTTGGCCGGTTCGATAACGAGAGTCGGCTTGGATCGATTCGCGGTTGGGGGAGCGGGTCTCGCTCCTGCCGGATCGTGTATCGGCGTCCCACGAGATCATTCGGGCGTAAGCAGACTCGGCGCCGCTTTTCTTTTTCGCAATCTGCCCGGTGAGCAAATGGCGGGGAATGTCGTCGAGAAATCTCGAAGGGTTGCTCACATCGTAGTTGCCGTAGAGCGCGCGGCGATGAGCGCGGGTGAGGAAGAGTCGATCCTTTGCGCGAGTGATGCCCACGTACATCAGCCGCCGCTCTTCGGCCATCTCTTCGGCGTCCTCGAACGAGCGTTGGTGCGGAAGCACGCCGTCGTCGAGGCCGGTGATGAACACGACCGGAAACTCAAGCCCTTTGGCCGCGTGCAGGGTGAGCAGGGTGGGGCCGCTGGCGCCGGTGTTCGTGTCGGCGTCGGCCACGAGGGCCACCTGCTCGAGGAAGGCCGAGAGCGAAACGGTTTCATCTTCGGCGGCGGCGCCGCGCAGTTCCATCACGTTTTCTAAACGGTCTTCGCCCTCTTCAGTGCCGTCGTTGATGTAGCGGCGGTATTCGGTGTCGGAGAGAATCTGATCGATCAATTTAGCGACGGGCGCCGACTCTCGAATCGCCACCCAGCCATTGAGCATCTCTCCGAACTCACTGAGCGCCGCCCCGGCCTTTCCCTTGAACTCGCCCGCATATTTGCTGTTGAGCCGATTCAAACCGAGATCGCGGACGATGACCGACATAGGAATCTCGGCCCGTTCGGCGGCGGCTTGAAGGGTTTCGATGGTTTTGCCGCCGATGCCGCGTGGGGGCACATTGATCACGCGCAGAAGGCTGACGCTGTCGGCGGGGTTGTGAGTGAGGCGAAGGAAGGCGATGATGTCTTTCACTTCGCGGCGGCCATAAAAGCGCTGCGCGCCGACGATGCGATAGGGCAGACCGGCGCGCACGAAGGCGTCTTCGATGGCGCGCGACTGCGCGTTGGTGCGGTACATGATCGCCGCGTCGCTGGGATTCAGATCGTCGCGCCGGGCGAGCGCGGCGATGGTTTGGATGACGTACTGCGCTTCGTCTTCCTCGTTGTAGGCTTCGTGAAACTGAATCTTCGCGCCGCCGCCGCGCTCGGTGAAAAGCTGCTTGCGCGTGCGATTCTTGTTGCGGTCGATCACGGCGGTGGCCGCGTCGAGAATGAGTTGAGTGGAGCGGTAGTTCTGTTCGAGGAGGATGGTTTGCGCGTCGGGGTTGTCGTCCTGAAAGCGGCGGACGTTGCGATAGTCGGCCCCGCGCCATTTGTAAATCGACTGATCGGGGTCGCCCACGACGTACAGGTTTCTCGTCGTGGTCGTGAGCAGTTTGAGCAACACATATTGCGCGGTGTTCGTGTCTTGAAATTCGTCAACGAGAACGTGATCGTATGAGCGCTGATACTTCGTCAGCACGTCGGGGTGATGGCGGAAGAGATACACCGCTTCAGCCAACAGATCGTCGAAGTCGAAGGCGTTGTTCTCCCGCAAGAGTTTTTGATATTCGAGGTAAACGCGCCCGGCGATCTCGGCAAAATAGGTGCCGGCCTGATATTCATCGGGCGGGATGAGTTCGTTTTTGGCTTTGGAGATCGCGCCGAGCAGAGTCTGCGGGCGGTATTGCTTCTCGTCGAGCTGCAATCGCTCCATTGCCTGTTTCACGAGGGCGAGTTGATCGGTGTCGTCGAAGATGACGAAGTCGCGGGTGACATGGGTGTGTTCGGCCTCGCGGCGGAGGAAGCGGGCGCAGATGGCGTGAAAGGTGCCGATGGCGAGTCCGCCGAGCGCGCCGCCGAGCAATCGCTCCACGCGCTCGCGCATTTCGCGGGCGGCTTTGTTGGTGAAGGTGACGGCCATGATGCGAAACGGCGGCGTGCCCTCCTGCACAAGATAGGCGATGCGGTGGGTGAGCACGCGGGTCTTGCCGGAGCCGGGGCCGGCCACGATGAGGGTGGGGCCGGGATCGGCGGTGACCGCGTTGAGTTGTTGGGGGTTGAGGCCGGAGAGGAGGTCGGGCATTGCGCGTTGATTTTATCATGCGCATTTGCTCAATTATGAGAATGTGCTATCTTAACCTCTCATGTCCACTGTCATCAGCCGAAGAGCCTTCGCTCCATCTCCATGCCTTGCCCCGCTAGGCGGTTGATGATTTAGCCGCTGTGAAACAATGGGGCGCTATGAACGAAGCCGACACTTGCCGAACTTATATCTTGCCAAAACTCAAGTCTGCCGGCTGGGAGGATGAGACCATCACCGAGCAGATGGTCTTGACGCCCGGGCGCATAGTGCCCATAGGCGACAGGCACACGCGCAAGGAAGGATTGCGCCCTGATTACGTGCTGTTCATCCGGCAGAATATTCCCATTGCCGTCGTGGAAGCCAAAGCAGACTATCGCGAGCCTGCGGCGGGATTGCAACAAGCGATCCGATACGCCGAGATGTTGCAGGTGAAGTTTGCCTTTTCGAGCAACGGCAAAGGAATTGTGGAGCATGACTTCATTACCGGCCTGGAGCGAGAGGTTGATTCGTTTCCGCCGCCCGATGAATTGTGGGGGAGACTGAAAGGCACGTTCAAGTTTCCTGCCGAAAGGGATGAAGCCGATTCGCTGTTTGCCTATTGGCAAGAAATTGGCGGGAAAGCGCCGCGCTACTATCAGCAGGCGGCCATCAATAGAGCAGTGAACGCCGTGATCGAAGGTCAAGATCGAATCTTGCTCACCATGGCAACGGGCACGGGAAAAACTTTCGTCGCCTTTCAGATCGCGTGGCGGCTGTGGAAGTCGAAGCGCAAGAAACGCATTCTGTATCTGGCCGACCGCAATGTGCTGATCGATCAAGCGAAAGACCGCACCTTCTCGCCGATGGGGCAAGCCCTGCACAAAATTCAAGGCGAGGCTCTGAAGAGCCGCGAGGTGTATTTTGCGTTGTATCAGGCATTGGCTAACCCGGCCACTGGCGAAAACCTGTATGAGAAGTATCCAAGAGATTTCTTTGACTTGATCATCGTGGACGAGTGCCATCGCGGGTCGGCCAATGAATACGGCAGGTGGCGAGAGATTCTGGATTACTTCGACTCGGCGGCGCAAATCGGCATGACGGCCACGCCCAAGCGCGACGACAATGTTGACACCTACGACTATTTCGGCGACCCGATTTACACCTACAGTTTGCGGCAGGGCATCGACGACGGTTTCCTCGCGCCGTATCGCGTGTATCGCGTCATTCCCGACGTGGACGCGAGCGGACTACAAATCGATCCCGGCGTGCTGGATCGCTTCGGGCGCGAGATTCCGCCGGGGCTGTATGGCACGAAAGATTTCGAGCGGCTGGTGGCGTTGCTCTCGCGCACGGAAGTTGTGGCCCGCCATCTCACCGAGTATCTCAAACGAACCCATCGCTTCGACAAGACGATAGTCTTCTGCGTGGATCAGGAACACGCCTTGGATATGCGGCTGGCCCTGAACAACGCCAACGCCGATTTGACCCGCATCCATTTGCATTACGTGGAGCGCGTGGTTTCGGACGAAGGCTCGACGGGGCGCGGGCATCTGGACGATTTTCAGGACCCGGAAAGGGAGACGCCCGTCATCCTCACCACCTCGCAGATGCTGACCACCGGCGTGGATGCGCCCACCTGCCGCAACGTCGTCTTGTTCAAGCCGATCAACTCGATGATCGATTTCAAGCAGATTATCGGGCGGGGGACGCGCGTTTCGGAAGAGCGCCGCAAGTTCTGGTTCACGATCATCGATTACGTGGGCGCGACCCAACTGTTTTACGATCCGGCCTTCGACGGCGACCCGGCGCGGGTGACGAGGACGACGATTGACGATTCCGGAAAGGAGACGGAGATTCAGGATAGCGAAGAGGGGACGCTGGAAAGCCCTCACCCCAGCCCTCTCCCACAGGGAGAAGGGGCGCATGTTGGCGAACTGCCGCGCAAGTATTACCTGGATGGCGTTCAAGTTTATATTGTGGGCGAGCAGGCTTTTGAGCTCGACCCCAACGGCGCTGTGTTGAAGACGGTTGAGTTTACCGATTACGTGACCCAAAACATCCGCCGCCTGAATTTGACCGCCGACCATTTGCGGCAAACGTGGCCGTTGCCCGAGCAGCGCGCCGAGATTTTGAATCAATTGCGCGCTCGCGGCATCGATCCCGATCACCTCGCCCGCGTCACTCATCACGAGCAAGCCGACGCGCTGGATTTGTTGTTGCACGTGGCCTACAACGCGCCGCTGGTCACCCGCCGCGAGCGGGCCGAGAAACTGCGCCAAAAGAAAACCAACTTCTTCAACACCTTCACGCCTGCCGCCCGCGAGATTTTGAGCGCGTTGTTGGAGAAATATGCCGATTATGGCATTGGCGAGTTCGACCAGTTGGCGCGCGTGTTGCAGGTTTCACCCTTCGACCAGTATGGCTCGCCGTATGAGATTTACCAATTGTTTGGCGGCGCGGCGCAGTTGCTGAGGGCGGTGGATGAGATGCAGAAGTTTTTGTATGAGTGAATGGTATAATCGTCATACGATTCCCGTTCGATAAGGAGATGTAAAGCAATGGAAGCGGTAACCATCTCGTCCAAGTTCCAAGTGGTGATCCCCCGCGAGGTGCGGAGGCAGTTCGATCTGAAGCCGGGGCAGAAGATCATGTTCATTCCCTATAACGGCACCCTGCGAGTGGTGGTCGTTCCACCCGTCAAAAAGGCGCGCGGAATGTTCAAGGGCCTGAAGACGAGCCATGTTCGCGACGAGGTTGATGAGGGGCGCTAATGAACATCGTCGATTCGTCAGGCTGGATAGAGTATGTGGCCGATGAAGCGAACGCCGATTTTTTCGAGCGCGCAATCATCGACACCGACAACCTGCTGGTGCCCACAGTGTGCCTTTATGAAGTCTTCAAGCGTGTTTTGCAGGAATACGGCGAGGAGCGCGCTTTGGAGGCGACGGGTTTGATGTTGCTGGGGGGAGTGGTCGACTTTGACCGCCAAATCGCTATCCAGGCCGCGCAGATTTCATTGGAGTCAAGACTGGCCATGGCCGACAGCATCATCCTTGCCACAGCCCGGGCGCGCAATGCAACGCTTTGGACGCAAGATGAGCATTTTGAAAATGTCGAAGGAGTCAAATACATTCGGAAGAAAAGACCGTAGCCAATATTATGCCGCGACATAAGAACCCCGCCTCACCCCTCCCGGCCCGGCGGGCACCTGCTCCATCGGGCGCACTTTCTCTCGATTCCAAAGATCATAATGCGTTGCAGGGAGAGCGCAACCACAACACCAAAGCCTCGCTCTCCTCTCTCATCAAATCTGCCCGTGACATTATGCGGAAGGATGCGGGGTTGAATGGCGATTTGGATCGCCTGCCGCAACTGTCGTGGATTTTGTTTTTGAAGTGCTACGATGATCTCGAAGTGCGCCGCGAGCAGGACGCCGTGGTGGCGCGGCAGAAGTATAAGCCGGTCATTCCAGCGTCGTATCGGTGGCGGGATTGGGCGTCGGATGAGGATAGCGGGGCGACGGGCGAGGAGTTGGTCAAGTTCGTCAATGATGGGTTGCTGCCTGCGCTGCGGGGGCTGACGGGGTCGGACAAGCGAAGCAGTCCTGGGGATGAACGTTTGAAGGTGGCGGAGGTGTTCAAGGAGACGTATAACCGCATGTTGAGCGGGTATCTGCTGCGGGATGTGGTCAACCTGGTGGATAACATCCACTTTCAGTCGAAGGATGAGATCTTTACGCTGGCGCATTTGTATGAGTCGATGTTGAAGGAGATGCGCGACGCGGCTGGCGATTCGGGCGAGTTCTATACGCCCCGTCCCGTGGTCAAACTGATCGTAGACAGAGTCAAGCCGCGGCTGGGAGAGACCGTTCTCGATCCCGCTTGTGGCACGGGCGGATTTTTAGTCGAGTCGTATGAGTATCTTAAGTCGCAGGCGAAGAAATCCAAAGAGCAGGAAACGCTGCAAACGAAGACGTTGTTCGGGGTGGAGAAGAAGCCGCTGCCGTATCTGTTGAGCACGATGAACCTGTTGCTGCATGGGATCGAGACGCCGAACATCCGCCGCGATAATGCGTTGAAGAATCCGCTGAACGAGATCGGGGAGAAAGACCGCTTCGATGTGATCGTGACGAACCCGCCCTTCGGCGGCGAGGAGGAGGCGGGCATTCAGTTGAACTTCCCCGAGAATACGCGCGCCAGCGAGACGGCGTTGTTGTTCATGCAGTTCGTGATGCGGTCGCTGAAGCATGGCGGACGCTGCGGCGTGGTGGTGCCAAATGGATTTCTGTTCGGCGACGGGGTGGCGGCGCGGGTGAAGGCGCAGATGCTGCGGGATTTCAACCTGCATACGATCATCCGACTGCCGAACGGGGTGTTCGCGCCGTATACGTCCATCCCGACCAATTTGCTGTTCTTCGATCGTCCTTCGACTTCGCTACGCTCCGCTCAGGACGCGGCGACAGTTGATATCTGGTTCTATGAGCATATTCTCCCCGAAGGCGTGAAGAACTATACCAAGACGCGCCCGATGCAGTTCGAGGAATTCCAGCCGATTCTGGATTGGTGGGATAACAGAGTTGAGAACGAACGCGCATGGAAGGTGCGCGCCGCAGATGTGATCCAGACCAACGGCGGCGGCGATGTGGTCTCGGTCAATCTCGATATCAAGAACCCCAGCCGCAAAGAGGAATTGGAACACCTACCGCCCGCCGAGTTGGCGGAGAGTATTTTTGCTAAAGAAGAACAAATCTTGAAATTGATTCAAGAAGTTCGGATTATGTTGAAGGAAAAGTAATATGGCTAGAGTTTCTAATGCTCGTTCTGGTCATATTGAACAATGGGTTGTCCCTGCTGCAAGGGAATTGTTGATTCAAGAAGCCTGTAAAGATGTACCAACAAAACAACTTGATGAAATTGCTTTTATTGAAATGGGACAATCACCTGATGGCAATAGCGTAAACAGTGATGGTGCAGGCACACCTTTTATTGGTGGTCCCGCCGATTTAGGAATTGAGTTTCCAGCTTCTTCGCGCTGGACAACAACACCAACCAAATTATGCAAACCAGACGATATTATTGTCTGTGTTCGTGCAACTATAGGCGAACCAAGATGGTCAGATGGCATTTATTGTCTTGGACGAGGTGTTGCTGGTGTTCGACCAAAAGACGGAAAGATTGACAGAAAGTTTTTATTCAGAATTATTCAAGCAAATGAAAGATTGTTGTTTGAAAAAGGAACAGGCACAACCTTCAAAACCATCACTAAAGATCATCTCTCTCAAATTGAAGTTCCTATTCTTTCACCTGAAACACAAAAGATGATTGGCGAGTATCTTGAATGGCTGGAAAGTTATTCAAAAACTCGTCCCGATTTTTCTACAGCACCAAAATTACCTGACTTTCTAAACAGTGCTTCTGCAACTGTGGCGCACATCGAGTCGCTGGCGGCGCGGCTCAATGAGGCGCAGCGTCTGCGGGAAGAGGCAAGTCAAGAAGTTGACGCTCTTATTGATTCAATTCTTGGACATTTGATAGAAGGCAATAACCCAAATTGGAGTTATGGGATTATTCCAGAATTTGCAGAAGTTAATCCTTCACGCAAGGGACAGATAACACTAAAAGCAGAAGACTTAGTTTCATTTGTTCCAATGAAAGCCGTTGATGATATTACTGGAACAATTACAAAGCCTGAACCACGACCTTACCAAGAAGTTGGAAAAGGCTACACATGGTTTCAAGATGGCGATGTGATTTTTGCGAGAATTACACCTTGCATGGAAAACGGCAAATCTGCAATTGCGAAAAACTTAGTAAACGGAACTGGTTTTGGGTCAACCGAGTTTCATGTTTTACGCCCAAGCGAAAAAGTTCTTGCTGAATGGCTGTATGTTCTTGTGAGAAGTAAGCAATTCAAGAAAGATGCCGCAGACCATTTCAAAGGAACTGCTGGACAACAACGTGTTCCCCAAAGTTTTCTTGATAACAAAGTTATTCCCGCTCCCCCGCTCGACGAACAGCGGCGTATTGTCGCTTATCTGGATGGGTTGCAGGCGAAGGTCAATGCGTTGCGGGGGTTGCAGTCCGCGAGCGGAGAGGAGTTGTCGGCGTTGATGTCGTCCGTGCTGGATAGGGCGTTTA
>VGOW01000012.1 GCA_016875735.1 Chloroflexota bacterium | reverse complement strand
GAGTTAGCCCGCCCCTTGCACAACTATCATACATTCATATTTTGACTCCTAATGAATGAATATGTATTGATTGGCGCTTCCATTTTATTGCTAATAAGCGTTCTTGTTAGCAAAATCTCTGACCGCTTCGGCGTTCCCGCGCTCTTGCTTTTCCTCATTTTGGGAATGCTGGCGGGGTCTGATGGGTTTGGTGGAATCTATTTTGACGACCCTGCGCTCGCACAGTTCATCGGCATCATTGCATTAGTTCTAATTCTGTTTTCTGGCGGACTCAGCACAGAATGGAATGAAGTTCGTCCTGTTTTCAAAGAAGGCTTGCTTCTATCCACTTTCGGGGTTCTTATTACTGCAATAACGGTAGGTCTTTTTGCAAGCGTGCTTCTTGGTTTTTCATTTCTCGAAGGTTTGCTACTTGGCTCAATAGTTTCATCCACAGACGCGGCGGCTGTATTTTCGGTCTTACGTTCTAAAGGCATCAGCCTCAAGGGAAAACTCAAGCCATTGCTAGAATTAGAGTCAGGCAGCAATGACCCTATGGCAATATTTCTGACTGTTGGCTTGATACAGTTGATAACGCAACCAAATTTATCCGTATTAAATCTTATTGGATTGTTTATCCAACAAATGCTTATTGGGGCGTTAGTTGGATACGGCATGGGGAAAGCAATGTTGTTTTTGATTAATCGCTTAAAGTTAGGGTATGAAGGTCTCTATCCTGTACTTACTCTATCGCTAGTATTTCTTGCTTTTGGATTGACGGACTTAATTGGCGGCAGTGGATTCTTAGCAGTCTATTTGGCAGGCATTATCTTAGGGCGACAAGATTTTTTACATCAAAAAAGTCTTATGCGTTTTCACGATGGCTTGGCATGGATTATGCAAATAGCCATGTTCTTGGCACTGGGTTTGTTAGTATTCCCTTCGCGCCTTACACCGATAATAGGCGTTGGCTTGCTTATCGCAGGGTGTTTGATGTTCCTCGCCCGCCCGATTAGTATTTTTATAAGTTTGTTGCCAAGCACATTAAATTGGAGAGAAAAGACCTTTATTTCTTGGGTTGGCTTACGCGGCGCAGCCCCAATTATCTTAGCGACATTTCCATTACTCGCCCAACTCCAGCAAGCAAATTTAATTTTTAACGTGGTCTTTTTTGTTGTGCTAACATCCGTCCTGTTACAAGGAACTTCATTATCACGCATGGCTAAATTGCTAAAAGTTGACGCGCCAATCATACCGAAACGTGTCTATCCAATTGAATATGTCCCTATGGGCGGGTTGAAAAGCGAACTAAAAGAATTACCCGTACCAATTGAGTCTGGTATGAATGGAAAAGCCATTTTTGAATTAGAACTCCCTGATGACTTTCTAGTAATTCTCATTGCCAGAGATAACGATTTTATGTTACCGAGTGGTGGAACAGTTTTACAAGGCAATGATACATTGTTGGTTTTATCCGATAAAGAATCTTATGGCAAAGTTATTGAGAAGTTCAATTTATGAGTAAAATAAAGAGCGGGCTAACAAAGCGTGCACCTGACGTGTGGGATTCTGCGGCATTTTCGAGCATTTTCCTCGCTTCGAGTTTTTTCTGCTCCCAAGCAGAATCCACGCCCGCCCACACGCAGGTAACGCAAACCGGTCGGCGGATATTTTCCGTATAAGATGAATTCAAATATGCGGAATTGACTTGAGGTAAAATTGGCCCCAGCGGGGCGTTTTCCGGAACTTTTCCGTATAAGCCCACCGATTGGTATGTTTTACAGAAATGGAATTCCGCTTTTTGCTCAAGCCTTCCAGAGCACTTTGCGGAAACGCCCTCGATTACAAACTTGTCCTGAGCCTGCCGAAGGAACTGTGCCCATTCTACTTCCTTTTCCCGGAGAACGCAACCACCTATGACCACTATCAGCCAGCAACCGCAACAGCCGCCGCAAAAGAAACCGCTCCTTGAGCAAATGCGCGACGCCTTGCGCGTCCGCCACTACTCCATCCGCACTGAAACCAGCTACGTGGATTGGGCCAAGCGATATATCCTCTTCCATCACAAGCGCCACCCTGAGACCATGGGCGCTCCCGAAATCAATGCCTTCCTCACCTACCTTGCCGCCGAGCAAAACATCGCCGCCTCCACCCAAACCCAGGCCATCAGCGCCATCCTTTTTCTCTATCGCAATGTGTTGCAGCTGGACATTGACGAGCCGCTTGCCATCGTGCGAGCCAAGAAACCGGAACGCCTGCCCGTCGTCCTCACTAAAGACGAAGTCCAGGCCATCCTTCGCCAGATGTCGGGCGATCACCAACTGACGGCAAAGATACTCTATGGAAGCGGTCTGCGCCTCATGGAATGCGTTCGCCTGCGAGTCAAAGACCTCGACTTTGCCCAGCGCCAAATCGTCGTCCGCGAAGGCAAAGGCATGAAAGACCGCGTCACCATGTTGCCCGACCAATTGCGCGAGCCGCTTCAGGCGCACCTGGCCCGAGTCAAACAACTGCACCAGAGTGATTTGGAAAAAGGTTATGGAGCCGTCTACCTCCCCTTTGCTCTGGAGCGCAAATATCCCAACGCCCACACAGAATGGGGCTGGCAATATGCATTTCCTTCCGACCGCCTCAGCGCCGACCCGCGTTCTCCCGGCGTCACCCGCCGCCATCACATCGACGAGAGCGGCCTGCAAAAAGCGGTGCGCCGGGCGGCCCAGAGCGCCGGAATAGTGAAACCTGTTGGCCCTCACACCTTCCGGCACTGCTTTGCCACACACTTGCTAGAGTCCGGTTACGACATCAGAACTGTTCAGGAACTTCTCGGCCATGCCGACGTAAGGACGACCATGATCTACACTCACGTCCTCAACCGCGGCGGCCTCGCCGTGCGCAGCCCGCTCGACTGAGCGCCGGAGCGCAACCATGACTCAAAACGAAACCACCTCCCCCCGCTGGGGCGTCACCACCAAACTCGTCGTGGCCTTCGCCGCGCTGATCATCGTCGGCTGGATGTTCATCCGATTCCAAAACCTCATCACCCCGCTGTTAGCGGCGGCCATGCTGGCCTACGTGCTCAACCCGCTCATCACCGCATTGGCCGCCCGCCTCAAATGGCGGCGCATCGCCGCCGTGTCCGTCGTCTATCTCGCCCTCCTGCTCATCGTCGCCGGGCTGGCCACCGGCTTGGGCATTTACGCCGTGGGCCAACTCGCCAGCCTCAGCGGCGACTTCCAGCGCATCGTCGTTCAACTGCCCAGCCGCCTCGCCGAACTCACCCACAGCCGCGTCGAAATACTTGGCTACACGATTGACTTCAATCAATTCGACTTTGCGTCGCTGTACTCGCAAGTGGTGGCCGCCATTCAACCCGCCCTCTCGCGCGTCGGCCAATTCGTCGGCGACGCCGTCACCAGCACCGCCGAATTCTTCGGCTGGGCGCTGTTCGTGCTGGTCATCTCCTTTTACATCGTCAAAGATATGCCCAGCCTGCGCCCCATGATCAGCCGCTACGCCGCCGACCCCGGCTACCATCACGACGTCGAAGAACTCATCGACCGCCTCGCCCGCATCTGGAATAATTTTCTTCGCGGCCAGGCCTCGCTCGGCTTAGTCATCGGCGTCGTCTCGTGGATCGGCCTCACCGTGCTCGGCGTGCGTTATGCGGTGGCCTTGGGCCTGCTCTCCGGCCTGCTCGAACTTGTGCCCACCATCGGGCCCTTGGTGTCGGGAGTAGTCGCGGTGGCGGTCGCCCTTTTTCAAGAGAGCAACTGGCTCGGCCTCACGCCGTTGGCCTATGCCGCCGTCGTCGCCCTCTTCTTCGTCATCGTCCAGCAAATCGAAAACAACTTCCTCGTGCCGCGCATCATCGGCGACACGCTCGATCTGCACCCCGTGCTCATCATGGTTGGGGCGATCATGGGCGCCACCTTGGGCGGCATCATCGGCGTGCTGTTGGCCGCGCCCATCATGGCCACTCTCAAACTTGTGGGCGGATACGCCTGGCGCAAAATGCTCGACCTTCCGCCCTTCCCGCCTCACACAGGAGAGCCGCCGCCCGAAAAGAAACCGTTGGCCTTCCCCAAGATCGATCTGAAAGCGCTGTTCACCAAGAAACAACGGTAGGGGCGCGGCCCGCCCGCGCCCAAACTCCGTGAAGCAGTCGGCTTGAAAAGTGCTACAATATCGGCTATCCGGCCCGGCTAATGGGGCGGAAAATTTGAGCCAAGGGGGACGCTCCAACACAGAGCGGGGTGACACTTATGACCACAGAAGAATTCCAACCTCTTGCCCAATCGATAGCCGATCAACTCGGCGAAACTGAGTCTGGCCCGGTGAATCAGATCGCCCGCGCGCTGGCCGTGTGCGGCGTGGATCGCGTTCAGCCGGTGCTGGCTGAAACTTTAGAAGTAGAAGCGGGCGGCGGTATGCTGCTTCCCGATGGAAGCCGCCGCCGCACTCCGGGCGGCGCGTTCTTTGTGCTGCTTCGCCGAGAGGCGAGCAAAGAAGAATGGCACCGCATTCACTATCAGCAGGAGGCGAAAGCGGCCCTGCCAGTTCTGCCGCCGTTGGATTGGGCCGAACGCGCCGAAGCGGTGAACGAACTCTCGGCCGAGATGGGCGTAGCCAGCAGCGCGATCTACAAAGTTGCCGGGCGGCCCAAAGAAGTGAAGCGGCAGGATGATTTTGTCGTCGTCACCATCGACGATGTAGGCGAGTCGCCGTTGGGCTCGCTCGAACTTCCGCGCCCGCCGCGATTGACGACGACGCATCGCGTGTGCATCAGCCTCAAACAGTGGCGCAAAGTGAAAGATGTGGCCAACTCGCCGCAGGCCGTTCTTGTGGCTTCGGGCTATGCCATGCCCAATATCAAACAGCGCACCATCGTCGTCTTTGCCAATCAAGTCTCCACCCGCGTCTCGAACACCATCATCCGCCCGCAAGTTAAACTCTCGGGCCGCCCGGGCAAAGTCATCCAGCGCGGCTCCACCATTGTAGTGAACATGGCGAGCGACCGCGCGCCGCGCATGCCCAACGACCTGCCCGATCTCCCCCGCCGCCCCGTTCCATACACCATCTACATTGCCGCCAAGAATTGGAACAAGGCCGGGCCCGCTGTCGAGAGCGGCGAGTCGCAGCTGTTTGTGGACGGCTTCGGCTTCTACGATTCGGATTTGAGTGGCATCTCGGTGCTGGCGCAAAACGTATTCTCGCAATCACGGCCGCAAGCCGAACCGCCGGTCGAAACGGAGCCGCTGTTGGAATGATCTTGTGATCAGAATTCTGGTGATCGGCTGCGCCTCGCTCGACACCCTGCGCTTGAGCGACGGACAGACGCATTACACCATCGGCGGCGCGGGCCTCTACACCGCCCTCGCCGCCGCCCGCGTGGGCGCCGAAACAATTCTCCTCGCGCCCAAACCCCAACCCCTCCCCGAACAATTCTCCCTCGCCGCCAACCGGCTGCAGTGGATCGGCCCTCTCGTTTCGCCCGACGACCTGCCCCGACTCGAAATTCAACATCACGGCGGCGGGCGGGCCACATTGCTCGCCGCCGCTTGGGGCGCCGAAGCGCAGCTCACGCCCGCCGCCCTCGACGACGATCTTTCGGGCTACGGCGTGATACACATCGCCGCGCTCAGTTCGGCGAGTCGGCAGCTCGGTTTCCTGCGCGCTTGCCGAAAGAGAGGCGCACCGTGTGTATCGGCAGGCACGTATGCCAAAATCGTCCGCGCCGAACCCGGCACGGTGCGCGCGTTGTTCGCCGAAGCCAACTACTTTTTCATGAACAAAAATGAAGCCGCCAACCTGTTTGAGTCGTGGGATGAGGCTCGCCCGGCGCCCGGCAACCTGCTTTTCATCACCGACGGCAAATATGGCCTGACCATTCGCAGCGGCAGATACGAAGAGCATGTGATTGCCGAGAAAGCATCCGAGCTCGATCCGACCGGCGCGGGCGACGCGTTTTGCGGCGCAACGTTGGCCGCGTTGGCGGGGGGAGACGATCCGGCTGGCGCGGCGGACATCGGCGCGCAGTGGGCCGCGCGTGTCGTCGAATCGGTCGGGCCAGCAGCATTGCTCATCGATCGATAGTGGACATGCCGCGCAAGATCCTCCATCTCGATCTCGACGCTTTCTTTTGCGCCGTCGAAGAACAGCGCGACCCCTCACTGCGCGGCAAGCCGTTCGCGGTGGGCGGCCGCCCCCACGAGCGCGGCGTGGTGGCCTCGTGCTCATACGCCGCGCGCCGAGTCGGCGTGCGCTCGGCCATGCCCATGTCAGGGTGCTTGCCGTTTCCCGTTAAAACGGGAGAGCCTGTTTTTCCTTTGGGGAGGGTCGGGGTGGGGTCAGAGGTACAATTGAGCAACCTTCATTCAAGGAGAACCCAATGCCAAAACAATACAAGTCCGCGCCCGATATGATCATCGATCCCAAAAAGAAATACACCGCCCTCTTCAAAACAGAGAAAGGCGATTTCGAGGTGGCGCTGCTCGCCGACCGAGCGCCGAAGACGGTGAACAACTTTGTCTTTTTGGCTCGCGACAAGTTTTACGACGGCGTGACCTTTCACCGCGTCATCAAAGATTTCATGGCGCAGGGCGGCGACCCCACCGGCACGGGCACGGGCGGCCCCGGCTACAAATTCGCCGACGAGATTCACCCCGCCCTCCGGCACGACGGACCCGGCATCCTCTCGATGGCGAACGCCGGGCCCGGCACGAACGGCAGTCAATTTTTCATCACTCATGTTGCCACTGCCTGGCTCGATGGAAAGCACACCGTGTTCGGCAAAGTAGCCAAAGGCATGGACGTGGTGCTGTCCATCCCGGAGCGCGATCCGGGCCGCGCCCGCACACCCGGCGTGAAGATCAACACCATCGAGATCATCGAAGGATAGGGTTGCATTTACCGCAAAGGCGAGAAGACTCAAAGAAACCAAGAAACTCTTTGCGCGCCTTCGCGCCTTTGAGTCTTTGTGATTGATGAAGATTCTTGTCACCCGCCTCATTGCCGAGAAGGCCCTCGCGTTGGCGCGGCAGGCCGCCGACGCCGACGTGTGGCTCGAAGATCGGCCCATGCCGCGCGAGATTCTGTTGCAGAAGGTGAGCGGACTCGACGGCCTGCTCTGCCTGCTCACCGACCGCATCGACGGCGAACTGATGGACGCCGCCGGAGGCTCGCTCAAACGATGCTTGAAAAGGCCAACCTCAAACTGAAGATGTCGCGCGCCAACTATGATCGCGAATTGACTCATTTGCAGAACGAGCTTCATCTTCTGGCGTATGAAGTCTATGCGCAAAAGAGGCCGGTCGTCATCGTCTTCGAGGGGTGGGACGCGGCGGGGAAGGGCGGGGCGATTAAGCGATTGACCGAGCGCATCGATCCGCGCGGTTATGTGGTGTGGCCCATCGCCGCGCCGCAGGGCGAAGACAAAGAGCGGCATTACCTTTACCGTTTTTGGCGGCGCTTGCCGGAGAAGGGGCAGATCGCCCTCTTTGATCGCTCATGGTATGGGCGTGTGTTGGTGGAGCGAGTGGAAGGTTTTTGCCCGGAGGCGGCGTGGCAGAGGGCGTATGCAGAGATCAATCAATTCGAGCGGCAGTTGACCGACTTCGGCGCGATCGTCTTCAAGTTTTGGATGCACGTGAGTCAGGAAGAGCAGCTGCGCCGTTTCAAAGAGCGCGAGGGGTCGGGCTACAAATCGTGGAAGCTTACCGATGAAGACTGGCGCAATCGAGGCAAGTGGGAAGACTATCAGCAGGCGGTTGAAGACATGCTGTTGAAGACCAGCACGAACACGGCCCCGTGGACGATTGTGGAAGGCAACGACAAACTGCACGCCCGCATCAAAGTGCTGAAAACAGTGACGGACAAACTGAAACGAGAATTGGAATGACATCCTCCGCCGATAATCTCCCCGTCGGCCAACGCTTGGCGCGTTTCCTCCGCTCGCCCCTGTTTCCGATCTTCATGATCGTGTTCGTGGACGTGCTGGGGTTTGGGATCACTATCCCGGTGCTGCCGCTGTACGCGCAGAATCAATTTGGCGCAGGGCCGCTTCAGATCACGCTTTTGCAGAGCGCATATTTCTTGGCGCAGTTTTTTGCCTCGCCGCAGTTGGGCCGCCTCTCCGACAAGCACGGGCGCAGGCCGGTGTTGCTGCTGAGCCAAACGGGAACGCTGGCGGCTTTCCTCATCAGCGGCTCGGCCATTGGGCTGCCCATGCTCTATTTCGCACGCATCATCGACGGACTGACCGGCGGCAACATTTCGGTGGCGCAGGCCTATCTCAGCGATGTGACCGAAGAGAAGAATCGGGCTCAGGGCATCGGCATCGTCAACGCCGCATTCGGAACGGGCTTTTTGTTCGGCCCGGCCTTTGGCGCGTTGATGGCCTCGCAGTTCGGGCCGCGCGTCCCTTATTTCATCGCCGCCTGCATTTCGATTCTCACCATCTCGCTCACCTATTTCATGCTGCCCGAGTCGCTCACCCCCGAACGGCGAGCGGCGCTCAAAATGCGACTCGGCGCAAAAAAGAAAAGCCCGCTGGCAATGTTCGCTCTGCCCGGCGTTTCATTGCTGATGTTCATCGCCTTCAGCGGCCAGCTGGCTTTCTTCGCCTTTCAATCCATCTGGGTGCTGTGGGCCGAAAAGGTGATGTTCGCCGGGTTCGATCCCAAAGTTGGGCAACAGGCCATCGGCGGCATTCTCTCGATTGTGGGATTCACTGGCGTGCTCACTCAAGCGTTTTTGGTGAAGCCCATCGTGCGCCGATTCGGCGAACGGGCGATGGTGGCCGGAGGCTTGTTGGTGCGGAGCGTTCCGTGGGTGCTGATGACTGCCGCGCCATACCTTCTGCTCATCGGCCTCGCCGCCCCGCTGATCTCGATGGGGAACGGACTCATCATGCCGGGACTCATGGCCCTGCTCACCTACATTGTTCCGCCGGACGAACGCGGGTACGCCATCGGGCTCTCCGAATCGGTGCAGGGGTTGGGGCGCATCAGCGCCCCTCTCATCGCCGGTTTGCTGTTCGAGCGAGTGAGCCCGGGCGCGCCGCTGGCGTTTGCGGCGGTGGTGGGCATTTTGAGCGCCGGAGTGGCGCTGGCGCTGTGGCGGATTCCAATGGCGACACCGGCAAAACAGATGTGACGTTTACAAATCGCGGCGCGAGAATTGCCGAATGGCGAAGGCCAGCGCGGTGAGAAGATACAGCGCGGCGTACACGATCATGGCCGGGCTGGGAATGGAAACGACGATGAGCGGCCCGGCGTTGAAGCCGAATGACTGAGCGAGCGGCGAGGTCATCTCATACGAGGCGCGGCGCAGAAGCGATTCGCTGGGCAGTATGAGGCTGGAGATGATGCCGATGTTGACCGCCACTTGATTCTTGAGCACCGCGCCGATCTGCTCCACGAAGCCGCCGATGAAAGCCAGGCCGTACAGCCCGAACACGATGCCGCCGGTCGCCAGCGTTGAGAAGGCGCTGCTGCACGCAAGCGTGATCGTCATCACCAGCAGGCTTTCGAGATAGACGATGGGCGCGCCCCGCGCAATGTTGGGCGGCGAGTAACTCGACAGCGCGAACACAATCGTCAGCACCCCCCCGATCATCAACAGCAAATACAACGCCAGCAATCCGGCGAAGCCCAGCCACTTGCCCAACACCACGTCCACGCGGCGAATGGGTTTGGTGACCAACGATTGCATCGTGCCCGATCCGATCTCGCCCGCCAGCGTGTCCGCCGAGATCAACGCGCTCATCACAATGGTGAGAAAGTTGATGGCGTACAGCCCGGCCATGGTGAGGAAGTTGTAGATTTGGTTGCGGGTGAGATTGTCTATCGGCGTGTCCCCTTCTTCATCCGGCGCGGCGTTGGGATCGGGGCAGCCGCCGTAAGCCGCCGATACGCTGGCCGGGACGCTCACGGCAATCGGCGCTCCGTCGAGCGAAGCGGGGAGCTGCGTTTCGCCGAGACCGGCATCGTTGAGAATGGCTTGCGCCCGATCGCGATCGACGGTGAACTCGAAAGCCGCGCTGCCCTGCACGGTGAGGGTGGGGGCGTCGGCTCGATTGGCGGGCAAGCGCACCGTGAATCCGGCGAGGGCGCTGGCGTCTTCGGCATTGGCGGCGACGACGGGATCGCCCGGCTCTTGAATGACGGTGAACGAATCGGAAAACAGTTTGCCGATCTGTTCGCTGAGGGTGCTGTTGCGGCCCAGTTCTTCCATTCGTTGTGCCACAGGGGAAGGGAGTCGGTTTGCCCGAAACTCGGAACGGGATTACATTTGCTGCATGTCCGACGCCCCCCGCATTCCCAGCAAACTTGGTTTCGTGTGCCCCCAGCCGACTCCGGATCTGCGCCGACTCGTGGAGGCCGGATGCCGCGCCGTGAAGTTGGTGGAGAGTTTCGAATTGGCGGTGGAAGTCGCCAGCGTGAACCCGAACGTGATTCTGATCGGGCGCGTGCACAGCCCCGATTACACATTCGATGCGCCCGACTCGCTCTTTCGCTCGGGCCAGCGCCCGATTGAAACGGCGCGCAAGTTCATCGAGAGCCAGCGCGAACGCTACCGAAGCGCCTCGATGATCAAACTGTGGGAAGGCCCGAACGAGCCGCTGATCCGCGAATCGGGCGAGATGCGATGGTATGCCGACTTCGAAGCCGAACGACTCCGTTTGCTTTCCGATCTCGGCTTGCGCGGCGTGGTGGGCAACTTTGCCAGCGGCACACCTGAGATCCATTTCTGGAAAGAGTTTGCCTCCGCGCTCGATGCCTGCCGAAAATACAACGGCGTGCTGGGCGTGCACGAATACTCGTCGCCGTGGATGTGGGGTGGGGTGGACACGAGCGGCGAAGGCTGGACGACTCTGCGCTACCGCCGCGCCTATCGCGAAACGTTGCAGCCGATGGGCTTCGGCGATGTGCCACTGCTGATCACCGAATGCGGGCTGGGCGAGACGGGCGCGGCGCAGAAGGGTGTGACCAACGGCCCGTGGCGCAATCATCTTGAGTGGTGGCGCTCATGGGATGGGTCGAGCGATCCGATAGACTATTGGCGCGGCGATGAGCGCAGTCCCGAACGATATTACGCCGAACAGCTGGAATGGTACGACGGCGAACTTCAGCGTGACCCATTTGTGATCGGCGCGTGCATCTTCATTTTGGGCGGGCGCTCCTCAACCGGCTGGGAGCAATACGACATCGCCGCGACGAAAGTCGTCGAGCATCTCGCCGAATACTTCCGCGCTGGCCCGGCTCAAAAACAGGAAACGCCTCCCGCCGCTCAAGCCGCCGAACAGAAAACGACCGAGCCGCCCGCGCCGACCGTCGGCACGGTGCGCGGCGCGGGCAACGATCAAACCCAAGCCGTCGAAGACAAACTCGGCTTCAAGCATTACGTCGAAGCCTTCGCCGATCTCATCGAGTCGCCGTACACACAGCCGCCGCTCACCATCGGCATCTTTGGCTCGTGGGGCATGGGCAAATCGTTTTTGCTCGATCATCTCAAAGCCGCTCTCGACGACCGCCGCGCCGAACGCAACGGCAAGCCGCCCGACGACCCGCCCATCCCTCGCGTGCACATCGTCGATTTCAACGCCTGGGAATACAACGCCGCCGAAGTGGTGTGGCCGGGGCTGGTGCGCAAGATCATCGATCAGGTCGAGCGCGAGATCAACTGGGGCGCGTTCGGCATGTTCTCGGTGCGGCTGGCGCGCAACGTGGGCCGCCAATTGAAACAGGCGCAGGGCAAGTTGATCGTCGCCACTGCGATACTGTTGGCTATCGTTGTCATCGCCGTTTGGCAGTTCAATTTGGATTGGGCTCTCGTCTCGAAAATCTTCATCGCCCTCGGCGCGGGCGGTTTGCTCAAACTCATCCTCGACGCCCTGTCCACCCCGTGGAGCAAGTGGATCACCGACCTCTTTCAGTTCGCCGACTACGGCAAACAGATCGGCGCCATGGCCGAGATACGCGCCGACATCGATCTCATCAACGCCAAACTAGCCAAAGAGAACAGCCGCATCCTCGTCATCATCGACGATCTCGATCGGTGCGAGCCGGAGAAGGCCGTCGAAGTTTTGCAGGCCATCAAGCTCCTGCTCAACTTCGAGCGCTTCATCGTGTGCATAGGCATCGATGCGCGCGTCATCACCCGCGCCGTCGAAAAGCATTACAAAGATTTGCTCGGCCCGGCGGGCACCTCCGGCTACGAATACCTCGACAGAATTGTGCAGATTCCCTTTCGCATTCCGGAGCCGACTTCCGACGAGATCAAAGAATTTTTGGACAAACAACTGGCTGAGACAAAGAAGGGCGTTGAGGCGGCGAGAGAGGCCATCCGCCAGCCGACTCGGTTCCGCGCAGTGCAGCGGCCAGCGGGCGCGACTCCGACTCAACTTCCGCCCGTGACGCAGGGGGCGGAGGGAGCGTCGCTAACCACGCCCGGCGCGACTCCATCCCCCGCCATAGCGAACATCGCGCCGCCGAAGACGGAACCCGTCGAGACCCCGAAGGCAGTTCCGCTGGTCGTCTTCGCCGACCCCGAAGCGGCGGCCTTCAAGGAAATCGCTCGATTCCTTCGCCCGAACCCGCGCCACCTCAAACGACTCATCAACGTCTATCGGCTGGTGCGCACGCTGGCCGAGCGCAAAGGCGAGCAGGCCATCACCGTTGACCCGGTCACCACCATTCGCTGGCTGGTGATCTGCGGCCAGTGGCCGTACACCGTTCACGCCATGCTTGAGTATTACGATCAAATGTTGGAGGACATCGAAGAGAAGAAACTACCCGCCCTGCCGGAGGGCGACCCGTTGCTCTATCTTTTCGAGAAAGCGCCGGGGGGCCGCCACTTCTCTCGCGAACGGCAAGAGATTCTCGATCACGATATTGATCTCCTGCGCCAACTGCTCAATCTCACCAAGAACCGCATCGACTGGAAGCGCCTCGACACCATCCGCAAATACACCATCAACTTCAACCCGGCTATCGAGGCCGAGTTGAAGGCCGCCGGTTCACCAGCCACACCCCCAGCAAAATGATCCCGCCGCCGATCAGAGTCGGCGCGTTGAGCGATTCGCTCAGGATGATCGCCGCCAGCGCCACAGTGACCAGCGGCTCGATGTAGATGAACACGCCCACTTGCGAAGCGGGGATGATCTGCAGTGCGTCGTAATAAAAAATGTAAGCCAGCCCGGTGCAGAACACGCCGAGGAACCCCACCGCCAGCCAGCCGTTGGCGGTGAGTTTGGCGATGTCGGCCAGCCCCGGCCCGGCAAAGAAGAGAATCGAAGTGAACAGCCAGCCGATGCCCATCACGTACAACAGCATCAGCGTGGCCGAGCGCCGCTGAAGCCCGCGCCGCGAAAGGATGGAGAACACCGCCCAGTTCGGAGCGCTCAACAAAATGAGGTAGTCGCCCACCGGCACGGCCAGCACGCCGAGATCGCCTTTGGTGACCACTAACAGCACGCCGAAGGCCGCCGCCGCAATGCCGATCACTTTGGCCCATCCCATCCGCTCTTTCAGAAACGCCCAACCCATCCACGCTTGAATCGCGGGAATGGTCGAAACAATCCACGCCGAGGTGGTGGCCTGCGATGTTTGCAGGCCGGTGGATTGCAGCCATTGGTGAAAGGCGATGCCGAGGAAGCCGAGCAGGGCGAAGTAGCCGATCTCGCTTCGGGGCGCGGGCGCGAACTGTTTGCGCGCGGCCACGATGGCGGCGAGGATGGGGATGCCCATGCCGAACCTCAACCAAACAACGGTGACCGACGAAACCTCGCGCAGGGCAACTTTGGTGGCGACGAACGACGCGCCCCAGGCGATGACGGCGAAGGTCACTTCGACAATGGCAATGAGTTTGGCGCGATCGGTAGTTTGATGAGCGGCTGGGGTTGTCGAGTCGGGCATGGGGGATCATTTCGTTTCTGTTTCCACAATCGTGCGCGCCCACGTGACGTGGGCTTCCGCAACGACAACGCCTAACTCACGCTCAAATGATTCAGCGTTTTCGTACATTCGTCGATTCTCGGCGATGAGAAACGGGATCGCGTTCGATGACCCATAGATCAATATCGCTGTCGGGGCGGGCATTGCCGCGCGCCCGCGACCCGAACAGAATAATCTTCACCGGATGCGCAACCTCAGCGATTCGGCGAGCCATCTGTGCGATGTCATCTTGTGTAATCTGTTTGTTGAGCGCCATGATCGATGTCCCGCTTCTGCTGGCGCAAGCATAGCCGAAAGCAAAAACCGCTCTCTCAGCCCTTCCCCTCCTCATACCTCTTCGCCAGCTCCCGCCGTAACACCTTCCCAATAAACGATCTTGGAAAATCGTCCACGAAGATGACCAGCCTCGGCACGAGTTCGGGCGGAAGCCGCCGTTTGCAATAGGCGATCAGCGACTCACTGCTCGGCCTCTCCCTTTGCGAGATCACAAAGGCAATGGGCTGATTGGCAATCGCCACCACCGCCGCCTCTTTCACTTGCGGCACTTCGAACAGCACTTCCTCCACATCGCGCGGGAACGCCGGATGCCCCGGCTTCGCCGGAAACCACATGTCGGCTTTGCGCGAGACGATCTGAAAATATCCCTCCTCATCCATCCGCGCCACATCGCCAGTGAGCAGCCAGCCATCGGGCGTGATCACTTTTCGAGTTTCATCCGGCTGTTCCCAATACCCCATCATCACTTGCGGCCCGCGAATCGCCAACTCGCCGATCTGTCCGGCGGGCACGTCTTTGCCCGTCGCGAGATCAACCACCTTCGCTTTGGTCGAGGGCAATGGCACGCCGATGCTTCCCACTTTGCGGTGGCCGTTCATTGGATTGGCGTGCGTCACCGGAGAGGCTTCGGTGATGCCGTAGCCTTCCACGAGCCGGCCCTTCGTCATGCGCTCGAACGTCTCCTGCACTTCCACCGGCAGGGGCGCCGACCCCGATATGCAAGCCTTGATCGAATCGATGCCATACTTGCGCACGCCGGGAAAATTGTTGATAGCAACGTACATGTTGGGGATACCCGGAAAAAACGTGGGGCGGTCTTTTTGAATCGTTTCCAGCACGCTGGCGATCTCAAAGGTCGGTTTGAGAATCAGCGCCCCGCCGAGAGAGATGCCCGCTCCCAACGCGGTGGTGAGTCCGTAGGCGTGAGAGAACGGCAGGACGCACAAGAATCTTTCGCGGCCCTCTTTGGCTTCGGGCAGCCAGTGGCGCACCTGCAAAATATTGGCCACAAGATTGCGATGCGAGAGCATCACGCCCTTCGGCGAGCCGGTTGTCCCGGCGGTGTAAATGATGACGGCCAAATCATCCGGCGATACTGACACTTCGGGCGAGCGACTGCTGAAGGTGTACAGCATCCGGCTCAGCATGTGCATCCCTTCCTCCAGCGGGAAATGGAGTCGGTGGCCGTCCTCTTTCTCGCGCGCGATCTTGAAGAGCAGATATTTGATCGGCGGAAGATAATCGCCCACGTTGGTGAAGATGATGTCTTGCAGTGACGACTGCGCTTTGATCTGCCGCGCCATGTCGCCGAACTTAGTGATCGTCACCAGCGCCTTCGCGCCCGAGTCGCGCGCCTGCCGCGCCAATTCATCCGGGTCGGTGGTGGGCAGGGTGAACACGGCGGTCGCCCCCGCTTTGAGAATGCCGAAGAAACAGATGACCAACTGCGGCGCGTTGGGCATGAGCACCATCACCCGGTCGCCTTGGCTCACGCCAATCGAGCGCAGGGCGTTGGCGAAACGATTCGATTCTTGATTGAGGCGGCGATAGGTGATCCACGCACCCTCGAACTTGAGGGCGAAGTGGAGCGGAAAGCGGCGGGCGGCAGATCGCAAAAAGTGATGCAGTGGAATGCGCGGGATGCCGACGGTGAAAGGGACGCCGTCATCGTAATGATGCAGCCACGGGCGCTCTTTCATCAGCGCGGCGCGCGCGGACGTGCGAGTCGTGATATTCGGGTCGCGCCACGATTTGGTGGGTTGTTCCAGAAAACGCTCGATGGCCCGGTTGACGGCTTCCCGCCGTTCGAGCATCACCATGTGACCCGACGCGCCCACGTCCACATCTTCCGAACCGGCTATTCGCCGCGACACTTCTTCGAACTGACTCTTCTCGAACACATCATCGCGATGACCGCGAATCACGAGCGTGGGCGCGGTCAATCTCTCGAACATCTCCCAGCCGTTCCAGCGCGAGAGGGTGTTGCGATGAAAGGCTTTGAGCACGCGCGGCGGCGCGGAGAGTTTGCCGCCGATGAAGGGCATGGCGAGGTTGAGGAGGCGAGTGGGCAGGCGCAGTGCGGCGCGATAGCCGGGCTGGATTTTGTATTGGCCGGAGGCGGCGATGAGGATCAGCCGGGCCATGCGGTCGGGGTTGGCGGCGGCGAACTCGGCGGCGATGGCGCCGCCGAACGAATGGCCGATGAGCACGAACTTGTCTGCGACTCCGAGCAGGTCGAGGGCGATGAGCAGATCGGCTTGAATGTCGGCCATGCGGTACTCGTCGATCGGCTTATCCGATTGCCCGTGCCCGCGCAAGTCGAGGGCGATGACGCGATTGGCGCCGCCGAACTTGCGGAGTTGGTGCTTCCATTGGCCGGCCTGCCCGCCGAAGCCGTGAATGAAGATCATCGTCCACTGCGGCAGATCGGGCGAGATGTCGATGGCCGAGAGGCGGATGAGCGGGCTGTTGGAAACGCGGACTTCGTGGCGGTAGAGTTCGAGGTCGATATCCATTGGAGCCTTCAGCGATTAGCGATTAGCCTTCAGCGGTGCACGATCGCCGAGAATTGATCTCTGATCGTTATAGGACTTGCGCTGTTCAACTCGTTCTTGCCCACGAATTTCTCGAATGAGCCGCCTCGATCTTCGTGCCATTCGCGCGAAGCGATTCGCGGGATGTTTTTTCATGCTACTCGAATAATTTGGCCCACAGCGGCGGGCCGAGGATGAGCAAGCCGATGAGGACGGCGGCGAGGGCGGCGATGAGGACGGCGGCCGCCCCCACGTCTTTGCCCACTTTCGCCAAGGGGTGGTGCTGAGGGCTGGCCAGATCGACGACGGCTTCCAACGCGGTGTTGATGAATTCGCCCATCCACACGGCCACCATCGTCAATAGAATGATCGCCCAGTCGCGCCGATCCAAGCCCACCCACAATCCCACGACGAAAACTGCTATCGAGGTTGCCGCGTGTATCCACGCGTTGCGCTCGTGCCGCAGAACATACCACCAGCCGTGAGAGGCGTGGCGGAAAGAGGCGAGGCGGCTGACGAAGAAACTCCAAACTCCAAAAATCAAACTCCAAAGGAAGGGACGAGTTTTAGGATTTGAAGTTTGAAGTTTGAGATTTGGAGTTTCCTTCATTCTTTCGGTCCGGCGATTTCACATCCAAGTTCTGCCAGAATTTCTGCTTGCGCTTGCCACATGCGCGTTTTATCAGCAGTGGCAGCGTGATCGTGGCCGAGCAAGTGTAGCACACCGTGAACCACGAGCAACTGTAATTCGGCCTCCACCGAGTGGCGGCCCGCCTCGGCTTGCGCATGGGCGCGCGGATATGAGATGACAACGTCGCCGAAGTATCGCCCGGCGCTGTCGGGGTCGTCGTTTTCCGAAGGAAAGGAGAGAACGTCGGTGGGGTGGCCGTGGCCGAGATGTTGGCGGTTGAGCGCGCGCAGGGTTTCGTCTCCGCTCACGGCGAGGCTGAGAGCGCCCGGCGCGGCCGATTGGTGCTTGAGCGCGGCGCGCGCCGCATCGCGCAGAACCTTCGCCGGCACGTCGCCCGCATAATCCTCATCCACCTGCAAATGAACACGATATGTAATTCTTGATTCTTGATTCTTGATTTTTGATTTCGCTTGCCTCATCCCACAGTCCGCCTCTCACCTCTCCCACCCAACCACCCAGCCACCTAACCGCCTAACCACCTACCTCCTCATCACCACCTCTTCGTCACTCACAATGTTTAGTTTTTCTTCGGGATAGACAATGCGGGAGTGGAAGAAGCCCTTGAGCGTTTCATTGAACGACTCGCGAATGAGTTTGAGGTCGTGAAGAGTGAGACTGCATTCGTCGAGTTGGGTGGCGGCTACACTCCGGTCGATGATGTATTTGACAATCTTCTCCAGCTCTTCTTTGGTTCGCGGCCTGTCGGAGCGCGATTTGGCCTCACAGCCGTCGGCCAGCATGAGCAGGGCCGTCTCGCGCGTTTGTGGTTTGGGGCCGGGGTAGCGAAACTTCGATTTGTCCACTTTCGATTCGTCGCCGCCCACGGCCCCGACCGCTCGCTGATATTGAAAGTAAGTCAGATTGGTGCCGTGATGCTGGGCAATGCAATCGCGGATGACGGAAGGCAGACGGTGTTTTGCCGCCATGCGCAGGCCGTTGGGAACGTGTTCGATGATCACCTGCGCGCTCACTTCGGGCAGGAGTCCATCGTGCGGATTCTGGCCCTCGATTTGATTCTCGACATAGTATTCCGGGTGAATGGCTTTGCCGACATCGTGGAACAATGCGCCGACACGGATGAGCGCGGCGTCGGCGCCGATGCGCTCGGCGGCCTGCTCGGCCAAATTGGCTACCTGCAAACTGTGCTGATACGTGCCCGGCGCTTGCCTGAGCAAAAACTGCAAGAGCGGATGGTTGGGCCGCGCTAATTCGATCAGTTGGATCGATGTGCAAATGTCGAAGATGTTGCCCAGCACAAAAAAGCCTACGAGCGTGAGCGCGGCAGACAATACTCCGTTGATGAGGCTGGCGGCCAACAAGGTGGCGATGCCCAACGCGTCGGAGGTGGGGTCGGCGAGGCGGAAGACCAAAACGACTCCGGCAGTGGCGAGCGCCGAAGTGAGTCCGGCATAAAAGAATGAATTGACCCGTTCGGCTCGGCCCAGCGCCAACGCGGCCACCACCCCGCCAACGGCCACGTGCGCCGTCACGTCGAGCCGCTGATTGGCGACAATGCTCACCAGCGCGGCCAACAGCGCCGCCAGCGCCACGGCCACATTGGCTCCGAGCGTGGCCGCCACCAACATGGCGAAGGCCGCCGCCGGGAACAGAAACGGAAGCACGGTTCGCCCCGGCACAATGATGCGCGCGCCGAGCAGAAAGAGGGTGAACAGCACGACGACGTAGATCATCAGCCGAGTCGATTTGAAGAAGCCGCTGTTGATGCGGCGCATGTAGAGCACGAAGACGGTGAAGGCGATTAGCACCGAGAGAATACTGCTCGCCGTGTCCTGCCATTGCAGTGAGGGCTGCAACAGTCCCAACGCGGCCACTGCTTCGATGTCTGCTTCGGCGACCACTTTGCCCCGACTGATCACCGTTTGCCCCTGCACGAACGATTGCGAGATCGGCGAGACGGCCTCGCGCGCGGCTTCCCGCGCCGCGTTAGTGGCCGCCTCGTTGAAAAACGAGTTGGGCGCGATGAACGGCGAGGCCAGTTCGGTGACCAGATCGACTTGCGACTCGGACAGGCTGACGCTGACCAGTGTGGACAATTGATTGCGCGCCTCTTGCACGCGGTCGGCGCGCACTTTGTCGCGCATCACTCGTTCGATCACGGTGACGGTTTCACTCTGCACGGCGGCCCATTCGGCGTCGGCGAGATCGAGCAGCTGAGTCGCCAGCGCCGTGTCGATGGTGAGATCGCTGACTGTGCCGACATCGGATATCTTTTGATCGCGCGAGGCGAACGCATCGGCGCGCACCGAGCTGACGAAATTCAACACTTGTTGCACGCGCGCGATCTGTTGGCGGGTCACGCGGCTGTCGGGCGGGTCGTACATGTCGGGCGCGGCGGCGGCGGCGGCCTCCCGCGCGGCGTCGGTTTGCACTTTGGAGATGTAGGTGACGGAGCGGGGGGCGACGATGTCGGCAGTAGTCACATCGCCCGCGTTGAGGGTGAGGCCATCGGCGGGCGAGCCGACGGGCACGGTGAGGATGGCGATGGCGACGACAACCGCCGCGCCGCCGATCAGCGACAGCCGGATGGCTCGCCACGTGCGGCCCGTTCGGGGGCGAGGCGCCGAGCGCGATGGAGACTCGCTCATTAAGTTATTTTGCGGAAGCCAGCAGTTCTTTGACTACGTCGCTGACCAACTTGCCGTCGGCCAGCCCTTTGAGTTTTGGTTGCAGAACTTTCATGACCTTGCCCATGTCCGCCGGGCCGGCCGCGCCCGTTTCGGCAATGGCCGCTCGCGCCTCAGCCGCCACATCATCGCGCGTCATCTGTTTGGGCAGAAACGATTCGAGAACGGCAATGAGCGACTCGGACTGTGACACCAGATCGGCGCGCGACGCCTTCTGCGCGTCGGCAATCGATTCGCGCTGAGATTTGATCTCCTTGCGAATCACGGCCTGCACATCGTCGTCGGTGAGCTCGGCCTGCTTTTCGACTCGCACGAGCTTGATTCCGGCAATCACACTGCGCAGGGCGGTCTTGCGCGTATCGTCGCTGGCGCGCATGGCCTCTTTGAGCGCGGCTTCGATGGTTTGTTGAAGAGACATGCGGTGATTATACAATGACGAATGGCGAATGACGAATGACGGAGAAGGATGAAGGTTGAAGGACGACGGATGAAACGACTATTCCGTATTCCGAATTCATCCTTCGTCCTTTACCCTGGCGGCCAAGCCATGCGGCGTCCGCCGAGAAGATGCAAATGAAGATGAAAGACGCTCTGACCGGCGTGCGGCCCCACATTGAAAACGAGCCGGTAGCCACTGGCGGCAATCCCGTGGGACTCCGCCAGCGCGTTGGCGACCGTGAACATGGCGGCCACCGTTTCTGCGTGCGCGGCGCTGATCTCGTCTGCGCCGCGAATGTGCGTGTTGGGCACGATGAGAATGTGCGTAGGCGCTTGGGCGTTGATGTCGTGGAAGGCCGTCACCCGATCATCGCGGTGCACAATCTTGGCTGGAATCTCGTCGCGAACAATTTTGCAGAAAATGCAATTCGACATGAGTTTCTCCTATGGTTTCACAACGCGCAGATCGTCGAAGTCGACGCGCGCGTTTGCGCTGTCGAAGGTGCTGGCGAAGAGGCCGATGCGACCCACCGACAAACTGTCGTCGGCCACGCGGCCCAGCTCGGCGCCGTTGGCAAAAAAGGCGAAGTCGCTTTCGCGAGCGACGAGGCGCAGAACGTTCGTCCCCGCGCCGATTTGGATGGCCGACGAGGCTTGCAGTTCTATGATCGAGATCCATTGATCGTCTTGCCTGCGGCTGAAACCCCACAATCCATCGCCGGTGATGTCGAAACGATAGAAGTTGCCGCCGTCAATGTAGCGAAAGATGACGCCGTAACTGCTGGTCGATCCGTCATTTGGCAGGGACGCCGCCACCGTGAGATCGAAATCGTCGAGGTTGATGGCCGCCAACGAAAACGCTACCGTCGTCTCTTCGGCAATGAGGATGCTGAGATGGCCCTCGGCGATTTGCGCTTTGGCATCCGGCTCGGCGAATGTTTCCCACAGGCCGGAGTCTTGGCTGAAATCGTCGGAGAAAAGATCGGGCGCAACATAGGGTGTGGGCGTGGCTGTGCCGCAGGCAGCGAGAGCAATGGCGGCAACGAGCAGTGAGGCGACTCTCATGGGTGGTTAGGTGGTTGGTTTGGGTTTGAGGTTTGGAGTTTGAGGTTTGGAGTTTGAGGTTTGGAGTTTGATTTTGTCTTCTATGGCTGGGTGACGAGGAGGTTATCGAAACGGATGTCGGTTTCGGAGTCGTTGAAAGTTCCGGCGATGAGGCCGATATGTCCGTTGCTGAAGTCGGCGTCGGCAGTTTGGGCCAGCGGCGCTCCGTTGACGGCGAGACTGAGCGATTCTCCGGCGCACTCGACGGCGAGATGATTCGTGGCCGCGCCGATCAGAATCTTATCCGAATACTCGAAGACGGCGCTGGAAAGCAAAACGATCTCGCCTTCTTTCAGTTTGCCGATGGCGTAATAGCCGTCGGCGCTGATGGCAAAGAAATAAAAGTTGCTGTCGTCTTGATACCGGCAGATCAGACCATAGAGATTGTTTTCCGTGCCGCCTGCGGTGCGAGCGATTACTTCGGCGCGAGTGTCGGTGAGTTCGGGCCCGCTCACTCCCCACACGTTGAGGTTAGCGGCGAACACGTGAATCTGGTATTCGCCGTCGGTGTATTCGGTAACGGCGTCGGCGTCGGCAGTGCGATTGAAACCGGAGTCGGGATTGCTGAAGTCGTCCACGAAAAGAACATCGCCAGGCTTGGGTTGGGCGATGCAGGAGGTGAGGAGGAGGGTGAGGAGGAGGGCGCGATTCATGAGAGGCAGGCAGCAAGTGGAAAGTGGCAAATGGTGAATGATCGAGTTAGGGCGTTGAGGTCGGGGGAGGGGCGGTGATGCCGAGTCGGGCGAGGGCCTGGATGGCGCGTTCGGCTGTGGGGCCTCCGGCGTCCAACGCGATGGCGGCTTCCAATGGCTGCTTTGCTTCGGCGGTGCGGCCCGTGTCGAGATAAAGAAGCCCGAGATGAAAATACGCGCTGGCGAGATTCGGATCAATGCTTTGCGCTTTGAGCAAGTTTTCTTCGGCGCGCGCGAAATCGGCGTTGAGGTATTGGGCGAAGCCGAGCGTGTCGTTGGCCTCGGCGGAGTCCGGCGCGAGTTCCACGGCTTTCTGCGCGGCGAGCAATCCATCGGCATCCACTTTGAGATCGTGTTCAACATAAAACTTGGCGAGCAAAAGCCAGAAGGATGGATTGTCGGGGGCGACGTTGACCGCCTGCACGTACCAAGTTTCGGCAGTGGTCAGTTCGCCGAGTTCGGTGTACGCGCTTCCGAGTTCGGCGGCCACACCGGCGTTGGAGGGGTCGAGATCGAAGGCGCGTTTGAGCGAAGCGATGGCGTTGGTGTTGTCGCGGAGGCGGCGGTAGTGCAGTCCGAAGAGGTAATGAGCCGCCGGGAGTTCGCCGTCGAGATCGAGTGAGCGTTGATAGGCGTATGTTCCATCGTTGCCGAGATAATCTTCGGCGAGGCCGAGATAGGCATAGGCTTCGGCGAAGTCGGGGCGCTGGGTTACGGCATTGAGGAGCGCGGCTTTGGCGAGCGGGTATTCGCGCAGGCCGATGAGGGTGTAGCCGATGATGCCAAAGGTGTAAGCCTCGTCGTCCACTTCCAGCCCGGCTTCGACGGCGCGGTTGAGACTCTCGGCAAACGGCTGCACCGACGGATCGAGCCCCGAAGCGAGGGCGAGATGCGCGGGCGCGGCGGGCGGATCGATGACCGCGAGGACGACGCCGAATCGATATTGGGCGACGGCGTTGTTCGGCTGAACGGCGACGAGCGAACGGAGCGCCGCGGCGGCTTCGGGATAGCGGGCCGCCTTTTCGTAGGCGACGGCAAGTTTGGTGAGCAGGGATGAGTCGTCGAGTCGGTCGGGCAGGGCGATCTGCCATTCGGCGATGGCTTGATCGATGTTGCCCATTGCGTTGTGCGCGTCGCCGAGCGCGATGCGCAGTTCCGGCGTCCATCTGCCGAGCGATGCGGCGGTGTTGAGAGTTGTGATTGCCGCCTCGTATTTGCCAGCGGCCAATGCGGCCATTCCGGCGGCGGCGGCTCGTTGGGCGTGCCACGGTTGCCGGGTATACGCATCCATAATGGCGGCGACTGACTCGGCGGGTGCGCTGGAGGGCGATCTCGCAATCCGCAGATCGTCGAGCAAGGGAGTCCAGTTGGGTTGTATTCTGAGCAGAAGGATGACGGCGAAAGTGAGGCCGAGCCGGAGCGCCGGGTGGCGCGCAAGTGCGATCATGCGGCGTATTATAATCTTCGACATGGATTCTCTCCTCGACAAACTCAAACCGTAACGATCTTTTTACAACCGCATAGCCTGCTCGCAACTCCGGCGCTGATAGCGGAAAACAGAAACCCATTCAGAAAAGGAGATATGCAATGACTGCTCGGTTTCGCATCCTCAGCCTCGTGTTGATTGCGGCGATTGTTCTCGGAGTCGTCGGCCCGGCCTCGGCGCAAACGGGAACGGGCACGGGAACGGTGACGTGTGATGGCGACGGCGTGGTGGTGCTGTCCGGCGATTTCACTGCGCTGTCGGCTTCCATCGGAGCGGGGGCATTGGTGCACAATAAACCCACCAAAGGCAATGTCACGGCCAAGGCTGGCACGACCTTCGTCAAATACTTTTCCGGCGATTTGGTGTTGTATGTTGGCACGGGCAGTGGATCAGCCTCCAATGTGAAAGGGCTCAAATTCACCCTCAGCGGCGCTGATGGGCACATCGAAGTGACGGGCACTGGCAAGATGGCTGTGCGCGGTGAAGGCTCATGCACCACTGGCAGTGGCAAGACGATCACGTGGAAGAGCGGCGAGCAGAGCATCACGGTCGGGCCATAGCGCATCGTCCGGGTTTGTCCTTTTCGTCACTTTCCGATGATATAATGCTGGGCGTTGTTCCTTCGGGAACAGCGTCCAGCATTCGTTTTCATATTACCAAAAGGAGGTTGCCTTGCACGTAGTAGCCTGCATCAAACAAACACCCGACACCGCCGCGAAGGTGGAAGTGAAAGACGGGCACGTCACTTGGGGCGACGCCGCTCTCGTCGTCAACCCGTGGGACGAATACGCAGTTGAAGAAGCCCTTCGATTGAAAGAGAAGCATGAGGGAAAAGCCACCGCCATTTGTATGGGCCCCGAGAGCGCAAAGGAAGCATTGAAGACCTGCCTCGCCATGGGCTGCGATGAAGCGATTTTAATTTCCGATCCGGCGCTCAAAGGATCTGATTCGACGGCGACCGCCACCGTGTTGGCCGCCGCCATCCGGAAAATGGGCGATGTGGATATTGCCGTGTTCGGCAAACAAGCCATCGACGGCGATACCGGATTCACGGCGGTTGCTGTTGCGGCCACACTGGGCTGGAACGCGCTCACCTTCCTTTCCAAAATTGAGTCGCTCGATCCGGCGGGCAAGACAATTGTCGTCGAGCGTTCGCTCGAAGAGGGCAAGCAACTTTGTTCCTCGAAATTGCCGGCGGCGATCAGCGTGGTGAAAGACATCAACGAGCCGCGCTACCCATCCTTCATGGGTATTCGCAAAGCGGCCAAAGCCAATGTGCCGGTGTGGTCGGCGGCAGATATTGGCGTGGAGGCCTCGCAGGTGGGCGCGGCTGGCTCGGCAGTGACTTGGCCCGAAATCTATCCTCTGCCCGCGCGCGAAGGCAGTGTGGAGATTCTCGAAGGCTCGCCGGAGGAGATCGCCGCGAAGTTGGCCGACGGGTTGATTGCGGAAAAAGTGATTTGAGAGGGGATGGTTGACGACCGACGACCGACGACAGAGCACCGCCGTCCGCCGTCCATCGTCCACCGTCGAGAATCATATGCCGACTATTTTTGTTTACGTGGATCAGTTCAAGGGCGCGGCGCTTTCGGCCTCGTGGGAGACGATGGGCGCGGCGAAGAAACTCGCTGGCGAAATGGGCGCGAATGTGACCGCGCTGGTGTTCGGCCACAACGTCGAAGGCATTGCCAAAGAATCGTTTGCCTATGGGGCCGACTCGGCAACCCTGTGCGACGATCCGACGCTGGCCGATTTTCGCGCCCAACCGTATGCGGCGTTGCTGGCGAAAGTGTGCGCCGACGGCAAGCCCGATGTGGTGCTCGGCCCGAACACGACTCGCGGGCGCGATCTATTCGGGATGGCGGCGGCCCTTCTCGGCGCCTCGGCCGTGGCCGACGGCATCGGGTTGGCGTTGAAAGACGGCGCGGTGCACGTCACGCGCCCGGCGTATGCGGGCAAGCTGCTCAGCACCGTCGTCGCCAAATCGCGCAGGCCGCAAATGATCACGCTCCGCCCCCGCGCCTTTCCCAAGCCCGAAGCGGGCGCAGGCGCGAGCGGCTCGGTGACCAAAGTGGAACCGGCGATGAAAGAAGACGACATCGCCACTAAAGTGACCGGCTATTCGGTTGAGGAAGGCAGAGTGAATCTGGCCGACGCGCGGATCATCGTGTCGGGCGGGCGCGGTGTGGGCGGCCCGGATGGATTCGCGCCGGTGCGCGAATTGGCCGCGACGCTCGGCGGCGCGGTGGGCGCGAGCCGCGCGGCGGTGGATGCCGGTTGGATTCCGTACGCGAATCAAGTCGGCCAAACCGGGCGCACCGTGAGTCCCGATCTGTACGTTGCTTGCGGCATCTCCGGCGCGATTCAACATCAAGCCGGAATGCGAACGTCGAAACTGATCGTGGCGATCAACAAAGATGCCGAAGCGCCGATCTTCAAACTGGCGCGATACGGCATCGTCGGCGACCTGTTCAAGATTCTGCCCGCGTTGTCGGCAGAATTCAAGAAGCGGTTGGGCAAATGAAACGGGTGGTATCGTAGGGGCGAGTCTCAGACTCGCCCCTGCTGTCCCCGCCTTGTGGTTTACCCTGCTTCGTGGATTGCATCCAGCGCGGCCTGCGCCGCGCGGCGCTGTTCCTCGCTGTACGTTTCGTCCTCGACAATCTTTCGCAAGTGCGTGATCACCGCTTTGGCCTCCTCATCGGTGAGGTCGCCCCACACGCGGCGGATCAATCCTCGATCTTCCGAAAGCAGCGCTTGCCAGATGTCTTCAAGATTGTCCATGTGATCTCCCCTCGCATTTTACTTCAATACGCCTTCGAAGGCGGCCACGAATTCCTCTTCGGCCACAAAGCCAAGCCACTGCTGAATGACGCCGCCGTTTCCGTCGAGCAGGAAAAGGTGTGGCTGGACGCGGTAGCCCAGCGCGCGTTTGAGTTCGCTCGTGTTCGGATCGTCAATATCGAGATAGGTGAACTGAATTCGCTCGCCGTACTTCGCTTCGAGCCCATGCACGATGGGCTTCAATGCTTTGCAAGTAGTTCACCAAACGGCATAGAACTCGATCAACTGCGGCTTGCCCAGCGCAAGATTGACGGTTGACGGATCCGTTGGCGTGAAATCCGTTTTGATCGTGACGGCTGGCGCGGCGGTGGGGGCGGGCGCCTGAGTGGCGGCCGCCACCGTGTTGCTGGCCGACTCGGCGGGTTGGCTCTGCACGACCGTGGGCGTTTGAGTGGCGGCAGGCGGAACAGTTGCCGCCGAGGGTTGTGTTGCCGAAGAGCCACATGCGGCGACAAACATCGCCAATGCCGCAAGCGCGAACATCGCTTTCTTCATCCTCTCACCTCCTTTCCGGTGTTCGACAATTTGTGAGCAACCCGCCCTCGCGCCGAGGCAGCAATCCGGCGCACGGCAGGAATGCGCGCCATGAGAAGCGCAACGACGATCCCGCCGTAAATGAGCGGGGCGCGAATGTCGGACTTGACGAGCCACGCATAGTGAATCACGACCAGCAGCCCGGCGAGATAAACGAATTGATGAAGGCGCTTCCAGTTTTGGCCGAGCCGTTTTTGCCAGCCTTTGGTGGAGGTGAGCGCCATCGGCAGGAGGATGATGAGCGCGGCAAAACCGATGAGCGCGTATCGTTTCTCGAAGATCGCCTCGTAGAGAAGATTAGGATCGAAGCCGTAGTCGAAGAGGAAGATGCCAAAATGGATGGCGGCGTAAATAGCGGCATAGACTCCGAGTGGTCGCCGAAGTTTGATCGCTTCCCTGAATCCGAAGAGCGTGTTCGCCGGTGTGCAGGCCAGCGAGAGAATGAGCAATCGGATGGCGGTGTCGCCGGTGTAAAAGGTGAGGTGTTGGATGGGGTTGACGGTGAGCCCGTTCGTGAATCCACCGTAGATCAAAATGAGCAGCGGCGCCCACGATCCGAGATGGATGATGATCTGCGCGGCGGAGAATTTTATTTCGGGCAATCGCTCCCATGCGCGGATGTGAACGAGCGGACGATCCATCTCAAGAACTTGTTTTCGTGTCCAAGCGATCATCCCAGCCCACGTAGAGATCGGCAACTTGTTCTTCGTAGCCGTTGTATTTGAGGGTGGGGCGGCGGCTCAGTTCGCCGATGCGGCGCTCGGTGGCTTGCGACCAGCGCGGATGATCCACATCGGGGTTGACGTTGGCGTAGAAGCCGTATTCGTTGGAGGCGGCGGCCATCCATAGCGAAGTGGGTTTGACATCGACGAGATCGATCTTGACGATGGCTTTGATGCTTTTGAATCCGTACTTCCACGGAACGACGACTCGAATGGGCGCGCCGTCTTGCGGAGGCAACGGCTTGCCGTACAGCCCGGTAGCGAAGATGGCGAGATCGTTCATCGCTTCGTCGAGGCGCAAGCCTTCGGTGTAGGGCCATTCATACCAGCCGCTTAGTTGGCCGGGCATTTTCTCCGGCGCGTAGATGGACTGAAAGCGGACAAACTTTGCGTCGGATGTCGGCTCCACTTCGTTGAGCAGTTTTGAGATGGGGAAACCAACCCATGGAATGACCATCGACCACGCTTCGACACAGCGCAAACGATAGATGCGTTCTTCCTGCTCGAACTTGAGCAGGTCTTCCATCATGTACGTTTTCGGATTCTTCACCAGCCCACCGACTGCCACTTCCCACGGCGAGGTGGGGAAGTCTTTCGCCATCGGCGCAACATCTTCTTTGTCGGTCGTGAATTCGTAATAGTTGTTGTATCCGGTGACGACTTCGTGCGGCGTGAGAGGATCGCCGAGTTCGTCGGTGGCGGCGCTGGCGTTGATGTTCGGCGCGGGCGTGCTGGCTGTGCTGGTCGAGGGCGCTGCGCCGCAGGCGGCCAGCGCCATGGATCCGGCGGCGATGCCCATGCTTTTGATGAAGTCGCGCCGGGTCAAATAAAGATGTTCGGGCGTGATTTCAGAGGAGGGGATTCGGAAGGATGTGGACATGGCGTTGCTCCTGCATGAATAGTATCGCAATTGCAGCGGCCATTACGCCATGCCACATTAATCTTCAATTAATCGGTCACATTGTCCATTTCGACATCATGGCCTGTCGCTCGGCGGCGGCGCGAATTTTGCCCAACCGATCCGCCACTTCGGCGCGGCCACCAGCCTGCACTTCCGCCTCGATAGCCTTCATCGCCTCGACCACTTGCGGCGTGATCTCGGCGGCGCGGCGTTTCACTTCGGCCAGCGACTCATCTTCGGTCTCGAAGTTGAGCAGTTCGTTGATCAGCCGCACTTCGGGCGGGGCGGCCTCGCGGATGATTTCGAGCACGGTGTCGCCGATCTTCTGCATCTTGTCGGCGATGTCGTTGCGCCCGGCCTTCTTGGCCGACTCGTAGTTTTGGTTGAGCACGGCCATGAACGAGTTGTCGATGAGCGGCAAGTTTTCTTTGATGGTCTTTTTGATGTCGGGCGCTTCGAGCAGGGTTTGCAGAAGCCCGGCGGCCTGCTGCACCTGAGCCTGCGCCACCTGATCCACTTTGCCCACCGCGTCGAGGATGCCTTCGCGCAGTTCCTGCAAGCGTTTGCGATCCGAGTCAGGGGCCTTGTTGATCAACTGCGTTAGCTTCATGAAGAAGTTGTAGTCCACCAGCGGGCGGGCGAGGGTGACGAGGGCGATGGCCCGTTCGGGAACGTCGGCCTTGACCACCATGTCGAAGAAACTGTCGGGCGTAAGTTTGTCGCCGAGCTGATTCAACTCTTCGGCGAGGGCCTCGAACATCTGCGCCTGCTCATTCGACTTCTTGCCTAGCGACGAGAGTTCCACTACCTTGTTGCGCATCGTCAGCATCTTCTCGGCGTTGGCGCGGTCTCCCTGCTCGGCGGCCGATTGCACGGCGGCGGTGAACAGCTCGAAAAAAGTGTAATCGAGATCGGCGTCATGTTCTTTTACCAGCGCCGCCAATTCATCTTCACTCTGCGTCGCCAAGAATTTTTCGACCAGCGCGACTTTGGCTCGTTGAGCGGCGAGCATTTCTTTGGTCACGCCGTCGGCTTCCAGTACCCTCTCCACCATCGATTGCAGAGTCATGAACGTGGGCGCGGGCTTGAGCAAATAACCTTTGCGTTGTTCGGGGGGCAGGCCGTTGACGATGGCCCGGGTGAGCGTGCCCAGCACCCGCTCTTGATCTTCGGCTTTCAACCCCAGCTCCATCGGAACGTAACTGAGCAGAAGTTCTTTCGCCGGATCGTGGTAAAGGATAGGCGCGGCCATCATGGATTGGAAGCCACAGCGGGGACAGGCGATGATGTTGAAGCTGCCGCGAAGGAAACGGGATTTGGCCGACGGGTCGCGGCCCACATCGAAGATTTGTTCAATCTTGGCGCTGAAGGGCGTTCGGCACTGCGGACAGTTAACGGTGGTGGTGAACATGGGTCTCTCGTTTCTCAATGTTTGGCTACGCGGCGTGCCAGCCTTGCAAGGCTTCGGTGTGAAGGATGACGTGCGAGGCTCTGAATCCTGTGAGCCGGGCGCCGGGCAACTGGTTGTCAATCTCGGCATCGGTTAAATAGGCAAATGCGCTGCCTTGGCTGACGGAGGCCTCAAGCGGCCACTTGTAGGTCATCATCAGTGTCGCGCGAATGACATATGGACCGCAATACAAAACGACTCGCAACGGTTCCACATAGTCCTTCATAAGCTTGGTTATGTGCCCCCGGCTGGCCTCGTCATCGGGGATGAAGGCCACTCTGAGTTGTGCTTTGGGCTCATTGCGAAACACAGTTGCCTCCAGTCCTTTCCACGTTTCCGTTTTTCGTTCACCCATGCGTCCCAGTATAACGCCGAAAACTCGGCCCAGCTGACATTGGGATACACGCGCCGGTCATCGTCCGCGTCAATCTTCACCGATATGACAAGGCCTGCGATTAGTTGTGGATCCATCTTGCCTCCAAATAATTCACTTACCCGCCCGAACAGATTTGGCTCATCGTATGGCTAACAAGTTTCGGCGCAATGAGCAGGCCAACGGAAGCATCAGGCGCGGCTTACCCCCCGTTCACTGCGGCCAATGTATGATGTTTTTCGCCGCAGCGCAACGGCCATTTTTCACTCGAAAGTGGACATGCCCCTCAAGTGCGCAAATTCCCCCGTCAAATCGCCCCGCCCAGGAGACAGTCACTTGGAAAGTGACTGTCTCCTTAAGACTGCTGACATCGTGACAATCATCGCGGCACGCTGAAATAAAATGCCGTCCCTTGGCCCGCTTCCGACGTTGCCCACACTTGCCCGCCATGCGCTTCCACAACGGCTTTCACCAAATACAGCCCCAGCCCCGCGCCTTTGGCCCGTTTCGTGGCGTTGGTGTCGGCGCGGTAAAAGCGGTCGAACACTTTGGTCAGTTCTTCGGGTGGCAGGCCCGGCCCCTCGTCGCTCACCGATACGACGACCCGCTCCGGCTCAACCCGCCCGCCGATCTGTATCGTTCCGCCCTCCGGCGAATACTTGATCGCGTTCGAGAGAAGATTGCTCAACACTTGCCGCAATCGCTCTTCGTCGCCGCGCGCCAATGGGAAGCCGCCGGGAAACTTCACGGCGAAAGTGTGTTTGTCGGTTTGTGTGCGGAAGTCGGTGGTCAGTTCCTTCGCCATTTCGTCGAGCGCAACATCGGCCACGTTCAACTTCAACGCGCCTGCTTGCAACCGCGAGGCATCGAGCAAGTTTTCGATCAAGTTGGTCAGCCGGTCGGCCTCTTCTTCGATCACCGCCAGACTTTCTTGCACGGTGCGCGAGTCCCACTTCGCGTCGTCGCGTCGGAGCGTTCCGGCATAACCTTTGATGAGCGAGACCGGCGTTCGCAGTTCGTGGCTGATGATCGAGATGAAGGTGCTCTTGAGCTGCTCGGCTTCGCGGAATTTGGTGATGTCGCGCACGTTGGCGACGATGTTGACCAATCGATTCGCCCGGTCGAGGATGGGCGCGTAAGTGATTCCGACGGCGACGGTGTAGCCGTCATCGCGTTGGAGGTCGCCTTCGACGTACAACGGCGAGGCGGAGGAGAACGGCCACCCGCCGGCTTCGGCGTCCCCCAGATCGAGTCCCGGTTCGCGTTTGGCCCAGCGGATGAAGTCGTCGTATCGGTTGCCCACTGCATCGGCGGCGGAGACTCCAGTCAAGCGGGCGATGGCCCGATTCCATTTCAGAATGTGATGGCCCGGATCGATGATGGCGATTCCGTCCGCCGAGCCGTCGAGGATGGCGTCGAGCCGCCGCCGCTCGTTAGTCGTTTGCTCGTAGAGGCGGGCGTTGTTCACGGCGATGGCGGCTTGATCGGTGAAGGCTTGCAGGATTTGCCGTTCGTTCGCGCCGAAGGGTGTTTTGATCGTTCGGAAGACGAGCAGGATGCCGACGAGATCATCCCCGACTTGCAGAGGCAAGCCCACCGTGCCGGAGAGATCGAATCGCTGTCCCACCGCGACGAGTCGCCGTTCGATCTCGCCGGTGACGAATCGCGCCGGGTCGCCGCGATCGGGAACGTCGCGCAGGATCGAATCGAAGTGGCGGACGAATTCCGGCGCGACGCGATATTGAATGCGCACGCGGAAGATGCCGTCGTCGTCGCGCAGGGCCACCAGCCCGGCCTGCGCCGAGAGCATTTCGGCGGCGGCTTCGAGGATGCGCGCCAGCACCGATTCGAGATCGAGCTGTTGGGTGAGGGCGCGAATGATCTCAAGCAGATAGTCGCGCTGGCGGACGCGGTAATCGGGTAACATGCGGCGGGGCGAAGAGCGAAAGGCGTAGAGCGAAAAGCCCCTCGCCCTTCACTCTTTGCTTTACATCAACTTCTTTTCGGCCAGCGTCACCGCATGCTCGAAGATTTTGAGCCCTTCGTCCATCTCAGCTTGGCTCACGTTGAGGGGCGGGGTGAGGCGCACAGTGTTGCGGCCACAGCCCAGCAACAGCAAACCGTGCTCGAAGGCGTTGTGCACCATTTCGTTGCGGATGTCGGGCGCGCGATCTTTTGTCTCTTTGTCTTTCACGAACTCCACGCCGATCATCAAACCCTTGCCGCGCACTTCGCCGATGCTCGGGTGGCGGGCGGCGATCTCTTGCAGGGCGTCGAGAGCGTATTCGCCGATCTCGGCGGCGTTGACGATGTAGCCGTTTTCGAGGAGGCGGATCGTTTCGAGAGCGGAGGCGCATGAGATGGGGTTGCCGCCGTAGGTGTTGCCGTGCGCTCCGGCCGGCCAATCCATAATGCTCTTCTTGGCGATCATCGCGCCGAGCGGCATGCCGCTGGCGATGCCTTTGGCCGCGCAAACCATATCCGGCTCGATGCCCCAATGTTGAACTGCCCACCACTTGCCAGTGCGGCCCATGCCGCTCTGTACTTCGTCCACGATGAGCAGGATGCCGTATTTGTCGCACAGCGCGCGCAGGCGCGGGAAGAACGAGGCGGGCGGGATGACGTATCCGCCCTCGCCCTGAATCGGCTCCACCAAAAAGGCGGCGATGTCTTCGGGCGGGCACTCGTACATGAAGATCACGTTTTCGATGTATTCGATCACCGCGTCGCCGTAATCGCCTTTGTTGGGATCGTAGGCGAGGCGCGGGCGATAGGTGTTGGGAAAGGGCACATGGGTGACGCCGGGCATGGTGGGGAAGAAGGCGCGGCCCTGCACGACTTTGGAGGAGGTGAAGGCCAACGCGCCCATCGTGCGCCCGTGAAAGCCGCCGTGAAAGCCGATGAAGCGCGGGCGGTGCGTGTGAAAGCGCGCGAGTTTGATCGCCGCTTCGACGGCCTCCGCGCCGGAGTTGGTCATGAAGCACAGCGCGTCTTCTTTGAAGGGCGCAATCTCGTCGAGCTTCTCGCCGAGTTCCACCCATTTTTCATGATAAAAGTCCGACGAAATGTGAATGAATTTTTCGGCCTGCTGTTGAATGGCGCGCACCACATCGGGGTGGCTGTGGCCGGTGGCGCACACGGCGATGCCCGCCGCAAAATCGAGATAGCGATTGCCATCGACATCCCACACTTGCGTGCCTTTGCCGTGCGACATCACAAACGGATAGTCGCGGGGATACGACGGTGAAATGGTGGCGGCGTCCCGTTTGAGGATCGCCTGTGCGTTGGGGCCGGGTACGTTGAGTTTCGTTACCATATTTTGTGATGTGACAAGATGAAGGGATGACAAGATGACACGGTGACGAGACTGCCTCACCCGCTCATCCTTTCATCTTGCTATCTTGCCGCCCTGTCAGGGATACGTTTCCATTGCCAGCGCCAGCGTGCCCAACAACCCAACGTCGTCGCCGAGTTGCGCGGGCACAATGGCGCAATCATACACACTGCCCATCCACCGCTGCTGCATGGCCTTGCGCGCCGGGCGGAACAATGGATCGCCCACGTTGATTGCCACGCCGCCGCCGAGAATGACGATGGATGGATTGAACATGTGCAAAAAGTCGGCGATGGCTCGGCCAATGTAAGTGCCCGCCTCGTTGAGCAAACCGATGGCAAACTCGTCTCCGGCCAGCGCCGCCATGCCCACGTGTTTGGCCGTCACCGAATCGATCTCGCCGCCCACCATTTCTGTGATCTTCGACTCGGCCCCGCCGTGCAGCCGGATGCGCGCGGTGAGGCCGATGGCCGGGCCCGAGGCCAACGCTTCGAGGTGCCCGCGTTGCCCGCATCCGCACACCGGGCCGTCGGGCGCAACGGTGACATGACCGAGTTCGGTGGCCAGTCCGCGCGCGCCCACCACGAGCCGGCCTCCTGAAATCACGCCGCCGCCAATGCCGGTGCTGATGGTGAGATACAGCACGTCGTCGTGCCCGCGCCCCGCGCCGAATTTCCATTCGCCCATCGCCGCCATGTTCGCGTCGTTGCCAATGGTTGTGGGCAGGCCGAATCGCTTTTCCATTGTTTCGCGCAGCGGAAAATCCTCCCAGCCGGGAAGGTTGGGCGCGCGCAAAACGATACCGGTCTTTGGATCGAGCGGGCCGGGCGCGCCGATGCCGATAGCGCGCACCTCGCGCGGGTCGGGCATCACGTCGGTGATAGCGGCGATGATTCGCTCCATGGCCGCGCCCGAGTGTGTCGGCGTGTCGTAGTGGGCGCGGGCCAGCAGTTGGCCGTCGGGCGTGTAGCGCGCGGCGCGAATGTTCGTGCCGCCCACATCCACAGCAATGTAAGAAGCCATGTTCTCGAAAACCCGTGTGCTATAATTCGCGCGGCTTGCTGGGCTGGCTCACTTCACCACCATAGTCAGCGTGAGGTTGCCGTCGGCGATGGTGATGCTTTTGATGCCGGCGCCGGTCGGCAAATCGGCAAAGAGCGAGAGCAGTTTTTCGTTCACCGTGTCGGTGAGCGAGTCCAGCAAATCTTGCGGCGCGGGCACCGGCCCGAAATCGGCGCTCTCGATGTCTACCACCAGCCTGTTATCTACGATGGAGGCATTCATCACCACCAGCGCATTGGCGGTGAAACTCTCGGTCGTCACGGTGGCGTACAGTTGAATCTTGCCGTCGCGCAAATACACTTGCGGATTGGAGAGCGCGGTGTCGGGCTGTTCGGCCAACTGCTCGGCCAAATACGAGGTCAGCTCGCTTTCGGTGATCGACACCGTCACTTCGCCGCTGGCCGCGCCGAGCGAACCGAACTTGTCGGAGAGCGAGCCAACCGCCTCGGTGGACACCGGCACCGGCTCGTAGGTTGGTGTGGGGCCGCCCAACGACACCGGGCCGCCGCAAGCCAACACTGACAGCGCCCATACCGCAAACGCGCCTGATAGAATCAGGCGCACCGTTGTAAATCTTTTCATTGGAAATCACCTTGCCCGAAAATTATAACACGCCCACCTTGCCGCTTTCGGCGCTGCTCGAAAGCCTTTTGCTTGTCGCCGATGGACCCGCGCCCGTTTCGCAATTTGCCGCCGCGCTCGAAGTCAACGCGCGCGCTGTCGAAGCCGCGCTCGATGAACTCGCCGCGCTTTACGCCAACGCTCATCGCGGCCTCAGCATTCAGTGCGACCGCGACCGCGTTCAACTCACCACTCACCCCGCCGCCGCCGCCGCCGTCGAAACGTTTCTCGGCCTCGAATCGACTCAGCGACTCAGCCGCCCGGCCGTCGAAACGCTGTCCATCATCGCTTATCAACAGCCGGTCACTCGCCCGCAAATCGAATCCATTCGCGGCGTCAATTGCGACGGCGTGATCAAGTCACTGCTCACCAAAGGCCTCATCGAAGAAATGGGGCGCACCGATGGGCCGGGCCGCCCAGTGCTGTATGCCACCACTCCGTTATTCCTTCAACACTTCGGCCTGTCGTCGATCAAAGAATTGCCGCCGTTGGATATTGACGCGCTCCTCGCCGCCGCAAACGTGGGGCAAACCGATTTGATCCCGGACTCGGCCCCCACGCCGCAACCCGCTCCCCCTCCCGACCCCACTTCCCTCGCCTCCTCCGAACCATCCAACCACCCAACCACCTAACCACCCAACCACCTAACCACCTAACCACCCAACCCATGCCCCCTGAACGCCTGCAAAAACTTCTTGCCTCTGCCGGATACGGCTCGCGCCGCGCGTGCGAGGAATACATCACTGCCGGGCGCGTGCGCGTGAACGGCCAACGCGCTCAACTTGGCGACAAAGCCGACCCGGCCGCCGACAAGATCACCGTTGACGGCGAACTGCTGGCCATCGAACAGCGGGTATATGTGATGCTCAACAAACCGCGCGGCGTGGTGTCGTCGCTCGAAGCGCAGGGCGACCGCGACACCGTGCGCGATCTCGTTCCCGTGCCGGGGCGGCTGTACCCGGTGGGCCGGCTCGATGCGCAAAGCGAAGGGCTGATCATCCTCACCAACGATGGCGATCTCACCAATCACCTCACGCACCCGCGCTTCGGGCACGAAAAAGAATACCGGGTGTTGGTGGCGGGCGGAGTCGCGCCGGAGGTGATCGACATTTGGCGGCGCGGGGTGGTGATCAAAGATGAGGAGGGCAACCCCGAGCGCACGGCTCCGGCGAAAGTGGAAGTCGAGTCGCGATCGGGCGACGGCACGTGGCTAAAGGTGATCATGCGCGAGGGGAAGAAGCATCAGATTCGGCGAGTGGGCGAAACGCTGGGGCTGCCGGTGCTGCGGATTGCGCGCGAGCGCGTGGGCACACTGCGGCTCGGCAATTTAAAACCGGGCCAATGGCGGCGAATCACTCCCGCTGAAGTTCGATCGTTGCTCGAGAGCGCCGCCGCGCCCCAAGCCCGCCCGCGGCCCCGCCGCCGCTGACAATTAAGCCCCTTGCCCTTCTATCATCCGCAAAAACACGTCCACGATGAGCGGGTCGAAGAGCTGCCCCGCTTGCCCGCGCATGTAATCGGCGGCGTGGTTTTTGGGCCAGCCGGATCGGTAGGGCCGGTCGGTGGTGACGGCGTCCCACACGTCGGCAATGGCGAAGATGCGGGCGGCGATCGGTATGGCTTCGCCTTTCAGTCCAAAGGGGTAGCCGGCGCCGTTCCATCGTTCATGATGATAGTAGGGGATGTCGAGCGCGGGCCGAAGGTATTCGATGGATGACAGCATGGAGATGGCGTGCACGAGATCGTCTGCCACGTCTTGGAGCAGAGCGATCTCTTCGTCGTCGAAGACGTTGGGGCGGCCGGCGTGAACGACGACGGCGCCGATGGCGCGCCCCTTCTGCAACAGCGGGACGGCGACCGCCGAGCGAGAGGAATTGGAAGCGCGCAGGACACAACTGGGGCAGTGATCGGCGTTGGGCGCCGGCTCGATCCGAAACGGGGCGCGCGAGCGGATGCAGGCGGCCGCGCAGGTTGGGCCGCGTTCGGGATCATCGAGACGGAAAGTGAAGCGGTCGAGGTCGGATGGGTGAGACGCCGCCACCGCGTTCGACGTGACGCCGTCACTGCTCAACAGCCCCAGCCAAACGAACACGTAATCTTGGCCGTCGGTCAATGTTTCGCACGCCTGTTGAAGCAATCGGGAACGGTTCTGTTCGCGGAAGATGAGCTGATGGATGTTGCTGGCCACGCGCAGAACCCGGTTGAGACGCTGCAGGCGGGCGTTCGACCGCGACAGCTCTTCTTCGATTCGCTCGGCGTTGCCGAAGATGCGCCGGAATCTGAACAGCATCCATGCGGTGATGCCGAGTATGGCCGCTTGCAGCACGAACAACGCAACATTGATTTCCATAGGGGCTCGCCGACTATTATCGGACTCCGCCGCTAATTGTCAATCGTGGACGGTAGAGCAAAAAACTCCGTATGGTAGAATGCTCGCAACTGCCAGCCCGTGTAGCGCAACACTCCTCTCGACTCAGCCCCTTTTTATGCTCGCTTCCATCATCGCCCTTGACGGCCCCGCCTCCTCTGGAAAATCAACTGTGGGGGTGCTGCTTGCCGGAAGACTCAACTATCTTTTTTTCGACACAGGCGTGATGTATCGCGCCGTGACGCTGGCCGCCCTTCGCCGCTCTGTGCCGACTGCCGATGAGTCGGCGGTGACGGAACTGGCCGAGACGGTGAAGATCGACGTGATGCCGCCGCTGTTCAACGACGGGCGGCAGTGCACCGTTCTGCTCGACGGCGGCGATGTGACGTGGGACATCCGCGCGCCCGAAGTGGACGGCTCGGTGTCGCAGGTGTCGGCCTATCGGCGCGTGCGCGAGATTCTCACCGATGAGATGCGGGCCATTGCCAAGCGGGGCCGGGTGGTGATGGTGGGGCGCGACATCGGCACGGTGGTTCTGCCCGACGCCGAACTCAAAATCTATCTCGACGCTTCGGCGGAGGAGCGGGCGCGGCGGCGCCACACGGAATTGGCCGAGCGCGGAATCGACAAGCCTTACGAGGAAATTTTGGCCGCCATCCGCGAGCGCGACCGATTCGACTCCAGCCGCGAGCACGCGCCGCTCAAACCCGCGCCCGACGCGCGCATCGTGGACACCACCGGGCTGAGTGTCGGGCAGGTCGTGTCGCATCTCTTGTTGTTGGTCAAGGCTGTTGCAATACAGCCGAGTGGGTGAGGGTGGGTTGTGGTGACCCGTTCACGTACGTGGCCTTGTTCTTGCGACGACCCGTGCGATATCCCCAGACTGACTACTGTCGAGAAAGACCATGTCCCCCAGTGAAATTCTCAGGCTTGCGATAACCTTTGTAACAACATTGCTTGCTTCTGTTGGCGGGGTGAGCGTAATTATTCTTGGCTTGGCAACTTGGCTTGGCAAGATTTGGTCAGACAAAATATATATTCATACAAGCGCAAAATACGAGAAGGAAATTGAGGACTTGAAGAACCGTTATTCAGCAGATTTAGAATATCTTCGCGCAGAAATCTCCGAAAGACGAGATTTGTTGAGTTCGACGCAGAATGCACTTTCAAGCGGTTATGCATCATCACACGAGCGCATTTTGGAATCCATCGAAGTGCTCTGGCGTACGATCGTCGAGACGCGCGACTTCACGTCAAGCTTCCATCTTATTTACAACATTCTGTCCCCTCACCACTATGAAAACATTCCTGTAAGCAAGCTCGAAAACGTTCTGCCGAATATGACAGATGAGAAATTTGGAGAGCGTGTCAAATCTTTGCAAAAGGATATCCAAAACAAGAGACCTTTTGTTGGGGAGCAATTATGGGGGCTCTATAGAATTTACTTTGCGTTTGCTTTGAGATTAGCGTGGAAAATAATTAAGGAGCGACAACAAGGCAAAGTCTATACTTGGGACGTGGATATAGATGGCAGGCGCGATAGCCATTTACTGGACAGCCTACAAGGCGCGTTCACGGACGACGAATTGAGCAGCATTGTCGAAAAGGATCGAGCGTGTGGTGTTCCTCAAAGAGTAATGGATGCCCTTGAACTAAAAATGCTCAACGAGATGAACGAATTGATTTTTGGTAAGCGATTGGTAAGTATGAGCATTGAACAACAACAACGAGTAACCCACCTGTTATATTCTATTGACCGTGCAGGGGAAAAACCTATGGATTAACGTCGGGCTAGCGAGAGCATATGTTCAACAAGTTTTGCTTTGCTCCACGCCTGCTGCACAGACTACCATGCCCTACCCTCAACCCCCGTTCGTCCGCGCTTGCCGCACACTGTTCGTTCCAGCCTTCAGACTCTTGATGATGACTCTGTGCAAGATCGAAGTGCGCGGCGCGAAAAACGTTCCCCCGTACGGCCCCTATTTCATCACCATCAATCACGTCGATACGCTCGACGCGCCGCTGGTCGTCGTCTTTTGGCCTCATTGTCCCGAAGGCCTCACCGCCGCCGAGAATTTTTCCCGCGGGGTCACCGGCATCCTCATGCGTATGTATGGCGCGATCCCGCTCAAGCGCAGGCAGTTCGACCGCGAGGCATTGGAGAAAGGGCTGGATGTGATCCGGGCCGGCAGCCCGTTGATCGTCGCGCCCGAAGGCACACGGCGGCGCAGGCCGGGAATGCAGGCCGCCAAACCCGGCATCGCTTTTTTGGCCCTCAAAGCCAAAGCGCCCATCGTGCCGGTTGGCATCACCGGCACCGAAACTTGGATTCCGTCGTGGAAACGATTTCGCCGCCCGCACATCACCATGACCATCGGCCAACCCTTCTGCCTGCCCGATGAGCCGCTCACTCGCGAGAACCGCCACGAGAAATTCGACGAGCACACAACAATGATCATGAAACGCATCGCCGCACAGCTGCCGCCGGAGTATCGCGGCGTGTATGGGGATGAGGGTTTGAGTTAGTGCGATGGCCGATCAACCCGCAATCTCAAATTCCAAAATTCAAACTTCAAAGCGCCATTACGATCATGCCCGGCGCGAGCCGGTGCGCCGCGTTCTGCGTTGGCTGATCGATAACATTGCTTGGCGATGGCTGGCGAAGATTGATCGAATTGACGGCTTGGAGAATCTGCCCCCTCGCGGGGCGGCGATTCTCATGATCAACCATATTGCCTTCATCGACCCGATTGTGGTGTTGGGCAACTTGCCGCGCAACATCGTGCCGATGGCAAAAGTTGAAGCGTACAATTATCCGGTGTGGGGCATCTTCCCGTGGCTGTGGGATGTGATTCCGGTGCATCGCGGCGAAGCCGACCGCGAAGCGCTCACACGCGCTCTGGCCGTGCTGAACGCGGGCGAGATTGTGTTGGTCGCGCCGCAGGGCACACGCCAACCGGCATTGCGCAGCGCCAAAGAGGGCATTGCTTATTTGGCCCACAAATCGGGTGCGCCCATTATTCCGGTCGCCATTGAGGGCACGGTGGGCTTTCCGTCCATCAGTCGCCGCCGCTGGTCGCAACCGGGCGTCACCGTGCGGCTTGGCAAACCGTTTCGCTTCAAGCCCAGTGCCGGGCGATTGCCGCGCGAAGCCCTCAAACAAATGACCGACGAAGCCATGTATCGCCTCGCCTCCATCCTTCCCGAACATCGCCGCGGCGCTTATGGCGATCTCTCGAAGGCGACGAGCGAATACGTTGTTGAAGGATGAAGGATGAGCGGCGGAATCATTCAGCGCGTCGAGGCTGATTCGCTGGCCGCGGCCATTGGCTTTCGGCCCGGCGATGAAGTGCTGGCCGTCAACGGCCACCCGGTCGAAGATGCGATCGATGTGCAGTTCTATGCCGCTGAAGATGAAGTGGAGGTTCAATACCGGCGGGGCGGGGCGGAGGCCGTTGCCCGCGCCGCTCGGCTCGAAGGCCAACCTCTCGGCATCGAGTTCACCCATCCCACCTTCGACATCGACATCCGCCGTTGCAACAACCTGTGCCCGTTCTGTTTCGTGTTGCAAACCGCGCCGCGCATGAGGCGCACGCTGTACATCAAAGACGACGACTACCGCTATTCATTCCTCTACGGGCACTTCGTCACGCTCACCAACTTGAGCGATCATGATTGGGAGCGCATCGAGACTCAACGACTCTCGCCCCTCTACATTTCCGTCCACGCCACCGATCTCGAAACGCGCCGACTCTGCCTCGCCAACAAACACGCGCCCGACGTGATGGCGCAGTTGCGCTGGCTGGCCGAGCGCGGCGTCGTGTGCCACACGCAATTGGTGATCACTCCCGGCCTCAACGACGGGGCGATCATGGAGCAATCGATTCGCGATCTGGCGGCTCTGTATCCGTCGGTGCAGTCGGTGAGTGTTGTGCCGGTGGGGTTGACGAAGCATCACAAATACGGCCATCGCCCGAACACACTCGGCGAGTCGCGCGCGGTGTTGGAGTCGGTGGAAAAGTGGCAGAGCAAATTTCTGCGAAAACTCGGAGTGCGTTTCGTTCACGCCACCGACGAGTGGTATCTTGCCACGGGCCGCGCCGCGCCGCCGAAGAAGACTCTCGACGGCCTCTCGCTCGAAGAAAACGGATTGGGGATGGCGAGGAATTTTCTCAATGCGTGGCGGCGAGAGAAAAGAGAACTGAGAAACTTCAAACTTCGAATTGCAAAAGCCAAAGCGACTCTGGTGACGGGCGCGTTGTTTGCTCCTGTTTTGCAAAAGGCGGCCAACGAGTTCAACGGTATTGCCGGGACGAAGTTGGCGGTGTCGCCGGTGAAAAATGATCGCTTGGGAGAGAGCATCACCGTGGCCGGCTTGTTGATGGGCCGCGATGTGATCGATCAGTTAGTAAATCGTGATCTCGGAAAGTTCGTCATCCTGCCCCGTGTGATGTTCGATCATCCGCAGGGCATCAGCCTCGATGATGTTTCCCCGCTGGATATTGCCCGCGCGCTGGGCCGCCCCGTTTTCCTCGCCGACCTCATGGGCGATGTATTGGATGCGTGGCTCGGGCAGAATCGTTTGCGCTTCTTGCCCTCCGACTCAGCCATCTCAATCGAAGTGATGCGGGCGGGGGGCTGGGCTGTGGAGAAATACGGGGCTGAAGGCTGACGCCGCCGAGCGATCACCGCGAGCGCTTCTTCCGGAGCGCCACCCGCAACAGCACGGCGATCATCATAGCCGCTCCGGCGATCATGGTGATCACAATCGCAACGCCGCCGCCGATCATGGCGAGATTCTTCGCAGTGGGGCGATTGACCGGTTGCGCTTCGATGGTGAGGAAGGCGGCTCGCTCGATGGCCGCGCCATCGGGCGCGCGCCCTGCCACTTGAATATCCACACCATACAACCCGGCCTCGGTCGGAGTCCAATCCGTTGAGGCCTGCGATCCCGTGATCGGCAGGGCCACGGTTTCCGATGTTCCGTCCGGACGATGGACGATGGCCTGCGCCGAGTCGAGAGAAAGCGGTTGCCCTCCGAGATCGAGGGATACAGTGATAGACACCGATTCATTGACTGCTGGCAAGAGCGTGCTGGCCGTTGCCTTGAGCGTGGCTCCGCCCACGTATTGGGCGCTGAGCGCATAGTCCGCGCCGGAGTCGGGCGTGAAATCGGTGGTCTGCAGTGTCACTTTCCAAACACCGGGTTTGGGATTTTGGAATCCGTAGCCCAAATAGATAAGCGTGGAGGGATCATCCACCACGATAAGCCCATTGTCCTCGACCGCTCGCAATTTTAGACGGAACTTTTGAATCTTCGCAAGCGCGCGGACCATATCGGTAATCTGCCTCCTTTATCGTAATTAGACCAAATTGGGCAGGTTGTGACGTCTGTGTGTCCGATCATGTGACAATTGTCACAGACAAGAGACCCACATTATGGATAAACTGTCACCGTCTCATAAATGGTTAATCGAGTTTGATTTTGGGAGAGAGCAGTGGAATGAAACTTCAAATAGGCGTTGGAGTGCTTGCGTTGGTGATAGTGGCCGGCACGCTGATGTATGTCAGCGATTTCACCGTGTATCTCGGCAACGATCCGACCACCTGCAACAACTGTCACGTGATGGATGCGGCTTACGAGGGATGGTTCCACAGCCCGCACAAACTTTGGGCCAATTGTAATGATTGCCACACCCCTCACGACTTAATACCAAAATACATAGTCAAGGCGCAGAACGGCTTCAATCACGTTTCGGCTTTTACGCTGGGCAATATCCCGTCCGCCATTCGCGCCAAAGAGTCAACGCGCGAGATCGTTCAAGAGAATTGTGTTCGTTGCCATATCAACACCGTTGACAGCGTTGCCGATGGGCAGATGGATTCGGAACGCTATTGCTTCGAGTGCCATCGGGATATTGCGCACGGTCAGCGAGGCGTGTCGGTATTGCCATATCAAGACAAAACCAAATAAGCGAGGAGAAACATGAAACAATCAACCACGACGTGGATACTCACAGCCGTCATTATCGTGTTGGCAGTGGCGCTGGCGGGAGTGCTGGTCTTCGTGAAAAATCAACCGGCGCAGGTTCGCGGCATCCCGGCGCTCACGGTCATTCAAGCCATGGAGCCGGATTCATCCAAATGGGGCGTCAACTTCCCCAACCAGTATTCCACCTTCAAACTCACCGAGGGCAATAACACTCGCTCGACGTACGGCGGCTCCAACCAGTTTTCGCACTTAGAGGAGGATCCTCGCTTGACGATTCTCTTCGCGGGCATGGCTTTCAGCAAAGACTACAACGAAGATCGCGGCCACATGAACGCATTGGCCGATGTGCGCGCCACCAAACGCATCAACGAAAAAACGCCCGGCACGTGCTATTCCTGCAAGAGCTCCGACAACCCCGCCCTGTGGACAAGTATGGGCATGGTCGAATTCGACAAGACTTTGTTCTCCGACTTGAGCCAGCATATCAGCAACCCCATCGGCTGCGCCAACTGCCACGAGGCCGAAACTATGCGCCTCGTCGTCACCAACCCCGCGCTCGACGAAGCGTTGAAGGCGCAAGGCAAAGATTGGACAACGTTTACCCGGCAGGAAATGCGCACCGTCGTTTGCGCCAACTGCCACGTGGAATACTACTTCGCCGGTGAAGGCAAGTATCTGACCTTCCCGTGGAGCAAAGGCACAAACGTCGATCAGATTGACGCCTATTACGACGAGACCGGTTTCAAGGATTGGGAATACCCCGAAGCCCTCACCCCGATGATCAAAATGCAACATCCCGAATACGAGATGTTCACCGCCGGGAGCACGCACTATAACGCCGGGGTGGCCTGCGCCGACTGCCACATGCCCTACACCCGCGATGGCTCGGCCAAGTTCTCCACGCACGACGTGAAGAGTCCGCTTATCAACCCCGACGCGGCTTGTGGCGCGTGCCACACCGACGTGAAATACGTCACCGACCGCGTGGGCATCATTCAGAAACAAGTGGCCGACACGATGAGCGCCACCGAAGATGCGCTGGTTGCCGCCATCGAGGCGATCAAAGCTGCCTCCGCCGACTCCAACGCCGATCAGACTCTGCTCAACGAAGCGCGCACCCTGCACCGCAAAGCGCAGCTGCGCTGGGACTTCGTAGCCGCCGAGAACAGCATGGGCTTCCACAACCCCGAAGAGGCCTTGCGAATTCTCGCCGCCGCCACCGATATGGCCCGCCAAGCGCAGATCATCGCCATGACTGCCACAGCCAAGTAACGCGCATCCGAGTCGTTTGCGCCTCCACCCTCCCGAACGATCTTCGGGAGGGTTTTGTTTTCAACCGCTGTGATACAATCCCGCCGATGCGCTTCTCGAAACGCATTCGAACTCGCTCGTTGGGGCCGTTTGCCATACTTGGCCTCGTGCTCGGCATCGGCGCAGGCATCATCGTTGTTGCTTTTGGATTCGGACTGATCTCTCGCGCCTCCGCGCGCGGTGGCGCGCAGGCCACCGTCGTCGTCGGCATCCCCTCTTCTGCCGCAACGGTTGACATCAGCACGGCGCCGCCGGGCACTTCAACGCCCACACCGTGGTCGTTGGGTCAGGCTTTGACCAATCTCAGTCTGACTTTGACTCCTCGCGAGCCGACCAATACGCCCACTCCCGCTCTTCGCCCCACCGGATACTATGCCGCCCCCGTGGATCCGACTCCGATCCCCACCCCCATTCTGCCGGAGGCCGCGCCCTTTCCAGAATCGTGCGACGGGCCGGGGCGCATGAATATCCTGATCATCGGCATGGATGGCCGCTCCGGCAATTATGACCGCGCCGCTCGCGCCGACGCGCTGATGGTGGCCGGCGTGAACTTTGGCGACCGCACCGCGCAAATCCTTTCCATCCCCCGCGATCTGTGGGTGCAGATTCCCGAATACAACGGCAACCCACTGCACGAGAATCGGATCAACACTGCGTATGCGCTGGGACAGCAATACGGCTACCCCGGCGGCGGGCCGGCGTTTCAAGCCTTTGCCATTTCGCAAGCGTTTGGCCTGCGCATCGATCGCTCGGTGGTGCTGAACTTCACTGCATTCGAGAACGCCGTTGATACGATTGGCGGCATCGACATCGACGTACCCAAAGCCATCCGCGACGAGAAATACCCCGACGACTTCGGCGGCACGCTGGTGCTGGAAATTCCGGCGGGGCAAGTGCACATGGATGGCCGCGCCGCGCTGATGTATGCGCGCACCCGGCATCAGGATAGCGACTTTGGGCGGATGCGCCGCCAACAACAAGTGATGCTGGCCGTGCGCGACAAACTCTTCTCGCCGGAAGTGATTCCGGTTTTGCCTGCGCTCACTCAGTTGGTTTACTATTCGGTGCGCACCGACTTGAGCTGGGATGAAGTGGGATTGCTCGGCTGTGCGGGGCCGCAGATTTCAACCGACGCGATCACCCGCGTGGTGATCGACTCGACAATGGTAGAGCCATTCACCGCGCCGAGCGGCGCGGCGGTTCTGCGCCCGAAGATCGATGTGATCTTGCCCGCGCTCGAAGCCTTCAGCACCGGGCAGTGATCCGCGCTCAGGCCCGCACAACCGTTCCCTCGCCGTTTTCTCCCAGCAGCCTCTTCTTCACCGCGTCCGGCTCCACCCCCGAAAAAATTTCAATCGAGAGTCCCGGCATGGCTTGCGCTTGAGCCAGCATCTCCAGCACTTTGTTTTCCATGCCGCCGGTCACATCCGCCGCGTGCGATCCGCGCAGGACAGATCGGATCGAGTCGATATTGGCCGAGTCCACCAACGGAATCAACTTGCCGTCGGGCCAACGGGTGAGCACGCCGCGCTCGATGCCCGCCAGCAGAATCGCGGCGGGGCGCAAAAATGCGGCGAGGTAGCGGAAACTGTCTTCGGTGGAGATGATCGTTCCCCCGCGCATTTCATCCACCGCCACATCGCCCATGATCACCGGCGCGAGTCCGTTTTCGATGGCGACTCGGATCGGAGTCACGGCCATTGAAGTGATAACGCTGTCGCGGCACACCACCGAGGCCGACGGCAACGCATTGATGGCTGGGATGCCCGCCGCGCGGAGCGCGTCCATCACATGCCGATTGAGTTTGGCAGCCACGTGCGCCACTTCGGCGTATTGCCGCCACTGCTCGGGCGAGCGCACGCCGAGCTTCGTCCCATACTTTGCCGCTTCGCTGTGCCCGAACGATCCGGAGCCGTGCCCGATGAGCAGTTGCAGATCGGGGCGGGCGGCGAGAGCCTCGGCGATCTCATTGGCGAGGCGGGCGAGCACATCGGCGCGCACGGTTTGCGGTTGATTCTTGTCGGTGATGAGTGAGCCGCCGAGTTTGAGGAAGATGAGCATGAGGGGTAATTGGTTATCAGCGGATGCGATAACGGTCAGTGATCACTGATCACTGGCTACTGACTTCTGAGACGATGACTCCCGGTGCGCCAGCGTTCAGCAAGCTTTCTTTCACCCGCGCTTCGGTTTCATCGGTGATCAACGCGATCATGTTGCCGCCGCGGCCCCCGCCGCTGAGTTTCGCGCCCAATGCTCCGGCGTTCAGCGCGGCCTCGACGAGCGCATCGAGTTCGGCGCACGATACGCCCATTTCACGCAAGAGGCGATGATTGTCGATCATCAATGGGCCGAGATGGTGAGTCTCGCCGCTTTCGATGAGCGTCCGTGCGTGCCGCGCAATGATGCCGCACGCATCGAAGAGCGACTCGTGTTTTTCGCGGTCTGCTTCCCATGCGCGGCGCACATCCCCCACCGTATTTTTGGTGGGGCTGGCGATGCCGGTGTTGCCGATGGCGAGTCGGAAGGGGCGGGGAACGGAGAGCGTTTCGATGATCGGCGGCTGGCGGCAGAAGAAAACCGGGCGCTCGAAGGCGATCACGGTATTGTCGATGCCCGACGGCGTGCCGTGATGAATCTTTTCCACTTCGTGCACGAGCGATGACACGACCGCCGGATCGAGATTGCGTCCGTAGTATTTTGCCAGCGCGCGGACGATGGCGGTAGACACCGCCGCGCCACTGCCCAGACCCGAGGCAATGGGAATGGACGAGTCGAGGGTGAGGATCGCCTTCGGGGCGGCGGCTTCCCCCAGAGTCGAAAGGGTGAGGCGGATGATGGCCGCGAGCGGGTGAGTCGGATCGAGATCGGAATAACGATCGATTCGATTTAGATCGCGGGAACGGATCAGCAATCCGTTGGCATGATCTTCAATTGCGACTCGCGCCGACACTTGCGACACCGGCACGGCGATGGCTGGCCTGCCGTACACAACGGCGTGCTCGCCGACGAGGATGATCTTGCCGGGCGCGGTGGCGATCATTGCCCGAAGTAAAGGATGCCAACGACCGAGATCACCCACAGCGCAACGGCGATGAGCAGAGGGCGATCTCGAAAGAGGAGTTCGTCGGGGGCGCCGCCTTCGCGCTGGACGTGAATGAGATAAAGGTAGCGGAAGATGCCGTAGAGCACGAACGGCACGGTAAGCATCATGGCATGATTCTCGGGAAGGTTCTCGGCAGAGAAAGTGTAAAAGGAGTAGGCGATGATGGCGCACGTGGTGACGATGCCGATCATTTGATCGAGCAGTTCGTGGTTGTAGTTGGCCAGCACCGGGCGATGGTTGTTGGCTTCGATGCTGAGAATGCTGATCTCGTGACGGCGCTTGCCGAGCAGAATGAACAGCGAGAGCAGAGTGGTGCAAACATACAGCCACGGCGAGAAGCGCACGGCGTCCACCAGCACCGTGCCCGCGCCCACGCGAATGACGAAGCCTGAAGCGACGAGCAGAACATCGACGATGACTACGTTCTTCAGCCAAAAGCTGTAAAGCAGGTTGACGACGAGATAGAGCGCGGCCAAAATGCCAAAGTTGAAGTGGAGCGCAAACCCGCCGCCGAGCGCGGCAACAAGGAACAGCGCGGCGGCGGCGACGGCAACGTTTTTGGAGAGCGAGCCTGCCGCGAGCGGGCGAAAGCGTTTCTTCGGATGCAGTCGATCCTTCTCGATGTCGGCGATGTCGTTGACGATGTACACGGCGCTGGCGAGCAAGCACAACAACACGAAAGCAATCGCCGTTCGCGAAAGATACAGCGGGTCGAACAGTTTGCTATCGAACACCAACGTCACGAACACGGCGGCGTTCTTTGCCCACTGGCGCGGGCGCATCGTTTTTAGCAGGGCGAGAAGCATGGGGCGATTATAGCATTCAGCATTCAGCGATCCGCAATTAGCGATTAGCCATCAGCCATTAACGGTTGGCGGCGGTTATAATCGTGATGTGCGGAAGAAGGATCGGATGCGATTGGATTTATTGTTGGAGGCTCGCGGGCTGGTCGACTCGCGCGAGAAAGGGCGGCGATTGATCATGGCGGGCGAGGTGATCGTGGGCGGGGCGCTGGTGGACAAACCCGGAACATTGGTGCCGGGGGACGCCGCCATCGAGATCAAAGCCCGGCCCCGATTCGTGAGTCGGGGCGGCGAGAAACTGTTGGCGGCCCTCGATCACTTTCGAGTCGATCCGACCGGTTGGGCCTGCGCCGATGTGGGCGCGAGCACCGGCGGTTTCACCGATTGCCTGCTTCAACACGGCGCGGCGAAAGTGTATGCCATCGACGTGGGCGAAGGGATACTCGATTGGAAGTTGCGCAACGATCCGCGAGTGGTGGTGATGGAGGGCCGCAACGCGCGCTACATCGAGTCGTTGCCGGAGCGCGCGCGCTTGGCGACGATAGATGCCTCTTTCATTTCGCTGAAAACTCTTTTGCCAGTGATCATGAAATGGCTGACGGACGATGGCGAAATCATCGCCCTCATCAAGCCGCAATTTGAGGCGGGCAAAGATCGCGTAGGCAGGAACGGCGTTGTCCGCGATCCCGAAACACACCGTAAAGTGTTAACAGACACGCTGACCTTCGCCGCCAGCATTGACTTGCGCACACTCGGACTCATCCACTCACCGCTTCTCGGCCCGGCAGGCAACGCAGAATTTTTGGCGCGGCTTGCGAGAGGCGAAGGCCAAGAGTTTGGGCAGTGGGTTGAAAACGTGCTCGCCGGTTGATCCGCAGATTTCGCAGATGAACGCAGATTCGGCGCAGGAAAAATCTACGGCTGCAAACGCCCGGCGCACATTATTAATCCCGATTCTCCTCCTCGCTTTCTTCTTCCGCTTTCACGCCCTCAACGATGTCCCGCCGGGAATGACGCACGACGAAGGCTCGGTCGGTTTCTTCGTCAAACAGATCGCCAACAATACCGGATTCACGATTGATGCGCCCTACGGTTACGCCAATGAGCCGTTCACGAAATACGGCGCGTCGGTGATGATGTGGATTGCGGGGCAGAGCGATTGGGCATTGAGGGCGCATCAGGCTTTTTGGGGCGTGGTGCTCGTGCTGGTCACTTACAAGTGGGCGAGCGCGGCATTCAATCATCGAGTCGGGCTGGGCGGGGCGGCGCTGGTGGCCGCAAGTTTTTGGCCGCAGATGACCAGCCGGTTCGCGCTCAACAGCAACCCGGCCCCGACGCTATTCACTGGCGCAGTGTGGCTGATGTGGATTGCGCTGTTTCGAGATCGATTGAAGGGACGAGCGGCGGCATGGATCGGATTTGCGATTTTGCTTGCCTGTGCGCTGATGACGTACGAAGCCTCGCGCGGCGCATGGCTCGCGCTCCCGGCCTTTCTCCTCTGCCTTGCCGTCTTCGGCCCGCGCCACCGACTCTGGCAATTCGCCGCCGCGCTCACATTCGGCACGGCGCTCGCTCTGCCGCACCTCCTCAACCCTGCCGCATGGGGGCGCACCGACACACTCTCCGGCCCGATCGATTCGGCGATGAGCGGCAATATCGAACCTCTGATTCACAATGCCGGCGAAGCATTGGGCACGCTGTTCGTCAAAGGCGATCCATTTGTGGTATACAACATTCCGGGCCGCCCGGTGTTGGATCCAATTACGGCGCTGTTATTTGTCGGCGGGGCGGTGTGGTGCGTGTGGCATTGGCGCAGGCCCGAAGGCCTCTTTCCGATTCTATGGTTCGGCGCGAGCTTCGCCCCGGCCATGGCCGTCGGCGCGTTCACCATGATGCTGCACGCCATCACCGCGCAGGCGGTGTTGCTCGTAATGCCCGCGTTGATCGTTGATCGCCTCGCCATGTATTTTCGCCGCAGAGAGCGCAGAGAAAAAAACGAAAGAACCCTCAGTGCGCTCCGCGCTCTCAATGGTGAATATCTGTGGAGAGGATTCGCAACCCTCGTGGTTGCAACAGCGGCAATGACTTTTCGCGATTATTTTGGAGTGTGGGCGAACGCTGTTGAGACTCGCGCCGCATACTTCTCCAACTTCAAAGGCATAATGGATTATTTGCGGGGCGCCGAATACACCGGCTCGATCACGGTGTCATCGCCGTTTCCGGGTTTGCCGCACGATCCGCTCAATTACGATCTGCGCGTGCGGCGCGGCGATCTCGATGCGCGCTGGTTCGACGCGCGAGAGGCGATGGTGTTCCCCCCAACCGATTCGAGTCTGCTCGTGCTTCCAGCGAACACTCAACCCGATCCGGTGTTCGCCGAGCGCTTGCCATTGGGAGACGCCGTGCGGCATATCGTCCGTGAGACGGATGTTGGTCCATTTTTCGACACAGTGGTTTGGAATCCGCAGAGAGCGTTGAACGATTGGCTGGCCGATGGGTCGCTGACAAGAGTCGAGCCGCCCGCGAATTTCGGCGGCGCGGTGGAGCTGATTGCCTTCAAGATTCTGACTCCGGCGGCGAAGCCGGGTGAGGCGGCCTCCACGATCACCTTCTGGCGAATTTTGGATCTGGCGGCGCTCGGCCCGCGCGCGCCGATCAATTATGCGCCCGAAGCGCAGTTGTTCCTTCACGTTCTCGACAGCGAGGGGAACTTCGTCGCCGGGAGCGACCGACTGCACGCGCCTGCATGGAACTGGCACGCCGGCGACACGTTCGCGCAAATTCATCGTGCGCCACTCCTGACCGATTTGCCGCCGGGCCACTATTCATTGCAAGTCGGAATTTATACTTTGCCGGATATGACGCGATTGACCGGCGCCAACTTCGACTCATTCGAGCTTGGCGCGATTGCGATCATCGCGCTGTGAGTGTAAACTTCCAGTATGACTCGAACGATTGCCATTGCGAATCAAAAAGGCGGGGTGGGCAAGACGACCACCACCGTGAATCTCGGCGCGGCGTTGGTCGAGCGCGGGCGGCGAGTGCTGGCCGTCGATCTCGATCCGCAGGCATCGCTTACATTGGCATTGGGGCACGACGCCGACGCATTGCCGCGCACGATCTATTCGGCGATGATGGCGGCGATGAAAGGCGAGGAGGCTTCGCTGGCCGACGTGCTGCAGCCCACTGAAGCCGGACTCGATCTGCTCCCGGCGAGCATCGAACTCTCGCAAGCCGAGCTCGATCTCACCCGCGAGCCGCTCGGCATTTATGCGTTGCGCGATTCGCTCAACGGCTTCGCCGACGGCTACGATTATATTCTGCTCGACTGCCCGCCCTCGCTCGGTATCCTCACCGCCAACGCGCTGGCCGCCGCCGCCGAAGTCGTTATTCCTCTGCAAGCCGATTACCTCGCCCTCAAAGGCGTGGATTTACTTTTGCGAACGATCGGGAAAATTCAGAAGCGAGCCAACACCACTCTCAAAGTGCGCGGCATCGTGTTGACGATGGCCGACCTGCGCACACTGCACGCCCGCGAAGTGGTGGAAGCGGCGCGCGAAACGTTTGGGCAGACCGTGCCAGTGTTCGACACGATCATTCATGCCAACGTGCGGCTCAAAGAAGCGCCGCTGATCGGGCAGAGTATTTTGGCTTATGCCACCGACAGCCCCGGCGCGCAGGGATACCGCGCTCTGGCGCAGGAGATTGAACTATGAAACGTGCTTCGTTGAAGACAGCGAAAGTGCCGGTGGCGCCCTCGCCCGCCAGCGAAGACGTGACCGATCGTTTGCTCAATCGCGGCGGCACGCCCCCCCGCAAGCGAGGGGGAGATGTCGCGCCGAAGGCTTCGCGCCCGCAAAAAAAGGAGATCAAAAAAATGACCGAGCCTCACGATGAGCCATTGCCATATGTGCCCTATCGTCCCGTTCCCGAAGAGTCGCCCGCGCCGCCGCCCGGACCCGGCCTGCCGCCGATGACTAACGCGAGTGAATCTGTTGAGCCGATGGCCGACGCTGTCGAAAAGACTCGTGCTGCTGTGGAAGCACTGCAAATCGCGGGGCGCGCGGCTCCGGCCCGATACGATCTCGCTGTGCGCTACCGACTCGACGCGCTGGCTCATCATCTTCAACAAGTGGCCGACTTTGTGACCGGGCACGCGCAATCATGATGCGGGGACTCGGGACAACGCGAGGGGTCATCGCGGCGCTGGCTGTTATCACTGCCATCATTGCCGCCATCGTGTGGCTTGCGCCCGATGAGCGCGCGTTGGGCGATGGGATCAAATCGGTGTACGTTCACGCGGCATTGACGTGGACGGCGATGGCCGGCTTGCTGGCGGCGGGAGCGTTGGGGCTGGCGCTGGCGATCTCGAATCGCGACGATGTGGCCGAGTGGATGGACACGGTGGGCTGGGTGGCGTTGGGCTTCTTCATCCTTTCGGTCCCGGCCAGCATTGCTTCGCAGCTCGTTAACTGGAACGGCATCTTTCTCGACGAGCCGCGTATGCAGTTGTCGATTCGCGCATTGGCCGTGTTCATCATCGTGCAGATTGCGAACCGATGGTTGCCGTCGAAACGCCTGCGCGGGGCGGCGTTGGCGGCCACATTGGCGGCTGTGCTGATCGTTTTGCGCTTCGCGCCACTCGTGCTTCATCCCAAGAATCCCATCAGCGCATCGTCTTCCGCGCCCATTCAATTAACCTTTGCCGCGCTGTTCGCGCTGAGTTTGTCGGCGGCCAGTGTGATTGTGTGGCACGTTGGCTGTGCAAGAAAGTTGTTGCCCGTTGCCGCCGAGCCAGAGTAAGGTGCGGATCGCCCGACGCCCAACTTGCCCGTTGCATCGCCCGCTTCTCTGTGGCATAATGCCGCCCACAACGGCAATGATGGAGACGAGTACGCGCGCCAATGCAGAGCCAGCGAGTTTGGGAAGGTGGAAGCCAAACCTCTGCGCCGCGCCGAAAATCCCTCCGAAGCCGCGAGGTGAAAGTTACTATTTACTAATTACTTACATAACCCGTAATTAGTGATCGGTAATTAGTAATTGCCGCCGGGGCCGCTCCCCGTTATCAACGCGCAAGTGTGATGCACTTGATCTGAGTGGCCGAGTCCCTTCCGGGGTCGGCAACCAGGGTGGCACCGCGGGAGATTCGTTTTGCGCTCTCGTCCCTGATCTGGGGCGGGAGCGTTTTTGTTTACGCTAATCGCTAAAGGCTGACTATGTTCAATCCAGTTTCTCCAAAACTCGACATCCAAAAACTCGAAGGCGATGTGCTGGCCTTTTGGAAACGCGAGGCCATTTTCCAGAAGTCGATGGATAGCCGCAAAGGCGGCCAGCGTTACGTGTTCTACGAAGGGCCGCCCACAGCCAACGGCAAGCCGGGGTCGCATCATGTGTTGGCGCGGGCGTTCAAAGATATGTTCCCGCGCTTTCAAGCCATGCGCGGCAAATATGTTTTGCGGCGCGGCGGCTGGGACACGCACGGCTTGCCGGTGGAAATCGAAGTGGAAAAGCAGCTCGGCTTCAGCGGCAAAGAGCAGATCGAAAAATACGGCATCGCCGAGTTCAACGCCAAGTGCCGCAAGTCGGCCTTCGATTACATTCAAGATTGGGAGCGGATGACGGAGCGTATCGGCTTCTGGGTTGATCTCAGAACCGCCTACGTCACATACACCAACGAATACATCGAGTCGGTGTGGTGGATACTGCGCCAGTTTTGGGATAAGGGCTTGTTGTATCAAGGCTTCAAGGTTGTGCCGTACTGCGCGCGCTGTGGCACGCCGCTCTCCGATCACGAAGTGTCGCTCGGATATGAAGAAGACACCGAAGACCCTTCGGTGTACATCCGCTTCCCGTTGAAAGATGAGCCGGGCACATCCTTCCTCGTGTGGACGACGACTCCGTGGACCCTGCCCGGCAACGTTGCCCTCGCCGTTCACCCCGACGTGCTGTACCTCAAAGTGGAGCGCAAGACCGGCGAGAATGGGCAGACCGAAAAACTGATCCTCGCCAAAGACTTGGCCGACAAAGTGTTGGGCGAAGGCCAATACAAAGTGGTCGGCGATTACAAAGGCAAAGAACTCAAAGGCAAGCGATACAACCCGCTGTACTCGTTCATGCCCTTCGAGGGCAAGGCCCATTACGTTGTGCTCGGCGATTTCGTCACCACCAGCGACGGCACGGGCGTGGTGCATCAAGCCCCAGCCTTCGGCGCGGACGACATGAAGATGGCGGACGACAACGACCTGCCGGTGCTGATGACGGTGGACGAGCGCGGCCAGTTTGTGGACGCGGTGAAACCGTGGCGCGGCATGTGGGTGAAAGACGCCGACCCGATGATCACGCGCGATCTCAACGATCGTGGCCTGCTCTTCCAATCGGGCACGTATCTGCACACCTACCCCTTCTGTTGGCGCTGCCACACGCCGCTCCTCTATTACGCCCGCTCCACGTGGTACATCGAGACCACGCGCCACAAAAAACAACTCAACGATCTCAACGCCACGATTAACTGGGTGCCCGATCACATCAAGCACGGCCGCTTTGGCAACTGGCTGGAGAACAACGTCGATTGGGCGTTGGGGCGCGAGCGATATTGGGGCACGCCGTTGCCGGTGTGGGTGGACGAAGACGGCGATCCATACTGTGTCGGATCGATTGCCGAGTTGAGCCGCCTCTCCGGGCGCGACCTTTCTGATCTCGATTTGCACCGCCCCTTCGTGGACGAGATCACATTTCCCAACCCGAAGACCGGCAAAACCATGAGCCGTGTGCCGGAACTGATCGACGTGTGGTTCGACTCGGGCGCGATGCCGGTGGCCCAGTGGCATTACCCGTTCGAGAACAAAGAGATGTTCGAGGAGCAATTCCCGGCCGATTACATCTGCGAAGCCATCGATCAGACTCGCGGCTGGTTCTACTCACTGCACGCCATCGCCACACTGCTGTTCGACAGCGTGTCGTTCAAGAATGTGATCTGCCTCGGCCACATCCTCGACGGCGAAGGGCAGAAAATGTCGAAGTCGAAAGGCAACATCGTCGATCCGTGGAGCGTGCTCAACGCCAACGGCGCCGACGCCTTTCGCTGGTATCTCTACACCGCCTCGCCGCCCGGCAACTCGCGCCGCTTCTCGGTTGACCTCGTGGGCGAAGTGGTGCGCAACTTCATACTGCCGCTGTGGAACACCTACTCATTCTTCGTCACCTATGCCAACCTTGCCCACTGGAAGCCGGGACACGAGCCGCCGACGAGCGCCCTCACTCCGCTCGACAAGTGGATCCTTTCCGAACTTCACACACTGGTTCGCGATGTGACCGATGCCTACGAGCGATACGATGTGACCGACGCGACGCGGCCCATCGAACGGTTTGTGGACTCGCTGTCCAATTGGTGGCTCCGGCGATCCCGCCGCCGCTTCTGGAAATCGGAAGGTGAGATGACCGAGTCGGATCGCGCCGCGTATTCCACCCTGCATGAGTGCCTCGTCACCGTGAGCAAACTGCTTGCTCCGGCGATGCCTTTCATGTCCGATGCGATGCATCGTAACCTCGTCGTCTCGGCGGACGCGAATGCTCCGGCCTCCGTGCATTTGGCCGACTGGCCCGGCGCACAGTTGTGGAAGATTGACGAAACATTAATGAATGAAATGCGCATGATCATGCGCGCCGCGTCGCTCGGCCACGCCGCCCGCGCCAAAGCCAATCGCAAAGTGCGCCAGCCGCTCTCCGAGTGCGCCTTCTCTGCGCCGCTCGCCGGTGAAGCCGCCGCCATTAAAACCTACGCCGAACTTCTGGCCGATGAGCTCAACGTCAAAACGATCAGTGTGCTCGATCACGCCGAAGAGGCGGTGACGTATTCACTCAACCCACTGCCCAAGCAGTTGGGGCAGAAACACGGCGCGAAGTTCCCGAAGATCAAAGCCGCATTGTTGGCGAGCGATCAATCGGCGTTGGGGCGCGCGCTCCTTTCCGGCCAGCCGGTGCTGTTGAATGTGGATGGCGAATCGATCAGCGTGCTGCCGGGCGAAGTGGAAGTGCGGCAGAACGCGCGCGGCGGCTACGTGGTGGCCGAAGAGGCCGGATACCTCGCCGCGCTCAAAACCGATCTCACTCCCGAACTCGTGCGCGAGGGGCTGGCGCGCGAATTCGTGCGCCGCGTGCAAGACTTGCGCAAGTCTGCCGGACTCGACATCTCCGATCGGATCGTCGTTCGCTACACCGCCACGCCGACTCTGGGGGAGGCCGTCACCGCCTTCGCCGACTACATCACTGGCGAGACTCTGTGCATCGATCTTGCTCCGGGCGAACTGCCCGGCGCGGCCTCTGCCGAAGACGCTTTCGATGGCGAGATATTGAAAGTGATGTTGGCGAAGAAATAATGGCATGACGACGAAAGACGACTTCACACCCGAAGAATGGGAACTGATCCGAAAGACGCTTCATGAGCCGGGGGCGGCGGTGATGATCGCCGCGCCGGGCGGAATGATCCGCGAGGTGTTGGCGGTCGCCAAAGGCATGTCGGAGTCGGCGGAGATGTTTGCCGGGAGCGAGTTGATCCAATCGATTTTGCGGGACACCGGCTCCGGTGAGAAGCGCCCCGCCGAGTCGTCGGAGGCGAGTGAGGCGGAACACAAACCGCCTCGAGGCGAATTCATCGATGTGGTGATTGCCAACCTGCGCCGCGCAGTGATGATTGTGGCCGCGAAGGCCACCGCGCAAGAGTTGGAGGATTACAAAAAGTTTGTGCTGTTTCTGGCTGAGAAGGTGGCCAAGGCCTCCAGCGAAGGCGGCTTTTTGGGCGGAGGCGAGCCGGTGACTCAAGCCGAGCAGCGCGTGCTGGACGAAATCAAATTGGCGCTGCGGCGCAAGAGTTGAGTCGGCGGCCCGAAGGAGGAATCATGGAACTCAAGATCGTAAAAATCGAAAAACCGGAACCTATCAACTTCATTCTCGGCCAATCGCATTTCATCAAAACGGTCGAAGACATTCACGAAACGTTGGTGTCGGCGGTGCCGGGCATCAAGTTTGGCGCGGCGTTTTGCGAGGCCTCGGGCAAGTGCCTCGTGCGTTGGTCGGGCACCGACGCGGCGATGATCGAGTTGGCGAAAAAGAATGCGCTGGCGCTTTCGGCGGGGCACAGTTTCATTGTGTTTCTCGGAGAGGGCTTCTATCCGATCAACGTGGTGAACGCGATCAAATTGATTCCCGAAGTGTGCCGACTGTACTGTGCCACCGCCAACCCCGTGGAAGTCATCGTGGCCGAGACGGAGCAGGGGCGCGGCATCATGGGCGTGGTGGACGGCTTCGCCTCGAAGGGCGTGGAAGGCGACGAAGACATCGCTTGGCGCAAAGGCTTCTTGCGGCAGATCGGTTACAAAGGATAGGGCGCTGATAAAACACGTTATACAGCCGCCCGTTCGGGCAGTGCCGAGTGAGTAGCCAACGTGTTATCATCCCTCCGCGACACTGAACGATAGGACTTGACTATGCAACGAATGGTGTTTATCGGCGATGCGCCGCCTGCTCAAAAGTCCGCGAAGATGAGCGAGCGGTGGGCCAAAATAAAAGACTCGATAGCCAATGTGCGCCGGGCGTTTGGGCTGGTGTGGGGCGCGCACCCGGCCTCGGCGGCGGCGATGGCGGTGTGCTCCATCGTCGGCGCGTTACTGCCCGCCGCGCAGGCATGGGTGGGCAAGTTGATCGTCGACGCGGTGGTGGACGGAATCCGTTCAGGCGCGGGCGCTCAAGCCGGGTTGTCCGCAGTTCTGCCGTGGCTGCTGATCGAATTAGCGCTGGTGATCGTGCAAGCGGCCAACGGGCAGGCGCGGCGTTTCGCCGAGCACGTTTTGCACGCGCGCATCAATCTCGGCATCAATTCGCAAATTATCCGCAAGGCGCTCGAACTCGACCTCTCCCATTTCGAGAATGCCGAGTATTACGACAAACTGCAAAACGCGCGGCGCGAGGCCGACTGGCGCAGTTTGCAGATCGTCAACGGCGGTTTCTATTTGGCGCAGAACGCGGTCACGCTCATATCGTTTGCCGCGCTGCTGGTGCGATTCAACCCATGGCTGGCCGTGATCCTTTTTGCCGCCACCCTTCCGGCATTCATCGCCCAGAGCCAATTTGCCGAGCTCCACTTTCGCGTGCTGTCGTGGCGCGCGTCCGAAGCTCGCAAGCTGCAGTATCTCGAATACTTGCTCACCGATTACGATTCGGTGAAAGAGATCAAACTCTTCAATTTGGGCGAGCCATTGTTGAAACGGTACGCCAATCTGTTTTGGAAGTTTCTCAAAGAAGACCAAGCCATCGCCGGCAAGCGGAGCATGGCTTCGTTGGGGTGGGGGTTGCTGGCGACGTTTTCGTACTACGGGGCGTATGCGTGGATCGTGTGGCGGGCCGTCGGCGGCGAGATTACGCTCGGCGACATGACGCTGTATCTCGGCGTGGCTCGCTCGAGTCAGGGCATGTTCGAGGCCATCTTCTACGGCCTGAGCGATCTGTATGAGAACGGGTTGTTCATGTCGAACTTGTTTGCCTTTCTCGCCCTCAAGCCGAAGATGGTGGCCGCCTCCCAACCGGTGTCGGCGCCCACGCGCATCCGGCGCGGCATCGAGTTTCGCAACGTGTCATTTCGATATGAAGGCCACGAAGAATTTGCGCTGCGCCATGTCAATTTGATCATCGGCCCCGGCGAAAAAATTGCGCTGGTGGGCTTGAACGGCGCGGGGAAGACGACGCTGATCAAATTGCTCACCCGACTCTATGACCCGACCGAAGGGCAGATATTGCTGGATGGCGTGGACTTGCGCGAATACGATTTGAACGATTTGCGCCGCCGCATCGGAGTGATCTTTCAAGATTTTGTGCGCTACCACTTGGCGGCGGCTGAGAACGTGGGCTTCGGGCAAATCGAGGCGCTGGATGACCGCCCGCGCATCGTGTGCGCGGCGCAGAAGAGCGGGGCGCATCCGATCATCGAAGCGATGGCCGACGGGTACGAAACCGTGCTCGGGCGCTGGTTCTCTCGCGGGCGCGATCTGTCGGGCGGCGAGTGGCAGAAGATTGCGCTGGGCCGCGCCTTCATGCGCGATTGCGAAGTGCTGGTGCTCGACGAGCCGACCGCCGCGCTGGACGCGGAGAATGAACTGCGAGTCTTTCAGCAGTTCCGCGAACTGACGGCAGACAAAACGGCGGTGCTCATCAGCCACCGTTTTTCAACCGTGCGCATGGCCGATCGGATATTCGTGATCGAGGAGGGGCGCATCACCGAGCAGGGCAGTCATGCCGAGCTGCTGGCGCGGGGCGGAACGTACGCGAGGCTGTTTACTTTGCAGGCCGAATCGTATCGGTGAGAGAACCTCCCTGAGCGGCCTCCCATTTCTGTTTCCACTGCGGGAAGCGCGCGCCACAGACAGGAGCCCGGATAGCCAATCCGGTTGCTTTGGCGCGCACGGAGCGGCCAGTGGTTTCGCGTTGCTCGCGCTCCCTATCGCGAGCCGAGAAACTGTGTGTGCCGCCGCGCCGCTCAGGGAATGCGGTTAAGGCCTCGCGGGTTCGCCCGCCGAGCCTCTATCGCCGTCAATACAGCGTCACCACCATTCTGCTCGGTGAAACGAAGCGGAAGGGGTAGCCGTCTTTTTCGGCTGATGGAGAAGTGAACAGCACGGATGATTCGTTCTCCGGCGAATACTCAAACTGAGGCAAGTATTGAATGGAGGCCATGGCCGCGTTGGCCGATGATTTGACTCTGGCAGATGGCGCCATCACGCTTTGCAGCATCCCCACTGCCAACACCGCCACCATCACCAACGAACCGAGTTTCACCCCCGTTCGGGCGAAGCCCAAAAAGAACTGCCGCTCCGCGTCCCACAGAATGCGGCTGCGCACACGGGCGGCAAAATCCTTCCGCGACCGTTTGGGCGTCCAACGGGAGCGGAGGGCCCGGGCAATGGCTTTGTTGAGCCAGTGGATCTCATCGGCATAGGCCCGGCACGAGGCGCATTCGGCCAAGTGCGTTTCCAACTCGGCGCGGTCTTTGGGGTTCAAGCGTTTGTCGGCTGAGACGTGCAAGAACCACTTAACCTGTTCGTGACTGAGCCTGCTCATGCGTTGTCTGTTCTGCCCGGTGGGGTGTGAATGAAATGCTCCGGTTTCAACATCGCCCGCAACCGCTCGCGGGCCGTGAACAACCGCGAATGCACCGTGCCTTCGCTGATCTCCAACAATTTGGCGATCTCCGACACGGGCAGTTCGTTGTAATAACGAAGGATGACGGGCAAACGGTGCTTCTCGTCGAGAGAAGCGACGGCGCGGGCCACAGCGGCGTCGGCCTCATTGCGAATGGCGGCCTCTTCCGGGTGGGGGGCCGTCTCATTTCCCAACCGGAAAATGCTCCGCAGAGTCTCCATCAACCGCTCGCGGCTCCGGTGTTTTCGCAACCGCCCGCGGCACGTGTTCAAGGTGATGGCATACAGCCAAGTCGTGAACGCCGAATCCCCGCGATAGGTATCGAGGGCGTTGATGGCCGCCACCAGCGAATCCTGCGCCGCTTCTTCGGCCTCCGCCGAGTCATCGAGAACCGACAGCGCGAGTCGATACACCCCCTGTTGATGGGCGCGCACGAACATCTCGACGGCGGCGGCATCGTCGGAGTGAAAGAGTTGAAGAAGTTGCAGTGTTTCCGCTCGGTCCACTTGAGATATTAGATGCAGTAGGGCTCAGAATTCTTCAGCGACTCGAACATAGGATTAGGCGAAAGCCGACAGAAACGATACCACGTTTGCGCCGAGCGCGTCGGTGTTGTACCCGCCTTCTTGCGCGACAACCGTCGGCAAGCCCAGCGCGACGATGCGTCGCCCGATCTCGCCAATGCCTTCGGTCGTCACGTCGAAATCGCCGAGCGGGTCTCCGACGTGTATATCCATTCCGGCAGAGACGACGAGCGCGCGCGGAGAGAAGTTTCGGATCAGTTCAAGAGCTTCACCGAACGCGCGGAGGTAATCGGCGTCGCCGGTGTGAGAGGGCAGGGGGAAGTTTCGGTGCCGCCCCCGCCCGATCCCTTCGCCAATCTCGTCGGCGTATCCCATGAATGAGGGATAGTGAGTCGCGGGGTTGGCGTGAATCGAAATCGTGAGCACATCCGCCGATTCGTAAAATATGTCCTGTGTGCCGTTGCCCGCATGATAGTCGATGTCGAGCACGGCCACTTTGCCAATGAGTGACAACCAGCGCGCGGCGATGCTGGCGTTGTTGAGATAACAATAGCCGCCGCAGTAATCGCGCCCGGCATGATGACCGGGCGGGCGGCAGAGTGCGTATGCGACCCGTTCCCCGGCAGCGACCGCCTTCGCCGCCGACACCGCGCACTGAGCCGATTCGACTGCCGCCCGATACGTCCCGGCGACGATGGGTGCGCTCAAATCCATGGTGTAGTACCCGGCTCGCGCGCCGATGGAACGCGGCTTGCCTGCCGAGCGGCGCGGCGGAAACGCGGCCGGGATGAGGACGGGGCTGGCGTATCGGGCGCCGAGTTCGCCGCCGTCGCGCTGCCAATCGTCGAATGCAGTGCGGAGGTATTCGATGTAATCGGCGTTGTGCACGGCGAGGATCGGATCGAGGCCGACATCTTCGGGCGGCATGATGTCGGCCCAACCGCTGTGCCGCAGTGCGCCGAGAATGCGGTCCATCCGCTCCGGGCATTCGAACACCGGCACTTGAATGCCGCCCTCGAAGACTTCGAAAGGCGGGTTGTGTTCTCGATGCGCTTCAGAATAATAGACTTTCATCTCATGGGCTCATGCTTTCACAGCAAGCGCCATCATTCAGTGGGCCATTGGTGCCGATTCTGCCGCCACAGCTCCGAGAGGCGATATACTCACCCTCACACAGGAGGCCACCCATGCCAACCATCTCTTTCAACATCACCATCAATCAACCTGCCGATAAAATTTTCGATTACGTCACCTCCGTCGAAAACCACAAGGCGTGGCAGGCCGGTATTGCCGACGCGAAGGTGACGCCCGCTGGCCCCGTTGCCGTTGGCTCGACCTACGTTTACACCACCGAAGTGATGGGGCGCAAGATCGAGTCGAAGATGCAAGTATCGGCGCTGGAGCAGAACAAAAAGTGGGCAGTCAAAACGGTGGGCGTTCCCAATTCTGTCGAAACGGTTTATCTGTTCGAGCCAGCCGGGAGCGGCACGAAGGTGACGATCTCGATGGACGTTCCCGCAGGCGCATACCCTGCTCCGGCGGAGGCGATGATCAAACAGCAAATGCAAAAGTCGCTCGAAGAGCAGTGCAACCGAATCAAACAGATGCTGGAGAAATGATTCCAAAGGCCGGCTCGGTCGGCGCCGACCGAGCCGGCCTGCTTTTCATCACCTCGCCTCCACCCATATTGCGCCTGTCGCCGCCACCAAATCTTTCACCGCCAATCGGATATTCAGACCCCTCTGCCCGCCGCTGATGTGAATGCGTTCGCGTTCTTCTGCCGAGCGATCGACGCAAACCTGAAACCCTTTGTTGAGCAAAGCCAGCGGCGAGATGCCCCCGGCCTGCAAGCCGGTGAGCGATTCGGCTTCGCGCTGGGTGGGCAAAAGCAGTTTCTTTTCGCCGAGAGATCGGGCGAGCGTCTTCAAGTTCACTTCGGCAGTGGCCGGAACCATGCATAGGATGGGTTTACCTTTGCGCTCTCGACCGACGACGATTGTTTTGTAAACGATCTCCGGCGGCACGCCGAGCAGGGCGGCAGTCTCTTCGGCAGAATGCTTTTCGGCAGGGAGCTCGAAGACTTGGTAGGGGATCTGGCGCGAGTCGAGAAAGCGAGTGACGTTGTTCTTGGCAGTCATGCTACAATTTGGGCACAGGAGGCTAACCTATGGACGACAAACAGAAAGCCGCGTCGAGCGAACAAACCTATGTTGATCCGGTGTGCGGAATGACTGTCACCGCAGAAGACTCTGCTGGCAGTTACGAATACAAAGGCACGACGTACTACTTTTGCGGGCCGGGCTGCAAGCGCAGTTTCGAGAAAGACCCGGAGAAGTTTCTCTCCCCCGATTATAAGCCATCCATGTAACTCAAACAAAAAACCTTCGGACTCTCTCCGAAGGTCTTTTCAATCTGCAATCTGCATTCTCAAATCTGCAATCAAAAGAGTCCCCAATCCGCGCCCGCGCCTTCCTCCATCATTTCAGGGCTCCACAACTCCATTCCCATCTCAATCGTCGCCGGGACGCCGACAGCGCCTTGAGTTTTTCGGCGCGTCTCTTCGAGCAGGGCGGGGCCGTAGGGGCAGAAGGGCGTGGTGAGAATCATGGTGAGGTGCGCGCGATCCGGTTGAATGTCCAAATTGCGGATGAGGCCGAGTTCGATGACGTTGAGGCCGAGTTCGGGATCGACCACTTCGCGCAGGGCATCGCGCACGAGGTTGGACTTCTCCGGGTTGTCGGTGTCGGCTTGCCACACAACTTTGTTGGGGGATTCGGTTTCGGGCATGGCTTTCCTGTGGTGGGGGCGATTCGCGAATCGCCGCTACGATGTTTGGGGGTGAATGATGAATACGCAACGCTGATCGCCGTTGAGCAGGCAGGTGGTTTTTTCCACCGGGCGGTCGAGCACTTTGCTGATCAATGTTTGATCGATGGTGCACACTTCGGGGTGGCGCTGGCCGATAACGAAATACGGGCAGCTGTATTCGGTGAGGTGGTAAGCATCGCCGACTTTGTTCCACGCGGCCATGAAACCCTCTTCGCCCAATACTTCGACGAGCAGGCCAAGTTTGTCGTCGAGCGGTTTGCCCTCGAATTTCGACGCGTGATCGGTGGCGATGTCCTGCGCGATGGCGGCAAACATTCGGTCGATCATTTCGGCAGGCATCGCCGATTTCATTTCATCGAGCAGCCGGTCGGTGAGGCGCAGATATTTTGTGGGGAAACGTTCGAGCGCGGCCTGTGTGAGCGAGTAGAGCAGTTTGGGGCGGCCCACGCCGGAGTGGGACTCGGCGGAGGAGATCAGCCCGTCGGCTTGCAACGCGGAAAGATGGTGACGAATGGAAACGGGCGTGACGCCGGTGGTCTCGGCTAGTTCGCTCACGCTGGCCGTCCCCTTTCGTCGGATGTATCCCAGTATTTCTTCGCGAGTTGCAGACATCGTTCGGGAAGTATAGCAGAGAGAGTCGCCACTGTCAATAATTGCTATAATTATATTGTTTATTGACGGAGAGCGAGTGGAGCGATATAATCGCGGCACTTATCGAAATACAGGAGAAACAATGACATCCGCTCTCGAAATTCGCAATCTCCATGTGAGCGTGGAAAACAAACCGATACTCAAAGGCGTGAGCTTGCTGGTAAAGCAGGGCGAGGTGCACGCGCTGATGGGCCCGAATGGCACCGGCAAGAGCACGCTGGCGTACACACTGATGGGGCATCCATCGTATGAAGTGACTGCCGGGCAGATCATTTTCAAGGGCATCGATCTGCTCGAACTGGAAGCCGACGAACGCGCGCGGCTCGGACTGTTCCTTGCCTTTCAGTATCCGGTTGCCATCCCCGGTGTGTCGGTCGCCAACTTTTTGCGCACGGCCATCAACGCCCGCCGCCGCGCCGAGAACCCCGCCGACAAAGGCATCTCCATCCCCGAATTCCGAAAAATGCTCAAGAGCAAAATGGATTTGCTGAAAGTGCCCAACGATTTTGCTGGGCGCTATCTCAACGAAGGATTCTCCGGCGGCGAAAAGAAACGCGCAGAAATTTTGCAGTTGGCGACTCTCGAACCGGAAATTGCCGTGCTCGATGAAACCGACTCCGGGTTAGACATTGACGCCCTGCGCATCGTGGCCGAAGGCGTGAACGCGCTCACCGGCCCGAAGATGGGCACGCTGGTCATCACCCACTATCAGCGATTGCTGAATTACATCAAACCGCAGATCGTTCATATCATGCTCGACGGGCGCATCGTCGAAACCGGCGGCCCCGATCTGGCTTTGCATCTCGAAGAGCGCGGCTACGATTGGGTGCGCGAGAAACACGAGGAGGGCGCCAATGGCCGATAAGACGCAAGAGGAAGTCCTCGATACCAAAGACCGGTACCTCGAGCAATACGGTTTTCACGAAGAAGAAAACTACGTTTTCAAGGCGCGCAAGGGACTCAATCACGAGATCGTCGCCGAAATTTCGAGGATGAAGGGCGAGCCGCAGTGGATGACCGACTTTCGGCTCAAGGCCCTGGACATCTTCTATAAGAAGCCCATGCCTGCATGGGGCGCCGACCTCAGCGGGATTGACTTCGACGATATCTACTACTACATCAAGCCATCGGAAGATAACGCAACGTCTTGGGACGATGTGTCGCCCGAAGTCAAGAATACGTTCGACAAACTGGGCATTCCCGAAGCCGAGCAGAAGTTCCTCTCCGGCGTGGGCGCGCAGTACGAATCCGAAGTGATCTACCACTCGGTGCGCAAAGACCTCGAAGAGAAGGGCGTGCTCTTCCTCTCGATGGACGATGGGTTGAAGCAGCACCCCGATCTGGTCAAAGAATACTTCGGCGCCATCATCCCTTCCACCGACAACAAGTTTGCCGCGCTCAACAGCGCGGTGTGGTCGGGCGGCTCGTTTATCTATGTGCCGAAAGGCGTGCACGTGGAGATGCCTTTGCAGGCTTACTTCCGTATCAACGCCAAGAATATGGGGCAGTTCGAACGCACGCTCATCATTGTCGATGAAGGCGCGTATGTCCATTACGTTGAAGGCTGTACTGCGCCGATCTATTCGAGCGACTCTCTGCACAGCGCCGTCGTCGAGATCATCATCAAAAAAGGCGGGCGCTGTCGCTACACCACGATTCAGAATTGGTCAACGAACGTTTACAACCTCGTGACCAAGCGCGCCGCCGCATACGAGAATGCCACGATGGAATGGGTGGATGGCAATCTCGGCTCGAAGGTGACCATGAAGTACCCGGCGGTGTATTTGATGGAGCCCGGCGCGCACGGGGAGATTCTCTCCATCGCTTTCGCTGGCGCGGGCCAGCAATTGGACGCGGGTGGCAAAGTAGTGCACGGCGCTCCCAACACCTCGTCGGTCATCACTTCTAAATCCATCAGCAAAGGCGGGGGGCGCTCATCGTATCGCGGACTGCTCAAAGTGTACAAAGGCGCGCACGGATCGAAATCGAATGTGGTGTGCGATGCGCTGTTGATTGACGACAAGTCGCGCTCGGACACGTATCCGGTGATCGAAATTGACGAAGACGATGTGACCATCGGCCACGAAGCCTCGGTGTCCAAAGTCGGGGAGGAGCAGCTCTTCTATCTCATGAGTCGCGGCATCCCCGAAGATCAGGCCGCCGGGCTGGTGGTGGCCGGTTTCATCGAGCCGCTGGTGAAAGAACTGCCGATGGAATACGCCGTGGAACTCAACCGGCTGGTGCAATTGCAAATGGAAGGCTCGGTGGGGTAAAGCATTTGGGCGACCGTGAAGGTCGCCCCTACAATGGAAATGTGCGGGCGGGGCTTGCCCCTGCCCAATGGATTGATATGACTGACTTGGCAACAATTGAAACACCCAAATACCAACGGGTGGTAATCACAACCAAACGCAAACCCGAACCTGCCGCTCCTCCCGAAATCGGATTGAGCATTGACGATGTGAGGGCGCTGGCAAAGGCAAAGAAAGACCCGGCGTGGCTGACGAAGCGGCGTTTCGCGGCGTGGCAGCTCTACACGAACACGCCCATGCCCACGCTCAACGATGAAGCGTGGCGGCGCACCGATCTTCGCCCGTTCAAGTGGAACGAAGTGGAACTGTCGGCGCTCAACGGCAAAGCCAAATCGCGCCGCGTGCCGGCCGCGCTCCTCAAACCGCTGGTGGGCACAACGCAGGGCGGCCAGCTCGTCATCAACGGCGGGCGCGTCGAATCGAACACACTCTCGCCGGCGCTCAAACGCAAAGGGGTGATCTTCACCGACTTTCAGACTGCCGCCGCAAAGCACGAGTCGCTGGTCAAAAGATTCATGGGCAAAGCCGTGCCGCTCACCGATGGCAGGTTTGCCGCGCTGGCCGAAGCCTTGATGGACGGCGGCGTCTTTCTGTACGTGCCGAAAAAAGTCGAAGTGACTCTGCCGCTTCACTCGGTGGTGTCGGTTCCCGGCAAGAGTCATTTCACCCGTTTGCTCGTCGTGCTCGACGACGGCGCGTCCGTTACCTACGTTCACGAACTCACCTCGCCCGATTCGAAAACAGAGTCCCTGCACGCCAGCATCGTCGAACTCATCGTCGGCAAAAACGCCAACCTCAAATTCGTCGAACTGCAATCGCTCGGTCTCAATGCGTGGAACATCACTCACGAGCGCGCGCGCGTGGGCCAAAACGCCAAACTCGATTGGGTGTTCAACGCCGTCGGCTCGCGAGTCACCAAAAATTTCTCCGAGATCGATCTCGACGGCGAAGACTCGTGGGCGCGTATGTCGGGCTTCTACTTTGCCGAGAAGGATCAGCACCTCGATCACGACACTCAACAGAATCACAACGTGCCGCACACCACCAGCGATCTGTTGTTCAAAGGCGCACTGCGCGATCAAAGCCGCTCGGTGTGGCAGGGTATGATCTACGTGGCGCCCGGCGCGCAGAAGACCGACGGCTATCAAGCCAACCGCAACCTCGTGCTCTCGAAAACCGCCCGCGCCGATTCCATTCCCGGCCTCGAAATTATGGCCGACGATGTCCGTTGCACGCACGGGGCAACGGTGGGCCAATTAGAACAGGAGCACATCTTCTATCTCATGTCGCGCGGGATGCCCCGCCCCGAAGCCGAGAAACTCGTCGTCGATGGATTCTTCGACCCGATCATGCAGCGCATCCCGTTTCCCGGCGTGGTGGCCCGGCTCAAAAAAGACATCGAGCGCAAGATGAGCGAATCCGGTTCGGGTGAATGAGCCGTGCCCACCCGGCAAGAGGCCATCGATCTCATCCTCGATCACTTCGATCACCCGCGCAACTTCGGGGCCATGCCCAATCCCGATTCGGTTGCCAGCGGGCGCAACCCCGTCTGCGGCGACGTGGTGACGGTGTGCCTCAGAATCACGGGCGGGCGAATCGAGACGGCCTCCTTCGAGGGCCGGGGTTGCACCATCAGCCAATCGGCGGCGTCCATCACCGTCGAGCAGATCATCGGCAAGTCATTGGCTGATCTCATGCGAATGGATGGAGACTCTCTCGCCGCCGAGATGGGCGCTGACGTGATGGGCAGCCGACACCGTTGCGCCACCCTCGCGCTCAACGCGCTCAAGTTTGCAGCGACGCAATATCGGAATGGAACCGCGATTCGATCTCAAGCCGACGCGCCCGTGATGGACTTTTGACATGACCGACTCACTCGACCTCTCCAATCTTCGCGCCGACTTCCCCGTGCTGGCTCGTGAAATCAAGCCGGGCGTCCCGCTCGTCTATCTCGATTCGACGGCGACCTCGCAAAAGCCCGCCGCCGTCATCGAGGCGATGAACAACTACTATCGCCTCTCCAACGCCAACATTCATCGCGGCGTGCACACGCTGGCCGAAGAGGCCACCGCGCTGTACGAAGGCGCGCGCGAGCGCATCGCCAAATTCATCAACGCCAAGTCGGCGCAGGAAATTGTTTACACCCGCAACACCACCGAATCGATCAACCTCGTGGCTTACAGCTGGGGCCGGGCCAACATCAAAGCCGGCGATGTCATCGTCATCACCGAAATGGAGCATCACTCCAACATCGTCCCATGGCAAATGCTGGCCGCCGAAAAGAACGCCCGCCTCGTGGTCATCCCCGTCACCGACGACGGCGAACTGAATCTTTCCCGCTTCGAGTCGATACTGGAGATGGGGCCGAAGATCGTTTGCCTCACGCACATGTCCAATGTGCTGGGCACAATCAACCCGGTGGCGCAGATCGCCGAGAAGGCGCACGCGGTGCGGGCGCTGGTGCTCGTGGACGGCGCGCAGTCGGTGCCGCATTTGCCGGTGGATACGCAATCGCTCGGCGCAGACTTTCTGGCGTTCTCGGCGCACAAGATGTGCGGCCCCACCGGCATCGGCGTGCTGTGGGGGCGGAAGGAACTGCTCGAAGCCATGCCGCCCTTTCTCGGCGGCGGCGATATGATCCGCCGTGTGACGCTCACCGAGTTTCGAGTCAACGATCTGCCGCACAAGTTCGAGGCCGGCACCCCGGCCATTGCCGAAGCGGTGGGCTTTGGCGCGGCGATTGATTATCTCGTGTCGGCGGGGATGGGCGCGGTGAGCGGGCACGAGCGCGAGATCATTGCTTATGCATTAGATCGGCTCGAAGAAGTTCCGGGCGTGAAGGTGTATGGCCCGCGCGCCGAACGGAAGGGCGGGGTGGCGGCCTTCACCCTCGACGGAGTGCATCCGCACGACATCGCCCAAATCCTCGACACGCGCGGCATCGCCGTGCGCGCCGGTCATCACTGCGCCATGCCTCTGCACGAGCGCTTTGGATTGCCCGCCACCGCGCGGGCCAGTTTTTATCTTTACAACACACAGGCAGAAGTGGATCGGCTCGTTGACGGGCTGTATGAAGTGAAGAAACTGTTTGCTTGAGGCAGAGGAAAATTTATGGACGACATGTATCGAGAGGTCATTCTCGATCACTACAAGCACCCGCGCAATTACGGAAAACTGGAACCGGCGGATATTTCCTACGAAGACGACAACCCGTTGTGCGGAGATCGAATCCGCATCGACATCCGGCTCGACGAAAACGATCGGGTGAAGGAAGCGGCCTTTTCCGGCAAGGGCTGCGCCATCTCGCAGGCCTCGGCCTCCATGCTCACCGAAGAGATACTCGGCAAGTCGCTCGACGAGATCAAGCAGATCGGCAAGGAGCAGATTCTCGAACTGCTCGGCATCGAATTGGGCCCTACGCGGCTCAAGTGTGCGCTGTTGTCGCTCAAAGTGTTGAAGGCCGGGGCCTACGGAATCACGGACGCTGATAATTGAGCAAAGGAACCACAGATTTCACGGATGACACGGAGATGATTTGCAATAGACTCTATCGGAAATAACGAGTAGGCGGCGGCAATGCCGTCGCCCGCGCCGCAAAATTGTTATTTCCGAAGAAGTAATCAGCGAAATCCGTGGTTGCTGCGGAGAGACGAAAAATGATCACGTATAAAAAGATTGACCCCGCCACTGCCGAATATGTTGCCATTGGCCCCGCCGATTTGAGCAAGGGCGAGCGGCGCATTGTGGAGATTGACGGCGCGGCGATTGCTGTGTTCAACATTGCCGGAACGCTGTACGCCATTGCCGATGTGTGCTCGCACGACGACGGCCCGGTGGCCGAGGGCGAATTGGTGAACGGGCACGAGATCGAGTGTCCGCGCCACGGCGCGCGCTTCGATGTGCGCACCGGCGGAGTGCTGTCGTTTCCGGCTATCGTTGATATTCCCGCCTACCCGGTTAAAGTGGAGAACGGAGAAATCCTCGTCGGCCTGCCGCCGGAGGGCGCGGGCTGAGGGCGACGGCATTGCCGTCGCCTGCGCCGTAAAATTGCCATTTCCGAAAAAGCCTATTGTTCCCCGTAACATCGTAATGTGAAGCCATTTGCTCTGAAGGCAAGTGGCTTTTCTTTTTTTGGATTCACTACCGGACAGTTTCTGGTTCAAGCGCGAATGAACTTGGGATAGGTTGATCATGGTTGAGCAGATACTCCAACAGCCGCAGACCTAATTGGAACAGGCTCAGATCACAGCGATGACTCCGATGAATGACCGGCACCCAATCGTCTGCGTGCGCGATGGCGCCCAAGTAAATGACCCACAGGTAAGCCAAGCCTGCGGCGAACATCAGCCGC